>VEMX01000005.1 GCA_009711805.1 Balneolaceae bacterium | reverse complement strand
TCATAAAAGTCAGTTGCTGGCGATCGGGAGGTTGAATGTACGGCATAATAACAGGGTTATTGGGAATAATATATCTTCTGTAAGATACTGAATACCATGAGGTTATCCTATTTTTGGGAGCTAAAAAATACTTTTTTTACGATATGTATTTGACTTGGTATTTTCTCACAGCCTCCCAGGAGAGGATTTAGGTGAGGTGAAAGATAAAGGCTGTTATCCTATTACAACTTGAAACACCTGCTTCACTCAAGACTGAAAAGATCCGGGGGGCTATGGTAACAGCGTTGAGGTATATTCCAACCATATTTAGGGAAAGCGCCGCGTCGGTGGGGTACCAAACCTTATTTTATATTTGGGTTCCTTGCGAAAGGACATCTGCGGTGCCGGAAGGAGAGGATTTAGGTGAGGTGAAAGATAAAAGCTATTATTCTATACACTTGAAATACTCTCTTCGCTGAAGACTGAAAAGATCCGGATGATGCACTGTGATATCAATTGATCACAAACATCCTGTTCATCACATCTATCACAGCTAAACCGGCTAAGAAGAAAAATTATCGTCTAATCTTCGGGAGGCAATACCTTCTGCTTGACTCTTCAATCATCCCAAAAAATATCTCCAAAGCCCAAACACCATTCACAACCAAAATACTCCACAAGGCCTCCTCTTGCCTGGCCTGGTAATAACAAAGTCAGGCAAGAGACAGCCGCGCAGTGGTGCCTTCGGTGAGACAGGCTTTGGGTTGAGATTAATTACCGGCTGTTTTACGTCGGGTACCACTAATTTGGTCGTATATTGTTTCGATGCCTGAAGGAGCAGTAACCGTTATTTTAATAGTTAAAGCGGCTGCGTCATTTGATTCTTCATCGGTATCCCGGATGGAAAAGTTGAATTCAGTAGCTCCCTGACCTGGGAAAAGTGCATTACCTAATTCAATGTTAGTTGCTCCGGTAACTTCAATTCCTTCACCGCCTTCTATATTTATTTTTGTACCAGCTGCCATTGGGTTCCCGTTAAGGTCGGTAACGGTATAAGAGAAACTGGCACCTCCATTAGGTGGAAGATCAAATGTAGTGGGTGAAGCAGTAATAATTGCATTTGAGGTGGAAAAAACCACATTCACGGATTTCTTAATTTCCTGGTTATCCTCATTAATGGTAGTGGCTGTAACCGTAGAAAGCCCCGGGCGCCCTCCAAAACTGATCCCACTGAGAGTTTGAGGATCGGTAGGGCGGGGATCTCCTGAAATCAAATCAACAGTAACGAATCCATCCCCATCAGTATGTCCCACACCTGATCCCTGGATAATACCCCCGGTTGTTTCAAAATATACAGCTGTACCAGGTTTAACCGGGTTACTGTATTTATCTCCTACAATTACTGTAAGTCCATTTCTGTTTCCATTAATGGAATAACCTTCAAAGTTGTATTTATCAGCAGCAATACTAAAGTGGTCTAAATCAGGAAACCCACCATGAATAGTTATGGCTACTGGTTTAGAGAGAATTGTAAGGTTTACCTCAGGACGTTCTATTTTGGCTTGTATCATCACTACTCCTGACACCGTTCCACTATATAGATTAGAAGTGGCAAGGCCTTCGGAATTGGTGCGTACTACTTCCGGGGTGATGCCTTCTCCACCTCCCGGACCAGATAGAATTGAAAATTCAACATCTACGGCATTTTCGAGATCAAGGGCGCGTCCGGATGAATCCTGAACGGCAAAAGTGAAGGCGGTATTAACAATTCCGCCGGATTCGATAATGTTAATGGTTTCATTCGTAATGTTGGAAAGAACAATAGCCGCAGCTCCAGCCGAAGGCCCGGAAACTCCACCATCCCCTCCATCATTTCCGCCTCCGTCATCTTCTTTGGTGAGCCGAACCGGGTCTTCGAGGTTCACGTCCAGGCCAGGAGAGGCCGCTATTTTCACTGTTTCAGTTTGATAACTTGTCTTTTTAAGTTCTATGACAATATCGGTGGTTTCATCAATTTCTATATCAGAGAATAGAAACTGTCCGTCTTGATCTGAAAGGGTAGAGGCACTAATTGTTTCCGGGGATGTGATGTTTACAATAACCTCATTAATAGGATCCCCATTGGTTCCATCAACTACTCTCCCGTTGATATCAATTGAGTTGTCGGAACTGGTACTTTCGCAAGCTCCAATCATTAATAGTACAATAGCCGTAAAAAGTAGATGTAGTTTCTTCATGGATTTTTTTCTTATGAGAGAAATGAATCAGCAATAAGTTACAATAATATTAACATTCATTTCGAATTATGGAAATGAAAATGATTTTGAGGCTAAAATAGGGACGTAAGTGTAGTCAAAGCTTATTCTGAGAGAGAAGTGTTTATACTTGTTGGATGAAGTTCGGAATCTGCTTTTGCGGAATTAAAATCAGGTTCTGGTATAAACTTCCAAACGATAAAAGCCATCACAAGTATCATAGCAGCTCCCAGGTAGGTATTACTCATGTACCCACTGCTTACATAAAAGGGGCCGGCAACAGAACCGCCTACACCATATCCAATTTGTCCTATGGCTATTAAAAGGCTCATTAGAGAACCCCGGTTGTCAGATTTAACCAATTCTGTGGAGAGTGCCTGAAATGGGCTGATGCGCATGGCAATCAAAACCATGGTGAAAAAGAAAAGGATGTAAGAAATCCAAAATGAGGTAATCAAGTAGGTAGTTAAAGCCATAACTATTGAGAGGCCAACACAGGAAAAAATAATAATGGATTTCCGGCCTACTTTATCAGATAGCTTACCGGCTACCGGCCCCGTAATAACGTTTGCAATCCCCCCTACAAAAAATAAAGAGGCAATATCGGTACCGCTGACATGAAAACTATCCTCGAGCCAGGTAGGCAGATATACCACAAATACCGAAATACTCAAAAACATGAACAAATAGGCGAATGCCGCAGCACGTACTTCGCTTCTAAGAAGCAATTGGTAATACTTCTTGAGTGCTCCTGATATTGTAATGCGGTCTTTTTGTAACTCAACATTGGGTTGAGGTACTTTGAGCAAAATCAAAATAAAGGTGAGAGCCATGATTCCCCCAAAAAGTACAAAAGGCATACGGAAGCCAAAATATTCAGCCAATAAGGTGCCGATAGGAATACCAAGTATTTGTCCCATCGCAATCCCGCTCATAATCCATCCATTAGCCCATCCTCTTTTCTCATAGGGAAAGTAATCCCCTACATAAGCAACTGCAGAACCGCTGAGTACTCCTCCAGCCATTCCAGCTAAAGCTCTTACTATTAATAATCCTGTAAAAGATTCTACAAAACCGTGCATTAATAAAAAGAAAGAGATTCCGCCTGTACCAATTAATAAAATCTTACGGCGGCCAATTTTGTCAGAGAGGGGTCCCATCATAATGGCTAATATACCAACCATAACGGCATATACCGTTACCAGGTTACCAAGAACTTCTACAGGAGTAGAGAGTTGTTCACTAATGCGGGGCAGGATGGGGGAGATAATCATTACCTGGCTGCTTGCAGCAAATAAAAGCAGCCAAAGCGAAAAAATTACCAGGTAAGGGTTTCCTTCTTGTTTTTTTGTCATCTAATATATTTTGAAATAAAATAGGCCGCATGTTTATTAAATGCAGTAAATAAATGCACTGATTATGCCCTACATTTTGATGATATATTGTCTATGTTTCCAGAGGTTGACAACAGTTAGTTAATACAATTTATTGGAATATTAAAATATTTTAATAATATTATTATCGTAACAATTAACTAAAGTTGACCTCTTGCTAACAAGGAGTTAAACTAAGACTAAAGAATTTCTAATTTAATTTGGCTGAATGATTAGTAAATTTCAGCGAAATATTGTTAAACATTTTAACTAACAAACACAACAACTAGGAGATCACCATGGGTCAACAACAATTACTTCTCGTAATTCTCGTAACAATAATCGTAGGAATTGCTACAGTAGTAGCTATAAACACATTCGGTAGCGCGGCAGATTCCGCCAACTTGGATGCAGTTCGCCAGGATTTAGCAAATATTGGTGCATCAGCACAGCAATATTTTATAAAGCCTGAAATGTTAGGCGGCGGCGGTAATGATTTTGAAGATATCACATTCAATAACATTACATTTGCAGCTGACAGTATTTACAATAGTGGGCTTTCTGCAGCTAATGCGAATGGTTCTTATGTTATAACAGCACCTGGATCCGGAGCTACAACACTAACAGTAACGGCAACACCAACAAGTGGTGCACTTACTTCAATAGTAGCTACAATTACAGAAGACGATATGAGTTTAGCTGAGAATCAATAGCAGTTTTAATTTATAGCAATAGCCCTTCTTTTATAGAAGGGCTTTTTTTTTATGGGGCAACAGCAAGTCATATTATTAGTTTTGGTGAGTGTGATAGTTGGAATTGCAACTATCATTGCCATTAATACGATGAGTGAAAGTCGAGAAAGCGCTAATCACAGTGCTGTACGTCAGCGATTGTTGGAAGCGGCCGCTGAAGCACAAATGTATTATGTCAAGGAAAGTATGTTGGGAGGAGGGAGTAAAAGTTTTCAAAGCATTACACTTTCGGATATTAATTTAGATACCAGTATGGTTGACGGAGATTTTGAGATTACACAAAAATCGCAGGAATCTTTTCAGATTACTGTTCAACCTGCTGCGGGGGGAGGGCCTATAATAGGGGTAGTAAGTAAAAATAATATATCGATTACCCCCTGATTAATTCTTTAGCAAGTGGTCTTAGTAATTATTTTTTGCGCTTATCATATAGAATAGTATAATTTATCGTAACATTGTTAGGTCTTAGCTATCCTTAAATAAGGGAAATAAAGTGAAAGGAAGAGCCAATGGAAAAAAAAGTACGCATATACAATTTGCATGACCCCAAGCAATACGAGGATGAACGGAAATATTGGGAGGGTAAAACTTCTAAGGAAAAGTTAGAAGTTTTGGAATTATTACGTCAGCAGTATATAAAACTAACGCAACCAAATGGAACCGCTGAGCAAGGACTTCAAAGAGTTTATAGAGTTATTGAACGAAAACAAAGTTGAATATCTGCTTGTTGGTGGATATGCAGTAATTCTTTACGGATCTCCCCGATTTACAGGAGATATTGATTTTTGGGTTAAACTCGAGGAAAAAAATATTAAGAAAGTTATCAAAGTAATTAAAGATTTTGGTCTTACGAGTTTTGATGTGAGCGTAGATAAGCTCAGTCAACCAAATCAAATTATCCAGTTGGGGTATTCTCCATACCGCATAGATATAATAACTTCTGTTTCAGGAGTGGAATTCGATGATTGTAAAAAAAATGCGAAAATATTTGAAATTGATGATATTCAAATAAATGTTATTGGGTTTGAGGATCTGCTGGTGAATAAGAAAGCATCGGGCCGGCATAAAGATTTAGATGATGTAAGTAACTTGGAAAAATGAGCGTTCTAACATGGCACAGTTCAGATTAAAAGCAGTATCGCAAAAAGGCAAGCTCGTTCAAACGGAATTTGAAGCTGACAGTAAAAAAGTAGCTCAAAATAAGGTAGACCGGCTTACTAAAACGAACGGCTTAAAAATACAGTCTTTGGATGAAAAGTCCCTTTATATGTATAAAGTAAAGAGGCCTGGTAAAGGGGCTGTAAGGGGAGAACAGGAAGCGTACAGTAAAGAAGAACTTGAGAAAGCACTGGTTAAGCTTGGGTATAAAGTTGAAAGCATTAACAAGAAGTGGTTCGATTTTAAAGGTGGGGTTCCTATGCAGGAAGTGGTCACCTTTATCCGTCTATCGGCTGATTTGCTGAATCAGCAGCTCTCATTTGATGAAATCCTGAACCTGCTGTACGAGGATACTTCGAACAAGCGGATGAAAGAAGTGATTAAAACTATCCAAAAGGATCTTAAGGATGGTAAAGAAGGGAGCGAGGTGTATGGTAAACATGAAGATGTTTTTGGTAAGTTTGCTTCTTATATGTTAAGTGTTGCTTCCACCTCAGGTAATATGGCTCTCGTTTTTGAAAGTACGGCTAAATTTCTTGAGCGTGATGCAGAGTTTAAAAAGAACCTAAGACGTGCGCTGATGATGCCAGCCGTTACGGTTCTTGCTGTGATTGGGGTAGTCCTTTTTTATGTTGGATATATTTTCCCGGCTACAGCCGAAATGTTTGTAGAAATGGATATTGAATTGCCGCCTATGACAGCCGCTACTCTTGAATTAAGCTATTGGCTGCAGGCAAATTGGATATATATCGTACTGGCATTTGTAATACCCATTGGGCTTTTTATTTACTTTATAAAAACGCCTAAGGGAAAATTATTGCTTGATAAGTATATAATACACCTGCCGGTGTTAGGAGATTTGTTGCATAAAACCAGTATAGAAATATTTTCACGGGTGTTTTATACGCTCTATAGTGGTTCAGGACAAAATATTGAGGTAATTAAGGTTGCTGCAGAAGCCTGCCGAAATAAATTTATGGAGAAGCAGATTAAAGAAGTAGCCATTAAGATGATGCTTAAAGACGGGGCAGGGCTCATAGAATCTATTGAAGCTACCGGAGTATTTACCCGAACGGCTATCAGCCGGTTTAGATTGGGAGCTGAGTCTGGTTCATTAAGAAAAAATGCCAAGCAGCTTGCTGAGTATTATGAAATTCAGACCACCTACAAAATGCAATCGGTTATTGATATGATTAACCTGTTTATCAACTTATTTATAATGGTTGCACTTATTGCCATCACCGTTGTTTCTTCCGAAACAGCGATCATCAAGCCAAAATCAGGCTTTTAACTATAGGGTTGCATGGGTAAAATTAACATTCGCAGGCATATAGGTGAGATACTCGTTAACAAAGGGGTAATTACTGAAGAACAGCTTCAGAAAGGGCTGGCCATACTTGCTGAAGAACCTGCCGAGAGTAATCGGCGATTAGGACAGATTCTTTTTCAGGATTTAGGGTTGAACCGGCATATGATTATGCAGGAAATTGCCGATATCTATGCGTTCAGAGAGGTGCTCAAAGATTCAGATATGGCCCCCGATGAAGTAGTAAACCATATCAATGAAAATGTTGAAGAACTGCCACAGGAAATTGTAGATGAATTAGTTCATCACAAAGCGCTTCCCTATCAAAAAACGAATAGTTCCATTACTATTGCGGCGGCCGATCCTTCAGATCCTAATATTCAGAGTATTCTTAACCGGATAAATTTTAAGCAAACGGAATTGGTTTACTGCCGGTATGAGCTTATAGAGGACATCCTTTCTAAAGTGTATGAGCAGAAGAATGAATTTTTAGATCTGCTCGAAGAAATCGACTTTGAAGAACCTGATATGGAATCGGGAGAGGAGGAAGTTGATGAAGAAGAAATCGATGCTGAAATTAATCAAAGCATGCTCAATTCCCTGGTAGAAGGGATGTTAGTAGAATCAGTTCGCCAAGGTGTTAGTGATATGCATATTGTGCCCAGTGGGCCGGCAACTACCGATATTCGTTTCAGGGTTGATGGAAAGCTACAGCTGTGGTATCAACAAAAGAATGTAAAACCAGAAGCAATATCAGCGGTAATAAAAGATAAAACCCGAAATGTAGACCGCTTTGAGCGGGACGCTTCTCAGGATGGCTTTATACAACGCCAGGTTGATAGCCATGGAATCCGGTATCGTGTTTCTATCATGCCCATTGTAGGGAAACAATTTGACCGGAAATTTGAATCAATTGTAATTCGGGTGCTGGATGACCGGAAGGTAATTACTGACCTGGATAAGCTGGGACTGCAGAAGCAGGCCAAAGACAATTTTATTAAATCTATTCAGAAACCTTCTGGCATTGTTATTATAACCGGCCCAACCGGTAGTGGTAAATCTACCACCTTAGTTGCTGCTATATATTATGTGATTGATCCTACAAAAAATGTGTTAACGGTTGAGGAACCGGTAGAATACATAATTGAAGGGGCAAGGCAGTTAAAGATAAGTCATCATATGACCTTCGATCAATCCATCAGAGGGATCCTTCGTCATGACCCCGATATTGTTTTGGTGGGTGAGATTCGAGATCTTAAAACAGCAGAGATCGCCATTAAACTGGCAAATACAGGTCACCTTACTTTTTCTACACTTCATACCAACGATGCACCCAGTGCGGTATCAAGGCTATATAAAATGGGGGTAGAACCCTTTCTAATTGCTAATGCGGTAAACCTGGTGGTGGCCCAACGTTTGATTAGAACACTGTGTAAGGAATGTAAAGAAGTGTATGAACCTCACCCCGAAACTGCCCGCGGAATAGGGTTTACCGATGAAGAAATTGAAAATACCACCTTTTATGATGCAGTAGGCTGCGAGGTATGCAACGATACCGGCTATAAAGGGAGGGCGGGTATTCACGAAGCTCTCTTTTTCTCCAACGAGATAAAACAACTGATTTTGGATGCTGGTGGCGACATTGATGAAGGAGCAATTAAGGAATTAGCGATCTCTCAAGGGATGCTGACACTTCGAGCATCGGGCAGAGAACGTATTAAAACGGGGATTACAACCATTGAGGAAATAATTGCGATTACAATTGAAGATTAAATGGGGCAAAATTTGTATTTAATGAAGAACTATATGCATATTCAGGTATATTCAGGTTCTGTAAAAACCAGAAGGAAGAGGTATGAATAAAGAAATTCACAATAATGACGGCCATACAATGCCGGATTACATAAAGAAGTTTCTGAAAGAACCTCCTTTATTGCTAAAAAACTTCCATTACGAAGATGTATTAGAGTATTTACAGTTAGGCAAGGAGGAACGGTTTCTGACAGATGAGATCATTCTTAATGAATCTGAATATGTTAATTCAGCTTATCTTGTAGCAGAAGGAAAAGTCAGTATTTGGAAAGATAACATTCAATTAGCTACTTTGGGGGAAGGAAATTTTTTAGGAGAAGCTTTCTTGTTTAGTAAAAACAGCAGGATGGCAAAAGTAACGGCCGATGGTGATTGTGTGCTGTTAAGGTATGAAAGGCATGAAGCACTTAGTTTTTTCAGAAAAAAACCTGAAAAATTATTCAACATTTTTACAAAGAATATCATCGAAATACAGCAGCGAAAGATCAGTAACATGAATGTTCAGTTGCTAAATTTAAAGAAACGGCTATTAAACGATACGAATTGGTGATTGCAGGTTAATTGCTGCTCACACTCTTTTTTTGAGAAAAAAAGTAACAAAAAAGAGGCTTGAGAATCTATTAAACCCAATACGTCAATTACAGTGATTGGAATATCTATGGAGGCTGGAGTTTTAAAAAAAGAATTAGCCCGGTTATGCAAGCCTGTGCTGGACAATATCACAAGTACAGAGCGTGGCATTGAATTACATATTAAACTCGGGAAACTTATTCAGGAATTGGATGAAGAACATCTGATTTCACTTCAAAATATTGTGAAATCTTTCCTCAAAAAAATGCTTGATAATGAAGCTTCTGATATTGATTTAGGGGGCCCGGGTTGCGATGGAAAGATATGGTACCGCATCTATGGAGATAAGAACCCAGATGACCGGTCTCTGAATCTTCCTTTAGAATACACTAATGTTTTATTGCATAGTATACTTTTACCCAGCCAGCGTACAAAAATAATTGAAGAACGCAACTTGGATTTTTCCTATTCACTTGAACTCAGTAATGGCAAAGAACAGCGTTTCAGGGCCAATATGTACTTCGATTTGGAGCACTTGGCATTGAATATGCGAAAGATTGACAACACTATACGGCCATTCAAAGGGCTCGGGGTTCATACCGAAGTTGCAAAAGCATTAAGTTTAAAATATTACAAATATGGCTTAACACTCATTACTGGTATCACAGGTTCTGGTAAATCTTCTACTTTAGACACTATAATAGATGCCAATAACAGAACGGTTGAATCTCATATTGTAATTATAGCTTCTCCGGTAGAATTAATTCATAAACCTTTAAAATCGGTAGTCAGGCACCGGGAAGTAGGCCGGGATGTAACTTCTTTTAAAGATGGTGCTATACAGGCACTCCGGCAAGATCCTGATATCATCGTAATTGGAGAGCTTAGAGACCCGGAAACAATTATGACTTCTCTTGAAATTACTGACTCTGGGCACAAAACATTTGGTACATTGCATACCTCCTCAGCCATGGAAAGTATAGAGCGTATTTTGGGAGAAGTTCCAACAGAAGAACAAAATCGTGTAAGAACCAGGTTAGCGGATGTCCTAACTTGTGTAATTAGCCAAAAACTTGTTCCCAGTCTCGATGGTAAGCGGGTATTGGCAAAGGAAGTGCTTATAGCCAATACCCCTGTTAAAGCAGCTATAAGAAATGACAATGTTGGGGAGATTTATCAGATGCTGATGGAAGGAAGCGAAAAAGGCATGAATACTATGGAACAGGATCTTAAAAAGCTGTATGAGGCTTCGAAGATTTCAAAAGAGAATGCTATAAATTATGCCAACAACAAAACAAAAATGGTTCAACTGCTAAGCGATATTAATTATTAATGAGCATATGATAGGACCAAAAGAATATACCGGTATTGTTGTAGATGATGATTCAATTAGAATAGCTCGGATAGAAGTATCCGGTAAAAAAATTGTTCTTGTTGATTTAGATCAGGTGAAACTGGTTTCTAAGCTTTTAAAGAAGGCAAAGGAAAAAGAAGAACCTCACGCTGAAAAAGAAAATATTTTTGAAGATTTAGATGATGCTCTTACCGATGAATCTATCTTTGGGGTTGAAGAAGAAGAGGACGAAATAGAAGGCGTCAGTATTGAAGAGCTGGACGATGATTTTGATGACATTGATTTTGACAATCTGGAAGATGAAACTGAAACCCTTGCCGGGGTTGATATGGTGGACGAATCAGGTGCTCCCGGGTCCAATGAACTTCTCTTATACAATGTTTTAAGTGCTATTGACCCAAAAAGAGTGGATGTTGGAATCAGTATCCCCGCCGGCGTCACAATTTTTCAGATACTGAGGGATGTCGACTTCAGTGACACTAAGAAAAAAGATTTACAGGTAATTGTTGAAGACCGACTGGAGGATTTACACGGTATATCAAAAGGAGAAGATTACTACTCATATACCGTCAGGGATGACGGAGCTCTTCTGCTGACCTCTATAGATGATGAAGCTGGTCTGCTCAAATTATTAAACAAGACAAGGAATTTATACAGCGGTAAGCTTTTTGTACATAAAGTACTGCCCGATGAAATCCTGCTGCTTGGTTTGATTCGCTCAAATTATGAGTTAGATAACAATACCATTACCGGAGTTATTCAATATGGGGAAAACACAAGCCGTGTATTCTTTATGAAAGGCAGCCAGTTATGGATTGTTTCTCCCATTATTAATGAAGGGGTAAAATCAAACAAATTTCTGAATACTATTTTCAGTAAAATACTTTTCCAGTTAGATACCGGAGAAGTACCTAACCTGGACAAAATTATTCTTTGTAACAACACACTGGGAGATGAAGCCGTAAATTTCTTCTCAGATAGATTCCAGGATGTGGATATCTCAGAACTTGAATACTCTGAAGAGGTATTTGACGACAGTGGTTACGATCATTCTACAGTGGCCTCATTTACAACTGCTATTGGTGCCGCCTGGGCTGCTTCCGGACTTAATAGTAATGATTTCCCAGATGTTTCCTTCTTGCCGTCCTATGTTAAGGATCGCCAAAAGATTTTCAAGCTACAGTGGCATGGATTCTTATTATTATTAATGATTTTCCTGTCTCCGATTGTAATTAATTATTTCTATACAAATAACGTTGCAGAAATCAACATGCTTGAAACAGAAATAAGTAGTTTGGATCAGCAGATTCAATCACTGGAGCCTGTTGTTCAGGAATATAATCGCATTAGTGTTGAACTTGAGCAGATACAGACAACATTAACTCTTTTAGATACCCTCATCCGGGGATCTTTACGCTGGTCTACCAATCTTAATATTATGAATTCAGGTATCGCTGATATTAATTCTGTATGGTTGACAACCATGCGGTCGGGGTCTGATAATATAGCTGAAATAGAAGGTTACGCTATAATGAGAAACAGAATTCCCCTGATGGCAGATATTTTCGAAAACGCTACATTAACAGACGTAAGTACCGAAGTTATCAGAGAAAGGGATGTCTTTACTTTCCGTTATACAATTGGGAAGTTCGTTCAGGATAATTCAATGTATTCTCCTGAAAGTACCCAGGGAATTCAAGAAATATTAGGTGGAGGGGATTAACTTTGTCATACGCTGTTAGAAATACCATAATACTACTTGTAACGCTCTTTTTCATAGGGGGAGCATCATACTCCTATATTAAGTTTTACCAGGAAGCAAAACTGGAAAAACTCCAAACTTCAAAAACTGAAAAACAAAAAGATTACAATTCAAAAAAAGCAACCAGCGATTCTTACCCTCAGCTTAATGAGACTTATCAAAATGCTGTAAATATTGTAGAAAACTATGATAAAGCATTGTACCCAAATAATGATCCGGATGATGTATTTGATTATCTGAACGAAATAAGCGAAGGTGATGCTCAGGTCTTTTTTGGATATACCCTCGTAGATTCAGTCACCATGGATCAATATGGTATTCTAAACTCAGATATAAATGGAATAGGGGATTATGAAAATTTTGTTAGATTCGTAAATACCTTGGAGAATAGTCAGCTTATCAACAAAATTAAAAGTCTGTCATTAAATCAACCACCGGAAGGGAGCGAGTTAACCGATGTTACTTTTTCTTTTAGGCTGGAGAGTTATTACCAGCGAGTACCTCTTCAGGATGTAAATCAAGTGGTTAGTAGTTTTACAATGAACCCCAGTGTATCCACTGCAAATCCTTTCTATCCACTTATAAGGACATCCATTCCCCCGAACGAGAATAATTTAGTTAATGTGGAACAAAGCCGGTTAATTGGTTTATCCGGAACTCGAATTTTTGTTATTGATCAATCAGGCAGCATGAATACATTGAAGGAAGGGGATAATGTATACCTTGGATATCTACAATCTATAGACAGCGAAAATAAAATAGCTACTTTTAGTTTGAATAAAGGTGGCATCACGGAATTGGTAACCATGGAGATAGAACAATGATTACTAAACAGTTTACCGCCCATACTGCAAAGAATGTAAGGCTGATTTTATCAGTTTTAGTTACAACCTTAATAATGAGTTCCTCTCTGTTTGCGCAGATAGTGGATCCACTCAAAGAATATACAAACCCCGATGAAATTGTAACCTTCGACAAGGGAACAACCTTTGGGGAAGCTCTTGATGTTATAAATACCTTCTCCCTGGAGTATGAAGACAGGTTTATTGTAAATAATACTAATTTTGAAGGAGCCATAGGTGTTAGCTTACCACCTATGCATTGGAAAGAAGCGCTGCAATATATAGTAAGGTTTCAAAATCTGACATTAGATACCTACGAAAAATACTATGAAATTAACCCGCCTGCGCCAGACTCCGAACAAGGTGTACAGCAAGGGGGAGGCACACAAGCCACAAGTACAGGTCCGGATATCAATACCGAAACACGTGAAATTCGGATAAATGCAACTTTCTTTGAGGGAAATAAACGGGCCTTGCGGGAAATAGGTGTAGACTGGTCAACTTTAACCAGTGACGCCCCCGCAAATATTGCTGATTTTGTTACCGGTCAGCAAAGTGAAGGAATCCCAAATGCAAGCCTTAATGATCAATTTGTTTCTATTAACTCTTTTGGAGCTGGGAATGTATCCCAGAATGCGTTCAACATACTGACGAATTTGGGAGAGGTTGGACCTGTAAGCGTGCAGGCATTGTTCAGTGCGTTCGAAGCCGACAACCTGGGGAAAGTACTTGCTACTCCTTCTGTAAAAGTAGTAGATGGCCAGAAAGGAAACATGCAGGTAGGGCAGGATTTTTCGATCAAGCAACGCGATATAGCCGGGAATGTAACGGATGAGTTTTTTAGTACAGGTACTATATTAACTGTTACCCCGCAGGTGATCGATAACGGAGACACTACTTTTATTTATATGGATTTAGCAGTTGAGAGATCCACTGCACAACCTGATGTGGTAAGTACGATTATCAACAAACAACAGGCTACCACATCTGCAATTTTGCTGGATGGAGAATCTACCCACATTGCAGGTCTGTACCGAACCGAAGAAACAAGTATTCGAAGAGGGGTGCCCATTCTTAAAGATCTTCCCCCGTGGTTTTTAGGGTTAAGATATCTGTTTGGGTTTGACTCAAAAGATTATCTCGAAAATGAACTTATTATCATTGTACAGGCAGAACTGATAGAACCTGTTTCTGAACGAATTAATAATAGGCTCCAATCAAAAAGAGAAATCTTAAATCAAGAACGTGACAGGATGAGAACTGACCTGGATCTTGTTTTTCAGAATAAAAATGCTCAAGCTGATGCTGTTAATGAAATGGAGGAGGAGATCCCACCGCCTGCAAAAGACAGTGTCGACATGGAGGTTGAAGATAAAGAGCAACCAGAAAATGAAGGGCTAACCAAAGAAAAGCAGAAATTGGCTGAAGAACTCAGTTTACCGGTAGAATACCCCGAACTGATGGTAGTAGTTCCTAAAGCATTTAGTCTGGATGAATATCTCGAATACAAAGAAAAAGGGATGGAGGTCGAAGAAGAAAACGATCTAAAATACTTTGTAATCGGAGGATCATTCATTGTGAAGAACAATGCTTACAACTTTATGGAGAGGCTGGATGAAGCCGGATACAACACCCGAATGTTGTATAATACCAAAACACGTTTTCATTTTGTGGCTTATGAAGGATTCCGTAAACTGGATACTGCGTTGGATGAATTGCTATCAATAAGAGAACAAATCAATAATAAGGCCTGGCTGTTTACTATAGAAGCTGAAAATGAACAGATTAAGGAGTAGCGGAAGAAATCTCTTTCAAATACTTAATGGAGATGTCATTGAATTTTTGAGGTTGCTCTACATTGCATACATGCCCACAGTTATTGATGACTGCAAGAGTGGTTGAATCCTGCTTCTGAACAATTTGCTGAACGGGAGGCAAAAACATATAATCTTCATTCCCCATCACATACAGCATTGGAATTGTGAGTTCCTTTTCTTTAAAATATTTCAATAAGGGGTTTACTTCATTCGTTAGTTTGAACCACCTCAGAAACTCTTTTTGGTATAGCTTTTTTGCTTCCCGGATAAATAGATTACGTGACTTTGCGTGTCTCTTCCTGGGCATAATAATCCAGGCAAACAGCCGGTAAAGCCACATATACGGTATGAAACGTTTAAAGAGATGTCCTGTAAATACCAGGAACCTGGATCTGATATTTAAACGGGTAATAGCTCCACATAACACAGCGCTTTTAACGCGTTCGGGAGCAAGCTCACCAATAGTACGAATAATAATGGTTCCCAGCGAAACTCCAATGAAGTGTGCATTTTCTATGTCAAGATGGTCTAATACGTCTATAACATCAGTGGCAATAAACTCAAACGAATAATTCTCCTCATAATATTTTTGCAACAAATCTTTCGATTTTCCATGACCTCTCAAGTCAACCAGCAAAACATTGAAATGCTTTTTGAAATCTTTGATCTGTTTAAACCAAATAGATGAGCTGCCACCTGCGCCATGCACAAACACTACCCAGTCGGCATTCTCTGATTTTGTATATTTTTTATGATATAGCATATAATTATTCCTTAAAATAAGAGAGAATTAGGAAGGATTAAACTAATATTTGCTAATTCTCTCTAACGCAATATTTTTAAAACAGATTCATAATCATCTCGTAATCTTTCTTTATTAACATTCTGCCAACCAAACTGAGGTTTTTATGGAATTGTTAATGAGTACTCAAACAATTAAAACATATAGTTGGAAGATGGAGCCGTTTAACATCAACAGTCATAAATATACCGTTCGTTTAGCTGTTAACAGGCAAGAGGTAGAAAAAGCTCTCCAACTCCGTTTCCAGGTATTTAATCTTGAACTGGGTGAAGGACTTGAGTCATCCTTCAAAAACAGGATGGATGAGGACGAGTATGATGATCAATGTGACCACCTGCTGGTGATTGAAAAAGACTCAAATGCTGTAATTGGGACCTATCGTATGCAGGATAGCGAAATGGCCCATAACGGAAATGGATTCTATACCGCTAACGAGTTCGAAATCAATCAGCTTTCATCTGACATATTGGGAGATGCGGTAGAATTGGGACGAGCTTGCGTGCATAAAGATCACCGAAATGGCCGGGTTCTGTATCTGCTATGGAGAGGGTTAGCCCACTACCTGATCCACACCAAAAAAAGATTCCTTTTTGGCTGTTGTTCCCTCACAACTCAGGATCCGGAAGAAGGTAAGCAGGTGTATAGCTACTTACAGCAGAACGATTATATACATCCTTCAATACAAATTGATGTACATCCCAAGTATCAATGTTTGGATGAAGCCAGGGGAGTACTTAAGCCGGAGGCAGTTGAATTACCCAAGTTATTTCAATTATATCTGGATGTAGGCACCACTGTATGCAGTGCGCCAGCTTTGGATCAAGTA
The DNA here is from genome assembly GCA_009711805.1 of Balneolaceae bacterium. GTDB lineage: Bacteria > Bacteroidota > Rhodothermia > Balneolales > Balneolaceae > VEMX01. Next base: position 94,409 of record VEMX01000005.1, on the reverse strand, counting down.
TTCAAGACTATTGATTTTTTTATATTAATGGATATAAAAAACTTGTCGGATCAAACTAAAACCTTATTTTTTAGATAGAATTATTATTAGTTTCTATCTATGAAATCGGGAAGGGCCTTTTTAAAACTTATTGTTTTTTTAGCGGGTACACTGTTTTTTTATGCACTCATAATGATGGTGGCATTTCTATCCTTACTTGGATTGAATTATGAGTTTCACAGAAGTCATTTATTGAATAAGTGGGGAAAATTCGCCTGTACTGTTCTTGGGATGCAGATCACCGTTAAGGGAACACCGCCAGGGCCTCCATTTTTTCTGGTATCCAATCACTTAAGTTATATTGATGTATTTCTGTTGTTCTCAAAAGTTCGGGGACTTTTTATTGCCAAAAGTGATGTTAAATCGTGGCCGTTAATTGGAAGCATCATAAAAAGTTGTGGGATTTTATTTATCGACCGGGAAAAAAGAAGAGATATTACCCGGGTTAACCGGCTTATTCAGCATAATATTACAGAAGACCAAGGTATTATCATGTTCCCGGAAAGCACAACCAGTGACGGAAAAGAAGTATTGCCATTCCGCTCTTCGTTACTTCAATATCCAGCTGAGGTTAAAATGCCGGTGTCATATGCGGTAATTAACTACTCAACCGGTGATGGAGAAGAACCAGCCTCTAAAGCAGTTTGTTGGTGGACAGAAACCCCATTCTTCGTTCATTTTTTTAATCTGTTGAAATTAAAGAAGATTTCCGCCCATATAACTTTTGGGGATCAGAAAGTGATCATGAATAACCGTAAGACACTTTCAAAAAAACTGGAAGAATGTGTGAGATCTGACTTTATTCCCGTAACAAAGTAAAAAGGTTTCCATAAACGTACATTCATAAATTTTGATAAGGATTAACTTCTTGAAACTGAAATATTGGAATTCAGTGTATGAAAACTAACATGTCTTCAATAAGCAGAACATGGAAGCTCTTTCTGGTTTGTTATGTTGTATGCCTTTCCTTGAATTATGTGATACTGAGGTGGGGTGGGGTAGCTGAAAAACCATCAACTCTCCCCAGTGTTGAATTAAATGCACCAGGTTCCTCCGCAGCCATTAATATTTCATATCAGGATGAATACAATGGTTCTTCTGAGGATCCCGATGTAGTTCTGCTGTTGAATATTACCCGCAAGGAAGAGGATAAGCTTACCTATATATCTTCGCAACTCGCAGATAGCTTCCGTGTAATTACCCCAGATTTTATTAACCTCGTAGCCTCACAATATCCCGGGGGACATTCATTTCATTACCAAGGTATGATTGCCCGGCAACTGATGCAGAAACTCCGGGTAGATAAGGTACATGTGGTGGGGTATAAATACGGGACATTGGCTGGAGTTCACCTCGCTAATGAAACCGATATAGATGTACAATCACTCAGTCTGTTATCCTCTTATGGGGTACAGGAACTGGAGTTACTGGGAGGCTATCATTTAAATCATGGGATATACACAGCTCAATTATTATTTCTTGAACTGGCAAAATATGGAATCCCGCACTTTGGGCTTATAGATGTAGAAGAAGAAATTGCTTTCTATAAAATCATGAACAGCTCCGATCAGAGGAAAATAAGGAAACTGTTTCAGAACTTGGATATCCCCGTACAGATTCAGCATTGCCTGGATGACCCGCAAGTTGCTTCCGGCATTGCCATAGAGCATAATCGTATTATCCCACAAAGCAAGTTGTTAACTTACCAATGTCAGTCGTTGAAAACGTCAAATGAAGTTGTATCAGGGCTGAAGAGCTTTCTTCAAACAGCCGGTCAAACGGATATTGAGATCACAAACCTGGATATAGCACAATCTCTTATTCCATTCAGGGGAAGTGAAACCTATCGCATCGAAGGGGGATCGCTGGTATTAGTCATGCTTCTGATCATTGTGTCAACTTTTGTATCCGAAGACCTTAGCTGTATTGGGGCCGGATTGATGGCTGCAAGGGGATTAATTGGTTTTGTTCCGGCTGTCACCGCTTGTCTGATCGGTATATTTATCGGGGATATCCTGGTATACCTTCTTGGAAAATGGCTGGGAGCAGCCGTGCTTAAAAAAGCGCCTGTCAAATGGTTTATTTCAGAAAGAGATATTGAACGCACCAATCATTGGTTCGAGGCTAAGGGACCTGTTATTATTATAATCAGCCGGTTTATTCCAGGAAGTCGCTTCCCAACTTATCTAAGTGCGGGTATTATTGACGCCAGTTTTCTGATGTTCATCCTTTATTTTGGAATAGCTTCCATAATGTGGACGCCAATCCTGGTAGGGGCTTCTGTTCTGGCCGGCCAAAAGCTTATTTATTACTTTACACTGTACCAGGATTATGTAATTTGGGTGTTGCTTGGAGTTGTTCTGCTGATTATGGCTGTATTCAAATTCTTTATTCCTATGTTAACTTACAGGGGTAGAAGGCTGATGATAGGAAAGTGGAGGAGACTTCGAAATTGGGAGTTTTGGCCCATATATGTCATCTATTTTCCGATAGTGCTTTATGTTGTATATCTATGGATTAAATTCAAAAAACTGACGGTATGCACTGCAGCCAATCCGGGGATGCCGGAAGGTGGTTTTATTGGAGAATCTAAATATGAGATTCTTAGTCAGATTGGACTTCAGAACAGTGTTGCAAGCTTTGCCATACTTCGGGCAAATTGGGATATACCCCAAAGAATCCAAGAAGCACACTCTTTTATGGAAAACAAAGAGTTAGACTTCCCCATAGTACTAAAACCTGATCAGGGACAAAGAGGAGAAGGGGTACTCATTATAAAAAACAGCCAGGAACTTGAAAATCACCTCTCTGAGTTGAGTGAGGATATGATAATTCAGGAGTTTGTATTGGGAAAAGAGTTTGGAGTATTTTATTATCGTTATCCCAATCAAGAAAAAGGGAATATATATTCCATTACCGGCAAAAACCTTCTAACCTTAACAGGAGATGGAAACCATACCCTTGAGCATTTAATATTAGAAGATGAACGAGCCGTATGCATGGCGGAAGTACATTTTGAGGAACAGATAGATGATTTATACCATATTCCTGAAAAGGGAAAACAAATTCACCTGGTTGAACTGGGGACACACGCCAGGGGGGCTGTTTTTTGGGACGCTACACACCTAAAATCACCTGAACTACTTCAGCAATTAGATAAGATCAGTAAAAGTTTTGAGGGCTTCTACTTTGGCCGGTACGATCTTAAGGTTTCCACTCTGGATCAGTTTAAAGCCGGGGCAGACATAAAAGTAATAGAGTTGAATGGTGTTACCTCAGAATCTACCAATATGTATGATTCAGAATATACCTTTGTGGATGCAATCAGTATTTTATGCAAGCAGTGGAAGCTGTGTTTTGAGATCGGTTATCAGAATCACAAAAGGGGAGCAGAAACTCCATCGATTACTCATATGGTTAAAAAAATTACTGAGCATCTATAGTGCTTACTTTTTCTCGTTCATATCTTCATAGAACTGCAAACAAAAATTCACCAATAACAGCCCCCTCAATGAATGAGGAATCCAATACCCACACAAATCAACATGAGCCTATTATTTTCGTCTTTTGGCAAAGAAGCTTTTGAGCAAATGTTCACTGTCCTTTTCCATAATTCCCTGAATGACCTCGGCCTGATGGTTTAACTTCTGATTTGCAGCCAGGTTAAATAAGCTGCCGCAAGCTCCCGTCCGGGCATCCTGGGCTCCGTACACAAGCCGGTCTATTTTGGACCATACAAGAGCTCCTGCACACATAGGACAAGGTTCAAGGGTTACATACATAGTGCAGCCCGATAAGTACTTTTCTCCAATGTTGGCACAAGCTGCAGAGATAGCAAGTATTTCGGCATGGGCAGTAGGATCATTTAGGCGTTGAACCTGGTTATATCCTTTACCTATAATTTCATCGTCTTTCACAATAATAGCCCCAACGGGAACCTCATCTTCATCCAAAGCCTGCTCGGCCAACATAAAAGCCCTGGCCATGAACTTTTGATGTTTCCGGGCATGCTGTATATCTAATTTGTTCATAAACTTGATTGCTATATCTGGTTTTGACTACCTTCGGCTGAACTTAATCTTATTTGAATGGAAAAAGTAGATCAAAGCATAAAAGAATATATAAAAGAGAATATCAGAACAGTCAACGACTTCCCCAAAAAGGGAATTCAGTTTAAAGATATTACCACCCTGCTGCAAGACAAAAGAGCGCTCGAACTAACCTCATATATGCTTTCAAAGCCATTCAGGCACCATAATATAGATTGTGTAGTAGGGTTGGAATCAAGAGGGTTTTTGTTTGGCACCAATTTAGCAATGGATCTTAACGCCGGTTTTGTACCCGTTCGTAAGCCAGGTAAACTTCCGGCTGCATCAATATCAGAAACCTATGCACTTGAATATGGAGAAGATAGTGTAGAACTGCATAAAGATGCCATACCGGAAAACGCAAGGGTTTTAATCCATGATGATTTAATTGCCACCGGAGGCACGGCCGCAGCTGCAACCCGATTGGTAAAACGGCTGGGGGGAGAAGTAGTAGGCTATTCCTTTATTATTGAACTCTCTTTTTTAGAAGGCCGGAAAATGCTTGAAGATAGCACTCAAATTGAAAGTATCCTTATTGAGTAATTAATACTTAAGGAACATTATGAGCCTGTACTTATATAATTGGTAACACATCCAATTACATTAGAGAGGTTAACACAATGTTTCAGAAAAAAACTCTTTTTATCATTTGTACTGTTCTGCTCTTCACGGCTTGTAAAAGCTCTTTTGAAGTTAGCAATGTAGATTACGCTCACCGCATTGAGTCTGTTTTGATTCCTGAAAAAGATGGACAAGTATATGATCAACGGCATGGACTGCACTTTAATATCCTGCCTATCCAGCAACAAGAATTTAATGACATAGATGAACTTAAAGTGGATGAAGTACGCCTGATCCGAAACTCTGAAGGCTATTATTTCATAACCGCTAACGGTTTCAATCATGTATATGTGATGGAGCAGGGAGAAGGGAAACTTATTTTAAAAGAGAAGATTAAGGTTGCAGAGAATGGGTTAATCGATCCCGCTTTTAATCTGCGAAGCCCGTATGTACACCTTTTGGATCAGAAATCATCAACAATAGTAAGCTTGACATCCAGCGGAATTAATTCAATTGAAAAGGAGGACCAATCATGAAATTTTGTGCAAAACCAATACTGGCAATATTATTAGTATGTGTTTGTTCTGCCGGTCTTTTTGCCCAGCAGTCAGATTATCAAATAAAAGAAGAATTTAAAGAGAGATACGCTACCCTTGAATCAGAACTTCGTACAGCCGCCAATGCTGCTGAAATAGATAGTTTAATCATGGAAGTTGATTCGTTGGATATGAAGTTTACGGAACACAGTGAATTGTTAAATAGCGCGCTATACCCGGAAAACTATACCAGGGAAATTGGCTTGCTTAAAGAGAAGGGGCGTGAGATTCAACAGCGGCTGCTGGTGATAGAAAACAAAAACGAAAAACTGGCCGAACTGAATAAAGAAATCACTTCATTCAGAGGGGAGATTAAACGTTTAAACAAACACTCCGACTCTCTACGACAAGAAATATTAGCTTCGCAGGAAAGTGAGAAAAGGCTTGCCGGACTGGTTAAGAGATATCGCCAAAGCATGCAAGAAAGGGATAAGTTTATACTGGATGTAGTGGATTCCCTGCTAATTGCTTATGAAGGCCTGAGTCCCCAAAAAACTGATGAACTCACAAATAAGATGCAGGCGGGCAAAATAGAGAATGATGAAAACCCTTTGGTTATCATCAACACGATCATTGATAATAATATCGAGACACTTAAAAGGTCTAATAAATCTTTTACTACAGAAGATTACCTTCGAATGTATGCCGTCCAAAAACGCTTTAATGAAGCCTGGAATGATATCGGAGATGGACTTGTCCGTATTTACGGAGGAGAGAATAGGGTTGAGTGGTCAGATAGGGTTGAATCTAAATTAGAAGAATGGCGGGCTTCAGCTTCCATGAGTATGTGGGCTTCTTTAGATACCTACCTGGAAAATAATAAATTTGATCTTTCAGCTTTTGATAATAGCTATAGCTTCTTTTTAGCTCTGGATAATTTTGTTAAAGAGTCGAAGAAAAGCAGTCAGAAGAAAATGATGACATCCGGGAATTACGATAAATTTCAAAAATTCAACCAATTCTGGAATACCAAAATTAAAAATGAATGGAGTAGATATGTCCAGGAAGGGGAAGTGCTCACCATGCATCAAATCTCTTCTATTGACAGTGAAATGACTACCTGGCGGGATGAAGCAAAACCCAGGTCATGGATAATTCCAATTCTGTTGGGTGTTTCTCTGTTGGCAATCGTAGGATTAGTTATTGTTCTATTCAGAAAGTAAATAATTTTATATATGGTGGGAGAGTAAAGGACGGTATTAAGCCGTCCTTTTTTTATATTAGCAACGAATCAACCTGTCTACTATGAAATATACCAGACTTATTTTCCTGGCATTGGCAATCCTATTAATTGGCAGTACGGTTTTTGCACAGCAAAAAGAAGTGCCAGCAGACTCTACCACCCTGATTTTTGTACGGCATGCAGAGAAGCAGACAAAAACCAAAGATCCCCGGCTGTCTGCAAAGGGCGTAGAACGAGCTAATCGATTAACAAAGCTCCTGAATGCTGCATTTGACATACATGCTGTTTATAGTACTCCCTATAATAGAACCAGAATGACGGCAAAACCAATAGCATCCATAAATAAGCTTCAGGTTAAAGAATACAACATGGATACTCCTTTAGAGCTGATGAAGCAACTGGTGAACAACCATAAAGGGGAGGCTATTTTAGTGGTGGGGCATTCCAATACCACACCACTCTTAGTTAATACTTTGCTTGGCAAAGAACGGTTTAAGCAAATAGGAGAGAAAGAGTATGGGAATATTTATATCGTTACATCCCTGGGTATAGGCAAGTCAAAAGCGCGACATATAACCTATTAGTTAGGGGAGAGAATAAAATTTACGCAATAACCACTCGCTGCCAAGAAGTAACAACACAAGTATAAACCAGAATATAGAACGTACGGGGAACTCGTAATTCTCAATTATTTCCGTTTGAGGTTCAGAAATATTATTAATCCGTAAGCTATCCCAAAAAGCTTCTGTTTGGGTAAAGTTAAAATAATTTCCCCCGGTATTGGCTGCTATGGTTTTAAGAAGCCTTTCATTTCGATTGGTATTAGTTAACTCTGTACTTGTATTAGACACAAGAAATTCACCGCTTTGTTCATCAATGAGCCGGTTCCCCTTGCGGGCAGTAGCCTCAAACTTGAAGAGCCCCTCAGATAGATTTGGCAGATCCAGCCGGTAATTTCCGTTTCCTGCATTTTGCATATTAAAGGATCGGGAGTTTTCTTCGTCAGTAAGAATGCGCACTTCAATAATAGCATCTTCCTCACTGCTGCCACTTTCATTTTGAAGGCTGGCATTAATACCTGGTTTTTCACTGGTGGTAAAACTCTGCTTAGAGGGGGATATTTGCAGCTTTCGATTGTCAGGATCACTGGAAGTCCATGAAACAATATTGGTGAATAAATCTACTGTTAACTGTCTGTGTACATTATTTGTACTTTGATAGAAGCGATACCAGCCCCATGCATTGATATGAGCCCTGCGGACATTTCCCCGCTCCATTATGCTAATGACCGGCGAATTGGTATCGATATTCTCATAGGTTGAAGAAAAAAGATTTTTACTCGCCGGCTCAGGATTGGTTGCTTTTAAGGGGGAAAATAAGGCAGGAAGTTCTTCTGCCGAGAATTCAGGCAACTCCATAATAGCCTGTTCATCTGAACTTAAAAGCTTATTTATGCTAACCTGAACCGCACGATTAGCCCTGCTGCTAATAATTCTAAGCTGATTGAAAGCCGGTAAACCACTTCGTTGTATGGCATCTAAGCCCAGCAAGATGGTGGGTGTTTTAGAGAGATCATCGATAATATTTAAAGCGGGATTACGAGGCGGTAAGCCATGTACTATAATCAGATTGAAATCTTTGTCTTCGGGAATTTCTTCAATAAACTTTCTTCCGCCTGTCCAGGTAAGAGTGGTGAGTTCGTTATTGGCGTCTTCATTTATAATAGACCGCAGCATTTTAACATCGGGATGCACCTTAAAAGCTATATGCAATATCTTAACTTTGCTATCAAGAACATTAATGGAAAAGGTTTTTTGGTTGTTAGCCTCAGTCCATTCCCCATCCAGAGGATTAACTTTAATTTGATACTGTTTAAGCCCGGCTTCTCTCAGCTCCAGTTCAAATACAGCCTTTTTTACCTGAACATTGGTTTCAAAAGAGATGTTTTGGTTTTCTATCACTTCAGTTCCATCCATCAATGAAACCACCACAGTTTGATCCGTAAAACCAGATTGAGTTATTTCAGCTTCAATAAGCTGTTTGGTGTTGGTATATCCGTCAGCATTAGTCAGCACATTTGAAACCGATATATCTTTAACGCTGCTTGTATCACCAATACCAATGGTATATACCGGGAAGGAAGACGCAGATACGGCAAACGAAGGGTCTTTCCCATACGTAATGATTCCATCCGAAATGATAACCCCCGCCTTAAACCGGTCCTCCAGCTCCAGTATATTGTCGACTGCCCTGGAAAAATTAGTTTGGGTCTCATCCAACGTAAGGGAGTCAGGATGAAATTCTGTACTGTTCATCCCAATCGAATAGTAATCAAAGTTAAATTGATCTTTTGTGTCAAAATCCAGCTCGTTAATCAGAATGTTATAGCTCTCCCTTCCGTTATAATCTCCCTTGGTAATAGCTACGCTTTCCGAATTATCAAGGAATACAGCAATTTTGGGTTTTACTTCAACTTCTTCCGAAGAATAAAAATAGGGATTCAGTAATAATAAGAAGAGGATAATAAGAGCAGCAGCACGCAGGCTGATTAATCCCCATTTAGAGAGAGCAGGTATACTTGTGATTTTCTTATAAGAATACCAGGACAGGACTCCAAGTCCTGCTATAACCACAACTATAACAATAGTTGGAAGTAAATTTTGAAATCCCTGAAACTCCACATCAACCCGCTAATTGTTGGTTAAAAACTCTCAATGAGTTTCTGGATGATTTTAACTGTATTATATCCTTCAGCTTCTGCAGCATAGTTATTTACAATTCTGTGCCTTAGTACCGGGATAGCAAGGGCGTTAATATCTTCTTCTGTTACATTGTACCGTCCGCGGGAAAGTGCGCGGGCCTTTCCTCCAAGTATGAGGTACTGCGATGCCCGGGGTCCCGCTCCCCAGCTCATATATTTATTGATGAATTCAGGGGCTCTGTCGGTATTAGGGCGTGTTTTTGCTACCAGTTGAACGGCATAATCCAATACGCTTTCCGGTACAGGAACTTCGCGTACTAAATCTTGAAGTTGAGTTATTTTCTTGGCATCAATCAGTGAGTTGATAGATACATCCTGATATGCTGTAGTTTTACTGACAATCTCTTTTTCTTCATCAAAAGAAGGATAATCAACCCACACATTAAACATAAAACGATCCAATTGAGCTTCGGGAAGCGGATACGTTCCTTCCTGTTCAATAGGGTTTTGTGTGGCCAGTACAAAGAAGGGAGGAGCTAGCTCATACGTTTGCCCTGCAGCCGTTACATGATATTCCTGCATTCCTTCCAATAAAGCAGCCTGAGTTTTAGGAGGCGTACGGTTAATCTCATCAGCCAATATAATATTGGCAAATATAGGTCCCTTTATAAACTTAAATTCTTTACCACCTGATTCGCGGTTCTCCTCAATAATCTCAGTACCCGTTATATCTCCGGGCATTAAGTCGGGCGTAAATTGGATACGGCTGAAGGAAAGATTTAATGACTCTGCTAATGTTCTTATAAGCAATGTTTTAGCTAATCCAGGAACTCCAACAAGTACACAGTGTCCTCGTGAAAAAAGGCTGATAAGAAGCAGATCAATAATATCATCCTGCCCTATAACAACTTTATGGATTTCCTGTTTGATGTCATTAAAAGCAGTATGAAATTCTTCAGCTAATTGGATTGGTTTTGTAATGCTTTTATTACTCATGGAGTTGTCTCCTTACCGGGAACAGGAATTTTATATTCAATGTAAAATTTATCTCTTAGATTTTGAATCCATTCTTGCATGAGCCTGACTTGTTTTTGTTGAAGCGTAATTTGTTTGATACGGTCATAATCTTGCTTAATGTTGGCCTCATGTTCAGGGATTTGCCGATCAAGGCGTACAATACGGAATGCTTTTCCGGTGTTGCCGGTTTCAAATTCTTTAGGTTTGGATATTTGGCCTGGCTCATCCATTAAAAGTACAATGCGATAGAGAGCAGGGTCAAGTCTGTTGAGGGGAATTAAACGTTCACCTGTTTGAGGATCAAAAAGTTTACCACCCCGGTTTGCTGAATTGGGATCTTCACTTAATGCTCTTGCCACCTGGGCAAAATCAAGTTCCTCATTCGATAACAAGCTGTCCCGAATGGTATTTAAACGATCAATCGCATATTCATCATCCAGTGATTCATCATCTACCTTGATAAGAATTTGGTTTGTTTCAATTTCATCACCTACTCGTTTATTCAAGCGGATTATGTGATATCCAAACTGAGTTTTGACAACCTTAGAGATTTCTCCTGGCTCAAGGGCCGCTGCGGCTGCCGAGTATTCCGACACGAACATATCCAGCGCCGTCATTTGAATTAATCCTCCATTCTTTCCGGAGGGACCGTCACTGTGTCGTTTTGCCAGTTCTTCAATCGACTTTCCATGAGTTACTATAGAATCTCTGAGCTGTTGAGCAAATTCATAAGCTTCGCTGTCTGCATTCTCGAGGGGGGGAGGGATGATCACAATCTGCGACAATGCTACCTGTTCAGGAATAGTTGGAAGTGAATCTTCGGGAATGCTGTTGAAAAACTGTTGCACCTCAGGCCGGGTAACCTCAATTTCACTTATTTTTAATTGCCGCATTTTACTGTTTACCATTTGCTGCCTGAAATCTTCTCTGAAGTCTACCTTGAGCTGTAATATTGACTTCCCAAAAGCTTCTTCAACCGCTTTTTCGCTACCGGCCCGTTGTACCAGGCTTTGAACCCGGTTATCCATTTCACGGTTTACTTTGTCGTCAGAAACAGTGACCGAGTCGAGCCTTGCCTGTTCCAGGACTACATATTTATCAATTTCATTTTCCAGAAAAGTGTACCACAGCTCTTCACTAAATTCAATAGGCTGGTTTGATACACGAGCCTGGTTTATATAATCGGCTACACCGCGGTCTATTTCAGATTTTAATATGATGTGATCATTTACCTGGGCTACAATCTGATCAGCAAGTTTCGGTGCTTCCTGAGCAAATACAAAATTAGAGTTAAGAATTAGGGAAAAAAGAAAAGAGAGTAAAAGTTTATTCTTCATTAGAAATTGTATTCGATAAAATGGAGTCTGATACGGATTTCGTATTTCCGTTAAGAACGTTAAATATTTTGATTTCATTGTTCGCCTGACCTTGAAGATAAAGATTCTTTACATATGAATTAAAAGCTCTTTTTCGCTTCTCAAGAAGCAACCATTGCTTTATTTCTTCAATGAGCCAATCGAGTTCTGGATGTGCTCCTTTCGGGCGCTCCTCCATCAACTGAACAAAATGATAATTGTTGCCTTCCCTGTGTATGGGCGAAATTTCTGAAATACCTATAATATTAAGGTATATACTTAATTGTTCAATCTCACCACCGGCAACACTAATGGGCCAGAAGCGTTCCGATTCCTGTATATTCAACTCTGGATTTATCCCATACTTTTGAGCCACTTCGGGCCAGGGAATACCTGCTAAGAGCTCTTGCCGGGCATTTTGTGCATCACTTCGACTGCCGGCACTAAGATGACGATAACGGACATATCGTTCGTTCAACGTAAATTTATCTTTGTTCTGTTGGTAGTATGAACGGGCTTCCTCATCTGTGATGGTGATGTCATTATCATGCTGTGCGATAATATAGTCTTGAACAGCTTGCAAGATGTACTCATCCTGTATTCTTTTGAGTTGAGCCTGCACATTTTGTTGGTTGGTAAAATTGATGCGTTCTGCTTCTTGTAATACAATTTCCCGGCGTATCCAGTCATCGCGATAGTTGTGATAGGCCGATATACTGTCTGCTTCAAAAATGTGCGAGGGGATATTAGCTTTTGCCTCTGCTTTGTAAAGTACACTGTTCCCAACCTGAGCCAGCTGATGGTCCTGATTCATAGGGGAGCGGTTGCATCCGGCAACCACTAAAACAAAGCTTACAATATATAGAAAGCCATATTTCATGGGTTAAGAGAAGGATCTTGATTAAAAGCAGATTTTAGTTGTTCAGGGTAGGCAATAACCGAATACCTGTCTTTGAGTTTGTTGAGCCAGCGTGTTTCCCGGAGGGGAAGATAGTCGGACGAGAGTTTGTTAAAAGCTTCTTCAAAGGTCATTTTACGAGCCTCCAGCCAGCTCGAAAGATAGAAAAAAGCTCTTCGTCCTTTATAATCAAATAGATTGGAGAAGGAGCCTGCATCCATTTTATGAAGCTTGTCATAAGGCTCGTTATTAAAAGTATTGGTAGAATCTGAGATAACAGAGACATCACTAAAGTGAGTACGAACACTGTCGGGGGAGTTTCCGCTTTGTACAAAAGCCTGTACCTGTGCCAAAGTACTATCCTGAAAACTTCTGAATAAATAATAATAGGGACGTTTAGGATAGCGGTAATTGTCAGGCTGTTCTCTGTATAGTTTTCGGAGGATAGAACTGTCTACGGTTGCGGTATTCCATAGCGAATCATCACTGATCTGATAAATGATTAAGCCATCCAAATATCCCCGAAGCTGTTCCTTAAATTCTGGGAAAACAGCTACCGTGAGATCCACAATTTGAGAGTCTACAATGTACTTGGTGAAATCATTGAACCAGTCACCCTGATATCTGTCTACCGATCTTTCTTCCCGGCTCTTTACAAGGTATTGATGAAAATCGTTCAGGGAATATTCTTTATCATTAAAAATATAAAGCACTTTTTGTGCCATTGTTGAAGGAATAGTTAATTCTGATACCAGGGTAGAATCCTGTCCCGCAAGTAAATTTTCAAATGATTGGAGTACATCCTTCTTTACTTGAGCACCGCGTTTGTCTTCCAGGTAAGACACTACAAACGTATTGTTGCGTTGGTAATAAGGCGTTTTTTCGAGGTTCTTCATTATGGCTTCTTTTTTATCTTCTTCAGATTCATAACTTTCTGTAGAATCCACCCGAAAGATATGGTATCCATAGGAAGTTTTGACCGGTTTCGAATATTTTAACTGCTCAGGCAGCTCCATGATGGTATCAACAATAGGCTCCGGTACATTTCCTCCATAGTTAACCCAGCCAATAAGACCGGAATTTCTTTTCGATCGCGCATCCTGGGAGAATTTGGTTACAACCTCGGGCCACTTACCACCTGATTCCAGCATTTCATATGCATTATTGATTCTTTTGATATCGGAAGAGTCGGAAGCTTCACGTACAAAGAGATGCTTTACCAGCCTTTTATTGGTGCGTTCCCTTTTATCAAGCAGTACAATCAAGTGATAGCCAAAGCGGGTTTTAACAGGTTCTGAGACTTCTCCAATTTCGAGGCTATATACAGCATCCTCAAAGGCCCGTACGGTTTTGCCCACCGAAAACCAGGGAAGTATGCCGCCCATGCTTCTATTATTGCGTACAGAGGAATACTCCAGGTTTAACTGTTCAAGATCTTCACCATTCTGAATTTTTTGGCGAGCTTCTTCCAATTTTTTCCGAATTTGCTCCAGCTCTGCTTCAGTCGCATTTTCCTCTGCCGCTACGAGGATGTGAAAAGCTTTATACTCATGCTGCGAGCGATTATAAAATTCATCGAACACTTCAGACTTAATTTTTTTATCAAGCCAGTATGCATAGGCCGCTTGTTTTGCGTATTGTTGATACTCGGAGTGTATTTGGGGATTCGAGTAGTATCCGTTGTCGCGGGCCGCTTTTAATTTTGCTTTATAGTTAAGGTACACAGGAAGAAATTCCTCCAGTTTCTCCAGGCTAAGGCTGGAGGTTCCATTGGTTCTGTAGTTGGCTTTTAACTCACCGTAAGTAATGGCTTCACCATCTACCTTACCTATGGTAATATGCTCTGCCTGAGACTGAGCAAAGGCTGATCCTGAAATTAAGATGCAACAGATTAATGTATAGAAACAAAAAAAGCGTTTGTTTGCCATAGCGAAGATTGTTTTCCTGATAAATTTTGATTGGTGTTTAAAAGAACATCCCTGCTATAGTCGCAGTCATCAAATTGGCAAGAGTTCCTGCAAAAACGGCTTTAATACCGAATTTAGCTAACTCTGCTTTCCGGCTGGGGGCTAAACCTCCAATTCCTCCTATCTGTATAGCAATAGAGGAGAAATTAGCAAATCCACATAAAGCAAATGTTGCCATTGCTACTGTTTTAGGAGACAGGTTCGCCGCTCCTACTTCTTCAGCCAGTTTAAGGTATGCAACAAACTCATTTAATACGATTTTAGTACCCAATAATGAACCCATGTTTACAGCATCGGCCCATGGTACGCCTACCATCCATGCAAGGGGGGCAAATGCCCATCCCAGTATCATTTCAATCGTAAGGCTTTCTCCGCCCATTAAAGAGGTTATCCCGGTAAGATCACTTCCCCAGCCTAAAATACCATTAAACATGGCCAGCAGTGCAATAAAAGCTAACAACATGGCACCCACATTTGCGGCAAGTTTCAGCCCTACTCCAGCACCGGTTGCGGCAGCATCAATTCCATTGGCATCCGTCTTTTCCACCACCATAGAAACATCCCCTTTGGTAACGGGCTCAGAGTCTTCCGGATATAGAATTTTGGCAATTACCAAGGCTGCAGGAGCGGCCATTAAACTAGCCCCCAGTAAGCGTTCTGCAAACAGTTGTTGTGCGACCTCAATATCTAACCCATTAGCCACGGCAAAAGAGGAGCCAAGCATAGCCACATAAGCAGCCATTACACCGCCGGCAATAGTGGCCATTCCACCCGTCATAACAGCGAGTAATTCCGACTTAGTCATTTTTTTGATAAATGGCTCAATCACAAGGGGCGCTTCGGTTTGCCCAACAAATATATTTGAAACAACGGACAGAGTTTCGGCCCCGGAAGTGCCTAACAATTTTTGGATACCCCGGGATACGATCTTAACAACAAACTGCAGAATACCATAGTGGTAGAGTATAGCCGTCAATGAGGCGAAGAAGATAATAGTTGGTAACACCTGGAATGCAAAGAACACACCTAAACTATCTTCAAAGCCAGGACCATGGCCTAAACGGCCAAAGATAAATTCCGCTCCTTCTGTAGTATAATTCAGAACAACTACAAAAAAGCTGGCAAGCTTTTCAAATCCAAGCATGGGCCAGCCCAGTGGACTCCAAAGGGAAGTAAGAGCATCTGATTTTAGAATAAAGACGGCGAGCAGCATTTGTATGCCCAGGCCAACTCCAACAAGTTTCCAGTTTACATTTTTTCGGTTATTGCTAAATAGCAGGGCCAGACCAATGATAGTGGCCATTCCCATAATTCCACGAAGTATATCCATTTAGGTGTGTTCTGTGTTTGTTTGTTCTTCTATTTGATCTTCTTTTTTGCCTGAAATCTGTTCTGGCTTTTCAAAAGGTTTTATGGGGCGGCCTCTGCGTTGGTCTACAGGAGGGCGGAAGCAGTGGCGGGCCCTGGGTTCGTAGGCATCGTATTCCCCAACCAATACCTGACTTTCTTTTTCTATAATTCGCTGCGAATAATTGGCAATAGCTCCGCTTTCGGCACAAATGGCGTGTAGTTTGGTAACGTATTCGGCAATAGCCAGCAAATAGGGCATTGGACCGAAAGGTTGCCCTTCAAAATCCATATCCAGACCTGCTATAATAACTCTTTTGCCGTCATCGGCCAGTGTATTGGCCACATCAACAATGCGTTCATCAAAAAATTGAGCTTCATCTATGCATACAACTTTTGCATTGGCTGTAAGCAATACAACCTGATCAGCTGTATCTACAAGTATACTCGGAAGGGCAGACTCATTGTGAGAAACGACTTCTGTTTCGCTGTACCTTTTGTCGAGGGCCGGTTTTACAATTACAACATTCTGGCCTGCAATATGTGCTCGTTTAGCCCGGCGGATTAGTTCTTCTGTTTTGCCGCTAAACATACCGCCGCAAACAACCTCAATCCAGCCGCACTCTCTGGGAGCAAAAGAGGGTTCGTTTATCATTTATTTATTTGAACTCATTTAAAAATTCCCCAATAATTTCAGGTTGGAATATATCCGGGTGAGAGGAGAAATGGAAAAATGGATGAAATTATTTTTCTCATGGAAAGAGATGATAGTTTTCTTCCAATTCTGTGCAGAATGTACGTTGTGTTGTTGGTGTGTACAGCCAGATAGTTACCTCTTTTGAGCCGTTAATGTTTGCCGCCCATTAAAGAATACAAGTTTACTCCCGGATTTTTGCAGAGAAACATACCGATCTGTCAACTGTCCCTTTAGCTGGAATCTATCTTCTGATATGGGTCTGAGTTTATATATGTAACCTCCTTCACTGCGAAACACGATATCGCCGCCCACAATCAAAATCTCGGCGGTATTTCCTCCTTCATATTCATAGGTCCCTTCATACTGTTTCAGAACAGCCTCAGAAATATCAGCTTCTTCCATTAAATCAATGGAGATTGTTTTTTCTATGGATTGTGATGATACTCCAAAACGGAGATTAAATGCACGGGCAAGTTGTTCAATTTGAGCATCAGTACTTATTTCGGATGCACTCATACCCACATTATATAGTTTTTTTATGCGCTCTATCCATTGTATCGAATTTTGCAGATAATCCTGTAATTCTGGCTTGTTTGATGATTGTTTGCCATGAGCAGGAACAATAATTGTATTTTCATCTCCGAGGGTTAAAGCTTTATTAAGAATATTCTGATGGCCTTTGCTGCCGCCGCCATAATAGAAATGAGGAGTGGTATCTGTCATATAGGTATCTCCCATAAAAATGGCATTACTGTTCTTAAAATAAATAAGAGCATCATCCAGGGTATGGGCAGCTATATGATATAATTCAATGGTTTCATTGCCCATATTAATGCTGTAAGTATCATTAAAGGTAATATCGGTTACTGCACTTGAGTATTTTGCATTATCCTGTGATATGATGGATGCCCCCTGTTCTTTGAAAAAGGAGTTAGCCCCGCTGTGATCGCCATGACTGTGGGTATTTATGACATAGCTGATGGGTTTATCAGACAATTGCCGGATAGCGCTTAGCAGGTTTTCATGGTTGTTTCGTCCTGTCATGGGATCAATTAAAAGAATGGTTTCTGCTCCAATAAAAACCCCGGCATTGGTATTATAATCCGGAGATTTAAAAACATGCAGGTTATGAGTAATCTGTTGATGGATAAAATCTGCATACTGTATATCTTCTGACTGTGCTTTTGTATTTTTCTGTTCATGATTAGCTTTGGCGCAAGAGGTAAGGGATAAGGAAAAGACAAAAAAGAAAAGTGTGTAAATATGGGGCATAGGTTGTTCTGTGATTTAGAGATAATACTATTATCAGGTCAGTAAGGAAGGGTTAACAATGAAAACCGGGAATTGTATGAACGGTCTCCATATTATGAAGAGTTTTTACAAATAAACAAAAGAACACCTCACAATCCCTTTAGTTAGTTCCCAAACAGAGAATATAAACTGAAACCATTGTATCACAAACTGAGTGAACGGTAGTCTTGCAGGCGTTCACTGCTGTCGGCATCATCGATGTGGAAAAGGGCTTCTTCCACGGCATCGTGTACGGTATCAAAGAAACGATCGTGTTTAAAGATCGTTCGCATTTTGGCATCCCAGATTACATCCCTGACCGGGCCTATCAGTCCAGAAATATACAGCTCTATGCCATCTTCATTCAGAGCATCTATAATCATAACCAGGGTATCCATAGCTGATACATCAAGGTCTCCGATAGTGCTGCCATCAATAATGACAAACTGAGTTTCCTTTTCCCTGGTGATGCTTTTTTCCAAAATATAATTCTTAAAAAACTGTGCATTTACAAAAGAGAAGGAAGCGTCAATTCTAAGAATAAGGATTCCCGGTATTTGTTTAGCTTCTTCGAAACGGTGTATATTTCGGAAGGTTCGGGTATCGGGGATGAGTCCCAGCTCGGCTACAGTTGGTTTACCAAGCTTGATGAGTATGGCTATTACTGAAGATACAATACCTACTATAATGCCTTCCTGAATACCAATGGTTAACACACTTATAAAAGTGATGAGAGCTACAATGGCATCTCTTCGCTTGGTATTAAAAAGGAAATTGATCTCTTTCACATCAATAAGCCGGGCAACTGAAACCACAATAATTGCGCCCAGCAGAGGCATGGGCAATACCGTAAATATGGAAGTAAAAAAGAGGAGGGTAAGCAGGATCCACAATCCAGCAAAAATATTGGAAAAAGCTGTTTTGGTTCCTGTCTGCTCAGCTATAGCAGATCGGGAAAAACTACCGGAAACGGGCAAAGAGCTAAACATACCACCAATAAAATTACTACTTCCTATAGCAATGAGTTCCTGGTTGGGGTCAATAGAATAATCATATGACCTTGAAAAAGTCTTGGCTAAAGATGCTACCGTCATAAATTGTACAAGCGCCAGAGTAAGGGCTGTTGGCATAATTTCTTTAAAGGTGTCAAATCCCAACCACTTGAAAGAAAATCCGGGTATCCCTTTGGGTATGCTGTCAATTTCCTGGATTCCAAATTGTCTGAGATCAAAAATAGAAGCTACAATTAACACAAGACCAACAACAATAACTGATTCAGGAAGTTTGGGCGCATACTTTCTGAGTAAGACCAATATCACAATGAACAGTATAGAGATCAGCAGCGTTGGCAAGTGTAGCTGATCTATATTCATGTATAACTGGATAAGAATTTCATGAATATATTGTGAGTTTGTAATCTCAATCTTCAATAAATTCTCAAGCTGACTAAAAATAATAATAATGGGTGCTGCTATAGTGAAACCCGAAATAACCGGCCGTGAAAACAGATTAAAGATAAAACCCATATTTAGCATCCCCATACCAATTTGGAATACACCGGTTAGCATTGCAATGAGTATAGCATAGGTGACTTTGTCCGAAACTCCATCGCCCACCACAAGTCCAAGTCCTACCGAAAGGATAAGCATGTCGAGGGCTACAGGTCCAACAGAAATATGTTTAGAAGTGGCAAAAATTGGATAGACAAACAAAGGTACCAGCCCCGCATATAGTCCATAGATGGGTGGGAGGCCGGCAATAACGGCATAGGCCATTGCCTGGGGAATAAGAACAATACCAACGGTAAGGCCTGCGGTACTGTCGGCCTTAAGCTTTGTTAACGAATAGTTGTTAAGCTCTTTCAGGATCGGTAAGTAATTTGTTAGCATCCTTTTCATACTATTGTTCTATAGTGGCCAAAATATGGGAATTACAAAGGTACCAATAATCCAAAAAAGAATATTTAATGGAGTACCTACTTTCATAAAATCAGAAAAAGTGTACTGGCCCGGCCCGAAAATCATGATATTGGTTTGGTAGCCTATTGGCGTCATAAAACTAAGTGATGCTGCATAAGTTACTGCCAATAATAAAGGTTCAGCATGGATCCCGATTTTTGCAGCCGTTTCAATGGCGATGGGAGCCAATAGAGCTGCCGTAGCTTGATTAGAGATTATATTTGTAAGCATCATAGACAGCAAGAAGAAGGCCGAGAGGATGGCTCTTGGTCCCAGTATTTCCAGATTATTTATAACCGTATGAGCCAATAGTTGGGCCGCCCCGGTTTTTTGCATTGCTATCCCAAGAGGCAGTATCCCCCCCAATAAAAAGATAACTTTCCAGTTAATGGAATTATATGCTGATTCATTTGAGATGCATCCGCTCAAGATCATCAATATAACTCCACAAATGGCACTGGCTACAATAGGCATAATTCCTAAAGCCGCAAAACCAACAACCCCGGCAATTATACTTATGGCCACCGGAATTTTTTCTTTCTTGAATTCAGGTATCTCAACAGTGGTAGCCAAAACAAACTCTGAAGCAGATTTGATATCCTGCACTCGCTCTTTATTACAATACAACAGGAGGGAGGTGCCGCTGCTGAGCCTTAATTCAGAGAAATTCTCCTGTTGTATTTTCCCCTGTTGGCGAACAGCAAGTAATATTGCTTCATACTCATGGTATAAATCAATGTCTGCCACCTTCTTTCCGTCGAGGGATGATTCCGGGGCTATTACGGTCTCCAATAGTTGGGCATTCCCGCTTTCAAAATCCTTGTCTTTCCAGCTTTCGGTAAGCTTGATGGTGACATCTTCCCGGTTTAACAGCTTGTTGATTTCTTTTACCCCGCCGCGTATACGCAGCACATCATCAGCCTCCAGGATCAATGTTTCTCGGTCTTTCTTTGAGTTATTATCCGTGCCGAACACTTCAATGATGTCCAGGTCCAGGTTCTTAATGAGTTCAGTATGGTGAAGCGGAGTTCCTGTAAATTTTGAATCTTCAAGCAGAACTACATCGGTAAGATAATTTTCCATTTCGAAGGTGTCGGTGAGTTCTTCTTCTTCCCGGCGTTTTGGGATCAATTTTATCCCGATAGTAAACAAATATATCAGCCCGACTACAAAAAAGAAGATGCCCACAGCGGTAAAATCAAACATGGAAAAGGGAGCAACTCCATTTTCTTCGGCAATGGAGTTAACCAGTAGGTTTGTCGAGGTACCAATAAGAGTACATACTCCCCCAAACATGGCTGCAAAAGAGAGCGGCATTAACAATTTCGAAGGGCTGACTTGCAGATCTTTTGAAAGAGAAATCATAACCGGGATAAAAATAGCCACAGCAGCAGTATTGTTAATAAAGGCTGAAATGATTCCGATGCCTCCCATAATTACCAGCAATGCTAACAAATAATTATAGCGTCCCAGCTCCATAAAATTATCTCCTACAATATCCAGAGCCCCGGTTTTTCTCAACCCTTCACTTAAAATGAACATGCATGCAATAGTAACAGTAGCGGGATTACTGAAACCGGATAATCCTTCTGAAGGGGTGAGAATACCGGATACCACCAGGAAAGCCATAACGATGAGGGAGGTTACATCAAATGAAATACGCTTATTAACAAATAAAACTACGGCTAACAGAACCAGCCCGTAAACTGCAATAATATTTAGGGGGAGTCCAAACACTCTTTCTGTAAACTATTTATTGATAATTCTCTTACATCAATGAAATGTAAAAAAGAATAATTCAACGAGTGAATACATAATTTTTACATATAGGATATCTTCTCTATTTTAGAAACATGAAAAAGTTTGTCCTTAAAAAAGAAGAACCTCGAAAACGACCCGAAGACTATTCCATCCCTTATTCTGATTTATTGAATAAGCATCAAATGGAGGCAGTGTTTCATGAGAAAGGACCGGCTTTGGTGATAGCAGGAGCAGGGACAGGGAAAACGCGAACCCTGGTACACAGAGTTGCCCGTTTGGTAGAATCGGGGATTAATCCCAGGGATATCCTACTACTTACCTTTACGCGGAGGGCAGCAAACGAAATGTTGAACCGCGCCAGCCATATACTTGACGAACGATGTAAACAAGTACAGGGAGGTACTTTTCATTTTTATTGCAGCCAGCTGTTGCACCGGTACTCCGAGGTAATCGGTTATCCGTCTAATTTTACGATTATAGACACGGCCGATGCCCTGGAAGTGATGCAGTTTGTGCGAACACAATTAAATCTCGCCAAAAAGAGTAAGCGGTTCCCCAATAAAAATACCCTGCTCAAGATTATCAGTACTTCAACCAATAAAAACCTGGATGTCCGGATTGTCCTGCAGGAACAGTACCCTCAGTTCCTGGATCAGGAAGAGCAGATAATGCAGGTGATTGAGGGGTATGAAGCATATAAAGAAAAGAACTTCGTAATGGACTTTGATGACCTGCTTATAAAAACTAAGCAATTGCTTGGCGAGCATGAAGATATACGATTAAAAGTAGCTTCAAAAAACCAATTTGTTATGGTTGATGAATTCCAGGATACCAACAAATTACAGGCCGATTTAACTGCTCTTTTTTCAAGTGTGCACAAGAATGTAGTGGTGGTTGGAGATGATGCTCAAAGTATTTATTCCTTCCGGGGGGCTGCCCACCAGAACATCATGGATTTTCCGCAACAATTTGAAGGATGCCGGCTCATTAAACTGGAAGAAAACTACCGATCAACTCCTGAGATTCTGGAGGTTGCAAATAACCTCTTAAAGCAAGCAGCCTTTAAGTTTGATAAAGAGTTGCATTCATCGCGGAAAGAGGGAGAGCTGCCGGCATTGGTGCGTACCTCCAGCGAGCATGAACAAAGCCGGTTTATTACACAGGCCGTGCTGCAATTGCGGGAACAGGAGATGAATCTCAGCGACATTGCGGTATTATTTAGGAATGGAAGAGATTCTTTTGACCTGGAGGTGGAGTTAAACCGAAAGAACATTCCCTTTGTTAAGTACGGGGGGCAGAAATTTACCGAAGCCGCTCATATAAAGGATGTATTGGCACATGTACGGGTATTGGTTAATCCTATGGATACTATTGCGTGGAATCGAGTGTTGATGCTGCTGGATGGCATAGGCCCAAAAACTGCTCAGGATTTGTTTGAATGGATTCGACTGGCTTCGAATCCCTACCAATTAGATCTTTCCGATACTACCAACAAGGCTTATATAAACCAGCTTAAAGAGCTTAGCGCACTGCTCGTAAACATAAAAGATCACGATCATTCTGTGAGCAGGGTAGTTGAGCTTATTGTAGACTATTACAGGGATTTCTGTAAAGACAGATATGATGATTACCCTAAACGGCTTAAAGATCTGGAAGCTTTTATAAATGTGTCGGAGGGGTTTGTATCTCTTCCGAAAATGCTGGAAGAACTTGCACTCGATCCCATCACAGCCACTGCCATAGATACCGAGCAAAAAACAGAAGAAGAATCTCCGTTAATATTGAGCACCATTCACTCGGCCAAAGGATTGGAATGGAAGCACGTGTTTATGATTCAGTGCCTGGATGGTATTATCCCATCTTCATATTCTGTGGAGGAAGAAAAACAGCTGGATGAAGAACTTCGATTGTTATACGTAGCAGTCACCCGGGCAAAAGATATGCTCTATTTAATCTATCCTGTGTTGGCAAGATCCCCATATGGAGACTATTTTACTCAACCTTCCCGCTTCATTAAAGAAATAAACCAACAACTGCTGGAGGAATGGAAACTGGTGGAAGAAGAGACCGAAGCGTTAAAAGAAGCAGAACAAAAGAAGCGGCTCAACTAATCTTCTTTCATTTCCTGATGCTGGCTGTACATATCAAAAATAAGCCATACGATAGGGTAGATGGGAACTAATACCGCAAGAATTGTTTGAAAGGTACTGCCTCTTTGTTTACCTCCATCGTAGGGAAGTGTAATGCCGGCGATACCCGCAATCCAGAAAATGAAAAAGATAAACAGGAGGAGGGAAACTCCAAGAGCACCAAAAAAACCAAGGTTATTATAAAAGCTTTGTAACATGTTAAGTAATATGCGAAATAATGCGTATTTTTTAGCTTGTTTTAATCTAAGAATCTAACACATTAAATGCTTCCAGTAGTTTCAATTGTAGGTCGTCCGAATGTTGGCAAGTCAACAATCTTTAATCGACTCATAGGTCAGCGTAAAGCCATAGTTCACGATGAATACGGAGTGACACGAGATCGCCATTATGGTGAGTCGTTCTGGAATGGAAAAGATTTCAATATTATTGATACCGGTGGATACCTGCCCGATGAAATGGGGGTTATCATCCAAGGGATCCGGGAACAGGTCCATATTGCCATTGAACAATCGGATGTTATTCTGTTTGTGGTAGATAGTGTATCCGGTGTTAATACCCTCGATAAAGCTGTAGCCACCATTCTCAGGCAGCAGGAAAAACCCGTTATCGTGGTTGTTAATAAATCCGATAACGAAGAAAGAAGACTGAATGCTACCGAGTTTTATGAGCTGGGCTTCGAAGATTTATTCCCCATATCAGCTATAAGCGGTACCGGCACCGGAGAACTACTCGATCGCACTGTTAAGCTTTTGCCTGAAACTGAAGAAGAGACAGAGTCAAAGGATCCTAAATTAGCCTTTATTGGGCGTCCTAATGTAGGAAAAAGTAGCTTGTTTAATGCTCTTCTGGATGATGAACGTGCTATTGTGACCGATATAGCAGGCACAACCAGAGATTCTCTGAACAGTATGCTTCAATATAAAGGGCAAGACTATGTGCTTATCGATACTGCTGGACTTAGGAAAAGGGCCAAGGTTAAAGAGAATATCGAGTTTTACAGTACCGTGCGTACCGATCGTGCCATCCGGGAGTGTGATGTGGCCATACTGATATTGGATACCATGAGGGGATTCGAAGATCAGGATAAAAGGGTATTAAGAGAAGCTGAGAAGTTTAATAAAGGCTTGGTTATTGTTCTGAATAAATGGGATTTAGTTCCGGAAAAAGACACTCATACCGTAAAAGAGTTTGAGGAGTATATCTATGAATCAGTTCCACAGTTCAGTTATGTGCCCATTATCACTATTTCAGCATTAAACAAACAGAGAATCCATAAAGTGTTGGATGTGGCACAGCAGGTTATTGACGAACGCAACAAGGAAATTTCAACGCCTGAATTCAACGATTTTCTGAATACCATGCTTAACGAGCGCCCCCTGCCAATGAAAAGGGGACAGCAGCTGCGGATTACCTATGCCACGCAAGTGAAAAGTAGTCCTCCGGTGTTTAAATTTTTCATGAACAGCCCTCATGATCTTCCACCAAATTATCGTAGATTCATTGAAAACAAGATAAGGCAACATTATGGATTTGAAGGTGTTCCGATAACCATGGTATTCCGACAAAAATAAATTTAGAAAAGCTCATAAATATCTTTGATGCTAACCAATCAAAGGTTTATTTTTGAACGCAAAATTCGACAAGAATCACTATTCTAATTGAATGGCAAAAAACCTCGAAAAACCCCACGTTAACGCATTAAGCAGTAATTACGAGAACGAACGTAAACTCGGATTCCTGGAAAAAATATACCTGCCAGAAATCTTTAAAGGGCTCTGGTATACATTTAAACAAATGTTTAAACCTACTTTCACTTTGAATTACCCAGAGGAAAAGTGGGATCCGCCTGCCATTTTCAGAGGTCGGCCGGTATTGGTTGAAGACCATGGGAAGGAGCGCTGTGTAGCTTGCGGTTTGTGCGCACGAGCGTGCCCGCCACTCGCTATTAGTATGCAGGCCTCAGAGACAGAAGATGAAAAAGAACGTTTTCCTGATTTCTTCGAAATAAATATGCTGCGATGTATTTATTGTGGCTACTGTGAAGAAGTGTGTCCCGAAGAAGCCATTGTGATGAGTAAAGATTATGATATTGTGTTCGAATCCAGAGAAGACGCAGTATATGATAAAAACCGTCTACTGGTAGATAAAGAAGATGTAAAAGAGCGCCTCGACTATTTAAAGAACTACAGAAACCAACAATTCGGATCTTTTTGGGATTTTCAGGAGGAAAACAACATTCATTCGGTAAGAGACCGGGACAAAGAGTGGAATGTAGGCCTCTCTTTAGTTGATATGGTTGAACAACAACAAAAGAATGATTCTACACCCGCATCCTCTAACTGGTCTTAAATACTCAGATTAAACGAATGGATATCAAACAAAG
Organism: Balneolaceae bacterium; assembly: GCA_009711805.1. GTDB lineage: Bacteria > Bacteroidota > Rhodothermia > Balneolales > Balneolaceae > VEMX01. The sequence goes on along the minus strand of VEMX01000005.1, from coordinate 68,418 downwards.
TCAGGTTGATAAGCTAATTGATGATGTTTCTTACCTTGAACACGAAGCCGAAGCATTAAAGTATGTCATCGATTCGGTACCATACCAGGAAAAACCGCCTACAGGTCGGTCTATTGTCGGTACGCTACTTTTCCTGGATCACGCTCAGCAAAACTATTACAGACCGGTTATAGAAGATGCATTTAAGTCGGCACGCCCCATTAATCTCAATTCATACACCCATCCTAAAGACTCTTTCGAACTGGATGAAGATCGGTCCAAGGATATTCAAAAAGTGTTGTACAAAATTGCCAAACACAGAGTAGCCATAAAAAAAATTATTGAGGACATTCCTCTAATTGATTGGGAGAGAGAAATTTCAAGAGGTCGGGATACTATAACATTATATGATTTTGTGACTCATATGGTTTCTAAAGAAAGAAGAACGTTAAAGGAAATTGCCGACTTAATCCTAACGTACCAAAACAGCAAACAATCACAAAGAGAGCTTAATAGCCGCAAAAAAGATTCCTGATGAGTCTTTCAGCCTCGATAGATATTATTGTTCTGTTATCGGCTGCTTTTACCTTTGTTTCTTTTATACAAATCTATCTCCAAAAGAAAGAACTGCTTCATCTGTATTTTGGATTATCGGCGTTGAGTATTTTTGCGGGATACCTGGCTATATTTATAAGCCAGGAGTATGGAAATATCATCTTTGAATGGGCGAGGTTTGTATCTATTACGATTATTATAAGTGCGCTATTGGTATTAATTAGAAATCTGAAGCCCGGATTCGCTCGTTTTCCCTCTTATATGTCCGCTTTACCATTTATAAGCATCGTTTTTTTTCCTTTAGTTGTCGATTCTATTTCAATTAAAGAGCTTGTCAATGCCATTTACCAGGGTGGAGCCCTTGTGGTATGTTTGCTTGTATTTTCGATCAATCATTTTAGAAGTACACCCCGATTATTTTTTAAACTCTCACTGCTGTTATTAGTGACGGCATATACTGTATATTGGTTTTTTGAAGCTTATACAGGCAATTATTCTAACCTTATAACCGAAATTTCTTTTTCAGGCGGCATGATTTTATTATCCGTAGGATTTAAGCGACTGGAACAAGCAAACCAAAATTAATCTCATGGATGTTAATACCAAAGCCCCAAAATTTACACTAAAGAATACTCAAAAAGAAGATGTAAGCCTTTATGATATAAATGAAGGAAGCAATGTAATACTCTTGTTTTTTCCATTAGCGTTTAGCGGAGTATGTACCAAAGAGCTTTGCAGTACGAGAGACAACCTCAAGATCTATAATTCATTAGATGCCAAAGTTATAGGTATCAGTGTAGATAGCTTTTTTTCCTTAAAAGCGTTTAAAGAAGCCAATAATCTAAACTTTATGCTGCTCAGCGACTTCAATAAAGAAGTAAGCAAATCATACGGCGTTTTATATGATGATTTTTATGGGATGCATGGAGTTTCAAAGAGAGCCGTTTTTGTTCCAGCATAAAGAAGTTATGAGTGATGTAGGAGAAATTCCTGATTTCAGTAAAGTACAGGAAACTCTCAATACTCTATAAGACCAGAAAAGCTTGGCACCTATAAAAATTTATCGGAGTAAAAAACTCAGCGGACTAAATTTCTGCCAGCGCTTGTCTCCAAATAACTCAATGACCGGGAAGCCTTAATAGACCAGGTCTTTTTGGAATATTGGTACTTCCCAGAAAAGGGTGTCTTCCGGTAGCATAAAAAAGTCTTCTTGTGTAGGTTTGGCGGCACTGGCAGGAGTCTGTGAGAAATGGCGAGGAAAATACCAGCGATTTGCCCCTTAAAAAATGAACCAAGATATCGGGCGGGGTTCACCTCTCTAAACTACGGGAGTATTAAAGAAGGAGTCATCGCGGGTGAAGTGTATACGAAGACCCGCGATCTCCCTGGTACGGGCAAGGTGGTTAACAACGAGGCCGTGGCAGGTGCAACCCATGTGGCGGGAGATCCCGGATCGGCGACTTCACTTCGTTACGCCTTGTCCGGGATGACAGGGTTTTCCCGCACGCATCCCGATTTGATCGGGAGAAGATGCAGAATCTCCTTGTTAGGGCATGTAGCCATGGACAAGCGGTGCTACCGAAGAAAAGTACCCAATTAAATACGACACGAACCTTTTTCCGCCTGAGCCAGCTACCAACTAACTCAAAAAATAAATACGTTGTTAACCTACACAAGCAAGACCTCCAGACACACTAATTGGGTAAGTACCGAAATATTTGACTGATTTAAGTATTAAAAAGGATAATATGTATTTCATATAATTTATATTATGTAAAATAAAACTAATTTTTATTTACCATCAGAAGATCTACTTCTACCCTGTTTGTCTTATTTATCTGAATTAAACTTCTTTATTTTTGCGCAATGAATGCTTAAGGAATCAATTGTTTGTACGATAAGTTATGTATACAAAGTTAACGTTGGGTAAAATTGATATATTAATAATAGGCTATTAATATGGGGGAAAATTCATTATAGGTATTAAGCTTGATACAATTTAATTCATTCATAAGGTTATAGATTCATAACACTTAGAAATCCAAATATATTAACTGTTTCTTTATCTAATAAATGAATAGATTAAGGCTGGAAAAAATGACTAATAATTCATCTATGAAAGTTCTTATTGTCGAAGATGACAAAGTATTATCTCTCCTTCTTACAAAAATGGTCGAGCGACTTGGGCTTGAAGTATTAGCCATTTCATCCAAGGGGCACGACGCTGTACAAAAAACAAAAAATTTGTCTCCGGATTTAATATTAATGGATATAATGCTCGAGGACAACCTTGATGGTATTGAAGCGATGAAACAAATCAGGGAAAATAATATAGAGTCACCTGTAATCTTTATTACTGGTAATTCGGATCCCTATAATCGCGAACGAGCTGAGTCTACCGATTTCGTGGATTATCTTATTAAACCGGTTAGTTATGAGGAGCTTACACAATCTATTAATAAGCTTAATACCGACAACCACACATAAAGAGAGCCTTTGTTATCAACAAAGGCTCCATCCCTAAAAGTTAAGTCTATTTGGGAAGCTACTGTAAGTGTTAATTTCCTGTTTTTTTCTTCAAGACAAAAGATACAGGCATTGTAAATCGAACGTTCACCGGACGGCCTCTCTGTTTACCGGGAATAAATTTTGCTTCCTTGATTGCCCGAATAGCTTCTTCATCGCATCCCCCTCCAATTCCGCGTATTACTTCAGGGTTGATTACATTGCCTTCTTTATCAATTACAAATTGTAAAACTACTCTTCCCTCTATACCTGCCATACGCGCTAATTCAGGGTAAACAAGCGTTTTCTGAAAGGCCGCAAGTCCCCCAATTAATTTGGGTCTCTGTTCTACTACTACAAATATTTCTTCTTCCTCTTCCTCCTCTACTTCTTCTTCAAGTGTTGCTGGCGGTGGTGGCGGAATGGCAATAGGTTCTTCTAAATCCAGTTCAGAGTCAAATTCTATAAGTACTTCTTCAAATATTTCATCATTGGGAACTTCTACCGGAACAACCGGACGAGGTGGCGGAGGTGCCAATGGTTTTTGTTTGGTTTGAATTACATCTTCTATCTTAAATGTTTCTTGAGTGGTTGCCACTTTTATCTCTTCCTTTAATGCAGGACGCAAATCGGCTTTAGCAATGACGATAAATATGGACAGTGATAGAATGAAGCCTAATTCCAAACGGAGTAAATAATTCTTTTTTAGATTCTTTTTCCGATCAATTATTTTGGTTGGGACTCGCATAACAACCTCATTGTTACTTAGATGTTAACAGAGGTTAGTTACATAAGGTGAAGATCTGATGAAGGATATATTAAGCTTTTATTACAGTTAAGCTATTCTTGAGTAATTTAAAATCAATGGAGAATGACTTCTGTTTAACTATTTCCCCATCCGCATGAATGTGGAGTTTTTGGTCAAGGCTAAGGCTGCATTCCTTCGTTGTAACCTGGTATATCACCTGTTTGCTAAAGGAAAAACCCATTGAAAGCTTCAAGAACTCGAGGATTAAACGAAGCCGGGAAATGGGTTTCACAATAATGATTTCAAAGATTCCATCCGAATTGCATGAATCGGGAGATATTCTGTATTTACCTCCTTCCACAGCTCCATTTGCCGCCACAACCATCCAACTGCTCCCTTCAATGTGATTTTTATTCGTGCTGCATTTATAAGTAAAACGGTCAGCTTTTATCATAGCGTAAATTCCACCCAGGAAATACCTCAGCTTTCCTGTCCATTTATTAAGAATAGCAGCGTAGTAATTGGTGCGGCCATCCAGGCCAAATCCCATTGTGTTTAAAAAATATTGTCCCTCACCGTACTGTATAACATCAATTCCGGAAGTTTTGCAAGAACGTAATATTTCCAGGTTTTTTCTGAAATCGGTACTCAACCCTATGCTTTTGGCGAAATCATTTCCACTGCCAATGGGTAAAACTCCAAGTATAACATTGGTATGGATAAGCGCATTCGCCGTCTCTTTGATGGTACCATCACCACCACAGGCTACAATAACCTCATATTCCCGGGCAGCTTTGTTGGCTGTTTCCCGAATTGATCCATCTTCATCTATATAAATAAAGGCGGCCTGTTTAAACATTTTCAGAACCTCGGGCTCCCTATTCCGAAAAAAGACTTCGGCTTTGTTCGAGTTAGAAGCACAGTTTATTATGAAACAGATCGTCTTATTCAATGATTAGTCGTAGTGCTTAACTTTTAATGCAAAGGTTCCTTTGTCAGATTTCTGAAGCGTTATTTTATCTATAACAGCATCAGTATTAAAGGTTCCAAAAACATCAATATACTCTACACCGTCTTCTTTATTTCTTTTTATGGGAGCCTGAATCCGTATGGGATCAATAATAACCAATAACAAAGACGAGTGGCTCTTGTAGTTTTTATTAATGATTTGTTCGGCCTGGGCACCTTCAAAGCATCGTATATGCCCCGTCTCTTCAAACGATTCAGGTATAAAGCTTCCGGAGCTGATCACAGATTTATAATCTGAAGTTTCTAAAACGGTAAAAATTAAATCTATATCCAATGTTCTATTCTATTAGTTAAATGCAAAATGTATTAAGGCATCGCCTTTATTTACTACAGGGCAATTGTTTAGGCCAATCACCATACCACTTTTAGGAGCTGTGATTTTGGCATTGAGTTTCCCATAGGGATCTTTAACCCAGCCCAGCAGTTCTTTTCGGTCCAGTTCATCACCCAGTGCTATGTTTGGTGTAAATAAACCTGAATTATGAGTTCTTACCCAGGTTGATTTTTTATATGTTTTTGAAGGTTGCTGTTCAGGGCCTTCATCATTCATCCCAAGGTACTCCATAATTCGCTGAATGCCACGGATTCCTTCTTCTATACCCTTTTCATCAAATCTCATAGATTCTCCTGTTTCATATACAATAATCTCTTTCCCTTTTTTATGAGCAGCATTTCGAAAAGACTTCGAGATGAGTGAAGAATTTAGGGTAACGGGGGCATTAAAGACATGGGCTAATTCTTTAGCTCGCTCACTGTTAAACGAACACCGGATCTGCGGATAGTTGGCTCTGCTGGCTCCTCCGGTATGCAAATCGATTCCACAATCAATATGAGGTATAATCTCATTCATTATAGTATGGGCAAGCAACCGGGCTAACGATCCTCTTTTAGTCCCGGGAAAGCTACGGTTAATATCTTTGCCATCCGGAACGCCCCGTACATTTTGTATAAAACCATATATATTGACAATGGGTACAGCAATTACGGAACCACGCTGAGGTATAATCGATTTTTCTTCAATCATTCTTCGGATTGTTTCCACGCCGTTTATTTCATCCCCATGCAGACCACCGGTAAGTAGTAATACAGGTCCGTCTTCTTTAGCACGGTAGATTAAAACAGGTAAATCTATTTCTGTATAAGTGGGTAAGCGGGCAATATTCAGGTTTATCTTTTCATGCTCCCCAAGTCCAACCTCATGGTTGTTGATGGTTATAATATCAGGCATTCCTTTTTATCTTCTTCCTCCGCAATGGATTGTTCTTTCGTTCTTTAACGGCCTTTTCAAGATAGTTAATTATTGGAGAAGCTATATTTTTACCTGTGGTTTTTTCTATTCCTCTTAAACCCGGCGAAGAATTTACTTCAAGGATAAGAGGTCCTCGGTCAGATTGCAGTAAATCTACCCCAGCTACGTCTAATCCCATGGCGCTGGCTGCCGTAAGTGCGGCATGTCGTTCTTCTTTGGTCAGTTTTATAAGTTCTCCGGTGCCTCCCTGGTGTAAGTTGGATCGAAACTCACCTTCTTTACCCTGCCGTTTCATTGAACCTACTACTTTACCATCTACCACAAATGCTCGTATGTCTGCACCTTTAGATTCTGCTATAAATTCCTGAACTATAACCCGGGCTTTCATGCTGTGAAAAGCTTCAATCATTGATTCTGCAGCCTTTTTTGTAGGCGCTAAAACCACCCCATTTCCCTGAGTGCCTTCCAGTAGCTTTACAATTAAAGGAGCTCCACCTACCGATTCAATAATCTTTTTTATCTCTTTTGAGTAATTAGTGAAAACAGTTTTTGGAAGTCCAACTCCGGCACTGGCCAAAATCTGAAGACTTCGGAGTTTATCCCTGGAACGTACCAAAGCCTGTGAATGAACGGTACTGGAAACATCCATCATCTCGAATTGACGTACCACTGAGGCCCCATAAAAGGTAACAGAAGCACCTATTCGCGGGATAATGGCATCCAGGTAATCTACCTTCTTACTTTTGTAGTAAATAGTAGGATTATCCTGCTCAATCACTATATCGCATTTTAAATGGTCAATCACTTCAACTTCATGATTGGCTTCTTTAGCGGCTTCTACAAGTCTTCTGGTCGAATATAGAGATGAATTCCTGGATAGAATTCCGATTTTCATATTTAGTTATTTTTCTCGATTAAAAATTTTGATGAGAGATTTTTCTGGGATACATCAACTAGTAATCCCGCTTTCTTGATGAATTTTCTTCCAATCAGCAGAGGATATTTCATCGAAGAACGATCGGTTAGTGAAAACTCAATAGAGCATTCTTTCCCGAATAATGTGATTGAGGTTTGTACAAAAAAACGATTTTCAATATGACCGTTTGAACTCTTCACCTCTCGTTTGTCTAATATTTTACTCTGCAGCGGGTGTTTCTCAAATGACCGATGCTCGGGGTCAAGTATGCTAAACTGAATCCATCGTTCATTATCTTTAATAAACTCTTCTAAGCGGTGGCAGTGCAAACTTGATGTATACGCACCGGTATCTATCTTGGCTTCTAAATCGGTAAATCCCCATTCCGGTAAATTTACCCGCTCTGCACGTCCAATTATTTTATGCTCTGTCAATTGCCTCATGAACCAAGTAAAATACGGGTTATTATACTTGTAATCATATTATTTAATTGTGGAAAATTTGTTTTGATCTCTAAATGATTTTATATCTTCAACCGAGACGGCTTTGAAGAACCAGGGATTTTTTCCAATGTCAAGGCCAGAAGGAGGCTGAAACCGCAGCATATACCCCATATTCGAGGATTTCAACCGACCGATAACGCAGACATTGGGCAAAAGACCGGTTTTTCAAAGCTTTCACCGAATCAATCCAAAAAGATAATGAATAAGCTGCAACAACTCCTCGTTATTGTGATGGCAACAGTATTTGCCTCCTGCTCTTCTGTAAATACCCTTCGGAACCCAACAACTCAGGCAACCCTTTGGGTGCAGAACTCGGCTGAATATGAGGCCATAACAACACAAATTTATGTTACTGCATTACGTATGCTTCCGTTGGCCAAAGAAGACTCCTATTGGACGGCCTACCCTGAACAGGAGAATACTGATTACTCAAACCTCCCTCCTGCAATTATTCTTGATGTAGATGAAACCATTTTAGACAATGCTCCATTTCAGGCAAGGATGATTAAACAGGGAAAGTCATACAATACCGAAGATTGGAATCAATGGGCTAGCGAAGCCAAAGCTGATGCAATAGCCGGAGCCCTGGAGTTCACTCAATATGCTGACAAGGAAGACATTCAGCTGTTTTATATCACCAATCGTGAACATGATGTCGAGAATCCCACCAGGAAAAACCTCGAGGACCTTGGCTTTCCTGTTTCGGGAGGAATTGACAACATTCTGACCAAAGGTGAGCGTGAAAACTGGACATCAGCTAAAACGGAGAGGCGTAAATTTGTGGCCAGAAATTATAGAATACTGATGGTATTTGGAGATGATCTGAATGATTTTATACCCGCTAAGTATATATCAGGACAAGAACGCAGTCATTTGGTTAGGGACTATTCTGCTTATTTTGGCCGGCGGTGGTTTATCCTGCCTAATCCGGTATATGGTTCATGGGAAAGGGCAATGTACGACTTTAAGGATGAGTTAAGCTCAAAAGAACAAAAACAGATCAAAATTAATCGTCTTGATACCAAGAATGAGGAGGAAAACTAAGCTTATGCCTTCTTATCTTCCTACCCTCTTCGTTGATTTAAACACTGTTCGTACCAACATTCAGTTAATGGCTGAAAAATGCCAACGGAATGAACTGGAATTCAGACCGCATTTTAAAACTCATCAATCCACTTTTATCGGAAACCTATTCAGAGAAGCCGGCGTAGCGGGAATTACCGTATCCTCTCCTGTGATGGCACAGTACTTTGTGAAGCAGGGATGGGATGACATTACTATTGCGTTTCCGGCCAATGTTAATGCAGCTTCGGTATACAATGAACTCTTGGCAAAATGTGATTTAAAAACACTGGTTATTTCTACAGAAATAGTGGAGACTCTTGACCAGCGTCTGCAATCTCCCATCGGCCTATATATAGAAATAGACCCTGATTATGGCCGCAGTGGTATTCCTGCCTCAAACAAAACGCGGATTGTTGAAGTCATCAAGGCTATTGAACAAGCAGAGCACTGCACTCTTGCCGGCTTTTATTGCCATGCAGGGCATACTTATAAATGCCGTTCTGCAAAAGAAATAACTTCCGTATCCCGAAAAGCACTGGCAAAACTTACTTCCTTAAAAGAGTCCTTTCCTCATATTCCAATTTGTTACGGAGATACTCCTTCTTGCAGCGTGTTGGACGACTTTGGTCCCTACGATCAACTTAGCCCCGGTAATTTTGTGTTTTATGACTGGATGCAGGTTGAAATCGGATCCTGCAACAAAGAACAAATAGCTATCTGGATGAGCTGTCCGGTTATAGAAAAATTTAGCAAAGACGGTAAGATACTTATTCATGGTGGCGCCGTTCACTTTTCTAAAGAATTTGTAGAGTCCGGCCAGGAGAAAATATTTGGGAAAGTAATTTCAGATGACGGACAGCTTCAGGGAGTGCTTGCTTCCATATCTCAGGAACACGGAATTATACATTGTAACAGAGAGTATTTTGAACAGCTTGCTGTTGGAGATACCGTACAAGTGTTGCCCGTCCACTCTTGTCTTACAGCCAACCTTATGGGTGAATATAGGACTGAAGATGCGCAAACCATCGACCATATGTCGGCCAAGGCATTTTAGAGTTGAACGGGAGCTTCTGTAAGCCTGAATATTTGTTTGTTAGCATCCATTTCAGCTTTTAATCCAATTGGAATAGTAACATTGTCATCTTCATGGCTGATCATAGCCCCATGGTAAGCCGGAATTCCAAGGGGCTTGATGTGATCCTCAAAAACCTGCTTTAATGAAAGGCTGTTAGCTCCGGCTGAGCAATCCGTGCATTTTCCGAAAATAAAACCACTTAACTGGTCAAGTATTCCTGCCAGTTTTAATTGAGTAAGCATTCTGTCAATACGGTACACGCTTTCTCCTACATCTTCTAAAAATAAAATAGACTGATTAAAATCCGGCAGATAACCGGATCCGATCATGGCTACAAGTACAGATAGATTGCCCCCAAGGAGTTTGCCCTTAGTTTTTCCCTCATTGATTATATATGAAGAACTATAGTCCGGTACGGGGTATGTGGCTCGTTTCCCTTTCCAAGCAACCTCTTTAAAGGATTGAGTCGTAAAAGGAGTCCACTCAGATTTTCCTACAGGACCATGAAAAGTAACCAGTCCTGTTTTTTTCTGGATGGCCATGTGCAGAGATGTAATATCACTAAACCCCATAAAGAATTTTGGATGTTCAGCTATTTGTTGAAAGTCTAAGAGCGGTAAAATTCGATTACACCCCCAGCCTCCTCTTATACAAACAATACCGTCAATTTCAGGATCTGTGAAGCTTTTCATAAGATCTTCAGCCCTGTCTTCATCCCGGCCGGCCAGATATCCATATCGGTCACGAACATGCTTACCAAGCTTCAGTTTAAACCCCAGGGCTTCCAGGTTTAACAGCATTCGGTCAAAATCCATCTTCTTATAAATAGGACTGCCCGGAGCTACCAATCCCAGTGTATCGCCCTTTTGCAGGGGCTTTGGTTTAATGAGACGTTGGCTGGCTCTTATATTTTTTTCTAAAGCATCCGGCAGCCCCGCCATGGAAGAAAGTGTAGTTAATCCGCTTAGTTTAATAAAATCTTTTCGAGATAAGGGCATCGGCAATTCCGTTATGGTAAAAATGTTAATTAGCTATATAGCTGCTCTTTGTCAATAATAGAACACACTTGTTTATCCAGCTTCTCTTTAATGGATGCTTCTCCCCGTGTGATGGCTTCTTTTACCTCTGTTGAGGAGATGGCAAGCGGTACATGATCCACAAAATGGGTTTTTTCCAGTATTTTCTGTTCTACATCATCATGATGGGATCCGGGTCTGTGCGCCACCAATAGCTCACATTCCTCTAAAATCTCTTGATAGAATTTCCATTGGTTAAACTGGGCAAGGCTATCTTCCCCCATACAGTATAAAAAATTATTCTCCGGGTAGTTTTTTTTAAGATGCCGGATAGTTTGAACACTAAAAGAGGGCTTGGGAAGCTGGTTTTCGACGGTACTAATCCGAATATTTTGTTTGGCTGAAAACACCGCTTTGAGCATTTGCAACCGGAACTTATAGGGAGCATGGTTTTGCTCTTTTTTATGAGGCGGAAAGGGAGTTAACAATACCCATAGCTCATCGATATATTCTGAGTTAAGAAAGGAATCAGCTATTGATTCATGTCCTTTATGGACGGGATCAAATGTACCGCCAAATAAGCCTATTCGTTTCACCATTATGCAGGTGGTTACTGCGTATCCGAGTTTTCTACAGTCACCGGGCTGATTTCGGTCAGCTTCCGGGATGCTTCATCATGAAGGTTTTCTACTTCGCCGCGATACTCACTTTCAGGAAACAATTGAATGAATTTTTCATAATTCTCTATGGCCTTTTCATACCGTTCGGCTTGTTTGGAGGCAATACTTTTATCCGCATATTCTACGAAGGTATCAATAAGCTGTACCAATGCCTTTTCAGCCCATTTAGATTCGGGATACTGATCAATGGTTAAATCCAGGTAAATGGTAGCAGCTTCGTATTTCTCGGTTCTAATATAGAACTGTGCTGCTTCGTAGCTTTTGTGCGCTAATTTGGTTCTGAGTTCATCAATGCGATTTGCCGCTTTTTGTACATAATCGGAATCGGGATACCTGTTAATGAACAGTTGAAACCGTTCTAACGCTTTTTTGGTTGCGGTCTGATCAAGCTTAAACCTGGGGCTTTGCTTATAATAACTGAGCGCTGTTTTATATTCAGCTTCTATTCTTTTCTCATTCCGCGGATAATACTGTATAAACCGTTCATATTCCGAAGCAGCAAGAAGATAGCGTCTGCCATAAAAATAACTTTCAGCAAGATAGAATTGAGCTAACTGTCCGTACTCGGTTCCTCGTCCGGAGCGGGTAACAATTTCAAAGGCTTCGGCTGCTTCACTGAAATCCTCTTCTTCATAAAGTGACATTGCTTTTCCATAAGCCACCTCAAGGGAATCTCCCCTTTTTATTAACCGACTATTTTGACAGGCACTCAAAAGAAGAATGCAGCCTGTTATTAAGAGTATACTTTGTTTCATTGAAATAAATCTATGTGCTTTAATGATCACGTTCTTTTAAAAAGGTAAAAAGGTTTACAAGTTCTTGTTTGTACTCTGATGGGTCAAAATCCCGAAGTAGATGCATTACATTATCGTAATGTTTTGCTATTTCCTGCTCTACATCATGTAGAACATCATTTGCTTCCATAATCTGTAGCACTTGGTTCACATCTTTTTCTTTCGGCTTACTTGATTTTAAAACTTGGTTAATAAATGCGGCATCATCTGTTTCCGTTCGTTCTAACGTGAGTATGGTAAGATATGTTTTCTTTCCTTCAAAGATATCCCCACCAGGTCGTTTTCCAAATTTTTCAGGGTCAGCTGTTGCATCCAGTAAATCGTCCTGCATCTGAAATGCAATTCCCAGTTCTATTCCAATATTATGAAGTTTCTTTCTTTGGGCATTGGAAGCATGGGCTGTGATGGCCCCAATCTCAAAAGCCCCAGCTAACAGAGCTGCTGTTTTGCCTGAAATCATATGAATGTATTCCTGATGAGAAACCGAAGTTCGGCCTACAAACTCCATATCCAGGGCTTGCCCCTCACAAACAGTTACAACTGCATCCAGAAAGATTTTATGAATATCGGCAAATTCATCTTTCGAAAAAGATGGATGGGTTCCATACCAGCCTATTTGGCGATATGCATCGGCAAACATTACATCGCCGGACAAAATGGCTATATTTTCGTTCCATTTACTAAAAACACTGGGTTTTCCTCTCCGGGTATCAGCGCTATCCATAATATCATCATGAACAAGCGTAAAATTGTGCAGAATTTCGATGGCAAGAGCAGCAGGTAACGCATATTTTATATTGCCCTTGCACAATCCGCAACTCAATAAAGTTAACAGCGGTCGTATACGCTTCCCCCCTACTCCTATAGCATAAATATAGGGTTCATACAGTGTTTGAGGACTTTCCGGAATATCAAGATCCCGAAGCCCGCCCTCAATAGTCTCAATTAAATTATGCTGTAGTTTTGAAGTACTCAATTATTGTCCCGTAGATGAAAGGCCTAATATAAGGAATTTGATGGAGGATTTAAGCTAAGCTTTTTCCTTAAGATGTGAAGCATTTAACAGCGGAATTTTTGTACATCCCAGAAGTGTCATAATAGTTTTCAGGTCTTTCTTCCATCCATCATAAAGCTGTTGTAAACCATCATAACCATCATTTTTTATGACTTTGATTACGGGCTGGGCCGATGCAGCGATGTGCGCCCCTAAGCATAGGGATTTCGCAATATCGAAGGCGGAACGAATGCCACCGGAAGCTATGGTTTGAAAACTACGTTCCCACTCCAGCTTACTTAGCTGCTGAATACATTCAGCAGTGGAAATTCCCCATTCATTAAATGCATGATTGGCTGTGGTATTAGCACTTCTGGAGTTTTCTACTTTTGCCCAGCTTGTACCTCCGGCACCAGCCACATCAATGGCTACCACTCCGGCATTTAGCAAGCGACGAGCGGTATGCTCGGATATACCTGCCCCTGTCTCCTTGGCAATAACAGGCAATGAAGTGTCTTTTATTAATTGTTCTATTCCAGCCAAAATCCCTTTAAAATTACGATCCCCTTCCGGCTGCATAAGCTCCTGCAATGGATTCAGATGCACGATAACTGAATCTGCCTCAATACAATTTATAAGCTTGTTGAGTTTTGTTTTTTCTAATCCGCCAATAAGCTGGGCTCCACCTATATTACTTGCAATAAATGCATTTGGCGCCTTTTTCCGAACAATAGAGAAGGTTTCCGTAAGCGAATCATCCTCCAGCATAGCACGCTGACTTCCCACCCCGAACGGAAGGTCATTGTGTTCACAAAACTCAGCAATAATGGCGTTCACTGGTCCTGCGTCGGCATAACCTCCGGTCATAGAGGAAATAAAAAGAGGGAAGCTGAACGAGCGGCCAAGCAAATTCGCTTTGGTATCTACCTCTTCAAAATCGACTTCAGGGAGAGCGTTATGAACAAATTTAAAACGCTCAAAACCACTTCCCTGATCATATTGGGTATCGTCGGTTACCGTCAGTTCTACATGATCTTTTTTTCTATCTCTTATATCTGCCATAGGGGAAATTGCCACTTAATACTGAAAACGCAAAACGGTTTATCTTTTCATTACCATTTATACTAAATAACTCCCAGAGTTGATATGGAAGGTCTGCCCGGTAGCATGTGTAAGTTTGCCTTCCGCCAGCAGATACACTATTTCTGCAATTTGTTCCGGCGGAGCTATGGAATCAAGGGCTAAGTCTTTAGTGAGATATTCTGCTCCATACACTTCGATGGACTCACGAGCCATATCCGTATCTACAAAGCCGGGCGCAATGGAGTAGGCCGTAACACCATATTTTCCATAACTGCGGGCTATGCTTTTGGTGAAGGCAATCAATCCTCCTTTACTGGCGGCATAACTGGCGTATTCCTGGGTATCTCCCCGGTAACCGGCCCGTGACGACACATTAATAATTCGGCCTCCGATATGCTGCTTATTCCACGCGTTTAAAGCCCATTTACAGAGCAGAGCCGGAGCCCGGAGGTTTACTTGCATGGTTTTATCCCAATTGGCAATCCATTCTGTATCGTTGATATCAAAATCAGCCTCCGCAAACATTCCGGCGTTATTGATAAGTACTTCCGGCAATTTATCGCCCTGCAATATACTCATCAGTTTGGCCAGATCACTTTCTAATGCAAGATCACATTGTATATGTTGGTAATTATCTATGTTGAAGGCGGGGATTTCACTTCGGGAAGTTCCTACTACTTCATGGCCTTCTTCCAGGAATTTTTCAGCAATTGAGTATCCTATTCCGCGGGAGGTGCCGGTAACTAATAATTTCATGGGAAGTTCTTTGTTCTGATTTTAATTCTGTAGATAAGCAAAGATAATGTAATCAGTGTAATCAAAGAAATCAGCGGTTGTTACTTCCTCCAAACCGGTACATTAGAGCAAGCTTCCCCATACATAATCTTTTTGGCTACTCCCATTAACTTATTGGTAGCCAATAAGTAAACAGAATCAGGAACATGCTCGTCACCACAACCTTTTAGCAGTACAAACTTATCGACATACTGCTCCCAGTCGTAGTTGTCAAGATTGCGCTGGTATAGCAGATAAAGAAAAGTTTCTTTGCTCCCCTTGAATACTTCATTAGCATATTCAGAAGCATGACTGGTAATCAACATCCAGGCCCAGGGTGCTATGATAGCATCGGTGCTACAGTGAACCGCCAGATTTGTGCCTTCAAACTGGCTCCAGTCGTAGTTCTTCAACTCTTCTCTGAAATCTTTTTCCTTCAACAATAACTCCTGGAACAAAAACTGCTTGATATCCAGCTCTTCAATCGGCCTTGGATCATGGAATTTCTGCAGATCCAGCGTTACCAGCTTGGTGTTTTGTTGAATCTTATTTACGATTACATCTTCTGACATTGGGAAATGTTTAATTTCAAGTGTTAAATGTTAAATGCGTGAGCCGTCATTAAACATTTAACACTAAACATTTAAAATTATATAGAAAAAGATTCACCACAAGAGCAGGTTCGTGTAGCATTCGGATTCTTGAAGTGAAAACCCTGCCCTTCCAATCCATCGGAATAATCAAGTTCGGTACCTGCCAGGTAGAGAAAGCTTCGCATATCAACGAGGATTTGCAGTCCGTCAACTTCAAAAACTTTGTCGTTTTCCTCAATTTCCACATCAGAATCAAAGTCGAGGTCGTATGTTAAGCCTGAACAGCCTCCACTAACCACACCTACCCTCAGATAGGCATCATTCGGGACATTTTGCTCTTCCCGAATTGTATTGATTCGCTCGGCTGCTTTTTTGCTTATTGAAAGTTCCATAGGATTAAACTGAAACTACCTGAATTTCGGGATCAATGCGTTTAACCATGCTTTCGATGGCGTAGAGGGTTCCTGTTGTAGCCGTAGGACACGTTCCACAAGCTCCCTGGTAATGCACCTTCAGCCGGTTTGCTTCCAAACCAAGTACTTTTAGTCCACCGCCATCAGCTAATAAATAAGGGCGTACCTGTTCATCCAACAGGCGGTTAATCTCTTTCAGTCGGGGATCATCGGATTCCTGAGCTTCTTTACTTACATGCACTTCAGAATCATCTTCTTCCATACCCGTAGAAGCTTCAGCCTCACGGATTGGTGGAGCAAGTTTACGGAGCAACTCAGACCATACGGCTTTTCCATCCTGGGTAACCGTTACATATTTATCCACATAGTAGACGTTGATGACGTTATCAACGGCGAAAAGAGCTGAAGCGAGTTCATCGCCTTCTGCTTCCTGTGCATTTTCGTACGAACGGGTGGTTCCGTTGGTAAGCGGTTCACCCAGTACAAATCGCATTGCATCCGGGTTTGGTGTGCGTTCTATTTCTTTAATCTTAGCCATTTTGATTCTCCTTTGTTATCCAAAAAATTCTTTAACGTATTTAATTCCTTCTACCAATCGGTCTATATCTTCCTCATTATTATAAAATGAGAGCGATGCTCTAACGGTTCCCGGAATGTTATAGTGCTGCATTACCGGCTGTGCACAATGATGTCCGGTTCGTACCGCAATTCCTTTCTGGTCCAGGATAGTTCCGGCATCCGTTGGGTGAATATCGCCAATCAGAAAAGAAATAACAGAAGCTTTTTTGGCTGAACTCCCAATAATACGAACATCTTCAATTTTTGAAAGTTCCTGTGTTGCATAATCCAGAAGTTCATGCTCACGGGCCTCTATCTGCTCCATGCCAATTTCATTGAGGTAATCAAGAGAAGTTCCCAGTCCAATTCCTACTGCTATGGGGGGGGTTCCGGCTTCAAACTTATGGGGAAGATCGTTCCAGGTGGTTTTTTCAAAGGTCACCTTGTCAATCATATCCCCTCCTCCACGATATGGAGGCATTTCTTGCAATAACTCCTTTTTACCATACAGTATTCCAAAGCCTGTAGGGCCACACATCTTATGTGCTGAAAATGCATAGAAATCTACATCCAGTTTCTGCATATCTACTACAGAATGAGGTACGGCCTGGGCTCCGTCCAACAGTACAGGAATATCTCTGGCATGAGCTGCTTCAATAATCTCCTCAACCGGGTTGATGGTACCCAAAGCATTTGATACGTGCACCACGGCCACCATCTTTGTGCGATCCGAGAGCAAATGATGAAAATCGTCCATTTTGAGCTCTCCGTTATCGGTCATTGGTATCACCCTTAACACGGCTCCCGTTTGTTCGGCAATCATTTGCCAGGGCACAATATTAGCATGATGTTCCATCTCAGAGAGTATAATCTCATCCCCCTCACGAAAATACTTACGGCCATAGCTTTGAGCTACCAGGTTAATGGAGTCTGTAGTTCCAGTCGTATAAATAACTTCTTCCAGGTGACGAGCATTGATGAATTTCTTTACCTTTTTACGCGTCTCTTCATAATAATCGGTTCCGCGCTGGCTCAACGTATGTATGCCCCGGTGCACATTAGAGTGTTCTGCGGAATGGTATCGGTTGATGCGGTCAATAGTAGACTGGGGCATTTGGCTGGAAGCGCCATTATCGAGATATACCAAGGGCTGCCCATGTACTTTTTGTTGAAGTACAGGGAACTGCTTGCGTACGGCCTGCCAGTCTGTGGTAAGCCGGGTAGTGTCTTTTTTAATTGTATCTTCCATCACTAAGACCTCTGTGGTGGCCATCCCCAGGCACCAGCCCCGGGATAACCCTTATATTTTGATTACCCTACCGCAACAAATTCTTCGTCGCGATTTGTGTATTTAATTACTTCATCTAAAAGAAGTTTATGAACCGATTCAACTTCCATACTCTCTATACTTTCCAATGTGAATGCATATACCAGCAGTTCCCGTGATTTTTGTTCGGTTAAACCACGGCTCTGCAGGTAAAACACTTCATCATCACTTAATTGCCCGATAGTGGCTCCGTGTGAACAAAGTACATCATCTGCAAAAATTTCCAGCTGTGGCTTGGTGTTTACTTTACCATCAACGGAAAGCAAGAGGTTTCTGTTTTCCTGAAAAGAATCAATTTTTTGTGCATCTCTGGCTACAAAAATCTTTCCGTTAAAAATAGAGTGTGCATTGTCATTCACTACCACTTTGTGCAGCTGGTGACTATTTGCATGAGCCCTGCGGTGATCCATTATGGAATGCGTATCCGCAATCTGTTCTCCATCTATAAGTACCAACGCATCAACCGTAAAATCTACTTCCTCTGCATTTTGAACAACACGTGGATCATTTCTGAAGAGTTTGGCTCCCAGGCAGATCGTATATGAGTGATATTCCGCATGTTGTTCAAGGTTGGCAATAGGCCGCGATACATGCGATGCCTTTTTACTATCTCGCTGAATGCGGGCATGGTGTACATGCGCCCCTTCAAACAGCTTATATTCTGATACTGGTACGTTCAGATATTCATTATCTGCAAGGCCTATATGCTCTTCTACAATGGTAGCTTTAGAATACTTCTCCCCTACAAACAATACTCGCGGAGTGGCATAAAAAGCTTTATCCGCATCCGTAAAAATGTTCAAAATATGGATTGGAGATTCCGTTTTGGTCTCTTCGGGAATGTGAATAAAGGCGCCATCTCTGAAATGGGCATCATTCAACGCGGCAAAAGCGTCTTTATCTTCATCATAGTTCGTATAAGCATCCAGGTGTTCCTTTACTGCTTCATTATCGCCCTGTTCGCTTAGTCTTCCAATAGTGATATTGTCGGACAAGGAACTAATGTCGGAGCGTTTGGCATCAAATACGCCATTTACAAATACAAGACGACTGTTCAGAGCCTCAGGCAGGTAATACTGACTGATATCTCCAACGTCCTTTGCACCGGCTTGGTCGACAGGAACAAAATGGTTTCGACTTATGGATCTGAGATCCGTAAATCTCCATTCCTCATCTTTTTTGGTAGGAAATGCAAAGTCATTCACATTGCGAATCCCCTTTTCATTAATTGAAGAAATAACTTCAACCTCAGAAGGGTCAAACTTCGCCTCCAAAAATTCCAGTATGGTTTCTTTTTCTTTAACAGCTATACTCATTTTATTGAGCCTCTCCGTTTACCATTGTTTTGTTTTCTAACCAATCATATCCCTGATCTTCAAGCTCAAGAGCAAGTTTTCTGTCGCCAGATTTAACAAATTTGCCATCTATCATTACGTGTACATAATCAGGTTTAACATAATTAAGCAGCCGCTGATAGTGAGTAACAAGAACGATAGCATTTTCACCGCCGGCAATTTTATTGATACCATCAGCTACAATTTTAAGCGCATCAATATCAAGACCAGAATCGGTTTCATCCATAAAAGCAAGTTTAGGATTCAGTACCGCCATCTGGAAGACTTCATTTTTCTTTTTCTCACCACCAGAAAATCCAGTATTGATACTTCTTTCCAGGAAAGAATCTTTCATATCAATGATCTCCAGCTTGCTCTTTAGGTAATCTTCAAACTCGAGCGGATCAAGTTCCTCTTTCCCATTGGAGCGGGCGATAGTGTTATAAGATTCGCGAAGCAATGTTTTATTCGTAATACCAGGCACTTCTACCGGGTACTGAAAAGCCAGAAACAAGCCCAAATGCGCGCGCTCATCGGCATCAAGTTCAGTTATGTCTTCACCTTCAAAAAGGATTTCACCTTTGGTTACTTCATATTCGGGGTGGCCTGCAACCACTTTTGAAAGGGTACTTTTACCGCTTCCGTTTGGTCCCATAATAGCATGAATCTCACCTTTGTTAATGGTTAGATCAACACCCTTTAAAATTTCAATGTCTTCGCCTTCAACAACGGCGTGTAAGTTTTTTATCTCTAACACTTTAATTCTGTTTTTCTGTTTATTGATTTAAGTTCTTTTTGTAGTCATATATCCCAAGTTATTTCGGGATCTTTTGAGGATTCAGTATTCAGAGGTTACTTCAGGTTCTGCAATTAGTCCAGGATAACCACTGAAGAGAGCTGGCTTGATCATTTATCCAACACTACCTTCAAGTTTTACGTTGAGCAGAGCGTTTGCTTCGGTTGCAAATTCAAGTGGAAGCTCTTTCAGTACTTCCTTCACAAATCCATTTACTATCATCGAAATGGCATCTTGTTCACTAATACCGCGCTGCATCAGATAGAAGATTTGTTCCTCTCCCACTCTTGAGGTTGAAGCCTCGTGCTCCACACTTGCCGTGGGGTTTTCTGAGGAAATGTACGGGAATGTATGTGCCCCACAGGTTTGTCCAATTAACATAGAGTCACAAACCGAATAATTTCGGGCTCCGTCTGCTTTTTTGGAAATCTTTACTTCACCACGATAGCTGTTATCTGAATTTCCTGCTGAGATCCCTTTGGAGATAATAGTACTCTTGGTGTTTTTGCCAAGGTGAATCATTTTAGTTCCGGTATCGGCCTGTTGTCGCATGTTAGTTACGGCTACAGAGTAAAACTCTCCAACAGAATTATCTCCCTGCAGAATCACACTTGGGTATTTCAGTGTTACTGCAGATCCGGTTTCAAGCTGAGTCCATGAAATCTTGGAATTTTTACCCCGGCAGGCACCACGCTTGGTTACAAAATTGTAAATACCGCCTTTTCCGTCTTCATCACCGGCATACCAGTTTTGTATGGTAGAATACTTAATTTCAGCATTTTCGAGAGCTACAAGTTCCACAACGGCGGCATGCAGCTGGTGTTCATCATACATAGGAGCCGTACACCCTTCGAGATAGCTTACATGAGAATTATCCTCGGCAATAATCAGCGTTCTTTCAAATTGCCCGGAATTCATATTATTGATGCGGAAATAAGTAGAAAGTTCCATCGGACAAATCGTGTCTTTTGGTACATAACAGAACGATCCATCTGAGAATACCGCTGAGTTCAGAGCGGCATAAAAGTTATCGCGGGCAGGAACTACAGAACCCATATATTTTTTCACCAATTCCGGGTGATTTTGGATGGCTTCAGAAATAGAGCAGAATATCACTCCCGCTTCTGCCAGCTTCTCTTTGAAAGATGTAAACACAGAAACACTATCAAATACTGCATCTACAGCAACACCGGCTAATGCTTTTTGTTCTTCCAGGGGAATGCCCAACTTTTCATAAGTTTCCCGGATTTTAGGATCAACATCATCCAGGCTATCCAGTTTGGGTTTGTTTTTTGGAGCTGAGTAATACTGAAGGGTATCGAATTTAGGTTTCTCATAGGTGGCATTAAACCAATCCGGTTCTACCATCTCTTTCCAGCCACGGTAAGCTTTTAAACGAAATTCGAGCATCCATTCCGGCTCCTCTTTACGGGCCGACAGTTCCCGGATGATATCTTCGTTAAGTCCTTTAGGAAATTCTTCATATTCAACATCGGTGCTGAAGCCATACTTATACTCTTCACCGATCATCGATTCTAAAGCTTCTGTTTCGCTCATTCGTTAATTAGGTTTAAAAATTCTTCTTATTTCACACATCAAAAACAGCCAAATGTCCACAAAAAATATGCTGTTCATGCTTCCTTTTTTATATCGATTCTAAATATACGAAATATAGTCTTCACAACTAAACCAGAAGTCATTGAGAATTTCTATTGTTGGGATAGGCTATTGTCAGGTACACAACTCCGTACCCGATCTGACCGATCGCCGGTCTGATCGATGAATTAGGCCCCGAAATAGACGTGGTTGGTTGCCCGAATCGAAGAATCGGTCAGACGGCTTGGAGCCGGCAGACCGTGGGGCTTATTATATAACTTCGTTTCCGAACTGAACGGGTGTTCTATTATCTCTCACTCATTAGCGAGCAAACACAAACCGTATTCACAATATCTTCCCATGAACAACCTCTCGACAGATCCATCATGGGTTTAGCCAATCCTTGAATAACAGGGCCGGTAGCAGTGGCGCCTGCCAGTCGTTCGGTTATTTTATAGGCAATGTTACCGGCATCCAGGTTGGGATATATAAACACATTCGCCTGTCCTGCCACTTCAGAAGCAGGGGCTTTTCTTTGAGCAACATTTTCAATTATAGCTGCATCAAATTGCATTTCGCCATCAACCATTAAGTCCGGATTGTTGTTTTTGATTTTTTGAAGGGCTGCACGCACCAATTCAATGCGTTCATGTTCGGCACTTCCCTTGGTTGAAAAAGAGAGCATAGCTACTTTTGGGACCTCTCCGGTTAATCGCTGATGGGTATTGGCTGAATCGGCTGCAATAGTAGCAAGTTGATCAGCATTGGGGTAAGGAACAACCGCACAGTCTCCGTAGGTGTAGTTCCTGCCATCTTCAAAGCTCATCAGGAAAATACTGGAAACCACTTCTGATCCTTCCTGTAAACCAATGGTTTGGATGGCTGCCCGCAGTACATCTCCGGTCGTAGATACTGATCCGGCCACACATCCGTCTGCATCTCCGGCAGCCACCATAGCGGCTCCGAAATACAGCGGATCTAACAATATTTGCCGGGCTTCTTCAATGGAGATTCCCTTATGTTTTCTTCTTTCATAAAAATCCCGGGCATAGGTCTCTAACTGCTTGCTCTGGCCGGGGATTATCAGTTCAATACCCTTAATATCATCGACGACAGCGTTTTCATTCTGGATTAAAATCACCTCACAGAGTGCCTGGCGTTCCAGGTATTTAGCAGCCTCCACTACCCTTGGATCCGAAGATCGGGGCAATACAATTCGTTTATTCTGAGATGCAGCACGTTCTCTTATTTGTTTAATGACTTTCATTTATCCTACTAATAATAAGATTGATATTATAGCGACCAAAAGCCCGAACCATTGTTTCTTGGTGGGTTGATCATTCCAAAACCAAATTCCAACAAATGTACCTAATATGACCAGGCATACATTAATAATGGGGAAAACAACCGAACCAGGCATTGATTGGAGCGCATAAATTAGAAATATAGATGAATATAAGTTTACGATCCCGGTTGCTACCCCATAACCAATTTCTATGGCTGAAAACTTAAGATCCCTGCGGTAAATAAGTACCCCCATTCCAAAAATGAAAGAAACCAAAAACAATCCCGATAGGAACAGTCCCTCAGAAATTTCTGCAGAGTATACCGATTCATAAATCTTGAGTCCCGAATCGGCAAAACCTGTCATTATGAAAATGAGTAAAGGAAGCCAGGCGTCTGAAATACCTGTTATTTTCTTCTTTGTGAATCGGGGCAACATCAGCAGTAAAGCAATAAAAGCCGTTACTATGCCAACATATCGAATCCAAACCAGCGATTCATTGAACACCCACAGACTCAATGCTATAGGAAAGATCAGCGACATACGCATAGCTGCGATACTGATTCCCATCCCAATACGATCAATAGAACGGCTATATACTGCCAGGTTAGCAATGAAGATAATTCCTAAAACACCCGCCAGTATGTATACCCACCCATCCAATGCAGCCATGGAATCTACAATATCATACTTCTCACTGGAACTGGCGTAGCTGATAAAAAAGGCTGTTAAATAGTTAACCGCCAATATCTTAAATACACCGATTTTTTTTGTTTCCGCTATCTTGAGGAACTGGGCAACCGAGAGTGAACAAATGATACTTACGGCTATATAAAACAGGCTCATCAGTCTGCAATTGTGATGTCGGGATTACCGTAAATACTAACGTTTTGGGGCTGGTCGTACAGCCTTCGCGAAGTAAAAGAAACATTTCTCTGCAGGTGATTATAAATATCCCGGACTGTTGTATTTCCCTCTTTTAAAGCCTCCGCAAGAAAATACGTAAAGATACTATGTCTCTTCTGTTCCCCATCCAAAGCAGTATACATACCAGACCTTTGGTTTACCTGGGAACTATATATAATAACGGACCTGGGAATTTTTCTATTGATGAGTTCTGCCAGTTCATTCATAGCTGCCTGACTTTCACCTGAACCCAAAAAATCAAGATCGGCAAATACCACAAGCGAGTTCAGTGAGAATCGATTTATTTCCTCAAACAAATTTTTAAGATTCAATAATTTTGGGTCTTCCTCTGCTTGGTTGCTGGATAGTAAATATATAGAAGAGTTTTTCACTTCTGCATAACCACTCAGGTATACTGTAAGCAAAGAATCAGATACAGAAACGGTATTTCTGAGATCTCGAATTACAGACTCATATTGCTGATGATTAGAGACATTTTCGGCAGATACAATATTACGCTCGCGTATTCCCAGCGAATGTTCGAAATATTCTTGCATTAAGCGTGAATCCCGTTCAGCATATATGCGTTCCGATAACGCTCCCGAATATGTGCGATTTGCCAATACAAATCCTACCTTACTAAACGATATGGCTGGGTTTTGGGGGATGTTACGTTCTACATCTACCGCTCCAAAAGGAATCTTGCTAACCGTAATAACCGACAAATCAGAAGCAAATTCAGAGGGCCGTAAGATGGTATATACGTCGCTGTTGCGTACCCAGTGCTCAGCAATGCCATACATCACTTTACTCCATTCTCCTTCTTCGGATACCAGTTTTAGCTGACTCCCCCTCCCCAGGTCGGTCAAAATATTATTTGGGTTTATTTTCGGAGAATTTCTCAAGGCTGTAATTTCGGAAGATACAACTGCGAATTTCTCAAATACCGATGTAACCGGAATTTGTTCTATGTGTTCTAACTCATTATAGCGTGTATGAACTATAAGCGGATCATCTGCATTTGGATCCAGGTTTTCGGCGTTGAGCTCCTCAACCAGGTTCACTTCAATACTGTTGCCTGTAAACGGCCTTTGTTCTTCCAGCAGTGTTTCATTCTGATATGTGAGCCTTAACAGAGCAGTTTCTGTTCTTTCAAGTTGGGCATCTGTGGTATCAACCTCAGTTTTGATTCCCGTTTTTCTCAATAATCGGCTTTCCCCTGTTTTAACAGCTTCGCCTACCGGTTCCATATTAATCAAAGAAAGCATAAGTAAGGTAGAGCCTGTGGCCGTAAGGGCATATTTCTGTGGATCAGAAGGGGTTTTAATGAGCTTATCTGAAAAGGCGGCATAATAGGATAAACCGGCTCCGGCAGCTCCAGCCAGTACATATCCCAGGCGGGGCCTGTACTGTTGCACAAATCGTTCGGTTTTTATTCGCTGAACGTATTCATAGGTGTTCACTGCTTTCAACTCAACAGAGATTTCAGGATGATCCGGAGTTACTTCTCCCTGGCTGGTGAAATAGTGTTCTGTGGAGATCAGCTCAAAATCATCCCGGTCGGTCTCTTCTTCATTTACGACCATCCAACTTGTTGTAGAACAAGATATATTAAACCCGGAAAGCAGCAGCGTAATCAAAAGAAGGCGGGAAATATTCTGGCTCCCTCCTTTGCTCATCGTAAAGGAGGTTCCGGATACATCCTGTGATTTGGGATTGATTATGCCCATGGTGTTTGCTTTGAAGCGAGTGCTATTTTGGCTGCATCAATAGCTATTACCAGTTCTTCGTTGGTCGGAATAACGAAGACATCGGCGGCAGAATTATCAGAACTTACAATATAATCATCAGGAACGTTTTTGTTCTTGTTTTCATCCAGCTCAATACCGGCATAGCTCATACCTGATAAAATACTGGATCGAACAGGTATTGCGTTTTCCCCGATCCCTCCGGTAAAAATGACCGCATCCACTCCATTCAGAGCTGCAATATAAGACCCAATGTACTTCTTCACACGGTAACAGAAGACATCAATAGCCTCCTGGCAGCGGCGGTCTCCATCTTCAGCTTCTTCAAGTAAGTCGCGCATATCAGCAGCATACCCACTCAGTCCCAAAAGCCCACTGTGTTTATTCAGCAAGGCATGGACATTAGCCAGAGATAATTCCTCTTTCTCTATTAGGTAGAACAAGATAGAAGGATCAATATCTCCGCTTCGGGTTCCCATAACAAGACCTTCAAGCGGGGAAAATCCCATACTTGTATCAATAGATCTGCCGTCTTTTATGGCTGTAACTGAACAGCCGTTTCCAAGATGACAGCTAATAATTTTAGATCCCTTTTTGGGAGTGCCTGTAATATTAAAATACCTTCGGCTTACATAGTAATGCGAGGTTCCGTGAAAACCATACTTCCGAATCTTATACCTCCGGTACAGCCGGTTGGGAATACCGTAAAGATAGGCTTCCCTGGGTATGGAATGATGAAAAGCGGTATCAAAAACGGCAACATGGGGCACATTCGGGAGGTGTTTCTTTGCTGCACGTATCCCCTGTAAATTAGGAGGATTATGGAGCGGAGCAATATCATAGGCCTGTTGAATGGCATCTTCCACATCTTCGTCAATGAGCACAGAATCAGTAAATGTTTCCCCGCCATGTACTACGCGATGACCAACGGCCTCAATCTCATCAAGAGATTGCAGGTAATCGTTGTCAGCTTCCAGCAGCAAGTCCATAATTTTCTTTAAACCGGCCGCATGGTTTTCTATCACCATTGATTTTTTGGCTGGCTTCTCTCCTTTAAATTCTTGCTTTATAAGAGAGGTAACTGCGCCAATTCGTTCAATCAAGCCTTTACACAATGTTTCCTGCTCTTCGGTGTGAATGAGCTGGTATTTAATTGATGAGCTCCCGCAATTGATTACTAATGTCTTCATAAGTGAGTTAAAGTGAGATTACGGCTCCGATTCC
This sequence comes from Balneolaceae bacterium, assembly GCA_009711805.1. Lineage (GTDB taxonomy): Bacteria > Bacteroidota > Rhodothermia > Balneolales > Balneolaceae > VEMX01. The sequence goes on along the minus strand of VEMX01000005.1, from coordinate 41,673 downwards.
TAATATTCCCCGGAATTTAAATGAAGGTGATTCTGATCCCGGCTGTACGTTACCGGCAGTTAAGCCATCCGGATCGGATAACCAAAATGGCATATCATATCGAATAGCAAATCCCCGGTCTTTGCCAAGGAAATCCGGAATGTTGATGGAAAACTGAAAACCGATACCCGCATCGGCTGATACTTCATTGATATCTTCGGGAAAGTCGAAGATATAAGCATTTTCAGCACTATATACACCCACATCATGAAACACATATGACTTCAGCTGTGCGAAGTCGCCTATTATTGAATTCTTAATCAGGGCATTAATGGGGTTATAGAAAACAAACTCTGTATTGAATGACATTGCTTTTGTAAAAGGAAAAGCCATTGAATTAGCATATCCACGTAAGTTCATCCCGCCTGTAATGTGCGTAAATCCTTCTTCAAAAAAATGCTCTGGGATAGTTCCTTTTGCACGGGAAAGCCCATTATTAAGCCATTCTATGGGCGGACGGTGGGCAAGCCCGTACTTGTATTCAGGAGCTGCATTATTGCTCATTAGCCCGCCAAAGCCACGCAAATTGAGCTCAAACCCCTTACCCAATGGAGCTGTGTGACGAAGCTGTATATTGCCAACAGAGTACTCACCGGCTTCTTCATTGATGTTGTGCAAGAAGTTGAATTGCGTCTCCAATTCACCCAGGGGAGTAAATACATGGGTTTGGAAACGCAAGCCGGTAAGCGTTTTCCAATCTGCACTCCAGCTATGAAAAGGAAGCCGATATTCACTTTCTATCATTTTTTCCTGCGACACAAAGACCGATATTTCCTGGTATCTGCGTTCGTTAAATCCTTTTTGCCAGCGTTTGTTTAACCAAAGTTGATGCTGACTATAGCCTGCCCTCACGCTACTGACAAGCTGAAGGCTTCCTTCTTCACCAAAAGAGGAAATAAACGGCAAAGGCTCCGTAAATGAAAAATAGTAAGAAATTGGAAGATCAGGTCTTTTGGAGCCCAACCATATACCGGCATTCAGGCGGTGGGGACCATCCTTAAAAGAACCTTTCATTTCCCCCAGCAGCCGTACTCCAAATCGTACGCCATCTACATCGTTATACCAAACATCAGGTGCGGGAATAAAGTGATATCCTTCGTCCTGCGCATTAGCATGCTTAGACAGCACAAACAAAAAGCAGCTTAAAAGAACTATGAGAGCAGTTAATCGGGTTCTATTATCCATTCAGGAAGAATTTGCTGGTTGGAATCGGTAAGTATTTCATGGGCCATTCTTATTAGTCGCCGTTGTTCGGGCCATTTAATATATGATTCTACATCTTGGATGGTGATCCATTTATGCCCCGAGTGTTCATCATCCAGTGTTATTTGAGCAGCTTCATCCACCTCAGCGGCAAATGCGGGAATATGATGAATGCAATCACTGTTGGCTTCATAAAACTTGTTTACTGAAGGAATAACCCAATAAGTACAGGGAGTAACCGAGGTTTCTTCTTTAAGTTCCCGGAGTCCGGCCTGCCAGCTTGTTTCTCCTTTTTGTACTTTTCCACCTATCATCCTCCACTGCCCTGCATAAATTTTTGTGGCAGATCGTTTCAGAATCAAAAACTCAGCTTCCCCATTCCTGAATTGGTATGGGTATACATCAATGAGCTTTTTCATGGGATACCATCTTTAATCAGACTTCGATTTTTAACACTTTAAGCTCAAGCATTCCTGCCGGAACCTGTACTTCAACTAATTCCCCTATTTCTCTACCCATCAATGCTTTACCTATGGGAGAATCGATTGATATCTTGTTTTCTTTGAAGTCTGCCTCGTTGGGAGATACCAAGGTGTACTTCATCTCTTTACCCACTTTTTTGTTCAGGATGGTTACCGTGGTAAGCACTCGCACTCTGGAAAGATCCAAATCGTTGGCATCCAGCACGCGTGCATTAGCAAGGGCATCTTCAAGTTTAGTGATGCGATCTTCTAAATGCCCCTGTGCTTCTTTTGCAGCATCATATTCTGCATTCTCACTTAAATCTCCTTTGGCGCGGGCTTCAGCAATCTCTTCGGCAATTTCCTTTCTTCCTCTGGATTTTAAATCCTTAAGCTCCGCTTCCAGCTTGTCAAATCCTTCTTGCGACAGGTATTGAATATTACTCATAATCTTTGCTCTTATTTCTTGTCAAAATAAAAAAAGCAACCTGTTTTCCGCAGATGCTTTTAAATTGAATTTCATATTAAGCCTGAAAATAAGGTGTTATCGACTGTTTGTCTAATTAATTCGAATTTTAAGTGGAACTCATCTTAAAATCACTCTCTTTCCCGTATTAAGGAATAACTTAATCGTCCATGGTCACCATTTTTTCTTTCACACTCAAAGAACGTGTAGCCCACAAAATAGCTGCCAAAACAAGTATGGCGGCGAGAAAGAAAGGAGCACCCGGAAAACGGAATGGAGCTGCTTCTGAAGTAAAAAAGCCAAAAAGGTTGGTCATCATGGGCGGACCAAATATGGCAGAGAAGCTGATTAAACTGGTTAACCCACCCTGTAGCTCGCCCTGGGCATTTTGTGGTACCTCATTCGAAATAATACCTTGTAAAGCAGGAGTTGACAAGCCCCCCATACAAAAGGGAGCAATGATAGCAAACATCATCCATCCCTGGCCTGCAAAAGCGAAGCCTAAAAAACCAAAAAAATACATCAGTAACCCTACATATACCGTTCGGTTGCTTCCTATTTTAGGAATAATAAAACGGGTGAGCCCACCTTGAACGATAACCACGGAGATTCCCACCACTCCCAACGAAAGACCTACCGTAAGTTCAGTCCATTTAAATTTTTCCATGGTGAAATAGGTCCACGTGCTTTGAGTGGCATGATTGGCCACATACACCAGGAAAAAGACGCCTACAAGTCCGGCAATTTTCTTATATCGAAATAATTGTTTGAGCGAACCAAAGGGATTAGCCCGTTTCCAGTCAAAAGCTCTTCTTTGATCCTCAGGCAGGGATTCCGGAAGAACAAAATACCCATAGAGCACATTAACCAACGAAAGCCCGGCGGCTGCAAAAAAGGGAACACGGGAACCATACTCGCCAAGTATCCCCCCTGCCACTGGCCCAATGATGAACCCTAATCCGAAAGCAGCTCCTATGAGCCCGAAGTTCTGGGCTCTTTTCTCAGGCGGGCTTACATCTGCAATATATGCACTGGCCGTAGTATAGCTGGCCCCGGTCACCCCCGATAAAAACCGGCCGATGAACAGCCAGATAATTGTGGGTGCAAATCCCAGGAGTATATAATCGAGTCCAAAGCCCAGCATAGAAAGCAATAAAACCGGCCGGCGGCCAAATCGGTCGCTCATGGCTCCAATGATGGGAGCAAAAACAAATTGGGTAGATGCATATACAAAAGTAATCCATCCGGCATAAAGGGAAGCATCGCTTAGTCCCGAGCCAATAAGTTCCATAATCAAAGCCGGCATCACGGGTATAATAATGCCCAGCCCAATGACATCGATGAGCACGGTGATGAAAATAAAGACAAATGCAGCGTTTTTCTTATGAAACATTTTACCTGAAATGATAGCGTCACAATGATATCTTATTCAGCAACGAAGCTCAATGTTTAATACAGGATTTTCTATTAAAATTTGACCCTCTGAAAGTTTAAGTAGAATGAATGTAGGCCAAACCCATCAACCGAATCACTAACGATTTAATCCGTGATTAAAAAACTAAGTACCCGGCAGATTTTAAAAGAGAACTTATCCAGAAATGCTCCGGCAAGTATTAAAGATGTAAAAATACTGCTCCACAATATACGAAGTATGCATAATGTAGGAGCGGTGTTCCGTTCTGCAGATGCCTTCGGAATCTCTGAGGTTCTGCTTACGGGGTACACCCCAACCCCGCCCCGGCCCGAGATATCAAAAACTGCCATTGGAGCCGAAGAATTTGTAGAGTGGTCGTATTGGAAAAATGATAAAGAACTGGTGGACTCATTAAAAGATGACAATTACACCATCATTGGTATAGAACAGACTGAGAATAGTATCCTGCTGCCGGAAGTGGATGCTCAGTCTTATGGCAAAGTATGCCTGGTAATGGGAAATGAAGTAACCGGTATTGACGACGCCTTTCTCCCTTCTATTGATGAATTTGTAGCTATCCCACAATATGGGCACAAACACTCGCTGAATGTATCTGTGGCCGCCGGTGTGGTTCTGTATGCTTTTTTGGAGAAGTTTTGGGGATGAAATATTGCCTTTAAAATCAGATTGGGAATATGGAATTACGGTTGCCAAGGATCAAAAACCATTGCAATTAATTCAAAATTACATTTTTTGGAAACAGATTCTCTATTTATTGTTTGGGGAGGTAATACCATACATGAACCTGTTATCAATTAACTTCATCTTTGCTGTATAAAGTGCCTCATCCGGGGGCGAACCCCAAATACTCGGTACAAGTTTATGTGCTGGGTCGTTATAGGACTTACATTCATAGGGACTAAATTTTATTTATATACCCCTCTTACTATTTAGTTGTGATATGATTCTCCAAGCTTAAATCATACAAGTGGAAGAAATACCTTCAAGAGTTGTTGATCGTTAACGGATTGTGTACTTTTTCTAAATAAATACATAAGCTATGAGCCAGAATTTATTAAGTCGAATTACCAGAAAGCCGGATATTTGTCACGGCAAACCTACGATCCGTGGATTACGATATCCGGTTGACACAATGTTGGATTTATTGGCTTCGGATATAAGTATTGACGAAATATTAGCCGATTACCCAGATTTGAAGAGAGAAGATCTGTTGGCCTGCCTTGAATATGCTGCTCAATTATCACGAACAAAGAAATCACAAAAAATTATCCAGTGAGAGTTCTTGTTGATGCTCATCTCCCCAAACATCTTTGTGAGTTTTTGTCAACTCATGAAATTGAATCAAAACACACATTAGATTTACTAAAAAAGAATGCAACTCCTGATCATGAAATTATACAGATTGCTGACCAGGAAGAATGCATTGTGATTTCAAAGGACAGTGATTTTCTCGATAATTATATTTTGGATGGAAGCCCTAACAAACTGTTAGTTATTTCAACCGGAAACTGATTCAATTGTTTGAAAAAAATATTGAAACATTAAAATCACTGTTTGAAGAACATTCAGTTATTGAAATTAATGAAGACGAAATTCAAGTACACTACTAAAACCGGCCAGTTAGTCAAATAGGCAACTCCATCCAAAGTTGTGTGGAGTGTACCTCTTGCCAAAAGCCATCCATACCGGACATATACAAGCACTCTTAACCCGAATTATTCACGAATGGATGCAAAATGGCGATCTATATACTTGAATATATTATCGTTGAATTGCTTTATGTAATAGCCCAATTTTGAGGTACGGATTAGGTGGCGAAATTTCCCCGTACGCTGCGTTCAAGTGAAAATTGGGGTACTCAGGGTACCACAGTACCCTTCCGTTCCCATTTCCACTTCGCCTTGCCTACGATTAAATTTCTTGGTGAATAATCCGGGTTAAGTCAGTGCTCGAGCTGTCATTTAATGTTGATAACTACCGTACTCACTTTAAGACTTAAGAGATCTATGGGTTTTTAATTTTAATAACCAGGCTCACCGCTTAAACGCCATCCCATTATCCATCAAAAAAATAAAACCATCTTTAAACAATGAAGACATCATTTATTATCTTCCGCAAAAAGACGGTTAAATCATTATAAATGTCAGACAAAAAAAGAATTTTAGTTACCTCGGCTCTTCCCTATGCAAATGGCCCTTTACATCTTGGACACCTTGCCGGGGCTTATTTAACTCCCGATTTATATGTACGCTACAAACGCCTTAAAGAAGATGATGTGCTATTTATTTGTGGCTCGGACGAGCATGGTGTCCCTATCACTATAGCAGCCGAAAAGGAAGGCGTTTCGCCCCAGGATATTGTGGACCGCTATCATGAAATGAATAAGAAGGTGTTTGAGGAATTTGGCATCACTTTTGACTACTACGGCCGCACCAGCTCCAAAACTCACCGTGAAACCTCTCAGGAGTTCTTTAAAACGCTGTACGACAAAGGGTTCTTCAAAAAGAAGACTGAAGAGCAGCTTTATGATCCAACGTCTGATATGTTTTTGCCCGACCGGTATGTGAAAGGCACTTGTCCCAATTGTGGCTATGAAGAAGCTTATGGGGACCAATGTGAGAACTGTGGCACTTCCCTTTCCCCAACTGAGCTGAAGAACCCAAAAAGCGCTTTATCCGGGGAAACACCGGAATTAAAGAAAACCGAACATTGGTATATGCCTCTTGGCGAAGTTCAGCCAGAACTGGAAAAATGGATCGACAGCCGGGAAAACTGGAAGCCTAATGTAATGGGACAGGTTAAAAGCTGGCTGAATGACGGCTTAGCTGATCGTGCTGCCACTCGCGACCTTAAATGGGGAGTTCCCGTCCCATTGGATGAAGCAGAGGGTAAAGTGCTGTATGTATGGTTTGATGCTCCTATTGGCTATATATCAGCCACCAAAGAATGGGCCATGGAAAAAGGGAACTCCGATGAATGGAAAACATATTGGCAGGACAATGATACCGAATTATATCACTTCATCGGCAAAGACAATATTGTATTTCACTGTATAATGTTTCCCGTGGTCTTGATGGAACACGGCGACTATGTATTGCCGAAAAACGTACCTGCCAACGAATTTTTAAACCTGGAAGGCAAAAAACTATCTACCTCGCGGGGCTGGGCTGTGTGGCTGCACGAGTACCTGGAAGATTTTGAGCCTGACCTACTCAGGTATGCTCTTGGTGTTACCCTCCCGGAAAGCAAGGATTCCGATTTTTCATGGAAAGACTTCCAAAACCGGGTAAATGGTGAACTTGCCGATGTGCTTGGGAATTTCGTTTTCAGAGCTCTTTCTTTTACACAAAAATTTGCCGGGGGCAAAATTCCAAAACTCATTGAACCTTCAGATCTGGATAAAGAAACTCTGAGTGCAATTACCGAACAGAAACAAAAAATAACGCAGGCTTATGAAAACTTCCGTTTTAAGGAAGCTATTAATGAAACCATGCAGCTTGCCCGCATAGGGAATCGATATTTTACGGAGACAGAGCCTTGGAGAACCCGCAAAAGTGAACCCCTTAAATGTGGCAACACCCTGCATGTCAGCCTTCAGATTACAGCTGCTTTGGCTTTGTTGTTTGAACCGGTTTTACCTGCTAAAATGAAAACATTACGCGCTCAGCTGGGAATAAACGAAGGATTTAGCTGGAATGATATCAACTCCTCTATTTTACCTGATGATGAATCGGTTAAACAGGGAGAAATCCTTTTTACAAAGATCGAAGATGAAGAAATCGACCATCAGCTACAGAAGCTAAAAGACCGGGCCGAAGCCGCCGATTCCACTCCTGATGTCCCTGAGCTCAAAGAGAATATCGACTTCGGAGATTTTATGAAGCTGGATTTAAGAGCCGGTAAAGTTCTTACAGCGCAAAAAATCGAGAAGTCCAATAAACTGATCAAACTTGAGGTTGATATTGGACTTGAACAAAGAACCATTGTATCTGGTATAGCCAACGACTTTGACGCCGAGAACCTTCCCGGACAAAAAGTAGTGGTGGTAGCCAACCTTGCTCCCAAAAAACTGATGGGAGTTGAGAGCCAGGGCATGATATTGATGGCTGAAGACCCGGAAGGTAATCTCAAGTTTGCAGAAACGGACGCCGAAGCCGGCAGCCCAATTACCTGATCCCTTTATGTAGGTAAGCAATCAAACATCAAAGTATCGAATATTCACAATATAAACCCGGTTATAGTTTTGACAGAGACAGAACTATATTCCGGATATTTGTACCCAGAGCCCAACGTGTAGAACTGGTGATTTTTGATGATTATAAGGAAGAAGCAGGTACCTTCTATTCCATGACTTCTGACGATGAAGGGTTTTGGAACCGGTTTATACCTGGAAATATCACCAACAAATGGTATGCCTACAAAATTACCTTTTCTGAGGATGCAGGACATAATGTTCTTCATACAAATGACTTGATTGCTGACCCCTGGAGTACTTTTGTAACCTCCGTCAATCATCACCGGCAGTATCACAAAACAAAAATTATCCCCCCTTCCAATTTTAACTGGGAAGAGGATACCTATATCGCTCCCGAGGATCCCAGAGACCTTGTTATATATGAGACTCATATTAAAGATTTGGTGGCTCATCCTTCCGCCAAAACATTTGTGCAGGGTGTCTATAATGATTTCAGGGAAGCTGAAGTTGGAGGTATAGAACACCTTAAAAGACTGGGAATTAACGCAGTAGAGTTTTTACCTCTTCAAAAATTCCCCTATTATGAACCTCCCTTTTTTGAAGAAACTGAGCAGGAAATCAAGAACACATGGAATCCCTATGCCAGGAATTACTGGGGATATATGACTTCCTTCTATTGTGCTCCCGAAACCATTTACGCTTCAGATGGAACGCTTAAAAAGAATGCAGTGATCGGTTATACCCATAAAGCCTCCCTGGAGTTGAAGCAGCTGGTTAAAGCCCTTCACAAAGAAAATATCGCCGTCATTATGGATGTGGTGTATAATCACGCTTCTCATTACGATTTAAATCCACTTAAATACACGGCTAAGGATCATTACTTTCGCCTGGATGAAGCCGGGAACTTTAAAAACGACAGCTGGACCGGAAATGATATTGATACTTCAGCCAAATACTCTCAAAAACTCATTCTTGAATCTATAAAACACTGGATGAGCGAATATCATATTGACGGCTTCCGGTTCGATTTAGCAGGAATTATAGACTGGAAAACCGTTGACTTAATTAAAGAGTCTGCAGAACGTATCAATCCCAATGTTATCCTTATCGCTGAACCCTGGGGCAAAGAATATAGACCTCACGGATATTCAGATCACGGCTGGGCTTCCTGGAATGACCGATTCAGAAATAGCTTTAAAGGCTACGACCCCGCCCGGGATAAGGGCTATATTTTTGGAGATCATCCTAAAAATGCTTCCCGTTTTTCTTTAGAGAACTACATACGCGGGACCATCCGCAATGCAGAAAAAGGACTGTTTCGCAATTCAAGACACAGCGTCAACTATCTTGAAAGCCATGACGGTTATACGTTGGCAGATTACATCCGCATCGTGCTAGATCCTGAAAAAAAATTCAGGAAGATATATAACAAAGCCCAGGCCACTCAGCTCTCTGAGGCAGAACTGCGTATTGTAAAATTTGGTGCTCTTTGCCTGTTTATTTCACAAGGCATTACCATGATTCATGCCGGCCAGGAATGGGGGCGATCTAAAATAATAGCCTCCTCCGGTATTAATGACCCGCGGGCAGCAGAAATTGACCGCGACTCTTACAATAAAGACAATCAAACCAATTGGCTGAATTTCAGTGAAATAGAGTTGAATGAATCCCTTTTTTCTTACTACAGAGGCTTAATTGAGCTTCGGTTGGCATCTCCTGCGCTTCGCAAGGCTCTGCCGCATGAAATTAATTTTAAAGTCTACCAGGATCCTCTCCATATTACATTCTCTATAAGTGGAGAACATACGGGTGATAAATACGACTACTTCATTTCATTGAACGCAAATACAGCACAATCTCACGAAATTATCTTGCCCGAAGGGTACTGGGAATTAGTGGCAAATGAAGATAAATCGGGGGGTAAAACCTTGCAGACTGTCAATCAATCCTGCTTTATCGCCTCCTCATCAGGGGCTGTATTAAGAAAGTTGCGTGTGAACAAAGCTTAAAATATTTTACGCCATCTAAATAAATAATCCTTAGGAGGAAAATCACTTGGCTGTTTCAACTACCGACCGCGGATCGTGGAATTCTAAACTTGGTTTTATACTCGCTGCTGCAGGCTCTGCAGTAGGGCTTGGAAATATATGGGGATTCCCCACTCAGGTAGCATCCAATGGGGGTGCTGCTTTTCTAATTATTTACTTGTTATGTTCATTTCTAATCGGCTTTCCGGTAATGGTAGCAGAATTAACCATCGGAAGAAATTCAGGTAAAAACCCTGTAGGGGCATTCAGGTCTATATCCAGCAACAAATTCTTCCCTCTTGTGGGTTTATGGGGGGTAATTTGCGGGGTCATGATTCTTTCTTTTTATACCGTAATTGCCGGTTGGGCTTTTGGCTATGCTTTTGAAGAAATCTTTTTTGCCATGGGCATGGATGGAGCCGCAAACTGGCTCACCGATACCGGGAATGGGGTGAAAAATGCCATTATTGCATCTGTTTTTATGTTGGCCACTGTTAAAATTATTTCCGGTGGTGTAAGTGATGGTATTGAAAAAGCTACCAAAACCATGATGCCCCTACTCATTGGAATACTCGTTATTATGATTGTGTATGTGCTGTTTCAGCCCGGTAGCAGTGTGGGAATTCGAGAATACTTACTTCCTGATTTTAGCAAAATTAATGCTGAACTGATATTTGCTGCAATGGGGCAGGCTTTCTTCTCTCTTTCCCTGGGTATGGGAGCTCTTATCACCTATGGTTCATATCTCAATAAAAAAGAGAATATACCACAGGCAGCTGCTTTTGTAACTCTTACCGATGTAACTATCGCATTTCTCGCCGGCCTGCTTATTCTTCCGTCGATGTATCTTGCTCAGGCAAACGGTGTTGAAATCTTTCAGGATGGGCAGCTTGTAGAAAGTACTACGCTTGTATTTGATGTTCTTCCGGCCCTCTTCCATAGTATGGGCGCCATAGGAACAGTATTTGGGGTAGCATTCTTTCTGTTGTTAAGCCTGGCCGCCCTTACCTCAACCATCTCTCTTCTTGAGGTTCCCGTATCTTATGCCATTGACGAGTTTGAGCTCACAAGAGGGAAAGCAGCAGCAAGAATTGGTTCGGGAATTTTGGTTATTTCTATTTTGATTTCCTTCTTCCCCTCTCTGATCGACTACTTCATAATCATCTTTAATAATATTGGGTTGCCGCTGGGAGGCTTTATGATATGTGTGTTCATTGGCTACTTCTGGAAAACTGAAAATGCCATAAACGAAATGGAATATGGCTTTGCAGGTATAAAGCAAACATTGTTTACTACCGTGTGGCCTTTCTTTGTGAAATTTATATGCCCTGCAGCTATTTTATACACCTTGGGACAAATTCTGTACGGCTTGTTCTTTTGATGATAATTTGAGCTTGTTATCGAAACAAGGTCGTGGTATTTTTGGTCAAAATTTTATTGAAGGAGATAATTAATGTCTAAAGTTTCTACATCGGATTTCCGGAACGGTATGGTTCTGGAACTGAACGGTGAACTCTACTCTATCACTGAATTTCAGCACGTAAAGCCTGGTAAGGGCCCTGCCTTTGTACGCACAAAACTCAAAGGAATCGTCAACGAGAAAAATATTGAAAAAACGTGGCGTTCCGGCGAAAAAGCTGAAGATGTTCGAATTGAGAAAAGAGAATATCAATACCTCTATAACAACGGAGAAATATTCTTTTTTATGAATAATGAAACCTACGAGCAAAGCCCGGTTAATGCCAGCCAGGTTCAGCGAAAAGACTTTTTAGTTGAAGGTGAGTCTTGTAATGTCTTGTTTAATGCCGATGATGAAAAAGTACTTTATGTGGAACCTCAGGATCATATCGAAGCTGAAGTTGAAAAAACAGATCCCGGTTTAAAGGGAGATACTGCCCAGGGCGGCAGTAAACCAGCTACGTTGTCATCAGGGGCTGTTGTTCAGGTACCTTTATTCATCAATGAAGGCGAGAAAATACGGGTAGACACCCGCACCGGAGAATATATAGAACGAGCTAAATAACTTATATCATGGATCTAAAACTCATTAAGAATATTCTAACCCTCATCTCTGACAGCGACGTTAATGAAGTTGCTATTGAAGAAGGGGATTTTAAAATAAAAGTTAAGAAAACCGGCACACCGGAATCTATTACATACAATCAGGCAGCGCATCAAGCTCCCGCTCAGCATGCAGCCCCCCCTGCCCCACAACAACAGCCCACAGCTCCACAAGCAGATAATCAGGAGGCTGACCAACAAAACAAAGCTCCTGAGGGTGATACCGTAAAATCTCCCATTGTGGGAACATACTATGAAGCTCCCTCGCCCGATTCAGATCCTTTTATATCAGTTGGAGACAAAGTGAGCAAAGGACAAACATTATGCATTGTGGAAGCAATGAAAATAATGAATGAAATAGAAGCTGAGTTTTCTGGTACTATACAAAAAATACTGGTTAACGATGCTCAGCCCGTTGAATACGACCAACCGTTATTCATCATCAAAAAAGACTAAACGGTTTTCATGTTTAAAAAAATTCTGATTGCCAACAGAGGAGAAATTGCTCTTCGGATTATTCGTACATGCCGGGAAATAGGTATAAAAACAGTAGCTGTTTACTCTACTGCCGATGCTGACAGCCTTCATGTTAAATATGCTGATGAAGCCGTATGCATAGGCCCACCTTCCGGAAAAGAAAGTTATTTAAAGATACCCAGCATCTTAGCAGCAGCCGAAATTACTAATGCTGAAGCTATACATCCGGGCTATGGGTTTCTGGCCGAGAATGCGGAATTTTCGCGCATCTGCAGCGAACACGATATTAAATTCATTGGCCCTTCCCCTCACGCCATTAACTCTATGGGAGATAAAGCGGTAGCCAAAGACACCATGATCAAAAGCAAGGTACCGGTGGTTCCTGGAAGTGATGGTGTTGTAGAATCTTATGAAGAAGCGAAGAAAATTTGTAGCGAAATCGGATTTCCGGTTATCATAAAAGCTTCAGCAGGTGGCGGCGGTCGCGGTATGCGGGTCGTACTGGAAGCTGAAAACCTGAAGAATAATTACAATATGTGCCGGAACGAAGCTGAGACAGCCTTCAATAATCCGGAAGTGTATATAGAGCGTTTTGTCCAAAACCCTCATCATGTTGAAATCCAGGTGCTTGCCGATCAGCATGGGAATGCCATTCATCTGGGTGAGCGGGATTGTTCCCTTCAACGCCGACACCAAAAAATACTGGAAGAAGCTCCTTCTCCCCTCATGACTCCGGATTTGAGAAAGAGAATGGGTGATGCTGCCATAAATGCGGCTCTGGCTGTTGATTATGAAGGAGCCGGTACGGTTGAGTTTCTCGTGGATAGCGATAAAAATTTCTATTTCATGGAGATGAATACTCGTATCCAGGTTGAACATCCCGTAACTGAAGAAATAACCGGTTATGACCTGATTGAAGAACAAGTCAGGGTAGCTGCCGGTGAAAAGCTTACCGATGAAGCGGTTAAATTTCAGGGACATTCTATTGAGTGCCGCATCAACGCAGAAGACCCGGAACATAACTTCCGGCCTTCAGCCGGTGAAATCACGGCATTTCATCCCCCTGGCGGGCAAGGAGTACGATTGGATACACACGCTTATTCCGGCTACAGGATTCCACCATACTACGACTCTATGATTGCAAAGCTGATTGTACATGCTCCTAGCCGGGAAATGGCAATCAATAAGATGAAACGAGCTTTACAAGAGTTTATCATTGAAGGAGTTAAAACTACAATTCCCTATCACATTCAGCTCATGGATGATGAAAATTTCAAAAAGGGAACTTTTAATACCCACTATTTAGAAAAAAAATTCAAATACGTCCCCAAGGAGGCCTAAGAAAATGAATGTACCTGGCGAACTGAAATATACTCGTGAACACGAGTGGATCAAAGACAATGAAGACGGAACTGCAACCGTAGGTATTACCGATTTTGCCCAAAGCGAACTTGGGGATATTGTTTTTGTAGAACTGGAAGAAACCGAAACTGAATTATCGCAGGAAGATTCTTTTGGTACGGTAGAAGCGGTAAAAACAGTCTCAGAGCTGTTTGCTCCCGTTGATGGAGAAATTACTGAGATTAATGAGGAGCTTGAAGATGAACCTGAGCTTGTAAACGATGATCCCTATGGCGGAGGCTGGTTAATCAAGATCAAATTAAACGATACTTCTCAACTTGATGACCTGCTTAGTGCCGAAGAATACAAAGAAGTTATAGCTTAATTTTACATACATATATAAATGCACAGCCGACATTCGGAATGGATTTTAATACTTGATTACGGTTCACAGCTTACTCAACTCATTGCCCGTCGGCTGAGAGAGTTAAATATATACTGTGAAATACATCCCTTTAATGTAGAGCTTGATCAGGTATCAACCCCTACCCCGGGGGGAATTATTCTCTCCGGAGGCCCTAAAAGCGTTAACGATGAAGGAGCGCCTTATCTTCAAAAACAGATTCTTGAGTGGGATGCTCCTATACTGGGGATATGTTACGGGCTCCAACTTCTGGCTCACCATGAAATACCCGGGAGCGTTGAAGGCGCCGACAAACGGGAATATGGCCGGGCTCAGCTTATCATCGATAATGACGAAGATCTTCTTAAAGATATTCCGGATAATTCAGTTGTCTGGATGAGTCATGGTGATCATATACATGAGCTTCCGGAAGCCTATGAGGTTATCGGGCATACTGCCAATGCTGAAGTAGCTGCAGTACGACATACCCAGAACAATATATTCGGAGTTCAGTTTCACCCCGAAGTGGCTCATACCAATTTTGGAAAGCAGCTATTGCAGAACTTTGCTTATGATATCTGTGAGTTAAAGGGAGACTGGACGTCCAAATCGTTCATAGATGAGCAAGTGCATTCCATCCGCGAAAAAGTAGGCACAGACAAAGTTTTATGTGCACTGTCGGGAGGAGTGGATTCAACCGTGGTAGCTACCCTTCTCCACAAAGCTATTGGCGATCAACTTGAGTGTGTATTTGTGGATAATGGCCTTTTGCGAAAGAATGAATTTAACAACGTGCTGGATTTATATATAAAAGATCTTCACTTACCTGTACGGGGTGTAGACGCTTCCGATAAGTTCCTGGACCGGCTGGATGGAATCTCGGATCCCGAAGAAAAAAGAGTCATCATAGGGAATACCTTTATTGATGTGTTTGAGGAAGAAATCGGAGATGATGCTTCCTTTAAATACCTGGCACAAGGAACCCTGTATCCGGATGTGATTGAAAGTGTCTCTTTTAAAGGACCTTCTGCTACTATTAAATCTCACCATAACGTTGGTGGTTTACCTGAAAAGATGAAAATGGACCTTATTGAACCAGTCCGTGAACTCTTTAAGGATGAAGTACGCGAAGTGGGGAAAGCTCTCGGAATACCTGGACATTTTATTAAACGTCATCCTTTTCCAGGCCCGGGTTTGGGAATACGAATATTAGGGGAACTGCATAAAGACCGCCTGGAATTATTGCGTGAAGCTGATTTCATCTTTATCGAAGAACTTAAAGATAAGGGATTATATGACTCAGTTTGGCAAGCTTTAGCTGTTTTACTGCCTGTACAAAGTGTAGGCGTTATGGGTGATGAGCGAACCTACGAGTTTACCATAGCCCTGAGAGCCGTTACCAGCCTGGATGGTATGACCGCAGACTGGGCTCACCTCCCCTACGATTTTCTTGGATGTGTCTCCAATCGTATTATAAATGAGATAAAGGGAGTGAATCGCGTGGTTTACGATATTAGTTCAAAACCCCCGGCTACTATTGAGTGGGAATAAATAGCGAACTTTTTCTTTTAACTGCGGTTATAAAATAGTGAACCTAACCTATTTTAAATGAAGCGAATAAGTCTTACAGTTTTATTTTTTCTTTCATCCTTCAGTTTACTTTTCGGCCAGGCGCTGGATACGGGAATACAATTATACCATGAAGGTGACTATAAACGAGCCCTGCAAATATTTGAACAATCTGATGAACCCCTGGCCAAACTCTTTGCCGGTAAATCTTATTTTGCCCTGGGCGATTTTTTTAAAAGTAAACAGCAGCTCAGCCAGCTTACCAATTCATCTTCTGAGGAATTTTTGGAAGCTATGTACACCCGGGCACTTGCCGATTTTCAGCTGCACAATTTTGCGGAATCCTTAGATTTACTTTATGAAATCAAGGCAAAGCATAATCGCAGTTCTGTAACCTCAGCCTCAGCAAATTTTTATAATCAGCTCCTCGATTACCTTACACTTGAACAGCGTTTTGAAGTATTTCGCAGATCAGGGTATGATGAAGTGCGACTTGATGTTCTTGAATCTGCCCTGGGCAAAGTAGAGTATGGAGCGGTTCAGGCCATGTATAAGTCCTATGAACAATCACTCCAGGTGAGTGGTGCAAATCAAAATCGATTATCCTCCATAGGAGCATTGATTAGTGACCCAGTAGCTTATAATCAGCGATATAATCCCGGTAGCTATGCCAAAGCACCTGATGGTATCTCATACCAGTTGGGTGTTGTTCTCCCGCAGTTTGATGAGACATCAGAGCAATACGAAATAACTCAAAATCTGTATTTTGGAATTCAGATGGCGGTGGACCGGTTTAACAGCGAGAACTCTGGCAAAAAAGTATTCCTTACCTACCAAGATACAAAGATGGACCCTGAAGCGGCTCCCGCCATTGCAAACGATCTCATCTGGAACGCACAGGCAGACGCTATTATCGGCCCTCTTTTTTCTGAGGTAGCTGAAGAGTTTTCTGAATATGCAGAACGGTATGAAACTCCCCTGCTGCTTCCGTTGGCCAATTCCGACCGAATAAATCTGGATTTGAATTATACCTTTCAGTTTAACCCTACCTTTGCAGTACAAGGTAAAAAAATGGCTCGATACGCCTATCAAGATCTTGGTTATGACACCGTAGCCGTAATAGCAGAAAAAAACTCTTTAGGGGAACCTTCGGCAATTTCATTTTATGAAGAATTTAGTAATCTAGGTGGAAATATAGTCCGCTATAATATCCAGGATCTTGAATCTCAGGGGTATGATATACGAGAATATACTTCTTATCTAAATCCGGAAAATGATACCACCTTTACAGTAGATGTAGATGCTATTTACGCTCCTTTTACCGGTGTTGTGGCTTCTTCATTAATAAATTCATTGTTAACTCAAGTACAAGCAGCTTCCAGCGATATCACCATTCTTGGATCAGAAGAATGGGAATCTATCGATCTTGAAACATATGGTTTAACCGATAACCAAGTGTTTTATACACAGAGCTTCAGTGTTGCGGCCGGTAATATGGATAAAGATCAATTCGACTCTGAATTCCGGCTTCGTTTTGAAACTACTCCAAATGAGTTTGCCTATTTAGGTTTCGATATTACCAAAGTGTTACTGAATAGCCTGCAGGAAGTACAGAATCCAGCTTATTTAAAAAAGGGATTAAAGGAGACTCGCAGCTACAAAGGGTATGCCTTGGATGTTAGTTTTGATGGGCAACACATCAACCAGGCAGTGCGAATTAAAAAAATTGAAACCACCCGCAATTAACAGCCGATCCATTTACTATAATCTCGTTTCGGTTTCTTTCTCTGATTGGGCTTTCTCTTCTTGTTGTTTCTTAATTCTATATTGCTGACGCAACCATTTTCTCCATCGTTCACTTTCTATCTTATGCTGCTCAAAGGTTTCGCTAAATACATGTCCACCTTCCGGGCTGGCCACCATGTATAAAAAATCGTGCTCTTCAGGGAAAAGAGCCGCCTTAATAGAACTTAAACTTGGGTTTGTAATAGGCCCCGGAGGTAACCCCTGGTGTATATAAGTGTTGTATGGATGATCTATTTGATAATCCTCAAACAACAGCCGGCGGCGTTCCCCTACCACATAATTGACAGTTGGGTCAGCCTGAAGGGGCATTCTCCTGTTTAGCCTATTCCAATATAGCCCACTTATCGTTGGTTTTTCCTCAGTATTGGCTGCTTCCCACTCTATAATGGAAGCCATTATTAAAGCTTCATCAATGCTAATATTCAGCTCTTGAGCCTGGTTTGCATATTTGTCCACTACCAGCCGTTCAAATTCTCTGAGAATCTTTTTTCGCACGTCTTCTGCATCCTTAGTCCAGTATATCAGGTAGGTCTCCGGAAGCATTCGGGCAAACAAATCCTGCTCGCTCATCTCTTGTTCAGCAAGATACACAGTGTCTTCAAGCACAGCCTTCATTTCTGTTTCTGTGAAATGCAATTCCTTCGCTATTCTTTGTATCAATCTCTCTTTTGTTAAACCCGGTAAAATAGTTACAGAAACGGGATCTTGTATACCCCGCGCTAATTTTGAAAGCAACGCATTATATGAATAATCCCCTTCCAGTATGTAGCGCCCTCTTTGGAATCTTTTCCATCCCAATAAACCCGAAGCCCATTCCAGTTGCTCTTTATTAAACTCTGCCCCTTTTGTTTTTAGTTCTGTAATCAGTTTTTCAAGATTAGCTTGCTCTTTAAACACAAACTCGCATTTTTCTTTACAACTAATCGCATACTCAGAGGTAAGCCGGCTGGTTCTTGAGCTGAGCACAGCAAACATAATCAGTACAAATGAGAGTACCGAAATAGAAAGTTCCGTCTTTTTGATTGATAATAGCCTGTTCAAATTCATATAAAGAAGATACGCATACTCGGATTAAACTTTAGATGAAACCGGTATTTGATTATGTAAGGAGGTGTAAAAAATATATAAGCTGAAACTTTAAAATATCGCTCGCGTAACCGACGCCTGAAGAGCAAACGAGCTTTTGGATGCTGCACAAGCACCAAATGCCCTAAAGAAAAAACCCAGGCTTTGATCGGCCTGGGTTTCTTTTTTTAATGAGAGTAAAATTGAATGTAGCGTTAAAATGTTGGGTTAAAACGCACCCAGAAAGTAGTGGCACCTTCGGCGCCAGCTATGGGTGTAGCTACTTCAAACCGCACCATTTCATATCCTAAACCTATACCGGCGTTATGCGATAGATTTGAGAATGAAAACCTTTCAAATCCATCAAAAGGACTGCTATCTGCCGTAAATAAATTACTATTCGACTGAGTCCAGCCAGAATCGATAAACAAACTAAGGCTGGTATGTTTTAAATCAGCCCAGTTATGCTTGTTGCTATTAGATGATTTGCCAAATTCAATTTCCAAATTACTTAGCAGCATTTGGTTTCCGGTAAAATGCTTATAGCCGGTTGCTCTCATTGTTCCTATCCCTCCAAGGGCTAGTTTCTTAAAATCAGGAGCATCTCCTGTTATGCTGCTTCCCAACATTCTCCATTGAACTATGGATGAGCTATTTAACTTCAGCTGCAGCTTAGTTTCGGCAACATATTTATTGTAGAGAAAATCGTTAACAGAGGAAGGCAGGTTTGCTATCTCAGCTTTAACTGATAAAGTTGAGGAAAAAAGAGAGTTTTTAATAGATTGGCCT
Organism: Balneolaceae bacterium; assembly: GCA_009711805.1. Taxonomy (GTDB): domain Bacteria; phylum Bacteroidota; class Rhodothermia; order Balneolales; family Balneolaceae; genus VEMX01. The sequence goes on along the minus strand of VEMX01000005.1, from coordinate 22,336 downwards.
GGATTTAAAGTCAAGCCAAGTGTAACACTTTCCTGATTAATCTCATCAAAGTCTTGATCGATAGCGGGATTTGGCCGATAGTTCTTAGCATCTCCAAATACAGAATACTGAGAAGAAATGTCCAGCGAACTATAGATATCAGCATTATAAGAAGCACCCAGTTCCATAACGTTTCCAGCCTTAATTAATACATAAGCACCGTACCCTTCTACATTAAAGTAATCATAATAATCGTGGCCGGCGGAAAGTGCGGTAATGCTATTCTCGGTGCGGCCTAATCTCCAATAGTCATTTGTGGACGTACTGTTATGAAGCTCTCCTCCAATAAGGATGTTTTTATCGTCATCCAAGGCCGCTTCCAATCCCGCTGCATATTGCCAGTTTTGCTGACCTACCGAATACCCAATCATTCCATGCAAATCAATACTTTCAATGCCCAGAAAATCTTTCTTATTGTAATTCATCCGTTCATTCTCAATTCCCAGAAAAAGTCCATCGACCCTGTTAAATCTCAAGGGTTGAAGTACCGGGTATGCCGAATAAAGCAGATTTCGGAGTCCAAAACTTGAACCGGAATAAAAGTCTCCATCTATACCATCCTGAATATCACTGACGTCCAGCGAATGAAAAGTCTTGTTGAGCGATGATACATTTATGATATTTTCGTCATCTTGGTATTCTTCCTCATGGGTATGTTGGGCCTGGGTTGATAAAGCAAAGCCTATCACACATATAATTGTAAGAATACCCCTTATTCTTATTGATTTCATATTGATCCTTTTTATGCGTGTTAACGGTTATACATATTTACTTCAAAAATCTAATAAAAACAATATCTAATTTTTACTTCTAAAAACATGAATCAAAAACTGAATATGCTCCTTTAAGTCTTTTTTGATTAGCTCTGCTCCTTTTTTTAGATCTTCCCTTGGAATATTAGCTGCAAACTTCGAATCTTTAATTTTTTTAGTAACCGACTTCACTTTCATATCCTCAAACTTATTGGGCCGCATCAGCGACACTGCATACATAAACCCCGATAGCTCATCACAGGCAAAAAGGTAGCGTTCCATTTCTGTAGTTGGCTCTTTTCCGGTACGTTTCGGGGCATGGGCTTGTATTGCATCCAATATTTCTTGCGGGTAATTATGCTTCGGAAGTATTTCCTGAACCGCTTTTTTCGGATGCTCCTCCGGATATTTTTCCCAATCAAGGTCGTGCAGAAGACCTGAAGTCCACCATTTCTCAACCTCTTCCTCGCTTTTGTTTAGGTGAATTGCATATGCTTGCATGGCGGATGCAACCATTTCAGAATGATTTCTGAGACTTTTGCTGTCTATATACTCATTGAGTAGTTTTTTTGTTTGAACTCTGTTATTCATAAATCCGTTAGCTGTTTTAGTTCGTACTTATTTTTAAACAATTCCGTTGTTTTAATATTGAATTAAATATTATTGTTAAACATATTAAACTCCATTTAAATTATTTTTTATGCATATCAACAAATACATTCTACTTATTACTTCCGTTCTTTTTCTTTGCTCATGCATCAACAATACCGAAGATCTTACACCCGACGATGATATTGATCCCGAGGATATTAGCTATGCAGATGACATACAGCCGATTTTCAATCAAAGCTGTGGGGGCAGCGGGTGCCACGTAGGCAGTGCGCAGAATAATGTCGATTTATCCTCTTACAGTTCAACCATCAATAGTGTTGGGGCTTCCTATGGCATTAATATTGTAGCTCCTGGAGATCCTGATGGTAGCCCCCTGGTAGACAAAATTGAATCTAATCCGGATAAAGGGAGCCGGATGCCTTTAACTGGTGGGTTTCTCTCTGCAAATCAAATTGCTACCATCAGGGCGTGGATTGAAGCTGGAGCGGAGGATAATTAGATGAAGTCCACTATCAAAGGTATTGTATGTATCTTATTTCTGTTTTCATATACCGTTTCTGCTCAAAGTTATAAGACCGAATCCGGGGAGGCTATATTTCACTCAAAAGTACCTCTTCATTCTTTTACGGGTTCCTCTGAGCACCTTATCGGTTTGATTAACCTTGATGCCAAAACTGTAGATTTCTACCTCGACCTCGCTACATTAGATACCGGTATTGGTAAAAGAGATCGTGATATGAGAGAAACTCTGGAAACAGATAAGCACCCCTTTGCAGAGTTTTTCGGTAAACTTGTTTCCGATTTTGACCCTTCAATATCCAAAAAACAAACAGTAATGGTAGAGGGGGATTTTAAAATTCATGGAGTAAAAAGAAACGTTCGCATTGATGGTACCCTGCAAATGACAGATCAGGGTCTCCAACTGTATGCCTCCTGGATTCTAAAATTGGCTGATTATAACATCAAACCACCCCAGATCTTATTTGTTAAAGTAGATCAGGAACAAGAAATAGAAATAAAAGCAATTTTAACTCCCACCGAAAATTAGAGTAATATGCATATGATTAAAGCTGGTATAGCAACTTTAGGATTACTATTGGCAGGCACTTCTCTGCTTCAGGCACAAATGAAAAGAGAGCGGGTAATACAAGAACGACCGGTTGAAGATACCTTTTTAGCGGGCTCTATTACCGGAATGAGTACCGTCGAAAATCTACCCAAGAATAATATGACTTCAGTAGTGATGCATAATTTCGGGCTTGTATCGGGAGGAATTGACTCTTTTTACGGCTTAGATGAAGGTGCCGCCGTTCGTCTTGGCATTGATTACGGAATAACGGATACCTTCAGTATGGGAATTGGAAGAACAAGCGAAGAGAATACTGTTGATTTCAGGTTTAAATACAATCTGCTTCGTCAGCTAAGCTCGGACAGAATTCCGGTTTCTGTTGCTTTAAAAGGAGACCTTGGTATTAACACCTCTGAGGAACCTCGCTTTGATTTCACCTTTACAGAACGCCTCAATTACTTAGGTTCAGTTATGGTAGCCCGTAAATTCAGCGATCAATTCAGTTTACAGCTGGCCCCTATGGTTTCTCATTTCAATACTGTAATTCAGGAAGATGCTAACAAAGATCTTAAAAATACGCTGTATGCGGTTGGCATCGGGGGACGTTTAAAGGTATCCAAGAGAAATGCATTTATCTTTGAATATATTCCCGTTGTTGGAGACCGAAACAGCGGGACAAGAAATCATGCCTCCCTCGGTTTTGAAATTGATACCGGCGGACATGTTTTCCAAATGTTTTTCATGTCTGGTCAGTGGTTTACCGAACAGCATCTTATAGCCAGAACAAATACCGATATATCTGCCCTGGATTTCAGATTTGGCTTTAATATAAACCGTGTTTTCAGCCTTTAATTAAATGAGGCTGTTTATTTCCTGGGCAACGGTCCGGTTATATTGAAAGGTCATGTCTTTATAGTTTACTAAATCTACAATAGTACCAACAAGGCATAGGCCCCCGGTTAGAATATAAAGAATACCCATTCCGGTCTGATTTAGTATTAATCTGTGAATACCTGCAATTAAGAAAAAGCCAAGCAAACAGGTAATCATAATTGTTTGAGGGTCTTTTCTTCGGCTGCGGTATATATTAGCAAATTTTGAAGCCCGCTCATCCGTTGTTTCTGATAGAAGTTTTCCAACATATAATGCCTCATCGCCTTCAAGTTCTGGTAAATGGTCTAATACATTAGCCATGATTGATCTCCTGTAGTGTTTTATGTGTATTATTTAAAAGTAGTTCTTTCCAGATATGTATAATTCGAAATCCTAAGATCAATATTGCAAATGGCCCCATGAAATTAGCCTGAAACGCTGATCTGAATTCCCCCCGGAATGTATATGCGATGGAATGACCTAAGCCCTCTCCGGGACAAAAGTTGATTCCAATAAAATCAAAAAAACAGAATGAGGTGCCTTGAATGGTGGGATCCATTAAAGCTAACAGCAGTAAGCCTGCGGTAAAAACTGACCACTCAAGATGTCTGTTGAAAAATCGCATGGTTTAGCTACGCAATTAAATTCTGATTGTTACTTTTGTTATAGCTTCACTGGAAAATGATGCTTGATAGTAATAAAAAATTTATTCGATCTATACAAACTGCTTGTAGAAATATCTGTGCCTATATTAATTTTCCAGAAATTGTTCAAACTATGTTCAAGTTGTACACGGCCTGTAAAATAATATCCTTCTTCGTTTTCGTGTTTTCCAAGCAATTCTACAAATACCTGTGAATCGTATTCAAACGTATCGGGATTACGATACCTGAGGTCTATGCCTGCCCCTTTTGAAAAGTAGCTATCCGGGGTATAGTATGGTATCCCCGATGGAAAGCTCTTGGTGGCGTCCGCATAGCTTAATTCTGCAAGAGTTCTGAACCTAAACTTTCCGCTCCCGGGACGGATGTATATTCTTCCAAAAGCTTCATACTCATACACCTCATTAGTGTGATAACGCCCCATTCCGCTAAAGGAAGTTACAAGGTGTCCGTTTGCCCAGTTATCCTCCCGATATATTTGTAGCTGGAAACGATTAATATCTTCCTGAATGGCTCTGGAGGTCAATACGTTTTCAAATTTAGCCTCCACTGAGGTAAAGGTAGAATCATATGAGTAACTGGCAGAAAGCAGTACTTCAGGTAAAAAATCATCATTCCCTATTAGAAAAGAGGGACCTCCGCTAAAAGTAAAATCCTGGGCTTTCGTTTTATACTCAAATTTATAACCGGTTCCTGCATAGTTAAAATATTCATCACTTAAACTTGTACGATCACTAAAATATAAATCCCTCGCCATAATTGTGTGAGCCCAATTTCTGCGGTTTCCAAACTGCACTCCTATCCCGCCCCGCCCATAGGAGTTATTGAAATTGTCGTAACGGTACTCAGCATCCATTGTGATACTAATCCCCTCCTTCCATCGGTGAGACTCTTTAAGCGCGCTGTATTGGGTTTGATTAAAGAATGCAGGATATCTTCGGTAAAATTCTTTTTTGCGTTCATAATCCATGAAACCAATTTCTTCAGTAATAAGCGTATCAGCCTGTGTACCCGCCTCTTTATTTGCCTGGAAGATTGGATATAAAATGGTATAAGATTTTTCCTGAAACCCTTGATAAAAAAGTTGACTTCCTATCCTGCTTCTCAGCTTAGAATCATTGGGATTTTCCTCTAATATTTGATCAGCCAGTTCAAGATATTGTGCATACAACTTCAGTTCACCTAACCATCCAAGTATAATGGTATCATCAAAATCAGAAGCCTTTCCAGCCCAGTATAAAGCCCTGTTTAGATTTCCTAAGTCATAGGCATACAAGAGTGAAAAATTTGAGGCAAACTCTTGCAGCTGAGGATATGCGCTTCTTGGAAATCGTTCTAACAGTGCCAACGTACTATCGGGGCTTTCATAATAAATAGATCTCTGGATGGTATAGGCATATAAAGAATCGGAATGAGGATTCTCTTTAATCAACTGCAATAAATTCTGTTTTACTTTGGGCCAGCTTTCCTCACTTTCTATTCTTTGAGTGTAAGAAAAAAGCAAATCCCTGTCCCCGGGATTCAGATCCAGCCTTCTCTTCATCCATCGTTTATCAAAATCATCCCCATACAGCCCCAATTCTTCAACAGCCTGATTTTTAACATCCAGTACCTTTTTATTCTCATATTTATCCCATAGTTCCTCCAGGAAAATTTCAGCCTGGGCCTGGGCTCCCTCCCATCCGTAATACATGATCAAACTATCTATATCAGCCTCTTTTATTTGAGTACTGTTTTTTATTCTTTCTTCAACAATAGAAATTGCCCGGTCTACCTGACTAAATTCTATACTGAGTGCTATTACTTCGTTCTGTGCCTGCAGACTATTCGGCTTTTTCCTGAGTGTTTCTAAAGCATCTTCCAAACGGGTATCTCTCCATTCTTCCACCTCGCCTGCATAAGTTGGAGGTAACAGATATGCCCGGTAATTCGCAATTTCGTTCTGTACTAATTGTTCTACAAACTGTTCATCGTAAAAGAGTACATTATCCAATACCGGAAAGGTCAATGAATTCCTTTCTGTATGAAACTGATACAGATATCCATCCCATATTTCAGTACGAACATAATTTAGTTTCTGAGTCTCAAGAAAAGGTTCAGCCTCTGATACCTGAGATTTTTTTACATACATAAACCAATGATTTTCGGTATGTACACTTTTGGGTATATAATTGGGCCTTGTGATACTCTGGAGGGTAAAAAAGTTCCCATCGGTTAAATAGAGGCTTATACGGTTTGTCCAATCCTGGGCATATTTACTGCCCTCCGTGGCAGTAATATACTTGCTGAGAGGATATTGTTCATTGGTATACAAGATTCGTTTTCTCAACAAATGATATAAACCGTATCCATAGTCCGGATCAGATTTCCATCCCAATTTTAAAGGGTTTCGGCTGGTAAAATGATCTTCTTCCCGCTGTTCAACCTGGAACACATCATCCGGATGAATGAAATGAGTCCATATGCCGGTTAAAAGCTGAAGACTAAGTTGGTCGAAAAGAGAATTTTCGTTCATTGTAAAGCCACTGGTAATTCTGGGATAGTCAAATATTTTACCTGGCGCATATGGTTCGGGGCCAAACTCACGCCCCCCACCGGCTTCTACCTCACCCAGATAAAGAGAACTCATATATTTTATACTGGGCATTCCTTTTGCTACAGCCTGAACCCCGGTAGAATCAATCATATTGGTTGGAGGTACATAATTTGTAGGAAGCGACCCCATATTATCGATTCGCCATCTTTTTCTGGCAGCCTGCAGGGCAGAAATCATAAAGTTAATATTCTGCCAATCTTCGTTTTGCAGAGAAAAGTGGTTATAGCCATGAAACGCAAGTTCGTGCCGTGAATCAAGAATATCATGTGCTATGTAAATGCTTCCCTTGAATGTTTCTCCATCTTCCTCAATGCTTCCTGATTGCCACTCAAAAAAATCGAATGGTGGCACTACGTTGGCATTATAATTAAAAGCCGTCATAGCCGAATAATCGATGTTAAAAGTATCAGCAAAGGCTTTCATATCGGGCCACCAGGTTTTAGCAACAAACTGGGCATGTGTGTCATTATACTCTTTATCAATAGGGGGAAGCATCTTGTTGTAGAGTGGGGCTGGAAAATCATCCAGGAAAATTGTGCTCACATTTGCGACACTATATGGAAGTCCGGGTAAGCCCCGAAGGATAGTGGAAAAAATTAAGCTCCGGTATAGCTTATCCCCCATTGCATTCGAATTAAAGGTAATAACTTCGCCTAAACCTATTTCATTGGAAAGAATAAAAGGCATCTCTTTTTCATTGGCCGAGGAGGCTAACACTTTTAGATCCTCATGAAATACATTCCTCTTATAGCCATTATGAAATGAACCTTGTTTTGTAAAAAATTGCTTTCCCTGAAAACCGGGAAGAATATTTTCATCGAAATATACGCCTTGTGCGGTACTGTCAACGGCGTAGTCAGAGTCAGGATCAATGCCCTGGAAATACACCATATTGTCGTAGGTAACAGGAGTTGTAAAAACAATAGAATTCCCTTCAGTAACAAAGGCAAGTAACCGTTCTAATTCACTGTTGGTAAGTTCATTAGCAAGATAAGTAGTTATGATAATACTTCGTGTTCGGGAAGGTATTTCTATCTTTTCGGATATTAAACCTAAATCAAGAGTCCTGAAAGGAAGTTTGGCATACTCAAGTGACCGGCTTATTTGGTTTGAAACCTCCGTACTGTAATCGTCTTCGCGGTGCTTAATCAGTAAAACATAGGGCTCCTGTTCAGTGATTTTACCCAAATCGACATTATCTGAATTGGAAAACTCACTGCAGCTGGTTATTAAAACCAAACCGGCCATGAATAGGACTAAACTACTCAAATATATTTGACGCACGCTCTTCCTCATCAGGATACATATTTAGCAAAATACCTTGAATGTCTGATTCGCCATCTCTGTTCACAATCTCATAAATTCGTGCATTTTCATCTTCATAATAAACCTTAAGTACTCGGTTTTCCATAAGTTTAAATGAATTGAGCCATTGTTCAATATCACGCATTACATCGGGGGAATCATACAAAATACCTTGTTGAATGGTTCCATATGGCGGTTTTTCAACAAACAAAAAGATACTTGCCGGGGGTACATCTTTGTTTTCTCGCTGTACATCAGGTACTGTCAGGTATTGCTGGTACAGGGAGTCGATGACACCATAGTTATTTAAAAAGAAGTCATAATTCATAAAAAAGTGTCGGTTTTTCGAAAGTATCCTGTCTAACTCGGGACCTACCGTAGCATAGGTGTAAGGTACTCTTTCGGATATGATCTTATAATAGGCGTTAAAAAATCCATTTGGTAATGTTTGAGGGAGTACACGACTGGTTTTTATGCCTCCTTGCAAAATAATGACAGAAACAGCCAGTACCACTGTCGTAGTTATCGACAAATAATGCATAACTTTATGGGAAACCTTAAAAAGCCATTCCACCAGCTTAATTAATGAATAAAAAGTTATTCCAAAGAAAATGGCTATAAGTACACTGTAAAAACTGTTTAATTGATCGGGGTCTATTAAAATGTAATCGTATTTGAAATAAGGAGTATAAATAAATGAGACCATGCAGAATAGGATAATAAATACAAACTCTTCTTCTATTTCTGGATTTTCCATTTTGAAATATTTGACCATGCTTATGGTCACTAAAAACAGTCCCAGGCCCATATAAAGTATACTTAACAGTTCTATATCCAGGATTAAATCAGGATAAAAACTAAAAACACCACTGTCGAATAGTTGGGATTTAAAAAAGTCGAATAAGTCCTGATCGACAGAATAGACGTAGAGCAGGTACGGCATAATGGTTAAGGCACAGGACACAAGAACAATTAATGCGGATTTTGTGAAATTACGGGACCGGCTAATTATCCGTATGGCAACCAGTGAAACGACGAGTATGGGGAACAGAACCATAATAAAAACAAATAAGTCTACCAGGCCCGTGGCCATAATCCCCATTACAAGATAAAGCCAGGGGGTTTCATCCTCTTCCCTGATAAGCCGGAGAAAAAAGACAACGGTGGGTATTGCAAAACACAATGCCAGCGAAAGTGAGCTGGATGTTGTCTGCAGCTCAAAGGTAATGGGCATAAATAACACCGGGAAAAGTGCATATATCCCGCATCCGAATAAAGCAGCTATTCTATACTTCTTATGAGTGATGTTTGTGATAACCCAAAAAATGATTACCGTGAGAAAGAAACTCGTTAACGACCCCATTATGTGGAGTATCATCTCCGGGCTTACCTGGGTAAGGGTACTGAAAATATGAATGATGGAGTGCATTCCCTTAGGGGCTGCAGTTTCGCCGAAATAGGTTTGAAGACTTAGGTTTTTGATTGCATCCAGTTCAAAATACCAGCTTCGGCTGAAGGGAGACGCATTTTTAAAAGCGGGTACCATTCTGAGTAAAGCACCAAATACAGCTATAATAACCGCAGACAACCGATAGGGTTTATTGAATACTTTAAACTCTGGTTTTGTGTAGTAGCGGTCTTTTATCGCTTTAAGAGAAATGGTTTTAAAGTTTTCTAATACCCGAACCTGACTATAGAGAATATTATTTTCTGCATCTAAAAAAACTCTCCGGATATTTCTTTTTTTTGCATACTCACTAATTAGATAATACACAACGGGCAGTAAAAACAATACAAATATCAGGCTGATAAAATCATATAGACGAAGCTGCACAAGTATAAAAACTGAAATAACCAACAAGCCCCCTAAACCTACCCAAGAGTATACAATTCGATCTATACCGTTTTGTTGGCCGGCATATTTGAGGAACTTTGGAGTCAGCCACCCGAAAAGTAACAGGAAGACCAGCGTAAGCCTCAATGCAGCAAATATTACCTGGATACTATAATCCATTATTTAGACTTAGTTTGATATTTTATTAGCTACTCTATTTGTATTCGAAGGTAGTTTTGTTAATCCTATATTGCTTATAAAATAAGGTAATTTAAGAGAGTCTAATCGTTGGCGTACCTGGGCTTGTTTTTCCGGAGAAACAGCAAAGTCTATAATGAAAAATGGTAAATCGTATTCCAGAGTGTATTTCTTTAGGTAATCAAGACGTTGCTGATAGTCTTCCTGGTCTCTGTAAATATACTCTCTTTTTCCAAAATCGTAGCTGGTGGCTATGTCTTCAATCAATACTCCATCCACCAAAGGAGCAGTTTGCTCTAACAAAAAGAATCCGGCATTTTGAATAATGGTTGTATTAGGGTAACGATTTCGGATCCCCTGAATAAGTTGAACCATATATGATTGGAGGTGTGAACGTTCACCATATGGAGATACTGCATCCACCGTATCAAGAAAAACACCATCAAGCCCTTTAATCATAATTTCGGGTAGTACCTTGTCCAGTACAATAGCCCGGGTAGAGTCATCGGCTAAATCCAGGTAGGGACTATCCCAGTTTTCATTAATCCCTACAAATCCCCGTTCTTCGAGCAAGGGAAAATACCATCTGCTTTTATCTACCTCTCCAAGGGTGATATATCCTATAACCCGGGTATTGGTTGCTTTTAAAGCATCAATTTCGGCCTTGGTATAATGATCAGGTTCGATAATAACCATATTATAATTTTGAACCTGGGATGGAGTAGTTTTGGCGTATATAGCTCCAAAAGGTGTGTTTTGGGAAAGGTCCATTATTCCCTCTTCCGTTGCCTTACAACCGGATAACAGGAACAATAAAAGAAGAGTGACGGCATGAGATTTCATTTATTCCTCAACTCCTAAAGAAACGCAACCTTCCCATCCGAGCATTTGAATTAGTTGAATAACCGTAGGCACCAATACCATATCAAACTCTTTATCGGCTCTCTCCATAATTCTTTTCGACAGCACTTTAGACCATTCATCAGCGGTTTTGGAATCGTCATGCTCGTAACTTTCAATAAAATCGATTACAAACTCGAATACGCCTATAATTTTCCCGGTCCATGAAATTTCTTCCCCGGTAACCCCCCTTGGACTGCCGCTGCCATTAACCCACTCATGATGGGTTCTGACTCCACTGATTATATCTTCGTGAATGGGCAGCTGTTCTAATAAATTAGCCCCTATAACCGGGTGTGTGAGCTCTCCTCCTATCGACTTACCCGATTCCAGTCCAGCCGCCCCCACATAGCCAATGTCATGTAATTTTGCTGTTTTCTTAATGATCTCCATTTCATCCGCTTCCAGTCCAAAAAGCATTCCAAAGCGTTGTACAAAAGCAATCATCCGTGGGGTGTGATGTTTTGTTTTATCACGGCTTTTTTCTATAGCCCGCAGCATAGTGTAATAGGTATTGAGGTACTCATTGGAGAATTCAATATTGTTTTCTCTATAGTCCAGCAAAAGTCCCACAGAAGCGGTTATTTCATCCAATATAGGTTCAATGTTATAAAATTCTTTTCCATTTCCTTTTATGAGGAACACAAAACCGGAGGCCTTCTCACTTTCAAATGGAAGCAAACGAAGATTCTCTTGTTGAATTTCAAAGTATGCTTTCCCGGTATCACTAAGTGTAAATTTACCGTTGGATTCCTCAAACAGAGATTCCTGTTTAGCCGAATCAAAATAGGCCGTAAAACCTTCATCAAAACCTGCCGAGGTAATCAACTTGAACATCTCATCCCTATATTCAACAATAGCCCCCGAACCGGCATTCTGTGCATTTATAATGTATTGTATCGTTAACCTGGCTATGCCTTCAGTATTTAACTGCCCTGTTCCCAGGTCTGATGTTATTTCCTTGACTTTTTTGTCGTAAGCCTTGTTTTGGCTTTTCTCTTGTTCCTGGATCTGAATTAACCATGACGATAAAATGCGTCCAATAATCGATATTTTGGCAACTACCTGCTCGGGACATTTTATATAAGGCCCTACAAAATACACTCCCCAAATGTCTCCTGATTTGGTATACAGAGGGATATGTTCACACTGTCCAATGGCATGGGAAGAAATCCCATGTTCTTTAAACTCGTCATCCCAGTCTATTTTAGTTTCAATATTCTGTACCTGGCTCTCAAAATTGTGGATAAACTCTTTTTGCTGGGGTGTTTGTTCATGCGGCATCTTCTCTCCATCCTCTCCTTTCAGGATATTCTCGGAGATAATGTGCCGGCGGTCGAGCACTAACTTGTCTTCTTCAAATCGATAAACAAAATGAACGGGGGCTTTATACAGCAGATCGATCCACTTGGCGATATCGGTAAATGCAGGGAGTTCTCTTCGGGACATATGCTCAGCAGAAAGAGACCAAAACTCGAGCTCTTCTTCTGTGCCAAACTCTTCCATCGAAAAGGCTTTACTCAACCTGTTCCCAACTGTACTAAAATATTGTTTAAAATCTCTAATCATGCTTATACCTCAAAATGCTGAGTAATAATAGTAATCAAGATTTTTGAAGAACTTGCGTGCCATTATACCTGTGGATAATGAAAATGTAAGAGCTCCAACAATCAAACCAATAGTGGCATACTCAAGGCCAAAAGTACGGCTGCAAAAGTATCCTACAACAAAATTAACCAACAGGGAACCAATCATAGAATACATGACAAATTCCGGTCGGTTAAGGGTGAAAAAAAACAAGCTATTGAGTAAACCATAGGTTAACAATAAATAGCCTATACTTGCCATCCAAAAAACCTGGAAGGTCATCGGGTTAGCAAAAAAGTCTCGAATTTCAGGAACTTTGTCTTCAAAAATTTTCAGACTCAACACTCCATAATATGTTAAAATGATTGATATCCCACCAACTACTAATAAAAGTAATATCTGACGTACATAAAATTGTCTAAAATGCCGGTTGAACAGCTTAATCTTAGTTATCATTGCCTTTTTCTGCGCTGGAATAAGGTTCTTCGAAAATGAATGGATACTAAACTCAAGCATTGCAATGGTAACCACAAGGCTTATTAGGGCCCAGTCCATGCCCAGCTCATACGGGGTGTTGAACCAGATAATATAAGCAGGAGGCGGAGGCCCGGCAGACCAGGCTATTATGCGATCCATAAACAGAAAAAGGAAATAACAGAATCCATAGATGAAATATCGATAGCTATTATAGTAAGTTACTTCCTTATCCGGTAATGTATGATGGGAAATCTCCTGCCTGAGTGATTTTATCTTAAGACGAAAGTATACAACCCCGTACACCGTCATAACAACTGTTCCGAATAAAATTCCTAACCACTGGGATAAATAGATTCCCATCCCCAGGAAATCCATGCAAATAATAACAACGGCTGTCCCCAGCAAAATTCCAATCAAGATCACGGTACGCTGTTGAGTTGCAAACAACACTGCAGATGACAACAATAAAAATGAAATAAGTACCATATAAATAATAGCCAAAGCAACCATACTTTGGGGATAGAAAGGAAGCAAAATATTTAACATAAATACGGCCGCTCCAACCAAAAGTACTGCAGGAATGGCTATACGCATTACTTCTGCGGTGGCTTTGGAGGCCAAAAACATATTCCCTTCCCCTTTGTATCGGGAAACCAGCCGACCCAGTGTTTGTATAAACCCACCTGTAACTACAAAAGCGACAATTGTACCAAAAGCTACTACCGTAGCCTGAGCTTCATTAAAGTTAAACCAGGCCCACAGAGCATATTCAAAAATAAGTATAGCTATAATCTGAGAGATCATAGGCATAGAAAAAATAAGGCCGGCTGAATAGTGCTTCAGAAACATCTTGGCACTTCGGCTAAAACTCCCGATCTTGAATTTTCTGATTCCCTCCTCTATATCCAACTTACTCTGGGAGAGATTTTTCACTTCTTTATATACATATTCAGCTAAGTCAAAAACAGACTCATATCCGTAGTCTTCTTTTGCATCCACATCTCTTATTCCCAGCGACTCTATGGTGGCAGCTACAGCCCAGGTACTTACCGGATTACCGACCAACTCCAGCACCTTGTTGGTTAACTGCTCTAAAGCTTCCTCCTGAGAGAGTTGTATGGGATTCAATTCAACCTGCGACAACTTGCTCCTCCTCTGTATGTGCAATTACATTAAGCACAGATTTTACTTCTACTGAATTCTTTAAGGGCTGCCGTTCTTTCTCGGTTAGTTTTATGTAAGTATCCTTATAAGCATCCACTGATTTTTCTGTTGTAAAGGTAAGGAGTACTTTATCGCGGGCTTTTTTTCCTAATTCGATCCGCAAACTGTCATCATTAAGCAGTTTAATCACTCCGTCTGCAATGTTTTGAGGGGCTCTGGGTTTACATAGAATTCCACACCCTTCCAAAGCATCTTTTATCCCTCCCACATCAGTAGCCACTACCGGGCGGCCGCAACTCATCGATTCTATCACGGTATAGGGAAATCCTTCAGATATGGAAGTAAGAATTGAGATATCCCCCTCATTAAAAATCTTGCTGGGCTGGTTATGAAATCCGCCAAAGGTAAAGGTATCCTCCAGGTGCAGTTCCTTTACCAAGGCTCTGCACCCTTCAACATATTCCTTATCTACATCCAGACTGCCATAAATGATAAACTGCACATCAGGAATTTCCTCTTTCACCAGCTTTGCTGTCCGTATCATCGTTTCTATATCCTTCAGCGGAAATACCTGGGCTACCGCAATAACCGTAGGCTGATTGGCCGTGGATTCAGGTTTGGGAGTCGGTTTAAACAAATCGGTATCTACTCCATTGTAAATGGGAACAATCTTTTCTTCCGGGGCTTCAAATCGCATTTCCCATTCCTGATTTGCCGTTGTAACCGGTGAAATTTGATCAGCCGTAAAATAAACGGCCCTCGTTACCAGTGTAGACAAATCGACCAGTAGTTTTTTAGAAAAAAAAGGCATATCTGCCCTTCCGATATTTATAAGCCGTTCCCGCATATACACCCCATGATCGGTCACCAAGCTTGGCGTGCCATATTCATATTTTGCAGCTATAGATGAAAGTGCGGGAAATCCCGCCAGTGTAGCATGTGTTACATCAATTTTTGGAGATACGGGAGTAGCTAAAGGCATTAGAAAATGGTAAAACCACCTCATTCCAAAAGTCATGTCAAAAACCCGTGGATTTTCAATATCAAGTTCCGGGTTATCCTCAACCCGGCTCAACAGGCTGGCTTTAAAATGCTTCCAAAGAGCCGGTTCCCGCATCGTTAGTTTATAATCGAAGAACTGGAAGTATCTCCAAAAGCCATAAATAACATCACTAATCTTTCTGGGAGACTGGTAGGGATCAAATACACAATCAACAAAATCTTTAAACAGGGGTAAAAAAAGTTTTTTTATCGTTTTAGTAGTGGTACGTGCTTTTTTACTAATCTGATAAGAAAAGGGATGGTCGGCATCGTAGTATTCTGAGGGTTCATCTACCCCCCATAGTGGAATATGAATTATTTTTTTGATATTAGCGGACATCCGGTAGCGGCTTTCTACATATGGATTCCCCGTAATAGCTAAAATCTGGAAATCAATATCATCGATCAATTCGTTACACAGAATATGCGACCAGGTTGAGACCCCCCCTCCACTATAGGGATACGACCCTTCGGTTTCGAATAATATGAGAGGTTTATTCTTGCTCAATGTATTGCTGTTTGTTGAAAAATGAGTTGTTCAAAAACCTCTTGATAGCGACTAAAAATATCTTTCCACAAGTGGTGATCTTTAACAAATTCAAAACGCTCTTCTACCCGTTGTTTATAACGTAATGGGGTGTTCCATACCTGCTCTATAGCAGAAACTAATTCAGTAACCATCGCCCCTTCTTTTACTACTATTCCATACTCTGAGGTTAAATCACCTACTTGCCATCCTGCGGGAAGAGCCGCATTTGCCAGGGCCTCCAGCATAACCAAAGGCTGAGATTCATTATGACTGGTAATCATCAGAAAATCAAAATCAGGGAAATATTCTTTGGAATTTTGATTCCAAATCAGCTGTACTTCGGGAAAGCGGATGGCTTTCTGCTTTACTTGTGCTTCCAGTTCTTTTTCGTTGGCATCACTAAGCAGCATGGTATAGTTGGGTTGCAGGCTGGATTTCCTTAATTCAGCCACCACATCAAAGAAAAGGAGTGGGTTTTTCATTTCAGCGCATCGCCCCACCCAACCAATAGTTGGCTGCTCCCCCATACCATTAAATGGATTCAGCCAGCTTTTGGGAATACCATTGGGTATATACTCAATATGTTTTGCCCCAAGATCCCTTTGATATGGGATGTTAGAACGCGATACCGTAATTATTTTTGAAGACTGTTGATATACTGCTGTGGCCATATCTTTAAAAACCTGTACAATGGCCTGTTTCCGATGTTGTTGCAGGGGCACTTTATATCCGCATTCAAGAGCTACGGCTCCTTTTTCAATTTCTTTCCAGTAAATGGCATGCTCTGTTAACACCAGGGGTAAATTCGTCGCATGAGCTACTTGTGTGCCCAGCCAGCCGGCAAAACCGGTGTTGGTCACATGAATGATTTCCTGATCGTTTAGCGCTGCATGTATTTTTTGAGTAAGGCTTGAATACCATTTCTTCGCATCAGCATCCCACTCTCCGTTCATCTCCGGGGGTTTAACCCGGATAAAACCGGAAATATTATCTGTAAAGGGGTACAAAGCTTGTTGAGGATCCAGCCCTTGAAATTCATCCGTAGCTATTTGGAGAATGGTAAAAGAACAGTGAGTCAGTTCTGCAAGATACTGATATACCCATTCGCTTACTCCCCCTCTATACCAGGGATATGTTCCCTCAATGATGAGTAATACTTTCAAACTCCCTCCTATACTGCCGGTTAATCTGCTTCATACAGCCTGAAAAGTATTGACCCGGCCTGAGTAGACAATCGAGAGACAAGTTCAAACTCTGCAGAAGAAAACAAGACTGACCGCTTTACCAATAATACACCAAACATATCGGCATCTGCAGGCACCTTCATGTTATTCATTAATAGCATGCGTTCATTAACCGAATAAATAGGAACTCCTATTTCTGCCGATAATGAATGTTCTTTAGAAAAGTCGACAAAGAAGCCTACATCCTCGTTGTAAATATGGTTGGTAAAATAAGCTTGTTGGGTGTCCTGTAACTGAAGAAAGGTATCTTCTTCAGCTAATGATGCATTTTCAGGAAGCTCAAATTTACCCTTGTTATAAATTAGTGTTGTGGAATCATTGTCCACAGCCCAGAAACCGGTAAAGCCTGCATTTAATATGGAAGAAAGTTCATCCGCTAGTGTCTGTACGGTATCATCAAATGAACCATCTATAGCTTTCTCCATAATCTTCATAACCAGTTTATTTTTTTTCTGGTCAAGTTCTTCATCCAAACCTGGTATTTGAATATCTGTTACAATTTTCATGCGAACAGCTTCCAGGACTTTCTCCTTATTATTATTAAAGAGTTCTTTCTTGATAAAATCGGCAGCCCCCAGCTTAAGTGCTTTCTGCTCCTTTTCTACTGTTGGCAGGTTAGTCATGATCAAAACCGGAATCTTCTTCTTATGTTCATCCAGTCGTAACGACTCCAAAAACTCCAGGCCGGAAATTCCCGGCATGTGTATATCTGAGAGAACCAGGTTCACGTTTTTTTCTGAAAGTATATCAATAGCCTCTTGCACATCTCTTGCATGCAGTGTAGTAAATTCTTTCCCTAAAAGATTTTTAGTGATGATGTGAATAGGCTCATCATCATCAATAACCAAAACTTTATAATTCATATGAAGGTTAACTTTAACTTTTTATGAGGGGTAGCTTAATAAAGAAGCTGGTACCTTTATCAATTTCGGATTCTACCCAAATAGTTCCATTATGCATTTCAACATAACGTTGTACAATATCTAATCCCAATCCTTTTCCTACTTCTCCATTGGTGCCTAAAGTTGAGTTTCTTTGAGAAGAAACAAAAATATCATTTTTTAATTTTTCCGGGATCCCAATTCCCGTATCACGAACTTCTACTAATAATGTGTTATCGTCATATTCTGAGATTTCTATAACTACTTCTCCCTTATTTGGTGTAAATTTAAGAGCATTAGAAACCAGATTGTTAATAACAATTTCAAGTTTTGAAGGATCGACTACAGCCTCCAGGTCTGTTAAATCTGTTTTCACAAACAAGTCGATATTCTTGATAATAGCCTTCGCTTTATTTAGGTCTACAATCTGTTCAGCCAGTTCTTTAAGGTTTGCTTTTTCTGGCTTCAGGCTTTCTTCATGTCGCCTGTTATCCTCTTTATCTAAAACCTCTTTCACTAAACGCAATAGTTTATTGCCGCTGCTTTCTATTACAGAAAACATATGTTTGCGTTCTTCCTTGTCAAGTTTGTCATCTGCTTTAATAAGCTTTACGAGTCCAAGGATACCGGTTAGCGGATTTTTAATATCATGGCTAACCATTCGCACTAAATCGTCTTTCTGCTTGTTCAGCCGGCTAAGCTGTGCTTCCCTTTCTTTTAAAATTCTAATTCTCTCATTCAAAGAGTTTTGCAGCGTTCTTAAATACAAGTGAGTGTTGATACGGGCCAGCGTCTCCTCTTTCTTAAAGGGCTTGGTAATATAATCAACCCCTCCCGACTTAAACCCTTTTACCTTTACATCCGACTCGGAAAGGGCACTCAGAAAAATAATTGGGATCTCAGCCGTTTGACTCGACTCCTTTAATTCGTTGCTAACCTGAAAACCACTTTTGTCGGGCATCATTACATCCAGTAAAATCAAATCGGGGAGGTATTTTCTGGTTGCCTGTATAGCTTCATTCCCGTTTGTAGCCGTTTCTACGTTATAACCTTCCTTCTTCAATACATGCGATAGCAGCCTAATATTTGCTACAGTATCGTCAACAATCAGAATTAAATAATCATCAGGATGGATGTTCAATTTCTTAAATCCTTATTTAAAAATCTAGCTTGATAATAACTACAAACCTAAAATATATTTTTAGGATTTCATATGCATCAATAATCCAAATACAATTTTCGTAAATTTTTAAGTAAAAAATTGTATATATCTAAAATTTTGTAATAAATTAGGCAAAACTAACCTAGATAATGGACCCATGAAATTTTTTGTTTCTCTTCTTCTGATGCTGGTAATGAGTTCATTAGCTGTACTTGCTTCAGACACCTGCCCTCAAGACAAAGATCCCAAAATTATTATTGAGTTTTATGACAAGTATAATGAAGTAAAACTGGGATTAACAGATGAATTTGTGTTTATGGAGTTCAGCTCTAAAATCCGAGAACAAATCAATAAAGAGCTCACTGAACAACACATCAAAGACGTAGACAGCTTTGTTGACTCCGGAGGCGAATTCATCATCAGTTCCCCTACCGTTCTTAGATCCAACAGAATTCAGTATAATTTAGAAGACATTGAAGATATAGAATTCGAAAAGGGAGTGCTTCAGTTTGAATACAGACAAAAGTCGGATGTAGGATTTGAAGACATAATTTCTCAAGATGGTACTAAGGCTCTATCGAGTTTTTATGTGGAAGATTTAGAACAATTTGCTCTCACCTATAAGGAATATACCCAACCTTAAAGCTCTCAGGGTTAACCTAAATTTGTAACAATCCCCCCTCTTTTCTTCTCCTTATTATAAAATAATTGCAAAGGAGAAGGTGATGGTTAAGTATTTTGCGCTGTTAGTTGTTATTGGCACATCTTATATCGCATGGCTCAATATTCCAGAAAAGCATGGCCCGGGTATTGTAGTAGAACATACCCCTGAAGTAACCAGCACAGGATGGCAAAAACCGTTTGGGTTTAAAAATATAGATGTGATACCTGAGAAAAAGGTTAAAGCACGGGTGCGTATCATTTCAAAGAAAAGATATTTTTTTGATGAGAAAAAAACCTACTCTCCAATCGATGTTTATGTAGGATGGCAACAAATGTCGGATGAACAGAATTTAAAATCTATCAACATTACATTAACTGACCGGAACTATGATATAGAAATCAGTCGCCCTCCTATTCCGGTTAAAAAAGTGTATAACCAAAGTAACTTGTGGCATTTGGTACCTTCAAACAAAGAAATAAGGGAGAAGGTTACCTCAATCAGAACTGGAAATATCATTCAGGTAGAGGGCCTGCTTGTAAGCTTGAAAGGAGAAAACGATTTCCGATGGAGCACCCTGAAAACAATTCATGCACAACCAAATGAAAGGGGTGCTATTCTCTGGATTGAAAAAATTTCAATTGAATAATAGAGAAATTAACTAAACTATTGATTGTATAATGCTCATCAACTATTTTCATATAGTTATACATACATATAACTTATTATGTAAACAATAAAACAATTGGGTATTATGGAAGACAAACAAACGGGTACAGTAAAATGGTTTCATAACACGAAAGGTTATGGATTTATAAGTACTGATTTAGGAGAAGATGCTTTCGTTCATTATTCTGAGATTCAATCGGAGGGTTTTAAAAAACTAAAAAGGGGAGAATCTGTAGAATTTATTCTGGAGGAAGGCGACAAAGGATTACATGCCAAAGAAGTTGTATCCTTAGGTGAAGTAACCCAGGAAGCAGAATAATATATGGCTTGGATTAAGGATGCCTATTTAGATGTTTTAGTACTATTGCTAATAGTTGTATTTGCTTTCTTTACTAACGAGATTCTCAGAGTTGTACTGTGGGTATATACCCTGCTTCTGCTATTGGGTAAAACAATCGCCCTCTTTATGCCATCTCTTCAAAGGAAAGCAGACCAAGCAGAAGTTCCCCAGTATATTTACCATATTATCTATGGTCTCAGTATTGGGGTCCTTCTATACATGCAAGAGTATTATTTGGGAAGTACCTGGATTTTGGTTTGGGGATTATCCTTTTATGCCGCATCAACTTCTGAAAACAAATAAAAGTTGTTATCTTTACAGCGACTTTCATCGAAACAAGAGGAACTGCTTGCGGCGATTAATATTCCCGGTTTTATTATTACCACTGGTTTACTGTGCAGCTATGCCAATATCTGCCACAGCCCAACATATTACTGATAAACAAGATCAGTATATAAGTATATGGGGAGGATATTCATTCTCATCCATCCGTTTGTTGGGGAAAACCAAGCATGCCCAATCTTTGATAACAGGCATTGGTTTTAGAAAAAAGGTTTACACTTACCAGAATGGGAATCGACTGTATTACTCAGCCGATCTCATTCCATTTGTGGAATTCGATTATCCTAAACGAGATGATAACGACCAGCAACACACCGCTTCAGGCATCGGTATCTCCCCTGTTGGTTTTCTCCTTCACATACCAACGCATAAATCCCTCAATCCCTATATACACGTAATGGGGTCAGTAGTTTATATAGACCGGAAATTCCCAACTGACCTATCCAGGAAATTAAATTACTCTTTTGACCTCACATTAGGCTTCAATTTGCATACCTTTAAAAACGGTTTTGTTTCTGCCGGATATAAATTTCATCATATTTCCAATGCCCAGACCGGGAAAGAAAATCCCGGACTCGATTCAAATTTTATATTTTTGTCTATTTCAATTTATTAATAATCAACCATGAGCATTACAGCTACTATAAACACCTCAAAAGGCAGCATTAACGTTAACTTATTTGCTGAAAAAGCCTCCAAAACAGTCGCTAATTTTGTAAACCTCTCCATCAGAGGGTTCTACGATGGAGTTACATTTCACCGCGTTATTGATAATTTTATGATACAGGGCGGGTGCCCCGATGGAAATGGCCGTGGAGGCCCCGGTTATCGGTTCGAGGATGAGTTTCACCCCGAGCTCAAACATGAACAAGCAGGAACACTTTCGATGGCTAACGCCGGACCAGGAACCAATGGGAGTCAGTTTTTTATCACCCATGTACCCACTCCCTGGTTAGACGGTAAGCACTCAGTTTATGGTAACGTAGTATCACAAGATGACCAGGACATTGTGAACAACATTACAATGGGAGATACTATTGAATCCATTGAAATAAACGGAGATTATTCAGCTCTTCTCAATGAGGTAGAAGCTGTTAAACAATGGAATGAGATACTGGATGAACGTTTTGATAAGCTGAAACCTGCTCCATAAAATAAGCATTCTGGGTCCCGTAAGTCCCGGCACCACTCTGTGACTCGGTCTAACCGATTGCGAAATCCGGGCAAGCCCGCTTTCTCTTTTTCCCTAATTCAGAAAATAGAGCCCTAACTCATCGATCAGGTACTGTGTTAAAAATCAAGATAAATTCCTATGTTATTGCTTCAAAGAACATCAGGATGCTTTTGCAGCTGATGTATCTTCTGTAGCCTTGCCTTCGGGCAGGGCTATCTTTTTTTG
>VEMX01000003.1 GCA_009711805.1 Balneolaceae bacterium | reverse complement strand
GAATCAACGGCATGGGAAAAGGCCAGAAACAAGAAATCCAAAACAATCAATTGGCAATTCACAACAGACGATGCCCGAATAAAATTACACCGACTTTACCCGACTTTTCAGGATTGACATGACACTAGTTAGTCAGAAAGATTTAGAACAAAGTAGATTTAAACTTGAATCTGAAGAAAGAAGGATAGAATTGCTACAAAAATCAAAGTTAAATGTATGGCAGCAACAATTGGATAAATATGAACACGATTTGAAAAGTTTACAGACTAGTTTTGTTCAATTAAACAAAGAAAAGGAAAAGCGCTATATCTATGCTCCAATTGACGGTGTAATCCAAAATGTTGCAGGTATTTCAGAGAAAAGTACAATCTATGCAAATGAGCAAATCGCCGAGATTTCGCCAAATACAGCGTTAATAGCAGAACTGTATGTAAGTACCCGTGATGTTGGTTTACTAAAAGAAGGAATGCTAGCCCGTTTCCAGGTTGATGCGTTCGATTACAACCAATGGGGGACTCTTGAGGCTTCCATTTTGGAAATATCCAACGATGTGACGTTCATTCAGGATCAACCTGTATTCCTCGTGAGATGTAAGTTGGAACGTGATTTCTTAAAACTTGCCAATGGATATAAAGGAAATCTAAAAAAAGGAATGACACTGCAAGGCAGGTTTATCGTGACAAAAAGGGTACCAATGTATTAGGAATGACTGAAGCTGCAGAGAAATTAGGACTCGAAGCCAAGGGAGTAAAAGGTGAGTTGGACAGTCTTACCCAGATTCCATTACCAGTTATTGCCCATGTGGTGGTAAAAGAAGTACTGCATCATTTTGTGGTAATTTATAAAGTGACCCAAAAACATGTTGAAGTAATGGATCCAATGGATGGGGAACTGCATAAGATTGAGCGTTCGGATTTTGAAAAACAATGGACAGGCGTGCTTATTTTGCTCTTGCCTTCGGAAGAATTTACTCCTGCTGATGAAAAAGCCTCCATCATGAGCCGATTATGGTTTCTAATGAAGCCACATAAATGGGTATTACTTCAGGCTTTTTTTGGAGCATTGATTTATACCATTATTGGCTTGTCAACAGCTATTTATGTACAGTTGATTATCGATCATGTACTCACGGGGGGGAATATGAATTTATTGAATCTGTTAAGTTTGGGTATGATCGTCTTACTCATATTTCAAATTTTCATTGGTGTGATTAGAAGCTTGTTTGTGCTAAAAACCGGGCAACTGATGGATGCAAGACTAATATTGGGGTATTACAAACATTTGATACGTCTTCCCCAAAGATTTTTTGATACCATGCGAACGGGAGAAATCATTTCAAGGGTTGGAGATGCTGTTAAAATTCGGGCCTTTATTAATGATGTATCTATTAATCTTGCGGTGAGTGTATTGACCGTACTCTTTTCATTTGGTCTAATGTTTACATATTACTGGAAGCTGGGCTTGGTAATGCTTCTAATTATTCCCGTTTATAGCATTATTTATTTGATTACCAATCATATAAATAAGAAAACACAGCGTAAAGTTATGGAAAGCGCTGCCAATCTTGAATCTCATTTAGTAGAGTCAATAAATTCAGCTTCTACTATCAAACAATTCGGGTTGGAATATTTCGCTAATATGAAAACGGAAACCCGTTTTATAGGGTTGCTAAAACATATTTATCGTTCGGGGTTAAATTCAATTTTTTCTGGCAATTCAACCCAGTTTTTTTCCCGGATTTTTACCATCATATTACTTTGGGTTGGGGGGTATTATGTTTTGCATCAGTCTATTACACCGGGAGAATTATTGTCGTTTTATGCACTGGTAGGTTATTTTACTGGGCCGATAGGTAAATTAGTAGGGATGAATGTACAGATACAAGATGCTCTGATTGCAGGAGACCGTTTATTTGAAATTATGGACCTTGAAAAGGAAAAAGAAGGGCAAGAAATAGATATAAATCCAGAAAATATTGGAGCCATAAAATTTAAAAATATCGACTTTAGATATGGATCACGTGTAACTGTATTCGAAGATTTTAGTGTTGTGATACCCAAAGGAAAAATCACGGCTTTTGTAGGTGAGAGTGGTTCTGGTAAAACAACGCTGATTAATATTTTATTAAAATTATATCCTATTAAAGACGGTCAAGTTTTAATTGGAGATATAAACCTCGATTATGTGAGCAATACAAGTTTAAGAAAAAATATAAGTGTGGTTCCCCAGAACATTGATCTTTTTGATGGTAATGTCACCTCAAATATTGCTATTGGTGAGCTAGAACCAAATATGGAAAAGATAATTGAGATATGTAAAAAATTGAATATTCTTGATTTTATTGAAGAACTACCAAATAGTTTTAATACTTATTTAGGAGAAAATGGTGCTTCATTATCAGGAGGGCAAAAACAAAAAATTGCTATTGCAAGAGCTTTGTACAAGGATCCTGAAATATTAATTCTGGATGAGGCAACTTCTTCTTTGGATTCAACCTCAGAGAATTACATTCAAAGAACTGTAGAAGAACTTATAAAAGAAGGAAAGACCATTATTCTAATTGCACATAGGCTTAGTACTATACTTAAAGCGGACAAAATTTGTGTCTTAGAAAAAGGGAAGCTAATTGAGGAAGGGAATCATGAAAAGCTTTTTTCGGAAAAAGGGACATATTTTGAGATGTGGAATAAGCAATTACCGGTAGATTTGCATGTTCTTGTTAAGAAAAATGGTCTTAAGGTTTAAAAAATTGAATAGGTCTCGTATTTTTCTAATCTTTTCCGAATGTATTTGGATATAAATAGATAAATCATTCATTTATCCGGTTCTTTTATCGCACAGTTTAATCAAGATGCCGGAGCTTATCCGGGTTCAGTACAACATAGATATTCGAAATCTTACCCTCATGAATATGAAAAGACCAAATACCGTGTAGTTCATCATTCACCGATACAGAAAAGCCCGGCAGATTGTTAATTATTTTGGGTGATATGTCGAAATTGCCCCGTTCTTTGCTGGCAATACCCATAATGAACCGGCTGATTTTATCGTCTCCATAAATAGGTTTGCGGGCAGCTGTCCGTTTACCTCCTCCATCCGAATACAAAACGGCTTCTTCGGCCAGTAACTCTTTCAACTGGTCAACATCTCCCCTGGCTATGGCTTTTTTGAAAGATTGGAGGAGTTCGTGTTGTTTCTCTTTATCCGGAGAAAAACGGGGTCGCTGGAGCTTTACATACTCCCGGGCACGTTGTGCTATTTTTCGACAATTGGCTTCCGATTTGTTGATGATGTCCGAAATTTCGGCATACTCATATCCAAAAAGCTCCCGGAGCAGGTACACCGCCCGCTCTACAGGGGAGAGCGATTCCAGCATCACCAAAAAAGCAGTGGAGATGAGTTCCGATACTTCCAGCCGTTGCTGTGCATCAGAAGTAGTTACCAGTGGTTCCGGCAACCAGGGACCAACATAGGTTTCCCTGTTGTTTCGGGCCGATTTCAATTCATCAAGGCACAACCGGCTTACAATAGTATGAAGGTAGGCTTTAGGAGAGCGTATGTCATCGGTTTCGGTATTATGCCAGCGAATATATGCTTCCTGGATAATATCGTTGGATACAGCAACACTTCCGAGCATACTATAAGCCAACCCAAATAAGTCAGATCGGTGTCTCTCAAATTCTTTAAGTGCTTCTTTGCGGCTCATAAGTAGTATTTTATTATTGTGCGATGGAGCACAGGTCATCCGATTCAATGCCCAGCGGAATATTCACATAGTTATAGTAATTTTCCATAGCGTTTAAAATGGTTATTTCCACAATCTGTTCATCCGTAAAATATTTCTTTAAACGATTGAAAGTATCGTTAGTCGCATTTTTGGTGGTGTTTACTTCACTGACATATGAAAGCGCTGCTTTTTCTTTGTCGGAGAACTGATTGCTGGTTTCGAAATTCATGAGTTCATCATACCGTTCAGTCATAAACTCTTTTTCATAAGCTTCGGCTTTGGCAATATCAATACAGAAAGAGCAGCCGTTTTGGGTAGCCACAAAACTTTTAATGATTAAAGCGAGTTCGGGATCCAGGGTTAATGCGTTTGTGGTTTTCTGGAAAGCCTGAACAATTGAGAGCGCTGCCGGAACTCTTGCATAGGTAACTTTGAGCGGGGTGATGGTCTTGCCAAGTTTGCTCTTGGTAAAGTAATAGGCAAGTTTAAGCTTTAGACCGGATGGCTGCTCAATAGGTGTTAAACGGGGTGTGTTGGTTGTATTGGTGGGTTTTGTTTGAAGGGCGTTCATAATGCAATTGAAATATTGAGTTCTAAAGGTGTGGTTGTACTCAATAGACGATATAGCTTTCTTTTCTGTGACACCTTTCCACAAATTGTAATACATTTATTCCCTTCGGAAAGAAAAGAGTGATTTTTTATTCCCAGACAAATGAAGCTACGCCCGGCTAATATCGATGACCTACCGGCTATAACGGCTCTCTTTAAGGAGACCATAAACAGTGTTTGTTCGGATGACTACACAGAAAAACAGCTGCTGGTTTGGTGCCAGGGAGCAGAAAACACGGAACGGTGGGTCAACCGGATCAGGGAACAGCACTTTCTGGTTGCTGAAGAAAAAGGGGAGGTGGCTGGCTTTGGTTCTATCTCAGAAGATGGCTACCTGGATCTGTTATATGTACACAAAGATCATCAACGAAAGGGGATAGCAGGAATGCTAATGGATGCTATGCTTGATTTTGCCCGAAGCCAGGGAGTAACGGTGGTTATATCGGATGTAAGCATAACAGCAAAATCTACGGAGTGCTTGTCCTACGTAGCTTTAGTGTAGTTGGGCAGGCACTTTTCCATATCCCACCTAATACCAAATCGCAAACTTCTTCATAGTTTCCAAAAGTTTACTCATCGATAACTTCTCTTCTCAACACTTTCAGTTTACTCTTTATAAATGAACTTCGGTATTGCCGGGGCAAGTAGACTTTTTTTGCTTTTTCAAATACATCCTCCTGAAGACCCCTGGCAATTGTTACGTGGGGGTTCTTAACAATGAAAAAATCTTCGGCTTTATAATTATAGAGCTGTTTAATGTGATTGAATGGAGCTCTTAATCTTTGCAGATCTTCAGATTGGTCAACATGAATGTAAATGACTTTATTATTCCATGAAAAGCTGTCATATCCATTGAGATGAATCTGTAGTGGTTTAAATCGATAGAGATCATTTTGTAACAATAAGAGAATAGTATCCTGATCTTGAATCCAGTAAGTAAATTGTGCAATGGTTATATGTGGTTTAGATTCTCTTGAAGGAAATGATCCGAATTCATCAGCAAACTCCTCTTTCAATTGAACTATATATTTATCAACCCATTTGGGTAGATTAAAAACAATCAGAAATTGATAGACCAAGGCTTTTTCATTTATAGGCTTCTCCATTAAAGCCTCTCGTACCATGACTTTTAATCAAATAGTGACAGATACAATATCTAAAAAAGAATCGATTGTGGGTTATCAGTTTCATTCTTCTCTGAAAAAATTTCCTGGTATTTAGTCTCCAACATAGCCACTTCATTCTTTGTTAAAGCTTTAAATTCTTTGTTGCGAGCTCGGTTTGATAATTTGCCATCCCCTTGACGCAAAAACCCGATCAAATTTTCCATATCCTTATCCGGCATATCAAAATTCTCCTGGATGAATTTTCTTATTTTATCATGACACTCAAGGTACTGCACTTCTTCCGGCAGTGTTTTGAGAACCGTTTCCTCTACACACTCATAGAGGAACTCTGCTTGTTGCGTTGCATCAAAATAGCGGTACAAATCGATAGTATCGTTTAACACCTCGACATTGCCATCCGGAGTTGCCTTCCAATCTATGAAGTCAAGGCGTGGTTTAGAGTACGATTCCAATACTTTTCTGTAATCATCAATTCGGTCAAGAATGATAGCTGACACCGGAAAGATGAGTCCCTTAGGTGAAAATCCTTTCCTGGCCAACACATGATGAATGATGTATCGATGTACACGGCCATTGCCATCCGAATAAGGATGAATGAATACAAACCCAAATGCAATATGTGTAGCAGCCAATACAGGATCGTATTCACTGTCAATGAGTGACTTGTTGGCCTTTATCAAGCCTTCTATGAGCTGTGGTATATCTTGCCATCTGGCAGATATATGATCAGGGACGGGTTTGCCGTCTACCCGGTTATGCACACCGACAAATCCTCCCTCTTTTCGCCAGCCCATTTTCACAAATCGCCTGTCTTCAATAACAATCTCCTGGAGCCGTAACAATTCATCTTGATTCAGTTTTTTTTGTCCGGCCTGACCGATTGTCACCCCCCAGCGTTCTGCCCGGTTTTCTGGTGGTGTCTCTCCTTCAATGGCATAAGAAGCTTTAGAGTCTTTTAGCAATAGAAAAGCTGCAGCTCGTGATAATAGATCCGGATGTACCTTTCCTATTGTATCCTTCACTTTTTTTTCAAGCTCATTCGCACTAAAACGTTCCAGTTCTTCAGTGCGGCATATTAGTGGGCAGAAATCCCTGTTTCCCGGCAAATTATTCCAGACGCGATGGCGTTGGGATCTTTGTTTTGGGCCGGGATACTGTAAGTTGGGATCAAGAGCCTCGACATAGTTACCGGATTGAGCATCTTCTACATCAAGCTTATCATCCGTCAACCATTCATAAAAAAACCATATTCGCCGGCTGTTTTTGCCGGTCGGTTGGTCTTTTACGATTGCCTCAACTTCATTTTTGTCAACAGTTTTAAAGAGTTTTTTCAGGATCAGCAGATCAACTCCTTCATATCGAAACGCAAATATCAGGTGACCAAGCAGAGTTAGATCTGGTTCCTGTACAGTTTTAAATACTTGCCATTTCCCTTCTTTATAACTTCTGTGTTTTTCACTTATCGCCGAAATAGATTCCGGCAAAGGTACTTCTAAATCATAGTGATGTATTAAAGCACTATATCCGGCCAGCTTCATACCGGTTTCGGGGAGGGTGTATTTCCTGAAAACGGTTATATTTTCTTCAAATCGATTATTTTTGGGCATTATTTATAGATATCGATTACCAATTATATTGATATCAATATCGTAAAAATTGATTGCATTCTATAAAAAACGTTTATAATTGACACTATTTTCTTCAAATCGATTATTTTACATCTGATTAAGGTTTGAACAAAGAATTGATCTGAGTTGAAAAAAATTTACAACGAGATAAACTTAATAAAACAGTCCGGTCCAAACTGGCATACATCTTTAATTGATTATCAAATTGAGTAGCTTGCTTTTTCTATCTTTAAAATAGAATGATTCCTGTTCGTTAAAGGATATTGAATCTCCACTGCTTAATCATTTTTATGTCAATTTCCAGCCAACAAATCAACCTCTTCCAATCCCTCTTTAAAGGCCGGGAAGATGTATATGCAAAACGATGGGAAAAGGAGAATCGCAGTGGGTACATGCCGGCATACGATGTGGATTGGGATCGATATGAAAAGCACAAAGCGTTCGGCGGTACGTTTCAGAATTTTAAGTATAAAACGTTAGCACCTCTGACACCGCAAGTCATAAAAAATCATCTGTTGGGAAAAGAGACTGTGGGAATTTATCCTCTGCTGAAGAATAATTCCTCTTGGTTTATAGCCGCTGATTTTGATAAGACAAACTGGATGGAAGAAAGCCGTCGTTTCATCCATGTGTCCAAAGAGAACAATATTTCCGCTTATTTAGAGCGATCCAGGTCCGGCAACGGAGGCCATGCGTGGATCTTTTTCCAGGAACCATACCCTGCCTGGAAAAGCCGGAAAGTCGCATTCCATTTTCTTCGAACCGCAGACATACTTTCAGAGTTTGAAAAAGACGCCAGTTTTGATCGGCTGTTCCCCAACCAGGATTCTCATTCAGGCAAAGGATTCGGAAACCTGATTGCGCTGCCATTCCATAAAAACCGGATGGCTGAAGGCAACACGTGTTTTATTGATCCTAAAACCGGCGAGGTCTTCAACGATCAGTGGAGCTTTCTGGAGAGTATTCAGAAGACGTCTGTTGCTGAACTGGATCAACTCTACCGTTCGATTTATCACTCCTCTTCAAAATCATCTCAAACATCTTCTTCATCCGGTGATATTCTTGAAATCGTTATTAGTAATCAGGTCCGACTGAACAGAGAAAGGCTTTCTCCCGAAATCACCAAATACATCCGGGATGAGCTGAACTTCATCAATTCGGATTACCTGATGAAAAAGAAGATGGGGCGAAGTACCTGGCAGACCGAAAAGTACTTCAAACTAATCGGAGAACAGGATGACAGCATCACCATACCCAAGGGATTCTTACCGGAATTGATCGCTTATTCTAAAAAACAGGGATTTCCATATCACATTGAGGATCAACGCAAAAAGCTCACGCCGGTACCCTTTCATTCGGGTATTCAACTTCATCCCTGGCAGGAAGAAGCCCTCGAACCGACAATAAAAAAGGACTTCGGTGTGATTGTAGCACCGCCAGGATCGGGAAAGACAGTCATGGGCCTGGAGCTAATCGCCCGAAAACAGCAACCGGCTCTGATTGTAGTACACCGCAGGCAACTCTTTGATCAATGGATAAGCCGAATCGAATCTTTTTTAGGAATACCGGAAAGAAATATCGGCAAATTTTCAGGGGATCATAAAAAGGAAGGCAGGAAAATCACAGTAGGGATGATTCAAACCCTGAAACAAAATGACGTAAGCACCAAAATTGCGGATTCATTCGGGATAATCATTGTGGATGAATGCCACCATATTCCGGCCAAGACATTCCGGGAAACGATCCCCCGGTTCGGTTCTTATTACCTTTATGGGCTGACGGCCACACCCATGCGCAAGAATAATGACGAAAATCTGATCTATGTCTATATCGGAAACATTCTTTCGAAAATCCCCTCAGAATATCTTGATGTTGATAAATCATCCACTATTCAGATCAATATACGGGAAACCGATCTTCAGGCTCCGTTTGATTACCAAATCGATGATTATGAAACGCTCTCGCAAATATTGGTACATGACAGCTCCCGGAATCAATTGATTGTAGATGATCTTGGAAAGATTGTCGATCAAAAAAAGAAAGTTTTACTGCTCACCGAACGAAAAGCTCACATTGAAGTCCTCAACCTTTACCTGAAAAATTATTTTGAAACCATTGCCGTGAGCGGAGACGATTCCAAACGAAATCAGCAGTCGAAAATGAAACAGATCCGGGACGGTCATTTCCAGATTGTGCTCACAACCGGCCAGTTTTTTGGCGAAGGGATCGATATCGACCGGTTCGACTGCCTGTTCCTGGTGTATCCGTTTGCTTTCAAGGGTAAACTGATTCAATACATCGGGCGGATTACACGCTCCGATCAGGCACCCATTATCTACGATTATCGCGACCGGCAGATCGATTATTTTGAAAAGTTATTCAAAAAGAGAAATCGGTTTTATGAGGAGATCCGAAAAGCAAACCAGATTACGATGGGGTTTTGAGTTGGTTGAAGAATTCTTTTGTTTATTGCCATTGACTATTGTGGGACCATGATTTCACAAAATCACCTCCCTCATTGATCGCTTTATGAACCGGCCATAGAAACCGTTGAATCTCTTGAACTATAATACCAAAGTTGTTTGGATGAGTGTCATTCGGGAGCTTGCTTTTGAAAGCTCTCCATTGCATTCTTTTGTGATCATCTGAGGAAAAATATCTGAAAGTGCTGTTGGGATCTCTTTGGGCAATTCGGTTTTTCTTCTGCCAAATGTTTCATGGATTGCAGCTTTAAGTTTTTCACCTTCAAAGGTACAATGTCTGCTTAAAAAATAGATATCATAAAAATCCTTCATTCTGCTGTTCACCGTGTCCAATTCAATCACGGCTTGATATTTTTCAGCGATAGCACTCTCTAATGTGTATGCTTTGATTCTTGGTTTTTCCGAATCCAGGATTGCCGGGTAATCAATCCAGTATGGACCAGGTGTTACAACGTCTCCAAATCCAATATCAATTTGTATAGTGATTTGTGCATTACCGAGGCAGCCCTGAATTTTATACCGAATTCCGTTATACGTCTGGTTGGTTCTGATCTCTGGCCGGAAATACTATTTGGATCAAACTCCAACCCATCTTCTTTAACTGGTGTAGAACAACATTCAGCCAACATCTTTTTAATTTTCGCGTAGTATATGATCTCTTTTATGCTCACTTTCTTATTCCGGATACCATTTTGGAGAGCCTCAATGGCAACATCCTTTCCTATCTTGTTTCGAAACTTAACCCGGATTATTCACCAAGAAATTCAACGGTAATATATTCAAGTATATAGATCGCCATTTTGCATCCATTCGTGAATAATTCGGGTTAAAACAGTCGGCAATGGTTTTTGCAGGATTGTAAATTTGAATCGTTAGCCCATTCAAAGAATGTTTTTCAATTCCTTCAGTCAGGCTCTTTCGACTGTACGTTTTTTTCGTGTCATCTTGTTAATTAGTTTCTCGCATAACAGCAAATACTCATCGTTCAGTTTATCTTCACAAGAAGTTCGGGTCAGTTCCAGTAATTTTTTTTGTCGTTCTTTTATATCATTTTTCGGCATGGATGGGTAGTGGCTTTCCAGATTTTCGGCTACAGTAATTGAATGTTTTTTCATAAATTTTAACGGATCTGTTCAAAACAATTTTACCCTCCTTATAAAGATCCATCTTCACAATGTAGTCTTGGAACGTAGTCATCCCCTCGGGAGAACCCCCAGCTTCCCGTGAAGTAACATTCTGTACCGGATAATCCTGCCCATATTTCTGCAAAACCTATCTCTTCACCACCGCCAAAGTACACCTCGAAGAACATATCAGCTTATTTCTTTGGTCCCGGATTTCTGTTTCCCATACCTGTATTTTCCTTCCAATATTTACGGGTTTGGCAGTACCGGTTACGGTTCCACCCTTCTTTACCGATCGAATATGATTGGCATTTATTTCAACTCCCACCACCGTTTTCTCCTGATCGTCCAGTTGAAACCATCCTCCAACTGAACACAATGTTTCCGCCAGGGCTACCGAAGCACCTCCATGTAATAGCCCGAAAGGTTGAACGGTGTTTTTATTCACCGGCATTGATGCTATTATTTTTTTTGGGGAGATATGTTCAAATTCAATGCCTAATGCATGGCCCATGTGTTTGTGAGGGAAATCGAAGTAGGCTTCAGCTTTTTTTTGCAGCGAATTTTCTACGAACATGATTGATAATTTGATTAACAGTGTTAAGTTTTTGAAATAAGCGATGGAATCGCTTTTAAATATAGATGTAAAATGTTATTTAGGGTACAAGTTAAAACAAATAGTGATAAAGCGTATGAAATATGAACCCACAACTATATTAGAGGTAGTCTCGCAGGGCATACAGAAAAATAATACAGGTATTTTTTCTGCTGTAAAAAGAGACGGGAAATGGATTGAAACCAGCCTTGATGACTTTCGGCAATTGGTACACGACTTATCTATGGGTTTATATGAGCTGGGGGTTCGCAAGGGAGATAAGGTCTCTATTCATTCGGAGAACAGTACAGAGTGGCTGGCTGTAGATCAGGCCGTATTATCGATTGGGGCTGCATTGGTTCCCATTTATACCACACAGCCCGGTGATCAGATTAAATATATACTCGAGAATTCTGAAGCCAAGGTTCATATTGTTTCTAATGATGAAATGTTTGCAGAGACCAAATCTTTGATTAAAGAAATTGAAACAATAAAGAGTATTATTTCTATTCGAGAATCTAAGCATGAGAAACTCCGGGGGTTCGAGGAAGTGCTGGAGCTGGGGCATAAAAAAGCTGAGGAAGACCCCGATTTATTTGAAAAACTCAGAAATGGTGTAGAACCGGACGACCTGGCTACCCTTATTTATACTTCAGGAACCACAGGCGTTCCAAAAGGGGTGATGCTTACTCATGCAAATATAGCGCTTAATGCCTTGGCTTCTTCCGAGGTATTCCCATTCAAAACGGAAGAGCATGAAGATCCTAAAATTCTTTCCTATTTGCCCCTGGCTCATATGTTTGAACGGACGGCATCGTACATATATATCTACCTTGGAGTACCTCCTTACTACATAGAAGATATAGAAGAGATTAAGGAAGATTTTGGATATGTGAAGCCAATTTACCTGGTAACGGTTCCCCGTCTGCTCGAAAAAATTGTAACGGGCATTAAAGTAAAAGGGCAGGAGATGAGCGGTATTAAAAAACGATTGTATTACTGGGCAGTACGTCTTGCTGAACAATATGATCCCGAAGCCCCGCCCAATGCCCTGAAACGGAAGCTGGCCGACAAGCTGGTATACTCCAAAATACGGGAGTTATTTGGAGGCAAGTTAACAGGCATGAATGTGGGGGGAGCGGCATTATCGCCGGATATTGCTCGCTTTATGAACGGAATAGGTATCTACTGCGGGCTGGGATACGGGCTTACCGAAACATCCCCCGTATTAACGGGACCCCCTGTTGGAGAATTAAGGATAGGATCTTCCGGTAAACCCATTGCTGATGTTGAGCTTCGGATTGCCGATGACGGGGAAATACAGGCCAAAGGACCTTATATCATGAAAGGATACTTTAAGATGCCGGAAAAAACCAAAGAAGTGTTTACTGACGATGGTTGGTTTTGCACGGGGGATATTGGGAAAATTGATGAGGATGGCTGGCTGTTTGTGACCGACCGGAAGAAATCACTTTTCAAACTTTCGACCGGTAAATATGTAGCCCCTCAGCCTATTGAGAATGCATTGGTTACAAGTGGTTTTATTGAGCAGTCGGTAGTAGTTGGGAATGAGCATAAGTTTTGTGCGGCATTAATAGTACCCAACTGGGAAAATCTGGAAAAACGATTTAAGAGAACGGGCCATACATTTCCTGAGGAAGACAGAACGGAAAATCAGTATGTTCAAAAACGCATTCAAAAAGAAGTAGACAAGGTAAATCAGAATTTATCACATTGGGAGAGAGTGAAAAAATTCAAATTGCTTGAAGAACAATTTACGGTCGACAAAGGAGAGATTACTCCCACCCTTAAACTAAAGAGAAATGTGATAGGGGAACACTATAAAGATGAAATAGATAGCATTTATAAAGAAGAAGAGACAGAATAGAATTATGGGAAAGAACAAATATTCGATCAGAAAGGTAGCGGTATTGGGATCAGGAGTGATGGGTAGCCAAATTGCAGCTCATTGTGTGAATGCCGGACTGGAAGTGGTGCTGCTTGACTTGAAAAGTGATGACCCCGGGCGACCGAATAAAATAGCAGAAGAAAGTTTGAGAAAAGCTTCAAAGATGAAGCCTTCCCCCTTTGGGAAAAAAGAATTTGTCAGGCGTATCACTACGGGGAATTTTGAAGATGATTTTGATGAGCTCAGGGAAGCCGATTGGATCTGTGAGGTAATCATCGAAAAAATGGATATCAAAAAAGATATGATGTCTCGAATAGAGAAGATTCGCAAGCCAGAAACAATGGTTAGCTCCAATACTTCAGGTTTACCTATAGGTGAAATAGGGGAGGAGGGCGGGGATGAATTTAAAGCTCACTTCCTGGGAACCCATTTCTTTAATCCGCCCCGGTACATGAAGCTGTTGGAGATTATACCAACTGCAAATACCCTGGACGAGGTTACAGAATACATGCATCATTTCTGCGAGAAAACCCTGGGAAAAGGAGTTGTACTTTGTAAAGACACTCCCAACTTTATTGCCAATCGAATAGGGATTTTCTCGATAGCGAATATTATGCCCTACTTCTTTAATAAAGACTGGAGGGCTGAGGAGATTGATTTACTGACGGGAACGCTGACGGGGTATTCCAAAGCGGCCACCTTTCGCACGGCAGACATGGCCGGACTGGATGTAACTAATCATGTAGCAAAAAATTTATATCCGTCAATTCCTGGTGATGAAATGCGGGATACCTTTAAGTTACCGGAACAATTTGAGCATATGGTGGAAGAAGGCCATACCGGTAACAAAGCAGGAAAAGGATTCTACAGGAAAACCAAGACCGAGAAAGGAACGGAGTACCAGGTCATAAAAGCGGATAGCCTGGAGTATGAGTCTCAGCAGCAATTGGAAGATCCTATACTGAATGAAGCCCAAAAGATTAGGGACACTGCTGAACGTCTCCGTTTTTTAAGCTTTTCTGACACGAAACCGGGCGATTTTATCTGGAAAGTTCAACGTGATCTGTTGCTATATTCAGCAAACCGGATTTCTGAGATTACGGAATCACCACTGGCGATAGATAGAGCCATGAAATGGGGCTTTAACTGGGAGATGGGGCCATTTGAACGGTGGGACGCTCTTGGCATAGACACAGTAACAGAGAAGCTTGAGAAGGAAGGAAAGGAAATCCCGCAGATCATCCGGCAAATGAGGGAAGCAGGGGTTTCCGCCTTTTATAAAGACGGACAAATTTATATCCCCGATGGTGGTGAATATGTAGATATTACGCCATCAGCAAAGGGAGAAATAAAGGTCCATGCCCTGCAGAAAGCACAAACACCAGTCATGGAGAATGAAAGTGCAGCAATTCATGATATGGGAGATGGGGTAGCGCTGTTCGAATTTAAGACCAGAAACTATACACTTGGTTTTGAATTGGTTCAATCTCTCTACAAATCTTTGGACGTAGTGAGGCAGGATTTTAAAGCTTTGGTAATTAGTCATGATGGAGATAATTTTGCGTTTGGCGCCAATCTGAAAGAAGCGCTTCAAGCAAAGGAAGCTGGGGAATGGGACAAAGTGGAAGCAGCCGTAAATAATTTTCAGCGGACGGCAGTAGCACTGCGGTATGCCCCCTTTCCAGTAATTGCAGCACCCTTTGGTAAAACCCTGGGAGGAGGAACTGAATTCTGTCTCTATTCAGATAAAGTAGTGGCTCACCATGAACTATATATGGGGCTGGTTGAAGTGGGGGTTGGTTTAATTCCTGCCGGAGGAGGTACTACCGAGTTACTCCGCCGGGCGATGAACAAACTTGAGGGAGAAGCCGATGCACTGCCTTTTATTCGGGAAGTTTTTAAAACGATAGGCATGGCCAAGGTATCGGAAAGTGCATACCTGGCAAAAGAGCTTGGTTTCCTCAGAGAGTCTGATACCATTGTAATGAATCGGGATCTGGTTATTAAAACGGCAAAAGAAGAAGCCTTGAATTTGGTACAAGCCGGATATCAACCTCCAGCTAAAAGAGCAGTGAAAGTGCTGGGTAAAACAGCCTTTTCCGCTATGAAACTCATGCTTTTTGTTATGCACGAAGGCAGATTTATTACTGATTATGATCAGGTAGTAGCGGAGCGAGTAGCTTACGTTCTTTCAGGGGGAGATTTAAGTGAATCCCAGGAAGTTCCCGAATCCTATCTTTTGGAATTGGAAAGAGAAGCTATTTTCGAATGTATTAAAGATGAACGTACCCGGGATCGCATGGAACATATGCTCAAGAAGGGGAAGCCGTTGAGGAATTAGAAGATAGATTTTAGATATAAGATTAAAGATTGAGATATGCATAGTTACAAACTGTTGGAAGCATGGAATAAAGGAATTGATTTGGTTCATATTCTGCACGGGAGACCTAATTAATGATCAGTCAAAACCCCGGATACTTAGCAAAAAATAATATTCACTGTAATAAAAAATTCTCTTAAATCATTTATCTAAAATCTTATGTCTACAACTAAAACAGCGTATATAGTAGCAGCAGCCAGAACTCCTTGCGGGAAAGCCAACAAAGGATCCCTTCGGTTTACTCGTCCCGATTCTATGGGAGGAGCGGTGGTAAGAGACCTGTTGAGCCGGGTAAAGGGTTTGTCGCCTTCAGCAATAGAAGATGTTATTATGGGATGTGCATTTCCGGAAGCCTCTCAGGGACTAAATGTAGCCCGTCAAGTTGCATTGTTAGGCGGTTTGCCGGAATCGGTTCCAGGAGTAACCGTAAATCGATTCTGCTCGTCAGGTTTGCAAACAATTGCGATGGCGGCTGAGCGGATTATAGCTGGAAGTGTAGATACAATAATAGCAGGAGGAGTAGAGTCGATGTCGTTGGTTCCGATGGGAGGGATGTCTACGCAGCCTAACCCTGAACTGGTAGATGAAAATCCTGGTATTTATGTGAGCATGGGAATCACGGCTGAAAATGTAGCACAAAAATATGAGGTAGACAGAAAAGCCCAGGATGCATTTGCTTACCGGAGCCACCAACGAGCAATTGATGCATGGGAGAACGGTAGATTTGATGATCAGATTACTCCGGTTGAAGTAGTTGAAAAGAAAGTAACCGCAG
Organism: Balneolaceae bacterium; assembly: GCA_009711805.1. Classification (GTDB taxonomy): domain Bacteria; phylum Bacteroidota; class Rhodothermia; order Balneolales; family Balneolaceae; genus VEMX01. The sequence continues at coordinate 96,412 of VEMX01000003.1, read as the reverse complement.
GGGGGGAGCTTACTGAGCATAAGTTTACCTTTACACAGGATGAAGGCCCAAGAAAAGATACTTCTGTAGAAGCTTTATCCGGGCTAAGGCCGGTATTTAAAGTGGGAGGAAGCGTTACAGCCGGAAATGCATCACAAATGAATGATGCCGCTTCAGCGGTAATTGTTATGAGTGAAGAAAAAGTTAAAGAGTTAGGTATTGAACCAATAGCACGTTATGTAGGATTTCAGGTGGCAGGTGTGGATCCTGAGTATATGGGCATTGGCCCGGTGGAAGCTGTCCCCATGGTATTAGAAAAATCTGGCCTTTCTTTGTCCGATATTGATCTTATTGAGTTGAATGAAGCTTTTGCTTCGCAATCTATAGCCGTGATAAGGACATTGGGACTGGATGAAGATATTACTAATGTAAATGGTGGGGCCATTGCAATGGGACACCCACTGGGTTGCACCGGCGCCAAACTGACTACACAAATACTCCATGAGATGAAGCGAAGAGAAGATAAATATGGGTTGGTTACCATGTGCATTGGAGGTGGTATGGGGGCAGCTGGTATTTTTGAAAACCTGGATTCCTGATACTTTGTGGGAGAGAGGTGTGTCGGAAACCATAGTATTTCTACTTCAACAAAGATAAATATTGACAAACTTATTTCATTTCTATGTTCAAAGAAGATACACTATCAAAAAAGACGATACTTATAACAGGAGGAGGAAGTGGTTTAGGGCTTTCAATGGCAAAGAAATTTGCTAGTCTTGGAGCCAACATTGCGATATGCGGGCGGACTATGTGGAAACTGGAAGAGGCTGTAGAAGAGATCTCGAAAGCAGGATCAGGTGTTAAAATCAAATGCTACAAGGCTGATGTCCGGAATTATGAGAGGATATCCTCTATGTTTGATGAGATAATCGCAGATTTTGGTACTATTGAAGGATTGGTAAATAATGCCGCAGGAAACTTTTTATCAGCATCCGAAGATTTAAGTCCCGGCGGGTTCAAAGCGGTGGTTGATATTGTACTGCAAGGTAGTTTTAACTGTACTCATGTTTTTGGTAACTATCTCATTGATGAAGGAAGGGAGGGGACAGTACTGAATATGGTAACAACATATGCTGAAGGGACCGGCTGTGCATTTGTGCTGCCCTCAGCATGCGGTAAGGCCGGCGTGTTGGCAATGACCCGTTCACTTGCCTTTGAATGGGCAGAGTATGGAATCAGGCTTAATGCTATAGCACCTGGACCGTTCCCAACTGAGGGTGCCTGGTCGAGGTTAGTACCAGAGAAAACACTGGAAGAAAGTTTTAAGAATAAAATCCCTTTAAAACGTTATGGTGAGCATGAGGAACTCGCAAACCTTGCTGTTTTTCTAATGTCTGATCTTGCTCCTTACATTACCGGCGAGTGCGTAGTGATAGATGGAGGGGAAAGCCTTCAGGGGGGACAGTTTAATTTCATTAACGAACTAATGCCTAGAGATCAATTGAAAGAAATGTTTCGTTCAATGAAAAAGGGTAAATAGAAAAGGCTCTCCTTAAGCTAAAAGTCTTATAGTACTACAGTGCCAATAACCAATACAAAGAAGATAATGGCGTAGTAAAAACGCTTAATGGCTTTGTCTGGTCTGTGTAGACCAAAGATATTCTTGAATAAATAATGATTCAATCCACGCTTGTAATATTTTTCGTATAGATCTGCTCTCATAAGTTTTTCCTCCATTCCTTTTAAGAATGTCTGGTTACTGATTATTTAGTGGCTATCAATCAAATAAAAAACAGCCCACTCTCTTTTTGATGTTCAATAAAGTCAGAGCACAATTGTTTTTGAACTCCATTTCAATGTTAAGGAATTGTTAACAGAAAGTAAACTAAATATTAACTCAGGGTTAATTTAATGTTAGCTAAACTGTTTGAGGCGTTGTTCCACCCGCTCTGTATACAATGAAAGCTGATGTGCATTATAACTGGTATAAGGTGTTTCTCTATTCATTTGAATTGATTTGAGAAACATCAGAGCGGCTTTTTCAGCAGCTTTAGACGGGTCAAATTCATGCTTTTCATAGTAGAGATGCCCTCCGGAATTAAGCCGGCCCAACCGTACTTCCTGGGAGGGGACATCGCATTCCAACACTTTTTGTTTTGTAGTAGCAATTCTTCGATGTTGATTTTCTACAGCCCCGGTATAGACTCTTATATCGACCGATGCACCATTATCAAACCGGAGAAAGAGATGGATGATGAGCGGAAGTTTATTTTCTATCGTTATTTCTTTTGCTTCAATATGATGAATTCCGCTATTTATCCATTTCATACATAGCCCCAGTTCATCCATCCAAAAGTGTTTAAATTCTTTTTTGGGATCGATCAATTGAGAGTGATTTATCTCTTTATTAATGCTGAGCACATTCGGACGATTCATTTCATCCATCATCCATTGGGAAGCTGGGGCAAGTGTGGGCCAATGAGAAAATTGAATATGTACTCCAGCCTCTTTACCTGCTCGGTGAATGGTCTCAAGCTGTGAAGTATTAGTTGGTTGATCGGAGATTAGAAAACAATTTAGCCCTCGGCGAATACCTTGAAGGAGGACGCCCAGGTTTTGATCGGAGTCGTCAAGAATAAGGCAGGCATCAACAGCCCCAATATCCTGTAATCTGTGGCATAGATCCACTTCCTGAACAATTCGATGGGGCCTTAGGTGTTTTTCCCAGGCTACACCGCGTTCAGCATTCCCTACAATTCCAACTTTCATAAGCATCCAGTTAATAATTTAAAGTTTAAGATGCTAATGAAAGGGCTTTTAAACAAGAGGTGTTAGTCTGGCATTACAATCGCCAATATGAAATAAAGTAATACGGGCATACCGTAACCTGAGATCAGTAATATCACAAAGAGTACGCGAACAAGCGTAGAGTCCCAGCCGAGATATTCAGCAATGCCTCCGCATACACCGGCAAGCATTTTGTCCTTCCTTGATTTTCTTAATTTAGCTGGCATAGATAAACAGTTTTGGTTGTTGTCTGCGGTTGGTTACGCCTCTAAAGAAAAGAAGTTGCAGAATGAATAAAAAATAAAAATATAAGCTCACCGAGGCACACTATCTTTTGTTAGTCTATGTCAATGGGTACTTTGAGTTGATCAAACCCAATATATGAAACCAGGATAGTTTGTGGGCCGGCAGTTACATTCTCCAGGGTAAAATATCCATCCGTATCTGTAGCAGTACCTTGATTTGTTTCAACAATGGCGACATGGGCAGCCTTTAAGTGATTGCCTTCCATATCTGTGACTTTGCCTGTAATTGTTCCCTCTTTATTTTCAATAATACTCAAAGATAATTTTTTATTCTTTGGTGTTGTGGTGGAGGAATATACTTTGGCATTTTGAATCCTGAAGTTTACAGAGAGGGCATATTGAACTCGTACAGGCCTTCCCCTTTGTTTCCCAGGTTTAAATTTGGCCTGTTTCACAGCATACAGCGCCTCTTCATCACATCCCCCGCCTATACCACGTACAACTCTGGGGTTTTCAACATCTCCAGTTTCGTTTACTATAAACTGGATTGTCACTCTGCCTTCAATACCAGCACGGCGGGCCATATCAGGATATTGAACATGGCTCTGGAGTTCTTTCATCCCCCCGATTAATTCGGGCATTTGTTCTACTACAACAAAGAAGTCATCTTCTGTTTCTGATGTATTGTTTTCTGTATCGAGATCACCGCTGAAATCTAGATCACCACTTAGGTCAAGATCACCGAGGTATTCAGGTGGGAGGGTGTTAATGTATTTACCAGAAGTGAGAGTCGAAGAAGGAATAGTTCCAAAATTGAATGAGGAAGTATATCTCGTGGGGAAATACCGAACCCACAGGGTAGCCTCTTCATCCAGAATGTTACCGTTCTCTTTAATTAATTTAAAAGAGAGGTTTTTCTCATGAAATCTAAGGGTGTTTTTCTGTACTTGAGCTATCCGTTTTGCTCCTTCAAATTCTAATCCTGATAATACAATAATGCCATGCGCATCTGCGCCAAAAATGAGTCCCTGATTAAGGGATATTTGTTTTAGAGGTGCAGTAGAGCTATCGGCTCCTTTTTCTTGGGGGAAAAACCGGCCATAGGATTCTACTTTTTGTTCATTTATCTCGAGAGTAACATTGTTGAAATCTGCTTTTGCGTGTACAAGCTCCGATTCTCCAAAACCACTTGGCCCTCTTAAATCAGAACAAGCAATAGGAAGAGTAATTCCCAAAGTCATAAGCAATAGCAGTATAATGCTTTGCTTAAATGAAGAGCGATACATCTTATGATATTTCATAGTTTTGATGCGCTTCCTAAGTGTAGATTTTTTGACGGCCATGCTTACCGAGAGTGCGGACGGCCCCGTCTGCAAAGGAAGAAGTTCATACAAAAGACTGGCATAGGATTTGGTTGAAAAATTATTTTTGGATAGTACTTCCTGATCACATGAAATTTCCCGGTAGGTATCGATCTCTTTATTTCCAAGCTTGATGAGAGGGTGAAACCAAAAGAGAGATTCGATCAGCGAAAGCAATAGTTGTAAAAGGAAATCTTTTCTTTTGATATGCACCAATTCATGCTCCAGGGCCATATTAAGCTTTTGATCATCGTGCTTAATTTGACTTGGAAGTACTATAATGGGGTTCTTCCACCCAAAAGTGAAAGGAACAAGGGGGTGGTTGTTAAAAGCAATTCTCACCCTTGTTAGTTGTTTGGAATATTCAGCTTTTGAACTCACCTCAGCTAAGGATACAGTATCAAGTTTCTGATATAACAGACGTAGTTGTATATAATTGAATAAAAGCCGGAACAACATAATGGCAGAGCCCAACAGAAGAGAAAAAGTGAATACACCAATATAGAATGAAGGTTCATTCCATTGTATAATAGGCTGAGACATATCGGGCGTTAAAGGTACTACCTTAATAGGATTTTGAACTACAAAAAAAGCGGTATCAAGTTCAGGAGAAGCAAATAAAGCCGGGAGCAGATTTAAGACGTATGAAACTGCAATACCAATGGGTAATGATAGCAAAGCAGCTGTCCGCAGATGGTAATGATACAAAGGATTGAGAGATTGCCTGTACTTTAGAACCAGGAAGGAGGCTATACAGCAAACCGACCAAATGAGCAGAGGGAACCAAATTACATTAAGGCTATCAGCTCCAAAATTCTTTATAAATTGTATAAGCTCTGACACGGCTATTCCTCTATATTATCAATCATTTTTTTGATTTCTTTAAGATCCTTTTCATCAAGGTTTTCTTGTTTAACCAGTGTTTGCACCAAAGCAGCAGTAGATCCCTTAAATACTTTATCAATCATTTTTGAGATTAAACTCGATTGCACATTTTCAGGATCTCTGGCTGCACTGTACACATAGGTAACTCCATCTTTCCTATACTTCAGATACCCCTTGTCGGCTAGGTTTTTCATGATAGTCATTACAGTTGTATAAGCTACTTTACGTTCTTTCAATATTAATTCTTGTACCTCTGAAACTGTTGCTTCACCCAGTCCCCAGACATGGTGAAGTATTTCCATTTCCGATTCTCCCAGTGGCGTTAGTGATTTTTTCATGTCCTTTATATGAGTTAGTTAATACTAAAATAGTAGTATATAAATAAAAAGCAATATGCTTTTTTGGAAATCTTGGCAATCCTATATTCTGAAATACACACTAAAAGCGAAAGCCATATTAACAGGGGTATTGAGATATTCTGCAGGAATGAAATTAGAATGGCGGAGTGCCCGAATAGCTGCTTTGTCACATTCAGGAGAAATTCCTGTCACAACTTTAATATTCTCTGCCTTTCCTTCTTTATTTACGATGAATTTTAAGGTGACTTTGCCTTGTATACCTGCATTCCTGGCAGTGGGAGGATATTCAATTCGCTTCCATAAGCCTTTCCTTCCACCTATTAATACCGGCATTTTATCTGTAATATCATATACACTGTCCTGATAATTGATTCCAGGTATTGTATCGAACCTTGAAATATATTCCTGAACAGGTACATCAGCATCCCCTATAGATACTTTAAAATCCCGGGGCTCAGCCTTATAATGTTGTATCCATACTTTATTTATTTTTTTTGAAGGGAGGATATCAGTTTCAGATTGCAGATCTATACTTTGCGATCCTTTATTAATACTAATACTTTTTCCGTTGTTTATTTTTGCAGGTTCTCCTCCTTCAAATTATTGTGGCGAAATCTTGAAAATCCCATACTGCTCTGCATTCAGGAATAGGGCATTATTGGCAGTTCCATATACCTCACCGATATTACTATGAGTGACCAAAGTATTAGTGAAAAGGGTTAGTCGGGGATTGGTAAATCCGAAAGGGGTATTGGTAAGTTCTTCCTGCGATAATGTTGATTTGGAATTACTGCAGGCAGAGAGTGTAACAATACAAGTAAGAAGCAGGAGTAATAGAGAAAATATATATGAGAGGCTTTTGATAGAGAGATTTTGAGTCATTACAGAAGTATCGAGTTTAAATTGATGGCTTATCTCTTTCAAAAAATAATCTATTTCAACAGGGTATGAATGGTTGAAGATACTTCTTTAGTATTGTTTTTTATAAACAAATTTTTGTTTTCAAGAGATGCAAGGAATGAAATTGATTCTTGCGTTTGGTTTGTCACGATTACTTTCTTGCCTGCTTTCAAAGCAAGCATTATTTCTGAAACAGTTCCAAGGCCTACACCGATAGCCACAACGATATCTGCAGATAATACATTAATACTGTTCCGGGCATTTCCAAGATTGGTAATAATAGGGAAGTCGGTATACTCAGACATGCCTTCTTTATTTGCTCCGGGAAGGATGCCAATGGTCATTCCTCCGGTAGTTTTGGCTCCCTTCATGGCTGCTTCCATTACGCCACAATCCCTGCCCCCTGTCAAGATGGTATACCCTAACTCAGCTATAGCCTTTCCAAGTTGAAAGGCTGTTTCTCTGTCGCCTGGAGTGGCCCCTTCACCGGGACCCATTATTCCAATGATTCTTTTGTTTGGCATAGAAGAATAATACATGATCCCTTTCAAAAATTCGAGAACGGATGCTATATGTTCAAAATGAATACTATAAAAGCAGTAAACCAGGAAAGAGCTTGTTTAATTAGTTGTATATAAATGCTATTGCCAAGCAGGTACTATTACTATAAAATGAAGATGCTGTTCATTGGGAATATACCTCACAAAAACCCCTCAGAGAATAAATAAGATCAAGGCAGGTAGAGCCCATAGATACATAAAAACAAATTTAGTAAGTTGAAAATGCTAATTTTATTAACTATTTATATGAAGTAAACTAATTGAATTGATTATTATGAAAAAGGAATATCAGATACTTTTAACCAATGTAGTAGCTTGTTTGGTACTCTATTTGGTTTTTGCTTATCTCGAACTAACGTTTGTTGGATATGGACTTGCCCTGGCTGCAGCGAGTGTTTTTCTATACACTTTGATGAAAGCTGTTAGATCGAAAATATCCTCAAAGAGAGAATACAAAATTATGGCGGGTGTAATGGGCTACCTATTTGCTGTTAATTTGATATTCGGAGGCATTCAGTACATGAATGCAAGTAACCAGCACGAGACATTAGAAACGATTAGGGAAACCATTGATACCAATATTATTGCCATCGATATTCATCAGGATTTGTTGACCACCTTAAAAACCTATCATGAGCAGGAGTCAGGCAGTCAAAAAAGTATTGTTCATATTTTTGAAGAAAGGGTAGGCGACAGGCTTGGCAGCGATCGGGTTTTAAAGTCGAAGAATGCAGCAAAAATGGAAGCCTATACCATATATACAGAAATGAAAGGCGATACGCTGGTACAGCTGTTTACAGTAACCAACATTTCAAAAGGGGAAAAAGAAAATTTTGATAACTATAATGACCAAGTGGGTATGATTCAAATTGAAGCAGGATTAACGGAAAGAGGGGTTGATTATGAAAGAGTTAATTAGTGCATCCTGGAAAAATATTACGATTATCCTTTTAGGTATTGTAGCGTATATATCAAGTGTAGCGTTGGTTGAATATTTGTTGGCTGCACAGTTTGATTTCATCTTGGCCATGTTTTCATTTGCGTCTGGAACATTGATGTCAGGCTTACATTCAGAATTAGCTATACAAGGATTTAGCGGAGAAGCGTTAGATTCAGTACGGTATTGGTCTCTAAACCTCATCTTCATAACCGGATTTATCTTTGCACTATATATAGTTCCTTTTCTGTACACAAAGGGAAATGTTGATACCCAAAATATGCAAAGCGATGATGAAGAAAGGGGGTTCTCACTTAGTTGGTATGCAGGTTCGGCTTTTATTGTAATGGCTTTAGTAAGCATAACCATGGCGACATCTGTTTCAATATATCACTATAATCATAAATGGAAAGCTGCAGCACAAAGTGCATATGTGGATGAAGCCCGAACGGAGCTTTCAAAAGCCGCATTCAAAATGGTTGAAAAGTTGATCTTACCTAAAGAATATGGAGGCATTTCTGTAAGTGAGCTGACCGCAGAAAACAATGGGGACATGGAAAATAAGTTTGAGCTAAAAGAATTTGTCGATGTCCCTGAATCTGAATTTGATATTTCAGTGGTATCGGATAGTGATGAAGCAAACATAAGACTACACCTGACCGGCGAGCAAGCTGGAGTAATAACTGATTTTGAAAATGCCAATGGTGATAAAGGTAAGTTTGAGCTTGCCGTGGAACTACATTCTGAGAATGAAAAACTTTTTGCCTATAGCTATGACTTTGAAAATGCATTGAAAACAGACTCTGATTAAGAGGTTTTTTTTGCTGTATTTTTGGAATGCAGTTTTTTCCCTATCTGTTGTTGGCTGCATGAAGAAGATTAACAGCTATCGAAAATTTGAAAGAAACAAAAAAGAGGTCAATACATCTGGTGAGTATATTCTTTACTGGATGCAGGTAAACCGGCGGTTTCAATATAACTATGCGTTGGAATCTGCCGTGAGGCTGGCGAATCAATACAACAAGCCCCTGTTAATTTATGAAGAGCTTCGTGTAGATTATCCCTGGGCTTGCGATCGCTTTCATACATTTGTCATGGAGGGAATGAAAGAGAATGCGGAATATGCACAGCAGGAACAACTGAATTATTTTAGCTATGTAGAAGGTGATGCAGATGAAGGAAAAGGATTGTTCTATTCCTTAGCAGAGAAAGCCTGTGCAGTCATCTCGGATGAATACCCGGTGTATATTGCCAAGACGCATAACGAAGGTGTAGCAGAGAACCTGGGGGTGGCCTACATTACCATCGATTCCAATGGTATTATTCCTTTGGGGATAACCGAAAAAGATCCCTATTCAGCCTACCTGTTTCGGAAAATAATGCAGAACCATTTTGTGGAAGCTTTTACAAATCCTCCCCAAGAAAATCCGGTGGAGAATTTAAAAAACAAAAGTAAGGTAGATGTACCGGAAGAATGTTATAAAATACATTCCCGGGCAGAGAACAGCTTACAGGATATTTCCACTACAGTAGCAGCACTCCCGATCAATCACAATGTACAAGCGGTAAATTTAAAGGGAACCCGCCAGGCTGCATTAGACAAGTTGGGAGTATTTATAAGCCACAATTTATTTGAGTATGGTGATAAACGAAATGACCCCGATGAAAATAAAACAAGTGGGTTAAGCCCCTGGCTTCATTTTGGAAAAATCAGTGAATATGAAATTGTAAAAGCTGTATTGGAGCAGCAGCCAGGTTCCTGGGATATCAGTAGTATTACCCCAAACAATGGAAAGAGATCAGGTTTTTTTGGAGGTGATGCCAGTATCGAAAGTTTTCTGGATGAGGTAATCACCTGGCGGGAAGTTGGATTCCATTTTGCACACCACCGCCCCGACTACGACCAGTTCGAAAGCCTGCCGGATTGGGCTTTGAAAACGATGCGAAAGCATGAAGATGACGTACGGAAACATATTTACGATTTAGAAGAATTTGCTCAATCCAGTACGCATGATGAAATATGGAATGCGGCTCAAACCCAACTGAGGGAGGAAGGAATTATGCACAATTATCTTCGCATGTTGTGGGGTAAAAAAATTATAGAGTGGACGCCTGATTACCGAACCGCTCTTGATTATATGATTGAACTAAACAACAGGTATGCCCTGGATGGGAGAGATCCGAACAGCTATACTGGTATATTTTGGTGTTTTGGGAGATTTGACCGCGCCTGGCAAGAGCGGCCCATTTTTGGGAAACTTCGGTATATGACCAGCAAGAGTACTCGAAATAAAGTAAAATTACAGCAGTATCTTAATACATACGGGAGCTAAAAATCTATACTTTGAAATTGGTACAGCCTTCTTAATTGTATATATTTCACACATATTTACACGAATAATACTTTATGGATCTTTTTGAAGAAAAAAGTTCGGATAATTTTTCTGAGAATGAAAATCAGTCTGGTTACGATGAGCCCTTAGCTACTCGTATGCGACCACAGTCTCTGGATGAATTTACAGGCCAGGAGCATTTGGTAGGAGAGGGGAAAATGCTTCAACGGATGATTGACAGTGGGATTATTGGATCCCTGATTTTTCACGGACCACCCAGCTCAGGTAAAACTACCCTTGCGCATGTAATTTCAAAAGAAATTAAGGCTCAGTTTGAGGTTATAAATGCTGTACTCGACGGCATCAAAGAACTTCGAAAAGTAGTAGATCGGGCCAAAAAATTTCGGAAGCTTAACGGTAAAAAGACAATTCTGTTTGTGGATGAGATTCACCGATGGAATAAAGCTCAGCAAGACGCTCTGTTACCGCATCTTGAATCCGGAGTAATTACCCTGGTGGGGGCCACTACAGAAAACCCTTTTTATTCCCTGGTAAATCCATTGCTTTCCCGATGCCAACTGTTTGAACTTAAACCCCTCCGTTTCGAGAATGTGAAGACCATGCTCTATCGGGCTCTGGAAGATGCGCAACGGGGGTTAGGAGATAAAAAGGTAGAGGCAACCAAAGAAGCAATAGAACATTTAGCAGAATATGCCGGAGGCGACATCCGCAATGCGTTGAACGCACTCGAAGTTGCCGTGTTATCGACTAAGCCTGCCGAAGATGGAACCATCCATATTACCCTGGACATAGCACAAGAAAGTATACAGCAGAGAAATGTACGCTACGACCGAGGTGGGGACGAGCACTATCATTATGCTTCAGCATTCATAAAATCTATGAGAGGTTCGGATACCAATGCTGCCCTGTATTGGTTAAACGCAATACTGGAAGGGGGAGACGATCCCAATTTTATATTCCGGCGCATGTTTATTTTTGCAAGCGAGGATGTAGGAGTGGCAGAACCCAATGCCATAACGGTAGTAAATTCCTGCCACGAAGCGTTTATGAAATGTGGGATGCCAGAGGGGATGTATTTCTTATCTCATGCCTGTATTTATCTTTCCTTATGCCCCAAAAGCAACAGTACAGGGGTTATTTTTTCAGTTAATGACGAGATTAAAGAGCGTGGAGTATTTGAGGTGCCCCCGTATCTTAAAGATAAGACTGCAAATAAACTTTCCTCCAGATACCTGGGATTAGAGAATGCTTCGGATGATTATCAATATCCGCACAGTTACCCTAATAATTGGGTTAAACAGCAGTACTTACCGGATAAATTAAAGGATAAAAACTGGTATAAATCGGGGAGCCAGGGGAAGGAAGCTATGCTTTCCAGAAAGTGGGATGAGATAAAGCAACCATAGAACTTACGGATCCTTTTTCCTGAAGGGGACAGAGGAGATGAAACCGCCATTAATAAAGCTGATAATTCTCTGTTGAATAGAAGTTGAAAGGAATCAGAGACAGAAAGATTTTTTTTGGAATGATTTTGGCTTAATAGTGGTAAGATAATCGAACAAATTATGTACGAATGAATTTAAAAATTATCAGTGGTACCGATCGTCCCAACTCTAATGCTCTTAAAGTATCGGAATATGTGAAATCATTATATGAAGCTGAAGGGGTTGAGGCTGAAATTATTGATATGCAGGATTTTCCGTTAGCTGATGTGGCTGGAGGAAAGTATGGAACAGAGATACCATCAGTAACCAACTTCAGGAAGCCGGTTGTTGAAGCAGATGGCGTAATATTTGTGATACCGGAATATAACGGCAGTTTTCCGGGAGTGCTTAAGGTATTTGTAGATTATCTTCCCTTTCCTGAAGCATTCACCAAGTTGCCGATGGCCTTTATAGGAGAAGCATCCGGAGGCTTTGGAGGACTTCGGGCTGTTGAGCAATTCCAGATGATTGCCAACTACCGAAATGCCCTGCAGTTTCCCGAACGTGTTTTTATCCCGCGGGTAGAGAAAGAGTTTGACCTACAAAAGGGCTTAGATGACCCTTTTAAGCAAAACTTACTCGAATCTCAGGTTCGCAATTTCATCAAGTACGTTGAAGCTGTACAGGGAGACGAAAGCCTGAAAGAAATACTTAGTTAGTGCGAAGCATATAACCAACCCCGTGTAAGGTAATAAGGTAACGCGGATCCTCGGGTTGTACTTCAATCTTTGCCCTTAATTTTGAGATATGTACATCCACGGTACGCGTATTTGTGCTGAACTCATACCGCCATACTTTTTCGAGCAGTTCATCCCGTGAAATAGGTTCATTGGCACTTTTTAAAAGATACCTTATAAGCTCAACTTCCCGTGAGGTTAATTCTGTTTTCCCATTGTCCGGCCGGTGCACTACCGATTCCTGCAAGTCAATTTTAACAGGTCCAAGATCCAGGATATCAACTTCTCCTGAAGAAGAGTACGTGCCTTTTCTGCGCAAGCGGGCCTCAATTCTGGCAAGCAATTCCTTTACCCCAAATGGTTTGGTTAGATAATCGTCAGCACCTACATTCAGTCCCTTCACTTTATCTATTTCCTGATCTTTGGCCGTTAGCATAATAACGGGGAAGGTATATTTCAATTCCCTGATCTCCTCACAGATCTCATAGCCGCTTTTTTCAGGCAACATAATATCGAGGATCATCAAATCCGGTTCATGTTCTTGTACCATAGAAACAGCTTCGGTACCATTTTCGCATACTATAACGTTATAGCCTTCATTTTCGAGGGTATCTCTTAAAGTAAATACAAGGCTGGGCTCGTCTTCTACAACGAGGATTTTCATTCGGCTGTCAGACATAATCAGAATGTTCTATAATATTTGTGTCAGAAGGTTGGTTGTCATCTGCTTTCAAAGAAGTATCTCCTTTAACAAATTTGGAGAAAGAGACTTTGAAAGTTGTACCCTTTCCTACAGTGCTTTGGGTTGTAATTTCACCTCCATTCAATTCCACCATGTTTTGAACAATACTTAATCCCAAACCATGTCCTTTGGTTTTGGCACTTAAGGAGTCTTCAACACGATAAAATTTATTGTAGATGTTTTTTAAATGTTTAGCTGGAATGCCAACACCATGATCTTTAATACTAAAATATACAGTATCATTTTTTGATCCTACATAAAATTCGAGATGCTTTTGATCGGTGCTATATTTGACGGCATTTTCAGTCAGGTTGCTTAAGATGGTTTCAATGCTGTCACTGTCAACCATGGAAACTGATGTGTGGTCACCAGAGTTGAATTCCACCTCAAAGCCTTTGGCTTCCAGGTAATCTTTATTCTTTTCGTAGTAGCTTTGAACCAGTCCATATAGTTTGTGAGGCGCAGGTTTTACAATAGTTTGGCCAGAGTCGGCTTTTGCCACATCAAGGAGTTTCTCTATCATTCCTTTAAGCCGTACCGATTCATTAAAAATATGTTGTCCATATTGTTTTAACCGGTGGGGTTCTGTGACCCTTCCATCAGAGATATTTTCGCCAGCTGCTTGCATTACAGCAAGAGGGGTTTTCAGCTCATGTGTAACGTTGGCAAGAAAGCTGGCTTGCCGTTGAGCAAGGTTACGTTCTCTTTGAGCTGTCAAAAACATAAAGACGAGTGCACCCACTAAAAACAATACGGCTACCCCAAGCACAAACAGATTCTTAATAAGGGTAGCTGTATAAGCATCAGCTATAGGAGTTTGTTTGAAGGCTAGCTTTATAACCCAGTTACTAAAGAAATGATTAAAGGGTTCATTGTGATCAACCAAATCCCGATTGTATTCAATGTCGGGGGCATTGGTAGCTATAACCTCTTTGCTGGCCCAGTTGTATACCCATGCAATAACACCGGTTTCTTCACTCTCTCCATAGTACTCTGCGAGCAAAGGAGATACTAAATTGTTCAGGATATACTCATTATTAAATATAAAAGTGAAGTAACCAATAATTCGATTTTCTTCGACATTGATTAAACCAATATTCATGGTGCGATTGTCATCAAACTCTATTTTGGTAATCCTGTTGTAATCAATGTCATTCAGCCTGATTTTGGCTTTAGTACGAACCAGGCCAACCCCATCGCAGATCATCTCTGGATATTCGGGAGTAAGAAATACTTGTTCTAGTTGGGAATTGTATTTGTAGATTTCAGAATTAGCTTTGCAGGGATGAGTTGCATAAGGGGTATAGTAGAGATCTGTAAAAATATTACTATCTGAGGTTTTCTTTATAACATCAATGACCTGGGGAGGAAGCTGTCCGCTTTGGTCGAGAGCAATTTCTATATTCTTGAGTTCCAGTTTGCCAAGTCCTTGCATAGGGGTATAGATCTCCCTCCCTATGGTTTGGTGAATTTCATCGAGCTGACTTATTCGCTTTTGTTGCTCATCTTCCACCATCTGATCCCGCATATTGTAAAGCGAAAAGACATTCATACCCGTAAGAGCAATAATAGCGGCGAGCCCAAGCATAAGCAGAACCCATCTAAACGCTCTATTTCGGATAATTTTCATAAACTGGTACTAAAGGTTGATTCAACTATAAATATAGGGTTTGCTTTGAAGGGAACAACTAAAAATTAGTAAAAAAAATAGGTTCTCATTCAATCAGGGTACATAACCACTGTGTGGCTCTCTCCGGCTCTGAAAGCATCAACAGTTTAGTTTGACCAAACGTTGTTGCTTCTGTCTTTATCAGGGAAATAATTGTCTTTGTCTATTTCTACCCGCTTAACGGGACTCTGAATATTTACTTCTATAGAGGTTTCTCTCAATCCTCGCAACCAATCGGTTACTGCTATTCTTTCTTCTATAGTTGTACCGTTCTCCAGTGTAAGAGTGAGAAGCACTGGCATTGGTACTTCACCAAGATCACGAATTTGTATTGTGGCTTTAGTATCGGTTTGAATGACATTTTTAACAGCCTGGTCAAGCGCCCATGTTTCGAAATACCATGCTCTCCAAAACCAGTCTAAATTCATTCCCGAGACATCCTCGAAGGTATTGAACATGTCATAAGGAGTAGGATGTTTGTACGCCCATCGCCGAATATACTCTCGCCAGGCATTGTTGAAAACCTCTTCTCCAATTACACCTTGCAAAGCAATGAGAACAGAGCCAGGTTTTGGATAGGAAGCAACTCCATAAGCCGGCCCGGGATAATGATAATCCGACCACCTCATAATTTCTCCTTCAAGGTAAGTTCCGGCAATACCCAGGTAGGAATTAAATTCATCCTGCCGGTCAAAGCTATCCGGGAAGATATCCCAACGGGCATTAGCCTCATGAAAAGTTGTAGAGCCTTCATCCATCCAGGCGTGGCGGCGTTCATTACTGCTAACCACCATTGGCATCCACATATGGCCGATTTCATGGGCAACAACATCATAGAAATTTGACGATTTTCTGTTATTGTAATCTCCGATAAGAGTAATCATGGGAAATTCCATACCTCCCCCGATAATACCCCCTCCTTCAACAGAAGTCATATGTGGCCATGGGTATGGTAATCTGGTAAAATCAGATAAAAAAGAAATGGAATGAGCCGTAAATGCTGCTCCATCTTTCCATAAGGGAGCGCTGTTACGCCAGAAGGCATGTATTCGGGAATAATCAATACGGTTATCATTATTGAGATCTCCTATGGGAGTTCTTAAACCATCCCATTTAGATTCCAAAGTAGCACTAAAGGCTACATCCCGGACTCTGTTTGCCCTGAATTTCCAGCTTATCCCCATACTGTCCGTGCCAGTGGTAACATTTCCAAAATCAGATTCAGAAACAATAGAAATAACTTCATCAGACTCTCCGGCACGTTGGTAGCGTTCATAAACTGATGGGGCCAATACTTCTTGTGGGTTTTCCAAAGATCCCGAGCTCATAACAATCCATTCAGGAGGAGCTGTTATGGTAATATCGTAATCCCCAAAGCCATGATAGAATTCTGCATTTCCGGTAAAACTATCGGTAAACCATCCCTGTATATCATCATAAGTAGCAAGATGAGGATACCAATATGCAATGAAAAAGAGGTTGTCCCTGCTATATCCCATCCGTGCACTGGCTCCCGCCTGTGGGACTTTGAAATTCCAATCAATCTCAAAATGAGCTTGTTTACCAGGCAGTACCGGCTTTTCCGGAATAACAATCATATTTGTGCCCTGTACAACATAGCCCGGCTGAAAGCGGTTGACTAATCCGAGGTCTTTACCTTCCACGGCTACTTTTTGAATATGCATGCCTCCGGTAATTTCTGCAATCTGTTTTCGAGGCACGCCCTGCTTATGTAAATTTTGGGGGAGTTCGAATATAATTACACGCAGGGTATCGGGGGAATTGTTGGTATACGTGATATCTGCTTCTCCATAGAGCATAGTATCAGAGGGGGACAAGTGTGCGTGGAGCTTATATTCAGAATAGTTGGTCCAATAGTTGTTTCCAGGTTTTCCAGTCAGTGTCCGGCTACCATTCCGGACCGCTTGCAAAAAATAAGCAGGCTCCTCTACCGGGTAGGGAATAGGGCGTTCTGGAGTAAGCCAGGATACGGTTGACGATTCTTGAGAAGAGGTTTTTAAAACAGAGCATGCTGTAAAAAAAACAAGCATGCTAACTAATGAGATATGGATATAATACTTCATATAAGCAGACATATTTAATAGATAAGGAAAGAAAACGTAAAGCCGTTAATTGGCCTGCTTAAAATTGCGATCTAATGATTCTTTGAGGTCATTAAATTCTATAGGTTTTACCAGGTAGTCGAGGTACCCCGTTTCTTTAGCTCTTTGAACATGATAGGGGTCAGAATTCCCGGTTATATATATTACCGGTACATCTGAAAATTTTCTGATTTCTTGCATTGCCTCAATTCCATCAATCTCGCCTTCAAGAGAAATGTCCATTAAAATGAGGTGAGGGTTTATTTTCTTAGCTACTTCAATGGCGGTTTTGCCATATACAAGTTCTCCCTCAGCATCGAATCCCAGCTTCTCCAGGTAACTTTCATACAGAAGATTCAGTATTAGATCGTCTTCTACGATCATTACCGTTTTTTTCTGTTGATTATCCATTAGCAATCTTTAGTTACGGTTTCTTACTGAACAATAATCCAAAATAACATCTAACCATATTAATCGAAATTATTATTAGATAAAAATCAGGAATGTGGTTTCAGATGAAACACCAACACATTCTACACAATTATTCAGTATTTGCCCAACTCTTATTTAGTAAAACTTATTATAACAATATTGTTTGTTTATTGATATACAATCGTAAGAATCTTTTCTAACAGTACTTTATAGCTCATTACATTTTTTTGAACAATGGCATGAGCATACTGTTTTAATTCCTGTTCTTCCGTATCAGATAAGCTTTTTCCAGAATAAATAATAACAGGTATATGCCTGGAATTATGATTTGTCTTTATATGTGTTAATGCTTCTTTTCCATTGGCGTCCGGGAGATACATATCCAGTACTACACAGTCTACATCCTGGTGATTTAGTACTTCATAAGCTTGCGTAGCAGACTCTACGGTAATGCAATGTTTGATTTTAAATCCTAAAAAGTCTTTAAGTGCCATATTGTGAATGGTGCTGTCGTCTACCAGCAGTACAGTGCCCTTGGGTTCCATCTGTTTGGGAGGTCCGTTAAATTGCACTTTCTTGTTTTGACTATCAGGAGGTTTGGTTGATACCTTAACTTTATCTTGTGCTGCATACTGGTTAACAGTTTTAGTACTGTTTTTAGGCAGGTATGCCGTAAACACACTTCCTTCACCTACTTCACTTTCCAGGGTAAGTTCTCCTCCCAGGAAGTGTGCCATTTTTTTAGAAATGGCAAGCCCCAAGCCTGTTCCCCCAAATTGAGCTTGAGTAGAAGCTCCCTCAGCCTGTTTATAACTTTCAAAAATAAGATCTTGTTTTTCTTCTGGGATACCTATACCTGTGTCTTGAACTTTAAAGGCTATATAGTGTGCACTTTGAAGCCCGGCTGTTTTTATTTCTTCGGGTGCAGGAGAATACACCTCGAATGATATTTCTCCCTCATCTGTAAATTTCAGTGCATTAGAGATGAGATTATTCATAATCTGTTCAAGGCGCAGCCGGTCGGTTTTAAGAACTTTGATTACATGGTCGCTTCTCTGATAGTTGAACGAGATTTGTTTTTCCCGGGCGATAGGCTTGAAAAGTTTTTCCAGGTGTAAACAGAAATCATCGACTACAACCTCTGATAATTTGATATCAATTTGTCCAGATTCAATCTTGGATAAATCCAGCACTTCGTTGAGCAATTCCAGGATACTATTGTTGGAGTTGTAAATGACATCCAGGTATTCCAGTTGCTCTTGGTTTAAGTTTTGATCCCGGTCTTCCAGTAAAATTCTGCTAAGCAGCAAAACTGAATTTATAGTTGTCCTCATCTCATGGCTGAGATTGGCAATAAATTCAGATTTATACTTGTTGGTAGACTCTAATTTTTTTGTTTTTTGTTTCTGCTTTTCAAGGAGTTTTTTCTGCTGTTTGCGTTCTGTTATATCAAAACAAATTCCGAGGATGCATTTCAGTCCATCGTAAAACACCTGCTCAAGATGGGTAACTGCATGATACGTACTGCCATCTTTTCGTTTCCAATCTTTTTGAAAAGTAACTTTGTCTTTTTCCCCTTTTAGTAAGGGCTTTATTTTTTCGAGGGCATCTTCCTGATGATAATCTGCTATTATATGCTTGGCATTCATGCCAATTAATTCATCCTCGGTATACCCAAGGTTACGAATCATAGCTTTATTGGCATAGATAAAACGACGGGTGTCCATATCAATGAGGTAAATTTCATTGAAGCTGTTCTCCAGGACATAGTTGAGGAGCTCGTTTTTGGCGATCGTATTTTTATGCCAGCTTCTTATTTCGGCATTTCGCAATTCTCTGTGGCATACTGGTACCAATCGCTGAAGATTGCTCTTGAGCATATAATCATGGGCGCCTGCATCCATAAGCGATATTGCCAGGTTCTGCGAAATTTCGCTTCCTACAACCAGAAAAGGGAAGTCTTGCTCTATATGGTTTAAAATTTTTAATGCCCGAAAGACATCAAAATCAGGATTGTCTAAATCTACAAGAACTAAATCCCAGGATTGGGTCTTTAAAAATTCTTCTATCCCGGATGTTTTCTGAATATAGAATGGAATAATATCCAGATTACTATTCGTTAGTTCTGCCAATAATATTTGAGAGTCTTGCTCAGACGATGCTGCGATAAGTGTGTATATCGAATTCTTTGCCATACAATCTCAACTACTGATTAATGCGCGAGTGGAGTGGTCCTTTTTGATAGTGTTAGATATGTAACAAAGTGTCAATTATCAAATGCATTATTTAAGAAAGATATTTCGTGATATAGAAAGGAAATTTTACAAACCCCGTAGAAATAGAAGATGAACTGAAAGAAAAATAGTTACAAAATGAAATATTAATTTTTTTTAATGAATAATTTTTATTACACTGCTTTTGGTTAGAAAATTTTAATAAAAGTCGGGTTTTCAAACCACAGCTATTTTGGGAAGTACGTTGGCAAACTCTAATACGACCCGGATAGATTAAATAACATTTAGGTAAACAATTAAATACATATGTAAATATGCACTTAGCTCAAAGTTGGAAGGATGTGATGAAAGAAGGCAATTGGACTGAGGAAATAGAATCGATTATATCGGATATATATATAGATGATGCTGCTCAAATCAAGAACAGATATAGCAAGCTACAAGGGATACATCAATTGCAAAAAAGCATTGTTAGGCAAAACATGCATAATGCAATGTCTCCCATAAGTGCTATATCAGGATATCTTGAGCTTATTAATATGTCGTTATCTCAAGAACCGGATGTAGACCAAATTGAGTACTACAGAAAGAAGATTGAATATGGCATTCAAGAAGTGAATAATATCATAGAGCAGCTTCAGGGTATATATAGGGATGAACTAGATAATACCGGAGAAGAAAAGGAAACGCTGCTTGACGTAGATCTGAATTGGATTGTACGCCAGGTTATAGAGAACATGCACTGCGGAGGGGAGCATACAACGTTTACCACAAACGTAAGTCCGCTGCATATAAAAACGGATTTGTTTATTACAAAGCTGATCATTTTTAATCTAATAAGCTATGCCTCCAAGAGTTCGCCCAAGGGTGAGATGTTGGAGCTGGAGACCAGCAAAGACAAAGCGATGGCAACTTTTTTGATAAAATTCAACATTTCAGAAAACCGAAAAAAAGAGTTGAACAACATCGTGTCTGGCAATGCTCCGGCTAATGGTATAGACTCCTTCGCAGAAGGATTATTAACAAGCGTTGAACTGGCCGATCAGGTACAAGGCTGTATCACCTTTATGAGTGTGAATGATAGTGTAGGAATGTTAAAATTATCCATACCCTTAACAACAGAGAGAGGCTAAATCAGATATCAGATACAGACGGCTTATATATTAGTGTCTACCCACTGCCCCTTGGGGTTAGAATAATTCTGCTTGTACTGCCGGTAAAATAATTGGCGTTTGGTCTCCAAAGGTTGCTCACTTATAGGTGCGCCTGATATTGAAGACCTCCCCGAATCATCATCTCTGAGTTGGGTGCGAAGCGTATTGGTTTGCTCAAAGCTTGCGGATGTTGCATATGCTAATTCTTCAGGAAGAGAAGATGGGGGTTGTTCATAAAACGAATCAACTAATAATTCAGAAGTATTTTGCCCCGGTGTAACTTCCTGGAGAAAAACCTCTTTCTTTTCGGCTTCAGCTTTTCCATTTGCTTGCTCACCAACAGTTACTTCCTCGGAATCTATAGTAAAACCAGCATGCATCTCCTTATAAGAAATGTAAGTCTCCACCAGCTGATAGTTTTCAAACTGCCTGCCGCCAGAACGCATAAAAGACCGAACTGAATTATAGATTCCCATTTTTTAGACTTCCTATTAAGTTTAGAAAGTACCCCTTAATTTGATAAACCGAATGCTTTAGATTAACTATGGAAGGGCAAAAAATCCAATTAGGATTACCTAATTTTTAGCTTATCACAGTCATATCAGCACAGCCACTTTCTATAGTTGAATCTCTTTTTAAAAGCGGTACAGCCCATTATAAAGGAGAAAAGATACTTGCACATGGCACACCAAGTGGTTCCAGGGGGATAGTATTTGTAAAAAAATATCAATGAATTTTCTTAAGGATTTTTGCTATTGCCCGATAATATAAAAAGAAGAATTCTCAGCACATGCTGAAGAAGTCAAAATCAAAAAACCATTTAGGTAACAAGTATATGCTGGCTAATAGCTGGATAAATGTATTACTAAGATATACAGGAGTAAAGAATGAGTAAAATTAAGGCACTTGTTGTAGATGACTCAAAGATTATGAGAAGTCAGGTGAAGAGAGCTCTTGACCAACTAATGATAGCTGACTTTGAATATGTGGAAGCTATGGATGGGGAAGACGCTCTGGATAAATTTAACAATGACGACGAAATTCAAATGATTTTCGTGGACTGGAATATGCCTAAAATGACAGGCGTAGAATTGTCAAGAGCAGTAAGAGATACCGGGAATACCGATATCCCCATTATTATGGTGACGGCAGAAAAGTCAATGGGTAAGGTAGACAAAGCGCTGAACGAAGGTGGAGCAAATGAATACATAACCAAACCTTTTACAGCAGATAAAATGAGCAAGGCCATTAGCCGATATATTGGCGAAGATGGAGGGCTGGTATCAGAAAATGAAGATGATGACAGCGAAAAAAAGAGCTTCTTCAGCAGCATTCTAAATTCCTAAAAAAAAGAGATAATGATTACAGAAGAATTAAAAAAGGCAGACACGATCCCATCGGAAATCATAGAGATTGTGAGGGATTCCGTGATTAATACATTCGCCTCTATAAGTGGAGACACTCCAACATGTCTTGAAGATGAAGAACCCGCAGGGCCACTAAATGGTATAATTGGTAATATTGCTGTGTTTAATCCCGAACTAACGTTTTCGTTGATGATGGCTATTCCAAAAGAGACAGCGTTGAACCTGTCAGAAGCTTTTATTGGAGTTAAACTTCCCTTCGATAGCCATGATATGGGAGATTTAATTGCTGAAATAGCAAACATATTAGCCGGTGATGTGGCTGCCAGTATTGAAAAAGTAGGTTTTAGAGGTCAATCTTCGTTACCTACGGCTACCCGCGGAAGCGACCTTACGCTATTTATGCCCAACAGGCCTCCATCTGCAAAAATGAAATTTACAGGAGCCATGGGTGAGTTTATGCTAAGCATGGTACTAAGCGAATCAAAATAAATACTTCAGACAATGAGCAACAAAGAGCAATTAGTCCAAGACCTTGAATCAATTATTCGATTATTAGCGGATGTTTGGCCAGCCGACCGAGAAAATGTGGCTCTTGCAGGTGCTAAATTCGAAGAAGTTACCAACAACCTGGATAACAGTTTTGGCCAGTTTCAGAAACTGATAGACTTATCGTGGCAGGCTATTAAGCACCTCTATGGGGAAAGTGACTATTTCATGATGGTCAAGACTTCTGTTATGCAGGCTGTAAATACGATTCGGGAATATGTGATAGAAGATGGAGACATTAATGTTGAAGATTTTCAGAAAGCGTATGATGAACTGGAAAAAGCTCTTTCTGGAGGCTCTGAGTCGGCAGATGAGGTTATAGAATTAAATGAAGAGCAACTTGAGAAAGAAAAGGCAAAAGCTGAAACCAAGAAAGAATCTGAATCCACCAAGAAGATAACCCTTGATGACTTAGCATCATTTATAATGATGCTGGATGAAGAGTCGATAACCGACGACCAGGTCAAGGAATTGGTTCAGCTGATTTCTGATATTATCGATCAGTCTGAAGATACCGTGGCCAAACCCCTGGAAAAAACAGGTCCAACACTCAAAAGTGTTATAGAAGGAAACGCAGAAGATGGTTGGTTAGCAGAAATATCTGAGATTACAGAAAAAGTTATAGAGATAGCCTCTCAGGAAGAGTGGGAGAATGAAATGGCTGAAATGCAAGAACCAGCTGTAGAAGAGGCTGCAGACAATAATGAAGCTCCCGAAGCTGAAGAAGATTCCCAGGAAGAAGCAACCCAAGAGGAAGCAGAAACAGCAGAAGAAGAAGAAGAAGAAGAAGATTCCGAAGTATTCCATATTCCAGAAGATATAGAACTGGCAATGGTTGGTGAATTTGTGACAGAATGCTCCGACCTGATTGAAATGGCAGAAAGCGCATTGCTCGATCTCGAAGAATGTCCAGACGATGATGAACTTATAAACACAGTTTTCAGGGCGTTTCATACTATAAAAGGTACATCCGCATTTATGGGGCTGGAACCTATCTCAGAATTTACTCACTATGTAGAGACCATCCTGAGTATGGTCCGCGATGGGGATCTTCGCTTCGATAGGGCTTGTGCAGATATTACGTTAGAGTCGATTGATATTATAAACCAGCTACTGGATGTGGTTGAACAATCGGTGGGAGGCGATCCATTGCCTACTCCGGCACAGTTCGACAGTATGTTACGGGTGCTCAATGCAATTTCGGAAGATTCGGTAGAACCTGCTGATGCGTTATCTAAAGAAAAAGATGCAACTGCAGCAGCTTCCGCCAACACAACAGCCGCTTCGGATCAGCAGGAAACAGAATCCGACGACCTGAAAGGAAATGAAGAAATTAAAGTTTCAGGAAAAAGCAGTAAATCAGAATCCGAGTCTTCGGTACGTGTAAGTGTGAACCGGCTTGACCGCCTCATCGACATGGTTGGGGAATTGGTGATTGCCCATTCTGTGGTAGCTCAGGATAAAGCAATACCCAAAGACACTGATTTACAAAAGAAAGTAAATCATGCCACCAAGATCTTAAGAGAGTTGCAGGATACAAGTTTGACTCTTCGTATGGTGCCTTTGAAAGCTACTTTCCACAAAATGAACCGGTTAGTAAGAGATTTGTCAAGAAAAGCCGGGAAACTGGTGAAATTCTCTACCATTGGTGAAGATACCGAGATTGACCGGAATATGGTTGATATTATAAATGAGCCTTTGATTCACATGCTGAGAAATGCGCTGGATCATGGTATCGAAGATCCGGAAGAAAGAGAAGCAAGTGGTAAAGAGGCTACAGCCAGCATTTCACTTAAAGCTTCGCAAGAAGGTGGTAAAGTAAAAATTGAGATTCAGGATGATGGCCGCGGTATCGACAAAGACAGGATACTGAATAAAGCTATCGAAAAAGGATTAGTAGATCCGGAGAAGAAACTTTCAGAAAAAGAAATTTACAACCTCATCTTTCTACCAGGCTTCTCCTCTGCCGATAAGGTTACCGACCTGTCGGGCCGGGGAGTAGGAATGGACGTAGTTCGCCGTTCTATTGAACAGCTGCAGGGAAAGGTTGACGTGAGCTCAGAGCTGGGCAAAGGAACACTGATTACCATTGAGTTGCCATTTACTCTGGCTATTACCGATGGTATGCTCGTTCAAGTAGGAGGGGAAAGATTTATTGTACCTACCGTAAATATTGACATGACCTTCAGGGCTGAAGAGAAAGACTTATTTACCGTATTAGGAAATTCCGAGCAAGTCTCATTCCGTGGTAATTCAGTTCCCGTAATACGCTTGCACCGATTATTTGAAATCAATGGAGCTAAAGAAAGCCTGCTTGAAGGTACATTATTGGTTATCAAAAACAACAATAGCAGGTATGCACTGCTTGTTGATGAGGTAATAGGACAACAGCAGCTAGTAGGTAAATCCATAAACATGATGGCAAAAATGGAGCATATCTCCGGAGGGGCTATTCTGGGAGATGGCCGGGTAGGTCTTATCCTCGATACCTCTGCTTTAATGGATTCTGCGGCTTAATAATTATTTAAAGAAGGAACGCTTATGAAGACCTTGACTAAAACCCGGAGTCCCGCTTCTGGCATAAAACTGAAGACATCTCAGTTTCAGATGATAAGGGAAGTGATATATAATTATTGTGGTATCAATATGCACGAAGGCAAAGAAGCTTTAGTCCAAAATCGTTTGTTAAAGCGATTGCGAAAATTGGGGCTGGGCTCCTTCGATGAATATTTTAGTTTCATCGAAAATGATAAGTCTGGTGCCGAGTTTTTATCGCTGGTAGATGTGTTAACCACGAATAAGACTAGTTTTTTCAGAGAGCGTAAGCATTTCGATTTTATTGAACGCAATATTTTGCCAGGGATGGCCGGACGAAGTGTAAAATGGTGGTCGGCTGGTTGTTCTACCGGCCAAGAGCCTATTACATGTGCCATTACCCTGCTGGAAGCTCAACAAAGAATTCCATGGACTTCCGTAAAAATACTGGCAACCGATATCTCCCGGGAAGTACTGCATACTGCAAAACAGGGGGTATATACTTCCCACAAAATTGGTGATATGCCTGCTCCAATAGTGAATAAATATTTTAACCAATGGGGAGCTGACGAATATCAGGTAGTCGAAGAAGTGCAAAAGATGATTACCTATGGTCGTTTAAATTTAACCAAGCCATGGCCGTTGAAAGGGAAGTTTCAGCTCATCATGTGCCGGAATGTTATGATTTATTTTAATCGGGAAACTCAAAAAGAAATAGTAGCAAAGTTTTATGACTTACTTGAACCCGGTGGTTATCTGTTTCTGGGGCATTCCGAAAGTATACCATCTGATAATAAGCTATTTAAAAATATAGCTCCTGCATCATACCAGAAACAGTGATCAATGCAATGATAGATTTATGAAAAAAGTAGTTGGAGTTAGCGACTTAAAAGTTTCAGACAGTGAAAATGATCTCATTATAACTCATGCACTGGGTAGTTGTTTAGGAATTACAGCTTACGATCCGGTAGCAAAAGTAGGAGGTCTGGTACATGTAATGTTACCATTGTCAAAAGCAGATCCGGAAAAGGCAAAACTAAAACCGGCTATGTATGTAGATACTGGATTTGGAGTACTGTTGAGTGCCGTATATGACCTGGGAGCACAAAAGAAAAACCTGGAAATTATAGTAGCTGGCGGTGCAAGCATGAAGAAAAAAGTAGGTGAAGACTACTTTAAGATTGGGAAAAGAAATTTTACAACACTTAGAAAACTGTTATGGAAAAATGGGTTTATGATTGCTCACAAACAAGTAGGGGGCAATAAATCAAGAACAATGGCACTTACCATTGCCAACGGTGTGGTTACCATCAATAAAAAACCACTGAATGGTAAACCTAAGATGAATGGTTTAAGCCAAACCTCTAATCCCTCACGACAAGCAAGGGTATAATATGGAAAATGTGAAACTTACCATACTTGTAGTAGATGACTGTTCGGTTATGAGGTTTGTAGTTCAGCGAACCATAAAAATGTGTGGCTTCGATCAAGCGAAAATGATAGAGGCAAATAATGGGAAAGAAGCCTTAAAGATATTAGAAACACATACCGTAGATTTGATTATAGCAGATATTAATATGCCGGTAATGGGGGGCATTGAAATGATTGAGCATCTGAAAGAGACTTCGGCTACCAGTAATATTCCCATTATTACGGTATCTACCGAAAGCAATCAGCCCAGGGTAGACCTGATAACCGAAATGAGTACCAGTTTTATTCACAAACCATTTTCTCCGGAATTGCTGAGAGATAAATTGCTAAAGTTATTGGAAAAAAAGGCGATAAACATCTAAGAGACTATGATGTAAATCGCATAGAATCGGTAGGGTGTACAAACCTATATCAGGCAGGAAAAACAAAAGGAAGCGTATATGAAAATGAATGTATTAATAGTTGAAGACGACCCCGCAATGAGGGTGTACATAAAAGCTACACTGCTTAATAGTTCGTTTGACGTTCAGCATATTTTTGAAGCTGATAATGGGCAAGAAGGCTATGAAAAACTGCAGATGCAAAATGTAAACCTTATTCTGACAGATATTAGTATGCCGGTCATGAATGGAATACAATTTTTGGAAAGGGTGAGCAACCATCCAATATATCGAGATATACCTGCCGTAGCCGTAACTACCGAAAAGGATCAAAGCCTGATGACCATGCTTTCTTATTGGGGACACGGTTATGTACAAAAACCATTCAATCTTGCCATGCTTGAGCAGGAAATTACTAAAATGAGTAAGCAAACCCACGAGTATTATGTATACGGATAAAATCCACGATATCGCTGTAAACACCTTTGAGGTTACCTGTTATATGTTTCCATTAGAAGAATGGGAGCTTGATGATGCTGAACACATGACCAAACCGGATGGGAGCATCAGGTCTATCGTTAAATTTGATGGAGCTGCTCAGGGAAGCATGGTTATAGATCCTTCCGAAGATTTGCTTAGTTCTATTGCAGCAAATATGCTTGGAGTAGATGCGGCAACAGAAGAAGAGAAAGAAGGAGCTCTTTGTGAAATCGCGAATATCATATGCGGGAATACAGTACCCTTATTCGCTAAGGATGAAAGGATTTGTTACATCCGGCCTCCCCGAATAGCCGATCCGGGAGAAGATACTGACCAGATATTCAAAGAAATGGCCAGAGAAGACATAGAAGTTTACCTGGATGAGGGCATTGCCAATATTACAATTTATTATTCTTCGGAGGACGACAATGATCAAGGTACTGATAGTTGATGATTCGGCATTGGTCCGAAAACTATTAACGGAAGAACTTAGCAAACAGAAAGATATTGAAGTGGTTGGCACAGCTATGAACCCGTATATAGCACGGGAACAGATTATTAAGCTGAAGCCAGATGTACTTACCCTGGATCTTGAAATGCCACGGATGGATGGACTTTCATTCTTGTCAAAATTGATGAAGCACTTTCCCATGCCGGTGGTGGTAGTAAGCTCATTGACCCCAAAGAATAGCGAAAACGCTCTTACCGCTTTAAGGCTTGGTGCCGTGGATGTAATTTGTAAACCAGGCTCGGCTTATTCTACACAAAATATTTCAAAAGACATTATAAAAGCGATACGCACGGCTTCGGTAGCCAGTTTTGATAAACAGGTAAAACCTCTCAAAAAAGTTCCCGGAAATGGAAAAATGAACAAGTCGGAGCCCAAGGCTCGTTTATTGCATACAACGAACAAATTAATTGCAATAGGTGCTTCTACAGGTGGTACAAGGGCGATTGAAGCAGTACTAACCAACCTCCCGGCTAACTTACCAGGTATTGTAATTGTACAGCATATGCCGCCGGTGTTTACCAAAAGTTTTGCAGAACGCCTGAATGACATATGCAATCTGGATGTAAGAGAAGCCGAAAACAAAGATTTAGTAAAACCAGGACAGGTTTTGATAGCACCTGGTAACTATCACATGCTGATAGAAAAAAGCGGAGCTAAATACTATACACGTATTAAGAATGGTCCGCCGGTTCATCACCAACGCCCAAGCGTAGATGTTATGTTTAATTCTGTGGCCAAAGCTGCAGGGCTTAACGCCATGGGAGTGATACTTACAGGAATGGGGGCCGATGGAGCTAAAGGACTGCTTGCAATGAAAGAACAAGGCTCGTATACCGTAGCTCAGAACGAAGCTACTTCTGTAGTATATGGCATGCCTAAAGAAGCAAAGAAAATAGGAGCCGTCACCGATGTATTACCGCTCAAAAAAATTCCGCAAGCAATCATCGACCAAATGAAGAAAAAGAGAGCACAACCAATTGCGTAAATAAATCCCAGAACAATGGCTATAAATATTCTTGTCGTAGACGACAGTGCAGTCATGCGTAGCATGATTAAAAAGACAATTCACCATACGGGTGTGGAAATATCAGAGATATACGAGGCTGGAAATGGCCAGGAAGGCCTGGAGGTACTCGATGAAAACTGGTTAGACTTGCTTTTTATTGACGTTAATATGCCCGTAATGGATGGCATGGAAATGCTCAAAAGGGTAAGAAATAACCGGGAAACCAGAGACCTGCCCGTATTAATAGTTTCTACAGAAAGTAATAATGAACGCATAAAAAAGATTAATGAAAGCAATGCTCTATTTGTTCATAAACCTTTTACGCCAGAAATGTTGAGAGAAAAAATCCTCTCCGCTTTAGGTGTACCTCAATAGTGAATTCGGTATAGCACTGAAATACATTTCAATGTATTTCGGTGTTATATTCACTCTCGCATGCTCCCCATTTTTCTTAGCCGAACTGTTGAACTATCTTTTTTTCTTATGCAGCCCCTCCTTTTTTACCCTCTTGTGTTTATACAGTGAATAAAAAAATCAGTCCAAATTCCCTTTTATATAGCTTGAAAAGCCTTTTTGAGTATGTCCTGTCTTTCCTCAAGAAGCTGAACAACAGGGGGGTAAAAAAAATAGCTTTTTTTGACTTAAGTAATTGAGCAGCCGGCCGATAATTAAATAAACACAAGCGAGCGCTCTAGCTCTTACATAAAATCTTAGAACCAAATTGGAATTCACTATGGATAATCTATCAAAATATACAAGATATCATAAAGGTTCGGGCTTTTTGAGTTTAGCAACTCTTTTCTCTTGCTTAGTATTAGTTACCGCTATTACCAGCGTCGATGTACAAGCTTCTAATGAGCATTTTAGTAATGATGTTAGAATAGAGAGTGAGTCCAATGTAGACTCCGTTTATACTGTTGTTGATCAGATGCCAGAGATAGACGGTGGTATTAAAGCTATTTACAAAAATATTAAATATCCCCAGGCTGCTTTATCAAGCGGTGTGGAAGGCCGAGTATTTATAAAGTTCATAGTTAATGAACAGGGAAAAGTAGAAAGCCCTGAAATTTTAAAGGATATTGGCGGCGGTTGTGGTAAAGCTGCAATCGAAGGCTTAAAGAAAGTAAAATTTACCCCCGGTAAACTGAAGGGCAAAGCAGTAAAGGTATACTATACACTGCCCATCTCCTTCGAGATTAAAGGATAATTTATAAGATAATTTCATACGACATATATCCTCAAAATTAGCTAAAAGCATCATTCTGACAGGGTGATGCTTTTTTTTGTGGCATGCATAAGTGAACCGGGCTGGAGGCCTTGCCTGTAAAAAAAGAATATACCTTACAAAATAAGCCGATATTTTTTCTAAGATAACTTTTCCTTCTCGTCAAGAAGCCCCGGCTTCCAGTAAAGAAGAGCTTTAATTTTATCTTTATATATAATCCCTGCCCAAGGGATGCCTACGGCACAATAAATAATTTAGCGTTCAGGGTGACGGTCTTATGTAGTGGACAGTCCATCGACCGATTGAGGGAATAACCCGGTTTATCTCGTTCATATCCTCATAAAAATGTAAATAAGACTTTGCCAAATTACAGCGGCCCTCAATGAATGAGGAACCCAATCCCCATACAAATCAACATAGAGCTCTTTTTAGTTATCCGGTTATAAAATGTTAAAGTATTAGCCGGAATGGCCGATAAATAAAACACAACAAACTAAACACACTTTGGGTAGATAAACCGAATAACATTGGTTTTTATAACAAAAGCTCAAAATGACTAACAAAAGAGTTTTTACAATGGAAGAAACACAGGCTAAAGTAAGAGAGACAGAGGAACTGGAACATGTAATTGACGGGGGGAAATTCCTAAGTTTTTTCCTGGGTGAAGAGGAGTACGCTATAGAAATTTTAAAAGTACAGGAAATCATAGGGCTCATACCTATTACACCCGTTCCGCGAATGCCTTCATACATACGGGGAGTATCTAATCTTCGGGGTAAAATTGTGCCAGTTATGAACTTACGCTCTCGTTTTGGTTTGCCTGTGGTAGAAGACACGGATGAAACCTGTATTATTGTAGTACAAGAAAATCAACAATTAATGGGAGTACTGGTAGATCAGGTATCTGAAGTGGCAGATATAAAAACAGAACAAATTGAAGAAGTACCCTCATTTGGTATTCAGGGAAATAGTGAGTACCTGGCTGGAATTGGAAAAGTTAAAGAATCAGTAAAAATGATTTTGGATGTACATAAGGTACTTTTTGATGTACCGGATGAGTTACTGTCTCCTGATACTCCTTCACCTGCTTCATAAAGGCTGAAGATAAAAAAGTTTTTCGGGTTAATAACAATGGGCACAATTTCGCTAAAACAGCGAACAACACTTTAGAAAACGAATAATAATAAAAAAAGTCTGATGAAGGCTGCTTGGGTATACTGTAATAAACACTATCTGCAGGTACAGAGCAAAATGCTTATAAGGAGTAGATTATGAACTTTGCGAAAAACATTGGGTCAGGGAAGAGTTGGACCATCAAAAAAAGACTCATTGTAATAACGGTTTCATTGTTAATTGTAACCGGGCTTTTATTAACTATCACTACTTTTTTCACCGCTAACAGTAACTTGCGGTCGCTTACCGATTTTACACTCCGAATGAAGCTCGATGGAGACAACAGTTCATTGCAAACCTATTCAGCACTTCACCTGGGGTCGGTAGATTTTGTAGACGGAAAACTTGTAGATGCCAATAAAACCCCAATTGAAGACAAAACAAGTTTTCTGGATGATTTTGCCGGCAAACATGGAGTGGCGGCTACCATTTTTCAACAAGATGGAGAGGACTTTAAGAGAATTATAACCAGCATCCGCAAAGAAAATGGTCAGCGTGCCACCGGTACCTACCTGGGGAAAGAAAGTGCGGCGTATAAGCCGGTTATGGATGGAGAATTATTTATTGGGGAAGCTAAAATTCTGGATATATCCTATATAACTGCCTATGATCCCATTGTTAACGACAGGGATGAAATAGTTGGAATATACTTTGTTGGTATTCCTATAGATGAAGTACAAGCTATTATGGCTGATTCCAGGTTTAATCTTCTGAGAAATAGCGCACTTATTTTATTATTTGTGATAGTAGCTGGATCAGCCATCGCATGGTTCTTTAGTAATTCTTTAAACAAGATATTAGGTGACATTGTAAGCCGGTTGTTTAGTGGATCCGAACAAGTGAACTCTGCTTCTGAAGAGCTTTCCGGCTCCAGCCAGGGATTAGCCGAAAGTGCCAGCGAGCAGGCAGCCAGTTTACAGGAAACAACCTCATCGCTGGAAGAAATGTCGTCTCAGATTAAACAAACAGAAGCAAATTGCAGTTTGGCGGAAGAAGCTATGGGTGAGGCTAAAGAACTTGTAGGTGATGGAGTGCAAGCCATAGAAGAAATGACCGAAGCCATGACGGAGATTGAAAATACCTCTAAAGAAACATCAAAGATCATCAAAACCATTGATGATATCGCCTTTCAGACAAACTTACTTGCCCTTAATGCGGCGGTTGAGGCTGCCCGGGCAGGTGAAGCCGGAAAAGGATTTGCCGTTGTGGCCGAAGAAGTGCGCCACCTGGCACAACGAAGTGCCGCCGCAGCCCAGGATACAGCTGCGCTTATTGAGAGGTCGCAAAACAGTTCAGAAAATGGGACCCAGATTGCTCAAAAAGCAGCCGGAAATTTAGAAAAAATTGCCCAAAGCGCCTCCAGTGTAGATGCCATGGTTGTTGAAATATCAGCTGCATCAAAAGAACAGGCTGTTGGAATAGAACAAATGACATCGGTAATGTCTGAAATGGATAATGTAGTACAAGGCACAGCTTCAGCTTCGGAAGAGTCAGCAAGTTCTGCTGAAGAACTCTCCTCGCAAGCTACTGAGCTCAGGCAAGTGGTAAACGACTTGGTACAACTTATAGGCGGAATGGAACATTCCTCCGGTACAGCGGCAAGTTACAGTAGTACTTCCCAACCACAATCGTTCTCAAACGGAAATACATTCCAGGGCTATGGCAATGGAAGTAGCTCTCCCCAAAAAGAGAATAACCGCTTGGAAGCCGTAGCTCACAGCCCCTCCAATGGAAACGGAAATTATGCAGAGGAATTAATTCCTCTTGAAGATGATTTTGGCGAATTCTAACCAAGAACGTAAATAAATATCGATCTAAAAAAGGTAGTTGATGTCAGATTCATTAGCTGCCTTTTTTTATGTCTGAGAAAATGAGGGAAATCTGTCCGGAAGATAGCACTCAGCCAAAGAACATAAGCCATTGATAGCCAGTTCTATGGCACTTTGAGGATAATTATTAAAATGATTTAAGAAATGGGTTTACCGTCCGATAAATAACCTAGAACTCAGAAAATAACCTAGAACTCAGAATAGTTGTTTTGGCGCTACGCCTTGTATCCTTGTTTTATCAGTTATGGGACAAAAAGTAGGACGTCAGAAAACACAAAACTAAAAGTTTGAATTATGGAAGAAGCACTGGCTAAAGATACAGAAGCTGAAGAGTCCGGGCTTGATATAGCAGGAGGGAAATTCCTGAGTTTCTTTTTAGGTGAAGAAGAGTATGCTATTGAAATCCTGAAAGTCCAGGAGATCATTGGGCTTATGCCCATTACCCCAGTTCCACGGATGCCTGCATATATCCGAGGGGTGCTAAACCTGAGGGGAAAAATAGTTCCGGTTATGAACTTACGCCTGAGGTTTGAATTAGCCGCTATTGAGGATACAGATGAAACCTGTGTCATTGTAGTGCAAGAAGACCAACACCTTATGGGAGTGCTGGTCGATAAAGTATCGGAAGTAGCAGATATAAAAGACAGTCAGATTGAAGGAGTACCGTCTTTCGGTATTGAAGGAAACGGTGAATACCTGGCTGGTATTGGTAAAGTAAAAGAGTCTGTAAAAATGATCATTGATATTCATAAAGTACTATTTGATGTACCCGAAGAGGTCATGGATTCCAGCGAACCCACAGTATAA
Organism: Balneolaceae bacterium; assembly: GCA_009711805.1. Lineage (GTDB taxonomy): Bacteria > Bacteroidota > Rhodothermia > Balneolales > Balneolaceae > VEMX01. The sequence continues at coordinate 62,261 of VEMX01000003.1, read as the reverse complement.
ATCAATTTAAAAAACACTAAATCATTAAACACCATGTCTTTCTCAAATAAATACTTAAACAAATTATTCTCCGGAGCTGCTAATACCGGGGGGAGTAAGCGAACAATAGGGCAGAGGGTTTTATTCCTGACGTTAACAGCTTCTGCTGTAACATTTATATTGGGCGCTATTGCTATTTTTTCACTCAGTAAAATTCAGGGCCATTCAGAGCGCTTGATAGATGTATATATTTATGAGTGGGGCTCAACAGGGGAAATAGAAGAAGGTGTTCGAAAAGCCGGTTATGAGCATCTGCAATACAGCAGCTCTGGGAATGAAAAATATATAGAATCGGCTCTTTCACGATTTGATAATATTGAAAGTGAATATACCAAACTGGTGAATCTGGCAGATAATAATGATATGCCGGCACTGCAGGAAAATATAGGAGCTCTTGAAACAGAAATTAAAGGATATAAAAAGAACCTTGAAACCTATTATGCAGCAAATAAAGAAATTAACAATAATACCGATCCAGCCGCGCTTAGTTCCTTAAGTAATCAGCTGATGCAGGCCAAAGCCAATGCAGCTAAGCAATACGACAGACTGCTTGAAATTACGGTGGCTATTAATGAGTCTGCAGCACAGGGTGTTCAAGATGTTGCTGATGAGACTCAGGCAACAGTAAGCAGCTATATGTGGGTGATTGGTGTTGGTGTAATAGTAGCTGTAGCAGGTGCATTAATATTTGGATTATTTGTAGGCCGATCTATAAGTATTACCCTGCAGGGAATAATAGAGAAGCTAAAGAGTGGTTCCGAACAGGTGAATGCCTCTTCCGGGCAGTTATCCAGCTCCAGCCAGGCATTGGCCGAGAGTGCCAGTCAGCAAGCTGCAAGTTTGCAGGAAACAACTTCATCGTTGGAAGAAATGTCTTCGCAAATTAAACAAACCGCAGAAAACTCAAGCGAAGCTGAATTGGCTATGAAAGAATCGAAACCGTTGGTAGAAAACGGAGTGAAAGCCATGCACCGTATGACGGAGGCCATGGATGAGATCAAGGATTCTTCTCAGGAAACATCTAAGATTATTAAAACGATTGATGACATTGCCTTCCAGACTAATTTACTGGCTCTTAATGCCGCAGTTGAAGCTGCACGGGCCGGTGAAGCAGGTAAAGGCTTTGCCGTAGTGGCCGAAGAAGTTCGCAACCTGGCCCAGCGAAGTGCTGAAGCTGCACAAAATACATCTGAGTTAATTCAGAAATCTCAGGCCAGTTCCGACCGCGGATCAAGTGTTGCCAGCGAAGTATCTGAAAACCTCGAAAAAATTGAACAAAGTATTGGAAGTGTAAGTACCCTGGTAGTTGAGATATCGGCTGCATCCAAAGAACAGTCAGAAGGAATTCAGCAAATGAATACAGTAATGTCTGATATGGATAATGTGGTGCAGGGTAATGCTTCCGCATCTGAAGAGTCTGCCAGTGCCGCAGAAGAACTGTCGTCGCAGGCAAATGAGATGGATCATATCATCAGCGAGCTTGTAAATCTTGTAGGAGGAGCGGCAACCAAGGAGTTTGGGAATGGTTCAAACAGCCGCCCTCAAAACTTCTCGAATCTGAATGATTTTCAGCCTCCACAAAATTTGAGTAATGGTGGAGTTGGATCAGGAAACAGTATTAATGAAAATTTTGGCACGGGGAATGGCCATAGTAGTAACGACCATAGCGGAAATGGAACCAATGGCTCTGCCCAGAAGAATATAAATCCTCAGAATGGAAATGGATCTTCAAAAAGAGTAGAAGCTCATGAGCTGATCCCATTTGATGATGATGACTTCAGTGATTTTTAAGCCGAAAAGAAACTGAATTTGGACTGCAGGCTTATCATACACCTGCCGTCCTTTTTCTGTTTAGGTGAGATTTAGTTGAATTTGAAAAATTTGCCGTAAAGCACGGTTTCCAATAATTAATAAGCAGCACATGATATAAGCTCAGAAAAGTATGAATGAGGAAAGCATATGCCGATAACCAATAAGCAAGTTGACGAAAGAGGTTCTATAGCAAGAGAGAACGTTCTTCTTTTTATCAGCAGCTTGTCGAATGTCAGCAAATGCATACAACAAACGGAAGACATTAATGACATGATTAAGGTGATTTAGTATGAAAGCACAAAAAAGGAATGGTACCCAAAATGCATACCAGGAAACTACAAGTACATTAAAAAGTTGGAAAGAGAGTAAGAATAAGAGCCAAAAATTTACAAAAGCGATTGAGCTTTCACCTTCCATCGTTCTAATTACAAATCGTCAAGGGCTTATTGAGTATGCCAATCCAACATTTGTAGATACATCGGGATATGAACCAGAAGAAATTACAGGAAAAGGCTTGTGGTTCCTCACATGCGATATTACTTCCAAAGATGAATACCAGGAACTGATGCAGGCTATTGCAGAAGGCCGGGGCTGGAAAGGAGAGTTGATGAACCGTAGCAGGCAAGGAGATCCCTATGCATTATCCATTGAGGTGGCTCCTTACCAGGATGAGTATGGAGATGTAACCAACTTTCTGATAACCGGGCAGGATGTAACCCCTTTCCGACAAACAGAAAACAAACTTAACGAAGCCATGAAAGAACAAACTGTTTTACTATCGGAACTACACCACAGGGTTAAAAATAACCTCGCTGTTATTTCCGGACTTATGGAGCTGCAGGCTTTTAATGAGGAGGAAAAAGTGCTTAAAGATAAACTGTTTACCGGGGTTGGCAGAATCCAGACCATGGCCTCCATGCACGAACTGCTCTATGAATCTGAAAGCCTCTCAGAAATAAACTTTAAACCTTATATCGAAAAAATCATTGATTGCGTAGCTGGAAAATATCCGAGAGCTAAGTCAAAAATTGATGTGAAACTTGATGTAGAACCTATTGTGTTGAGTGTAAAACAAGGCCATCCCTGTTCTTTAATACTGAATGAGGTTATTACCAATGTATATAAACATGCCTATACCGAACAGGAAGCTGGTGGTGTACTGGCTGTTCAGTTCTACCAAAAAAATGGTGCAGTTTATATGTTTATCTCTGACAATGGAAAAGGGTTAACCAACGAACAGGTAGCCTCAAACCATAATAAGCTGGGTATGAAGTTGCTGAAAACATTGGTGCGCCAATTAGGCGGTGAGTTCAGATATGAAGGCAACAGCAGCGGTACTACCTTTTATATGAAGTTTGACATGATAGAGGTGGATGTCAACAAGGCTGGCTATTAAAGGTATTCGTAGCACAGCTATTTACTCAATTAAATACTGGTTGAAATGATGCCGGAAACCTTCCGATTATTCAAAGCCGCACCCAACACCCCTCAATCGTAACCGGGAACGGCCAACATGTGAAAGGCAAAAGGCAGACACGCATTCCTAGTTGAACTATTCTTAATTTTTAATTGAATAATTCTTAATGGGAAAACTTTTTTTCTTGACTTTAATTTTCATACATGCCCATGGCAGAAGCCCCGAGATCTTCTCAAATCTTCAATCTCCAATCTCAAGTCTGCCCCCTCACTTCTCACTTTTCCCCTTTCACTTCAACACTCATTCCCTAATCACTCAATCACCAAAGCTGTCAACCCTGAGCGGTTAAAAATGTGTTACAAGAGAAGCCTGGGATCGCGTACCCCAGGCATCCCCATGGGGAAGAGTCTCAAATAAACAAAATGCCCAACATGTGAAAAGGCAAAAGGCGGACACACATTCCTAATCCGTACCTCAAAATTGGGCTATTACATAAAGCAATTCAACGGTAATATATTCAAGTATATAGATCGTCATTTTGCATCCATTCGTGAATAATTCGGGTTAAGGAGGTGATTCCGCATCTTCTCCCGATCAAATCGGGATGCGTGCGGGAAAACCCCGTCATCCCGGACAAGGCGTAACGAAGTGAAGTCGCCGATCCGGGATCTCCCTCCACATGGGGTACCCCTGCCGCGGCCTCGTTGTTAACCACCTTGCCCGTACCAGGGAGATCGCGGGTCTTCGTATACACTTCGCCCGCGATGACTCATTCTTTAATACCCCCGTAGTTTAAATAGGTGAACCCCGCCCGATATCTTGGTTCATTGTTTAAGGGGGCAAATCGCCGGTATTTTCCTCGCCATTTCTCACAGACCCCTGCCAGCGCCGCCAAACCTACACAAGAAGCCTTTTTTATGCTACCGGAAGACACACTTTTCTGGGAAGTACCTCGCGTGCCCCAAGCATCCCCATGGGGAAGAGTCTCAAATAAATAAAATGCCCAACATATGAAAAGGCAAAAGGCAGACACGCATTCCTAATTAAACTATTCTTAATTTTTAATTGAATAATTCTTAATTCCTAATTGAACTATATTAAGGAGGGATAGAGGGCAAAACTCCTGGTACTAATGTTAAATAAAAGAGCAGGAAGGCCAGAAGTTTACCAGTCGATACGCTCAATATTACGGATGATGTTGTAAAGCCGTTCTCTGTAATCTACATACATAGTAGCTGTTCCTTTGTTGTCTTCTACCACAGTAGTGAGTTTTTTAAGATGTTTTTCTGCGGTTTGAATTTCCCGAACAAGGTCCTGAAAAGTAGTAGAAAAAGAGTTAGCCTCTTCATTCATGCGTGCTACTTCTACTTTACCGGTAATATGAATAAACCGGAGAACCTGCAGAAATCGCTCAATATCTTTAACACCATGGAGGAGTTCTCTGAGGTTAGCAGGGATTTTGCCTATGCCGTTCATTACTTGGTCTACAGTAGGCATAAAGGCATCGTTTAGCATTCCTTTGGTCTCTTTTTCAGCAACAGATGAAGTGCTGCCTCCTTCCTGATCCTGATATGTTTCAGAAAGATAACTGGTTGTCATTTCAACCTGAAGTTTGGAAGAAATAATTTTGAGGTTCAGTTTTCCAATAAGAGTACTCAGGCTTTGAATACTCTCCTTTATTTTAATTAATTTTTCTTCTCCCGATACTGATTGTTCACCCATCTTTTCAGCCACTACGGATAACGAGTGGTCACTTTGGTTGAGCTTGGAAGAACCAATCTGGGCATTTAGAGATAGTAAAAGAATAGAACGTGCCAGCTTGAGGATATAATTCGAATGGTCGACAAGAGCTCCGTGAATATCTTCCAGGTTTTCCAGCGATAGTACCAATTCAGCTAAAATAGATTCCAGCTTTAATAATGAAGGGGGTACCGCTTTATTGTTATCGGCCGATACCGAAGAGGTGGCTAGTTTTTCTTCACGGTTACGCATTTCAAGCTGTAGGGCATTCCACATAAACTCTTCGTAATCGGCAAAGCCTTCTTTGTTTACCAATTCCAAAAGATAATTGTGTGATGCCTGGGCTGCTTCCTGTTGATTTTCTTCCCAATCCAGATCCTCTTCAAGCCGAAGAATTTTTGTGTACATCTTTTGGACTGTGCCAAACAGCGTACTTCCAGGTTTTAGCCGGATTGAAAGGTGCCCGCCCTTACAGGGGAAGGAAACTTCCATTGCCCAAAAATAGGAACCGTCTTTAGTTACATTCTTTACATAAGCTGCCGCCGTTTTTTTTGATTCTTGATAACGGTAAAAGATATTGGAAATAGCCCGGGGCATATCTTTATGCCATAGTTTTTTGCTGTGTAAACCTACAATTTCGTGTTGCTCATATTTACTGACTTGAGCAAAAAAATCATTCACATGGGTAATAGCCGCCTTCGAATCAGTAACGGAAAAGAACAGGTTATTATAGGTAAAAGAATTTTCCTGACTGGCAGGACTAACCTCCTGCTTAGGAGCAGGGGTTGTACTCTTTATAGTATTGGTTTTAGGCTGGGCTTTTTCTTCAGTAAGCATCTGGGCAGGATTAGAAAGTTATTTGAAATATAATCACATTCTTTTTATCGACTGATTTCGGTAAAACATAAATGGCATATGTACATATTTATATTAAGCTAATTTCGTTTTTTAACAGGCTATTTCTTTTGCTGGTTTTAGCAGGAAAAGCAGGCCAGTTGAAATGTGCTACTACTTATAAAAGGAAATATCAATGCTCCTCTTAGTTTGGAAAACAAAGGGTAAAGCTGATTCCGCATTCTTCACTGTTCCGTGTAAGGAAAACACTTCCGCCAAATTGATAGGCATACAACAAGGCCATGGTTAACCCAATACCCAGGTTATTAGCTTTGCTGGTAACAAAAGGATGGAAAATATTTTTGCGAATAGAGTCGGGAATTACTTTTCCTGGATTTGATATTTGAATGTACCGGTTGGCATTTATCGTGATTTGGATAGGCTCGTTTTCATTTGCAGAATGCTCCAGGGCATTTTTAAGCAAAACGTTGATAATCTGCTTAAGGTTGAGTGGATTGCAGGTGAAAGTGATGTTTTCATCGGCCTGCTCAAATGCAATCTTCTTTTGTATTTCAGAAGGTAAGTTTAAAATGATATTGTTGATGATGGCAACGGCATCCGTTTCAGATGATTTGGAATCGTTGTAATTGGCAGGGATGTTATACAGAGCCTCCATCTCATCCATCATATTATAGAGGTGGTCAATTCCCTTATTTATAAGGGCAAACCATTTTTTGTGGGATTCGTTCTGGCTCTGATCTTCCATCATGTCAAGGTAGCCAGTCATGCCCGTAAGTGGAGAACGAAACCGGTGAAGCATTACCGCAATCATATTTTTCCAGGTCTCCAGGGTATCTTGGTCAGGAACGCCGGGCCGGGGCTGTAATTCTTTTATGAGAAAGGTTGAATTTTCCCATTCAAAAGATTTTTCCTTTAGGTTATACCATTGCCGGTTAAAAAAGGCGATAGACTCATCAGTGATATCTTTAGCAAAAACCTGAACAGCTGCTTTAAACTGTTCACCTACAAGATCATATTCTCCCTGAACTGGAGTTGCGGCTTCATTGGCATAAATAATACGATTTGTTTCACTATCAATAATAAAGATAGGATGAGAAATATCAGCAATGAAAGCTCTTGCAAATTCCATTATTGTATGCTGTAGAGTTTTACCATAGTACTCATCATTATTATTAAATGCATATTCCTTGCTATTATAACCATCTATTGTGAACAGTTTTTGATTCATTAAACTCATTTTACCTTCCTTTAGTTTTCATTCACTTACACGATTATCAGCGTGCTGTTCCCACTCTTAAGTAAATAACTGCTAAAAGAGGCAAAACGGAAAAATTTGCCTGATGGTGGTCAATTCTGCTCCCTGTAACTAAAACCTGCTCCCAAAATAAGGGATTAAATGAAAGTTTAAAGCACATTTATTGCCATGGCATAACTATTGCATTTGTGTGTGCAAAGGATTTCCGAAAACAAAAAGAAATTTTCAATGAACTTAATTGATAGCAATCACAGTCAAGTACTTGCCCGCGCAATGGGCGCATATGCATTGAGGCAAAAAGTAACCGCTGCCAACATTGCCAACGCCGATACCCCGGGCTATAAAAGGCGTGAAGTTAGTTTTGAAAACGAATTACAGAATGCACAACAGTCTGCTGGAACAGCAGGTATGAAAAATGTAACCCCTACTCTAATCGAGACTGACGAGAATGTAATGCTGGAAGAAGAAATGATAGAGATGGCAGATACCCAAATCAGGGTACAAATGGTGACACGTTCACTACGTCATCATTTTAGCCTGCTCAAAAAAGGCATAACAGGGATTAACAGATAAACGAGATTAATATGTTACCAGATCGACTATCCTCAACTTTTCAAACAGCAGCACAGGGTCTTGCTCTTCAGCGCGAGCGTTTAGCTGTTGCTTCAAGAAACATTGCAAACGCGCAAACGTCTGCGCCCGAAGGCTCTCCGAATGTTTATCGGCCGCAAAGAGTGAAAACTTTAGCCCCCGACCAGAAAAACTTTTTAAAGGTATTATCGGAGAGTGTTACCTCTATGAATAAGTCTGACCCAAGACATTCGGCAGGTGCAAAACAAACAGGCCTGGGCCCTTCTTTTGAGGTAGCTGAAACAGAAAAATTTAGATATGAATATGATCCCGGCCATCCCGATGCCGACGAAAATGGCATGGTTCGCTACCCTGATGTTGATATGGTTCGTGAAATGGCGGAAATGGTAAGTGCCAACCGCCTGTACGAGGCAAACTTAAGTAGCATAGAGGCCGAAAAACAAATGATCAAACATTCTCTGGAGATTTAAGATGACGACTATTAATTCAATTCACCATCAACAAAGCGGACAAATAACCAGAAATAATGCACTCCGGGATACAGCAAAATCTGGCTCTACAGATCTGCCCAAGCTCACCAAGGATGAGTCTTCTCTGATAGAGGAGAAATTTTCGCCCAAGCAGAAAATGGATGTGTACTCCATGGATGGAAAAGTAGAGAATAAGGAATTTGCCCGCGGCAGAAATATTGATACCCGAGTTTAAAACAGATTTTTAGAAGGAGAAACAAGTATGGCAGCCCCAATAGATATACAAGGTTTAATACAACAAGGTGTGCAGCAAGGCCTTAAACAAGCCAATGCCCCCGGTATTGAGCGGAAAGATCCGCCAAATGGTATTGAAGTAAGTCCAAAACATTTTGATATAAATGTTGACGGTCCTAAGGAGTCGTTTGCCGATATGCTAACGAAAGCTATTGACGGAGTAGATCAAAGCATGAAATCATCTGAGCAGAATATGCAGGATTATGTTTCTGGTAAAACAGACAATGTGCATGATGTGATGATATCAATGCAAAAAGCTCAACTTAGTTTTCAGATGATGATTGAAGTTAGAAATAAAGCTATTGAGACTTACAATGAGATAAGTCGCATGCAAATATAAGGTCGGTTAAATGAACAAGTATATAGAAGCATTTCAGGAATTTTTTGGGCCGCTTAACAATGCACAGCGTGCTATGTTTATAGGGCTGGTGTTAGTGATTATGTCCGTCATAGGTGGAGTATTCTACTGGACCCAACAAGAGGATGAAGTATTGCTTTTTGGATCTCTGCAGCCAGAAGCAGCCCAGGAAATTGTAACCGAATTAAACAATCGGGGCATCAGCTATAAACTGAAAGAAAGCGGGAAGGCCATTTATGTATCCAGCGATAAAGTACACCAGCTTCGGTTAGACATGGCTCCCATTGGAGGCGATTATTCAGATGTCAAAGGATATGAACTGTTCGATACCAATGCTTTGGGGATGACGGATTTTATGCAGCAGGTAAATAAAAAGAGAGCCCTTGAAGGGGAGTTGGCCCGATCTATTAACAGCCTCGATCAGGTTGAGTTTTCAAGAATTCACCTGGTGCTCCCGGAACGTTCGCCCTTCGAAGGAGCCGCTGTAGAAGCTTCTGCTTCGGTAATACTGAATTTAGAAAAAGGACAAAAACTTAAGAATGATCAGATTGAAGGCATCACTTCGCTTATAGCGGGGAGTGTTGAAAGCCTTGAAGCAGGCAATGTAACGGTGTTGGATCAGGCTGGAAACAGACTGAGTGAAGAAGTTGATTCTGATGCTGAACTGGCCATGGGGACTACACAAATGCAGCTTCGCCAAAAAACGGAAGCCTATCTTACTGAACGTGGCCAATCTATGTTAGACCGCGTGCTGGGAGCTGGAAACAGTATTCTCCGTGTATCTGTGGAACATGATTTTGACCGGCTTGTGCGCGAATCTGATCTGATAGACCCGGATAGCAGAACCATTATTTCTGAGGAAAAAAGCGAACAAACCAATAATGATGAAATCATGGAACCGGTAGCCGGTAACCAGCGATTGCAAAATCAGGCCGGATCGGTAGTAGTGGCAAGCAACGATAATCAGGCAACTACACAAACCAGAAACTACGAAGTGAACCGTACCCGGGAAGTATTTGAAAAAACCCAGGGAGAGATTAAACGGGTATCAGCATCTGTTCTGCTTAATTATAAGCAGGTAATACAGCCCGGTGAAGAAGGAGAAGAAGGTACAGTAACGTACGAGGAATACAGCCAGGAAGAAGTAGAAGAATTTAAAGAAGTGGTAAAACTTGCACTGGGTATTCAGGGTGACCGCGGAGATGAACTTTCAATAAAACAGATAGAATTTTTTGATAAGCACTTTGTGAGGGATGCGAATTATTTCTCCGGACAGCCTACCAGCTACAATAGCATTATTCGCTGGTCGGTAATAGGAGTTACTTTCCTCATGATTCTGTGGCTAATAAATGGAATTCGAAAACGAGCAGGCAGTGGCGATCTAAATATAATAAGCGATTTTTCAGCCGATAGCAGGGTAGGCAGTGCACCCTCAATGGAATCTCTGCCTAAACAGGAAGGAATACCGAATATGCCAGAACAATCAATACCCGAAGATAGTGAACAGGAAGGTGAAGGTGCAGGCCAAAAGCAACTGCCAAAACGAAAATATGACAAGAAAGAAATTGTAGACTTTGTAGAACTTAAACCGGCAGAAGCTGCAATGGTTATGAGAGCTATGATGACTTCTGATGAAGACTAAATTTTAGAATTATGCCAACTACAAAAAATAAAAAGAAAGGCTTCGATTCTATTGAAGATCTTAATGGCTACCAGAAAGCAGCCGTACTGATTATGAGTATAGGATCCAAAGCATCTGCTACGATGATGAGATCCCTGAATCAGAAAGAGGTAGAAAAGGTAACCATGGAAGTTGCCCGGATGAAAGATGTGAAGGCAGAAATAGTAGATGCCGTTTTGAACGAATATCATTCTTTGATGGAAGTAAAGCAGTATATGCTAAAGGGTGGGGTGGGCTATGCTGAAGAACTGCTCGCAGAGCTGGGAGACAGCGCCAATTCTGAACAGATGATGAAAAGATTGAGAGCCCAGTCAGGAAGTACCGTTTTCGATGAATTTCAACAAACCAAAATTACACAGATAGCCAATTTTATACAGAACGAACATCCCCAGGTAGCAGCGTTAATCTTTTCGCAGCTGCAGGTAGAAAAATCTGCCGAAATATTAGGCCACCTGGATGAAAAACTGCAAGGTGAAATTATTTTTCGGTTGGCATCTATGGACAAGATTTCTGCGGAAGTAATAGAAGAAGTGGAAGAGGTCATAAAAGAACATTTAGGGGGCATGGATACCATGGGCGACAGAATTAAAAGTGGTACCAATATTGTGGCACAAATTCTTAACGGCGCAGAAATTACCGTTGAGCGCAATGTGCTTGAAGATATTATGGAACGCGACTATGATATGGCCAGCGAAATTAAAGAACAAATGTTCCTCTTCGAAGATATCCTGCATTTCGACGACCGCACGGTACAGCTCATTATCAACGAGATGGAAAAAGCAGATCTCGTTATGGGACTCAAAGGTGTGGATGAGGGGCTCTCAGCCAAGTTCCTCGGCAACATGTCGAGCAGAGCAGCCGATATGCTCCGCGAAGATATGGATGCTCTTGGGCCGGTACCGCTGAAAGATGTAAAAGATGCCCAGCAGCGCATAATCAAGAAAATAAAAGAGCTGGAAGAAGACGGGCAAATCACCACACGCAAGATGGATGAAGAAGAAATCGTCGAGTAAAAAAATGACTAATCAGAAGATTTTAAATAAAAACCAGGTGAGCTGGTACGAGGATGGAAGCACCCGTCTGAACTACCAAATGATTTTCAATGATGATAAAGTCACTGAGGAGAAGATCAAATCCAGCCCCGACATTGCCAAAAAACTTGAAGAAAGAGACGAGAAATGGAAACGTAAAGTAGAGCGATCCCGGGAAGAAGCCCTGGCTGAAGGATATGAAAAGGGACTACAGGAAGGCCTTGCACAAGCAAGAGCAGAAATAGACAGTAAACTATCCGGTATCCGGAATGAATTAGAACAAGCACGGTTGCAATGGCAAGAGCACCAGAAAATGCTGGAGCCGGGTATACTGGATATGGTATTCGAAATATCGGAAGCCATTCTGGGCATACCGGTAGAAAATCCAAAAATAAGAGAAACCCTGGAACTCAAACTGGGAAAAATATTACAGCGAATAGATGAGAGCTCAAAACCGCTGCTGTTGATAGCAGAAGATGATTATGAATACATCAAAAATCTGGTAGAAGAATTAACACCCAACACAGCAATCAATATTCGGACTAACAATGAACTGAAGCCCGGCGAATTTAAGCTGGAGACAAAAAGAGAAGATATTGTGCACAAGTTCGAAGAAATGCTCAAAGATTTTAGAACATCCTTAACCCTTCCATCATGGAAATAACCGATACTTCGCTCATTTTGGAGAAACACTTTCGGGATATCCGTGAAAAGATTTCAGGAAACCCCAATAAAGTGAAACGTTACGGAAAAGTATCCACCATTGTAGGTAACATCATAGAATGCACCGGATTGGAAGCGAGTGTAGGAGAGATGTACGGGATACATACGGTAATGGGCACTTTGGTATCGGCTGAAGTTGTAGGGTTAAAAGATGGAAAGACATTATTAATGCCCTACGATCGGGTAGTTGGCATGAAAACGGGGTGCCTGGTAGAAAGTATGGGACAGGCACTTACCGTTTCCGTTGGTGATGAAATACTCGGACGAGTAGTTGATACCAACGGTTTGCCTATAGATGACAAGGGGTCGATACGACCGACCGCACAACAACTGGTACATAATGATCCGCCAGCTCCGCTGGATCGAGCTCCCATCGATGATGTTATGTTTACCGGTATTCGTGCACTCGACGCCTTAAACACACTGGGAACCGGCCAAAGGATGGGACTTTTTGCCGGTTCCGGAGTGGGTAAAAGTGTGCTTATGGGAATGATAGCCAAGCACTCTTCCGCCGATGTGAACGTAATTGGACTTATTGGTGAACGGGGCCGTGAGGTTCAGGAATTTGTGCAGGATACACTCGGTGAAGAGGGATTATCCCGTTCTGTGGTAGTAGCTGCAACTTCCGATACTGCAGCTATGAGCAGAGTAAAGGGAGCGTTCACGGCAACAGCAATTGCAGAATATTTCCGCGACCAAGGAAAAAATGTCCTCCTTATGATGGATTCGGTTACCCGGGTAGCCATGGCCCAAAGAGAAATTGGGCTTGCCTCAGGAGAGCCTCCAACCACCAAAGGATATACACCAAGCGTGTTCACTATACTCCCGAAATTACTCGAACGCCCGGGCAAAACACAACAGGGAAGCATCACCGGATTGTATACGGTATTAGTGGATAATGACGATATGAATGAACCTATTGCAGATGCCGTACGATCCATTTTAGATGGCCATATCGTGCTCTCAAGGCGATTGGCACATAAAAACCATTACCCTGCTATCGACATTCTGGAAAGTATTTCAAGGGTGATGACGAAGGTTGTTACAGAGGAACAGCTCGAAATAGCCATGAAAGCAAGAGAGCTGCTGGCAACCTACAGAGAGGCCGAAGACCTGATCAATATTGGAGCCTATGTGAAAGGTTCAAATCCGAAAATTGACGAATCTATAAAAAAACATCCGGGTTTGGAATCATTTTTGATACAAGGTATGAACGAGACTGACTTTAGTGATGACCTCTGGGGTATGCTTAAGGAAATTATCGAATAACAAATAAAAGGAAAGCTAATTTTATGAAGTTCAAATTTTCACTTGATCCGGTTCTTAAAGTGCGGAAGCACCAGGAAAAAATTCAAAAGCAAAAGCTGGCTAAACAGGTTGCCAAGAAGCAAAAGATAAGTGAGCTGCGTAATGAAGTTCAGGGGAAACTCGAAAGCTATCTGAATAAATCAGAGAATGAAGAAGCCGAGAGCATACATATGATTCGAAGACATAGTGCCCATATGCAGCAGGTACATCAGCGAATGGAAAAACTAAATAAGGATATGGATAAGGTAGATGTGGAAGTAGTTAAAGAACGTGAGAAACTGGCTACAGCCCACAAAAAGTTACACATCCTCGAAAAGGTTAAAGAGTTTGAAAAAGATTCCTTCTCAAGTAGTGTGGCTAAAAAGGAACAGAAATTCATGGATGAAATCGCCACACAATCATTTTCTAGATAATACTGATGAACAAAGCAGCTATACTTAAAATCACAGGATTAATATTAGTTCCCTTCTTGGTGATGCTGATAGCTACGTTTTTTCTGTATCCTTATCTGAATGAGGAAAAGTATGAGCAGATCGTAGAAGACAATAAATCAGATTTCGGTATTCCAATTGAGGATACTGATCTAGCTTTAGATACAACTTCTGCATTTGCTTACGAACCTCCTGAGTTTGATGACGATACAGTATTGGCTATAACGGATAATAGCGCTCAGGACGATAATGAAATTCAGCCATATAATAGTGGAGAAGAGAATGACGTAGTAATAATAGATTCTCTTCCGCTTGCAGAATTGAATTATTTGAAAAATGAAAATACCGGGCTCAAGGACAAGGTAGATTCTTTAATGACGACTTTGGATAGCCTGAAGGTCCGGGTTCAGGTAGCCGATAGTATGCGGCTTGCTGAAGCTAATCAGCAGCAGGAAGCGGATGAGGTTGCCTCAGAAGAAATGACTGAAGAGGAATTCTCGCAACGCGTGAAAAGCCTTCTGAATCTTGAAGAAGATGAGTTGGCCCCCATCCTCGCAAAAATGACTACCAAACAATTGGTGCGTTTGTACAAAGGAGGAGGGACCCTGCAAAGAGAAAAAATATTGCGTTCTCTAAACTCAGATCGAGCAGCTAAACTTATGACGGAGATTATGCTATGATGAAGAATATTTTACCAGCAGACGGCGGTAAGGAAACTGAGCTGAATTCCAGACAAACAAAAGGAGGATCCAAGGCTGAAAACGATGCTCAGAAAGGCATATTCGGTAAAGTGCTCAAGTCGGTACAGAATGCGTTGACAAAAGAATCTGCGGATACCGAAACATCCGAAAAACAAACTGAAGAGGGTGAAGAGACATCCGAATTTAAACTGAATACAAAAGAGAATGAAAAGAAAACAGAGCCTGAAACCCAGACCGGGGAAGGCGCTAAAACCAAATCGGCTGAAGTAAGAAACAGCCCTAACAAAGCCGCCGATGAACTACATAATAGTATTAAAAAAGAAAGTACTTCAACGGAAGGCCAGATTGATATAAAGAAAGAAGAAACTGATAAAGAGAGTGTGTCAGCGGAAGGCCAGATTGAAGAGAATACCCGGAAAGTTGGCAAACAGATAAAGAATGCTGCCCCAAAGGACACCGGGCAGCTTGAGAGAGACCAAACAAATCAATCAATAAAGACGGGAGAAACCTTATCCGGGACCTCTTCTGTAGAGATGACGGGAGAGTCCCCCAAGAGAGTAAGTACAGATAATGAGAAACCAGAAACTGTATCAGCAGAAAAAAGCAGAAAAGAAACCAGCAAGGAAAGACCCACCGCTGGAAGCGAACAAGCAACAAAAAAAGCCGAAACAGACCAACAGTCAGTTAAACAAAGTAGACCTGTTTTATCTCAAGAAAGAGAAGTCTCTAAACCAGCCCAAAAAACTCGGCCGGCGGAAACGGAAAAACAACAGCAACCGAGAGATACAGAGGCAAAGAAAAGGACAACGGTTCCTAAGTTAGGTATTGGCGTTGTCAAAACCGGAGCTATCCCAACCTCGGAAGGGGAAGAAGGCCCTGCAGATATAAAGACCGCACAAAAGGAAATGAAGTCGGTTGTGACTCCGGCTTTGGATGCCGAAAAACAATCGGTGCAGGGAAAAGCTTCTGTTGGAAATGAATTAAAAAAGAAATTACCGGCTTCAGATACAGGTGTAAAAGTAGCTGAAAAGTCTAAACAGTTATTGAATAAAAGTACATCAGAGGAAGGAGGAGAACATAAAGCGGGTAAAAATGATACCACCGACTCTATAAAACCTATTGATCTTCGGCGTCAGCGGTTATTCAGATCTGCCACAGATATACCGCTTAAAAAGTTGGAAAATTTTAAAGTGGCCAACAAAACGGTTCCTGCAGAAACAAGAGTTCGAAATACAGAAAAGGAAGCCCAGGTAATGCCAGGTCAAATGATTGTGAAGAAAGCGGCCGAGGGAGTTCCAGAGTTCAATTTCCAGATGCAGCATGCCAGGAAGGAAGAATTGAGAGATCAAAGGTATCGGCTGAACAACTATTCATTTTTAAGCCAGGAGTCTGGCAATAGTGAGCGTATTAGCTCATTGGCCGAAACAATGAACGCCCGAAATAATACTTCGTTTGGATTGCAATTGGGGCAACAAACAAGTGGAAGTCAGTCCGCCGGAGATATATTGTCGTCTCCCAAGCTGAAGGGCGAACAGGAAACACAGCTGAAAGAGCAGATGCCCGAAGCATCGGAATTGAAGGACTCTAAAGGGAATGAACAACAAAGTATTGGAAGTACCCGCCTGGGTGAAATGTCTATATCAAATATTTCTATTCGGCGGAATGTGCTTCCGGGACTCACCAGGACGATGCTAAAAGCGTCATCATCAGAAAAACCAATGCCGGCAAAATGGCAAAAGCACAGTTTTGAGCTGGATGACGGAAAGAATATTCAAATGTCTACCCGAAATGTAGACGGTGTAATTCAGGTGAAGCTGGCTTCTTCAAGTATGGAGCTTACCAAGCTGATGCAAAAGCATGTGCAAGAGATAAAGAGTCATCTCGAGCAAGAATGTGAAATCAATATTGACCTGCAGTTTGAAAACCAGGAAGGGCAAAATATGTCGAATTTCTTTGGTGATTCATCCTCATCCAATGGCCGTGGAGAATCTGGCAAGGGTATGGGGAATAATGCAGACGAACGTACTGCTCCTAAGGAAGCAGATCAAACTTTAAAACAGTCGGTTCGCAAGTTTGGCTACAACCAAATGGAATGGACAGTTTAACAGGATATAATTATGGATGTAAATAGTATAACCTCACAAGCGGCGGGCTCATTTAATCAGCCTGGCGGCAGCAAAAAAAACGAAATGGGACAGCAGGAGTTTCTCCAGTTATTAGTTGCCCAAATGCGGAACCAGGATCCGATTAACCCAATGGACGGAACCGAATTTGCTTCTCAGCTTGCTCAGTTTAACTCAGTGGAACAACTGATTAATGTGAACAGCGGGCTACAGACATTGCAGGGCAGCCAAGATATGATGAGTGCCAGTTTAACGAACTCAATGGCGGCATCTTTGACAGGTAAACAAGTTCGCGCCTTAAGTGATAAGGTACAACTGAGCGCTTCGGAAGGAACAGATATAAACTACAAGCTGAATAATTCGGCTGGCGAAGTTGAAATTATAATCCGCGATGGAAGTGGATCGGAAGTGAGAAGAGAAACCATGAGCGGAGTCTCGTCTGGTGACCAGGAATGGAACTGGGATGGTAAAAACAACTCAGGAGAGCGCATGGGAGAAGGCGAATATTATGTAGAAGTGAACGCCATTAACGGCGAGAATGAAGTAGGCGCCTTGGTATATGTAGAAGGTGTAGCAGATAAAGTACGCTATTCAGGTAATGGGGTGCTTATAACAGTAAATGGTGTAGAAATACCGATTGGTGATGTAGAGGAAGTTGGCACCAATATTTTTTAATCAAACAATTGAAACAAAACAAGAAGGGCATTTTTTTGAATTGCCCATCAGCGTTAAGAATGCTGGAATACTAAAATAGGAGATATCGTATGTCATTAGTAAAATCTTTAAACTCAGGTGTAAGTGGTTTGAAAGCTTTTCAAACCAAAATGGATGTTATTGGTAATAATATTGCCAATGTTGAAACAGCAGGTTTTAAATCATCCTCAGTTTCATTTGCAGAAATGATGAGTGAACGTCTTGGACGTGCAGGAGGTGGTAGTGGACAGTCTGCACCACAATTAAGTAACCAGGTTGGATTGGGAGTTCGTGTAGCTTCTGTCAACCGTGATTTTAGCCAGGGAGCTATGCAGAATACCGGAAGAACTACAGATCTGGCTATTGAAGGTAATGGTTATTTCATGGTTTCTGACGGGGGGGAAGACTTAATGACCCGGGCCGGTAATTTTGTGTTTAATAAAGACGGATACTTTGTTGACCAGGGCGGACGTGCCGTTCAGGGATACATTGCCGATTCAAATGGAAATATTTTGGGTGGCGGTGCCACAGATGATATCCGCATTGATTTTGAAAATTCTTTACCACCTAAACAAACTCAAAAAGTAACCCTGGCTGGTAACCTGAATGCAGACACCAGTACAAATAAAGTATTGCAGGCACAAAGCGGTTTTACCACAGAAAGTGGTGATATAGCTCTTGAGTCTACAGAAATTAATAACCTGGGACAAACACTTACCGACCTTGCCGATGGTGACCAAATCAGCTTTGATGTAGTACTGAATGACGGAACTACACAAACTATCACGCATACCTATACCACAGGAGACACTCTTGGAGATATGGTAGACAGCTTTAATACCGGATTGACTGATACAGAAGGTCAAATGTCAATTATTGATGGTATGCTGAATCTTAATTCATCTCAGTTGGGTGAAAGTGATCTTGATATTACCAGTGTATCGGTTACCGGTACCGGCGATATAAACTTTCCGGGATTGCAGGTAACTCAGGAAGGCCAGACCAATACTCAAACGATGAGTGCAACTGTATATGATGAAATTGGCCGGGCACATTCCCTGATGCTTGATTTTACCCAAAGTGCAGACAATGAATGGGAATACAATGCCCGTTTCATGGATGGTGAAAATATAACAAGTGGAAAATCCGGAACGATAAGTTTTGACGAATTAGGTCAGCTTAGCTCAGACGATCTGCTGAATATTAGTTTTGAACCCGGAAATGGTGCTACTGCTACCAGTTTTGCGGTAGAATTAGGCGACTCTGAAACCGGTACCCGGTTTACACAATATGCAGGTTCAAACTCTGCCAAAGTGATTAGCCAGGATGGATACACTCAAGGCGAACTAATTGATGTAGCTATTGATGGATCTGGCCAGATTGAAGGTATCTACGACAATGGAAATAGTAAAGTGTTGGCCCAGGTAGCTCTCGCACAAGTTCAAAACCAAAATGGGCTTGAAACGGTAGGTAGCGGTTTGTTTAGAAAAACATCGGCTGCCGGCGAAATGTTTGTAAATACAGCCGCAAACTTTACAGGAACAGCCATTAACTCGGGTAACCTGGAAGGCTCAAATGTAGACCTTGCCCAAGAGTTTACAGCTATGATTACCTCTCAGAGAGCTTATCAGTCGAACGCACGGGTGATTAGGACTTCTGACGAAATGTTAACAGAAGCCGTAAACCTGAAACGATAATGATAATATAGTAGCACACCCACCACAGAAGCAGTAGTTGGTTAGTTAATACTCCGTCTTGTTTTTAAATCTGAAGAGATTTGGAACAGACGGAGTTTTTTACTTAAAAAAGCCTCATAAGTACCGATAAACATAGAAATAGAATGCTAAAATAATTGATCAAAATTGGAGAGAGGACTGTGTCTCATACTTAAGATTTTGAAGATATATCCGATAAGGGAGATATGTTAGACCGTTCAACAATAGTAGGATTTATTCTCGGATTTGGCCTGGTAATAGGGGCTATAGTAACGCAGGGAAGTTTACTTATTTTTGCCAGCTTCTCTTCAATACTGATTGTAGCAGGAGGAATTCTGGCTGCAACCATGATTAACTATAGCTTTGAGAATATTCAATCAAGCTTTTCAACTTTTATGAGTTTGATGAGTGTAAAATCCGTTGACCTGCGGACCGACATGGAAGTGTTGAGTATGTTTTCACGAAGGGTTCGAAAAAATGGTTTGTTGATTCTGGATAACGACATCAAGCACTTGCGGGATCCGTATCTGAAAAACGGGTTGCAACTTGCGGTAGACGGCTTTAAAGAAGAAAGTTTAGATAGTATCCTAACCGATGAAATTAAAGGTTGGGAGCGAGAGGTTGAAATCTCCATCAATGTATTAAATTCCATGTCAGGCTATGGCCCGGCTTTTGGTATGATTGGAACGGTAATTGGTATGGTATTGATGCTTCAGAATATTTCTGATCCCGAGTCTTTGGGGGCAGGTTTGTCTGTAGCACTGCTAACAACGCTCTACGGGACAATCATCTCCAACATGGTGCTGGGGCCGCTTGCCGGCAAACTGGAATACCTGAGTGAAATTGATTTAAACCGCAAGCAAATGTTCCGCATAGGAATCCTCTCTATTGTAGAGGGTGAAAACCCGCGGATTATGGAAAAAAAGATGCTTATTCATGTAGATCCCCACAGCAGGGCCGAATATATCAAGCATCACGAAGAGCTGAAGATAATCAAGAAAAGAGACGAGAAGTTCTACAAACTTTGGGTCGAACAACAGGATAAAGAATGGGAAAATCTGAAGGAAATTCTGAAACCTGGTTAGTAACCTATAGCGATCTGGTGACACTGTTATTAGTGTTTTTTGTATTGCTTTACACCCTTACACCGGGTGTGGAGGATAGTACGTTTAACAGTTTTATCCAGTACTTTCAGAAGAACTCCAGTTTCTTTAAAGAAAATGCAGTATCGGTTCAAAGTGTAAACAATCAGGAAGAGAGTGAGGAATATACCGAGCAAAAAATGGAGCGCATGAAGGCTTTTATCGACTACCTGGAAGAGGAAAAACTTGAGTCTGAAGTCAACATTCAGTTTACATCCGATGGTATAAAAATAACACTGAGCGATTCACTTACATTTGAAAGTGGCTCCTCAGAATTGCTGCCTAAAGCCAAAGAAGTACTGCAAAAAGTAGGTACAACCATCGATAAAGGAATTTTAAAAGTTGAAGTACAGGGGCATACCGATAATGTACCGGTGGCCAGTACTTCAAAGCATGAATCGAACTGGCATTTGGGAGCTGCCCGGGCCGTTTCGGTTGTTCAGCATTTGCAATTAAATGCGGCCATAGAACCCAAACGTTTTAAAGCCACCAGTTTTGGGGAGTATAATCCCATTACTGAAAATAAAACCCCCCAGGGAAGAAGAAGTAACAGGAGAGTAGAGATCTATCTGCGCGATAGAATAACTCCGCGTAGACTGAACCCAGCAGTGTCTGTGCCGGACCTCAGTAGTATTCAGATAAATTAATATCTAATGTTCATCATTATGGCTAAAGAAAAAAAGGACGAAAAAGCAGAAAAGAGTAAGAAAAAGGTCAAAGCCAGGAAGAAGGGTAAATCCAAGAAGAAGAAGAAAGGAGCGTCAAAGCTTCCGGTTATTGGAAAAATTTTCCTTCTGTTGGTGTTTTTAGCCGGCCAGGCTTACCTCGCATATTATATCGTAGACCGCTATTACCCCGATATATATGCAAGTATGCACGCAAAAAGTGCAGAGGATTTTGGAATGTTTCAGTTCGACGAACTTGTAGTAAACCCCGCCAGTACCAATGGGAAAAGGTACCTGTTGGTGGAAATAAGCCTTCAGTTAGACGATAAAGAGCATATTTCACTGGTTGAACAGAATACCATGGAACTTAAACAAGAGATGATTGAGACCCTTTCAACTCGTACTGTCAGAGAGCTTACCGATGTACAAGGCAGAGAAAGGTTAAGAAGAGAGTTATCCGGAATAATTAATTCTGCGATTGGTATACGTTCGGTACGCAATTTGTATTTCACTAAATATCTAATGCAATGACCGTAAACCAAGAATGGTGCTTTTATGGAATCGAAACAACCCAAAAAAAGATTTGGGAATGTTAAATTTGTAGAACCCTACGATTTCAAACATCCTAAATTATTCAGTAAGGAAATCATGAGAACCTTGCGTTCTATCCATGATAACCTTGCCCGAAATTTGGGACGTATTTTTAGTTCATCCCTCCGATACAAAGTAGATGTACATTTACAAAAAATAGATCAGCTTTCAAGTAGTAAGTTTATCCAGGAATTAGATAGTCCCAGTACTATTTACCTTCTTGACATTCAAGAGCTTGGCGGCGAGTTGATCCTGGTACTGCCCCCGGAATTATGCATACATTTCATAGAGCGCCAAAGCGGAGGGCAAGGTAAAGAGTTAGCCGATAGAAGAACCCTTACTACCATAGAGGAAAAAATTGTCTCCAGAATTATGCAAAATGTTAATCAGGAGATTATCATGGCCTGGGAGCCATTTATGGATTTCAGTATCGGCAGCATGACTTACGAAAGTAAGCCGGAGAACATCCACTTAACCACGGTAGATCCCACTATTGTAGCTAAATTTAAAGTTGATCTTGGCGAGAAAGAGCTGGAAATAAAAATTACCTATTCATACAGCCTTCTTAAAGAGGCAATGAACGACACAATCCTGAAAAAGGGATTAAAATCGAAGCTGGAAAAGCTTAGTGATGAAGAATTGGATTCATATAAACGCACATTAAGCAAAGCCAAAGTGTGTGTACAATCGCTGCTGGGGGAGACATCACTCACCCTAAAAGACATCATGAATCTCAAAGAAGGTGATACTATCCCCTTACCCCAAAAAGCAGACAAACCGCTTGAAGTAAGAGTTAATGGGGTGAAAAAGTTGACGGCATACCCCGGTATGCTACATGGCCGAAGAGCCATTAAAGTATTTGAATTGCTTGAAGAAATTAACGAACAGGAACTGGTATAACTATGATTAACTATCAAGAAAAACTCGAAAGCTATCTTCCCGATCTGGAGAAGTTTTTAACTTCAGTACTACTGGAAGAAACGGACATAGAAATTATATCGAATGAGATGGTAGAGGTAGACCCCTTTATCGAACGAATGGAAAAGGTGGATATCTTCATCTATTCCAGGGATAAAATTTCAGGGGTAGATGTAATCTATATTCTGGATAAAGCCTGGTTCGCTATCCTCTCAAGTATTATGCTTGGGGTAGACGAGAGCTCATTTAATGAAGTGACCAAAGACTTACTTAAGAAATTTTCTGTAGAACTCTCTGCCACCCTTCAGAAGAGATTGAAAGAAGATGATGTTGAAGTAGATCTCGAACGCATTGAAGTACTTACCCTCGATCAGCTGGATGAAAAACTTACCCACTCGGAATATTATTTCGGCTTAATGGAAGTAGAAGGGCTGGCTGATAATAAGATCAGGGCCGCCGCATTGTTAGGGAATCCTGATGCTGTGAGAGAATATGAAGAAGAGGAAGATGAAGCCGAAGAAAATACTAAAGGCGAAGAGTTCAGCCCAACCGACTCCGAAGAAATGGAGAAAATGGGTGCCGAACAAGAGGTAGTATCCGGGCGATATATTGAATTCGAAGAGTTTAATGAAGGATCTTCCGAACTTGTTAATGAAGAGGGAAAAAGCATGGATCTCCTCAAAGACGTGGAGATGAATGTTTCCGTAGAGCTGGGCCGGATTGAACTCCCACTCGGAAAAGTACTTCAGCTGGCCAAGGGATCTGTCATAGAACTTGAAAAACTGGCTGGGGAACCGGTAGATATTTTAGTGAACGGGCAACGCATTGCCCATGGAGAGGTTGTAGTTATAGATGAACATTTCGGCGTTCGTATCTCAAACCTTATTACTACCCGCCACCGCATAGCCAATCTAAACTGATGGATTTCAATAAAATTTTATCGAAGTCAACAAAAAAGCCCCAGAGCATTCTTAAGATTGTTCTGTCGCTGTCGGCGGCGGTACTTGTTATTTGGTTGTTTCTTGTTTCGCGTATGGAACTGAACAGCACTTCTCAGACACAAGATCCCGAAATTACACAAAGAACCGAAGGACTCAGAAATTCACTGCTTAAGAGAGATGCTGAAAAAAATGCGGAGAAAATGCCCCGGATTCACCCCAAAGAGGATAATACAGTAGTGGAGCAGTCGTCTCAAAAGGGAAATGAAATAGCCCTGGCACAAACGGAAAACGAGCCAGAAAATGAAAGAGCCCAGGAACCACCTCAGAAAGCAGAAACAAAATCGGAAGAGTCGGATGTTTTTGGAAATGCAGTTACCACTTTCTTTGTGATGTTGACACTGCTTGGCGGCATTTGGATATGGGCAAAGAGAAAGGAGAAAGCCCCTCATACAAAAGGAGGATTGAGAGAGCTTGGAGGGCATGTATTAGGGCAGGGAGCCCAATTAAAGTTCGTGGAAATTAATAATGAAGTTTGGGTGCTGAGTATTACTTCCGATTCTGTAAACTTGCTACAGCAGATCCCCAGAGATGAATGGACGGAAACACAAGCTATACAACAGGTAGATGGTGAGGCATCGGATACCTCAGATTTTAAATCACTATATAAATTTTTTAAAAACTAATGGATATGCAGTCTGGAATGAGACTCAAGAGTTTTGCCTGCGTAAAAATTATTGTACTGCTAATGGGGATATATGTCATAGCGCCTTCGGATACGAAGGCAGCCCCCGCTACCGGAACAACAATGATAAGCAGTATGCAGTCTCCGCTGTTTGTACAAAGTATTCCGCAAATCGATATTTCAGTTGGCGGAAATTCGGAAGGAGAGGGCGAGGACTTTTCTCTAGCCATACAGGCGTTAATCCTGATTACGATTCTTTCATTCGGCTCAGCTTTCATCACTATGATGACCAGCTTTACCCGCATTATCGTAGTCTTTTTCTTTCTTAGAATGGGGCTGGGTACCCAGCAATCTCCTCCGAATCAGGTGTTAATTGGACTGGCTTTATTTCTAACCATTTTTATCATGAAGCCCACTTTCGATACGATCAATGAGGAAGCAATTCAACCATATGTGAATGATGAAATGACCCAGGTTGAAGCGCTTTCAACAGCCGCAGTCCCACTTAAAGAGTTCATGGTTAAGCAAACCCGAGATCAGGATTTACTCTACTTTATGGATATGGCAGACGTATCTACAGTAAATGATATTGAAGCCTTGCCCTTGTATGTAGCTGTACCAGCGTATGTGTTGAGTGAATTGCGTATTGCTTTTCAAATAGGTTTTATGATCTACCTGCCGTTTATGGTTATTGATTTGGTAGTGGCCTCAATACTATTGTCTATGGGTATTATGTTTTTGCCCCCGATAATGGTGTCTCTTCCATTCAAGATTCTTGTATTTGTATTAACAGATGGCTGGTATTTACTGGTACAATCGTTAGTTGAAAGTTTTAATTAGGAGAACTATGAATATTGACACTGCTTTATACTGGTTACAGGAAATGCTGACCGCTGTTTTTGTATTATGTTCGCCGGCAATGGTAGGCGCATTGGTTGTTGGGCTTGGAGTTGCGATATTTCAGGCTGCTACATCCATACAGGAAATGACACTCAGCTATATTCCCAAAATGGTAGTTGTAGTCGCAATTCTTTTTTTCGCCTTTGGGTTTATGCTTCAATTTGCTGTGGATTTTATGCAAAGGATTTTTGAATTCATCCCAGAGATTGCTCAATAACCATCGAATTGAATAAGGTGAACAACAAAAGACAGGCAGGGAGGTAAAAGATGGGATCACTAACCGTAGATATGATACTCTCCGCTTTTTTGGTTTTTGTGCGCATTGCCGCACTTATCATGAGCGGTCCCTTTTTTAGTACTGCAGCCTTTCCTAAACAGATAAAACTGTTTTTTGCCTTGGTAACAACTATTCTGCTCTTTTCGGCTATTCCCGGAGATACGGTTTTTGTGCCCACTGATGCCGATGGGTTCTTTTTGCTCACTGCTATTATCATGGAAGTATTGGTAGGTGTAGCACTTGGATTGGTTGGCCAGTTAGTATTTGCCGGTCTTGAAATGGCCGGGATGCTTATTAGTTATAAAACAGGACTCAGTTTTGCCAACATGGTAGATTCCATGAACCAAAAGCAAAGTGCCGTAATTGGTAACCTTTTTGGTATGGTGGCAGTTCTTATTTTCCTTTCTATAGATGGTGATAAAGTGTATATCAGTGCATTAGCCAAAAGCTTTGAGCTGATACCGGTAAACGAAGCCTCTATTCACCTGGCCGGTCCTTATATGTTGGAGATTGCAACCTACCTGTTTGTAATAGGGGTTCAAATTTCATCTCCCTTTATTATAGTGCTGTTCTTGCTTGACGTATCTCTGGCTATTTTTGCCCGCATAATGCCTCAGGCCAATATGATGTTTATCGCCCTCCCGGTAAAATTTGGAGTAGGTATAGCCCTGATGATATTGGTCGTACCCTATCTGCCTACGGCCTTTAATATGATGTTGCAGCATCTCTTCGATTTCCTGGCTGAACTGATAGGTACAATCTCTCCCTGACAAAGTAGTGAAGAAGTCCCGGATAGCTGGGAATAAAGGATATTATTTTTTTTAGTCCTAAAGGACCGCTTGGTTGACCGAGGAAAAAAACATTCGCCGGATTGCTTTTTGTGGTCCGGCGTTTTTTATTGGGAAGGGAGGCGTTGTTACATATCCTGCTTCCAATGAGGAAATCCTTCGGTTCGTCTGAACGCTTTAACACGTACGTTGAAAAGAACTCAAACCTTTAGATTGGGATATACCACAAACGTTGGCAAGAGGCGGTCTGACGATTGATGAGGTCCGGAAACAGTAACAGAGATAAAAGCCGTCAATCATCGGGCCGCTTGGTCGGCCCAGATTGTGAGGTACTTCCCAGAAAAGTGTGTCTTCCGGTAGCATAAAAAAGTCTTCTTGTGTAGGTTTGGCGGCGCTGGCAGGGGTCTGTGAAAAATGGCGAGGAAAATACCGGCGATTTGCCCCCTTAACCCGGATTATTCACCAAGAAATTTAATCGTACGCAAGGCGAAGTGGAAATGGGAACGGAAGGGTACTGTGGTACCCTGAGTACCCCAATTTTCACTTGAACGCAGCGTAGGGGGAAATTTCGCCGCCTAATCCGTACCTCAAAATTGGGCTATTACATAAAGCAATTCAACGATAATATATTCAAGTATATAGATCGCCATTTTGCATCCATTCGTGAATAATTCGGGTTAAACAATGAACCAAGATATCGGGAGGGGTTCACCTATCTAAACTACGGGGGTATTAAAGAAGGAGTCATCGCGGGCGAAGTGTATACGAAGACCCGCGATCTCCCTGGTACGGGCAAGGTGGTTAACAAGGAGGCCGTGGCAGGTGCAACCCATGTGGCGGGAGATCCCGGATCGGCGACTTCACTTCGTTACGCCTTGTCCGGGATGACGGGGTTTTCCCGCACGCATCCTGATTTGATCGGGAGAAGATGCGGAATCACCTTGTTAGGGCATGTAGCCATGGACAAGCGGTACTACCGAAGAAAAGTACCCAATTAAATACGATACGAACCTTTTTCCGCTTGAGCCAGCTACCAACTAACTCAAAAAATACGTACGTTGTTAACCTACACAAGCAAGACCTCCAGACACACTAATTGGGTAAGTACCTTATAAGTAGGTCCTATATTATATTCTTGTACAATGGTTGTGGCAAAGGTGCTGCCTGTTATAATCAGCTATCTCCACATAATAAGACTTCAGATAAATAGGGGACGGGAGTGGTAAGGACACACTTATAGAGCCCCTGTCATATGACAGGGCAGAAAATCAGTTAACTATCTCCTGAGGGTTAAACCTGAAGATCAACTCGGCCGCCTTTTCCTTTGGCTTCCGCTTTTTTCTCATTCTGGGGTTTAGACGTAGGTTTATCCACCTTAAGCTCTAACATTTTAGAAGAGTTGATGGAGGCTTCGTCTTCCATATTAAAGGAGGGTTGCTCTCTTTTTTGTTTCTTAGATTGCTCTCTATCCTTTTTGGATCTCTCTTCAGCTTCCTGCTTATGTTTTAGGAGCTCAGGTAACTTTGTTAGTCGTGTTATTTTTGGTACAATTGACATTTTGAAATACCATAATGTTGAACCTGGTACTTCTTTATCGGCTAAAGCGCGCCAATATTAAGTAAAAATAGTTATTAAACGCAGATTTTTAACATAGATTGGTCAATCTGCTAAATAGTCAAGTAGGAGGGGGAGACAAACAGTCTACTACTGTTTGTCAGAATAAACGATTTCTTCCTGGCTTAACTCATGCTTGAGCTGAATTAACAGTTTACCAACAATTTGCGAAATCCGCGCTTCTGTTAATTCAAGGAGTAATGCGATTTCACTCATGGTCATGTCTTCATAATAATAAAGCATCAAAATGAGTCGGTCGCGCTCTTTGAGTCCGCCTATTTTTTTCTGAAGCGCTTCGGTCCGTTCTTTATTCTCCAGGTCGGTATCTGGTGTTTTAGAGTTTGGGTCTTTATGTATATCATAAAATGAACTTGTATTATCGTTGTAAGCTGGGGTATCCAGCGATAATACGTTTCGTTGCTGCACATTCGAGAGCAGTTGATAATAACTTTCAAGAGACATGTCCAGCTCTTCGGCAACTTCTTCATCGGAAGGTTCTCTGCCTAAAACCTGACTTTTTTCCTTAATAACTCTTTTAACCTCGCCATAATCCTTTCGCTGTTTACGGGGTAGTTGATCAATGCTTCTCAGGTAATCTACAATATTACCACGTATGCGATAATAGGCAAAGGTGTTAAATTTAATATTCCGTGTGTGATCGTACGAATCCATGGCTTGGAGCAAACCACTGATGCCTGCACTTTCAAGGTCTTCATGATGAGCAAGCGGCTGATCCGGCCGGTTTATCTTACCAATGATACTGCGTATCAAAGGCATAGACTTGCTGATAATGGAATTTCTCAATCCTTCAGCAGGGTTGTTATAATAAAGTTCTACCAGTTCTTGTAACGTTTTATCGCCCATCACTTGTTCTCCCCTTCAGCTTTAGAATTTCTACTATGAGAAGCCGTTGCATGCTTTGGTTTATTATCCTGGCGAAGTACATTCAGCATAAATATAGCCAAATATACAACAGCAAACAGAACCATAAATGCCAGCATGCTTCTGTATAAAGCCACATCAATATTCACTCCTGAAATCATTAGGAGCATGAAGAGGATCAAAGAAATAACAGTAATTAATCGTAATAGCATGGTAGTCTCCTTATTTAGTGTACAGTCTTTGTAACGAGTTCCTCTTGATTATTGGCGTAAGCAATAATGTTCTGCGAAATAAATTCAAACTCGGTTAATATTTCATGTCCCGGGTTGGCCTGTAGCAATGTATGTTGCTTAGCTACGGCTTTCCGGACACTCTCGCTTGATGGTATAAAGCCAAAATAGGCTGTCTGTTTTTTAAGAAAATAGTTTAGAATTGTATTAAAGCGTTTAAAGGTGCTTTCTGCCGTTTCTTCGCTTTCCGCAAAATTTACAATACTGGCAAAGCGATACTCTGGATCTATATTAAAAACATATTTACACAGACGATAGACATCCGAAATAGCTGCGGGCTCGTCTACGAGCACAAGAATTGAAGCACCGGCGGCATCAAGGGCCCATAAGCCCATTTCACCTATGCCAGCCGGAGTGTCTATGATGATAAAATCGTGATCTTGTTTCAGGTACTCAGCTACCTGATCCAGGGCATCCATAAAAATGCTGGTATCAAATTTATTCTCTTCGGGGCTGTTGGCACCTGTAACCAGGGTAATACCGGAACAATCCTGTGGTAAATCTTCCAGGATGCAATCTCCGTTTATCCATCGGCTTACAGTGTTATGCACGGCTTCATTAAAGAGGGTAGCACAATTGGCAAGGCCTAAATCGGCATCAATGATGGCTACCTTATAGCCCATTTTGTTGAGCATTGATGCAGTATTGATACTGGCCATGCTTTTGCCCACTCCGCCTTTACCGCTAATAACGGCAAATACGAATGGCTGAGATATGTGAGTTGGGTTATTCATGAGATTCAAATTTCCTGTAGTACTTTGTGTGCAAACCATTGTGGGTCAAATTCATTTAAACTGTTTGGCATCGACTTGCCAGAACTGATATATCGGGCGTTGCAGCCCATTTCTTGCAAAAAGGGGATTACAGCTCCCCATTGCGAAACTTCATCCAAGTGAGTAATAGCTACATAATCGGGCTGTAAGGGGTGGTGTTTAGCTGATGAGTTTCGGAAGTAAAACCGATTCATAGAAGCATTCACCACATAGTGAACTTCAAGAGGGGCAAGGGGAGAAAGCAATTGACGTACTTTCCAGAATTCCCGGAATGAGTTGTCTTGTTCTATACTGATTGAAGGAGTATCTATTAATACATGATCAAACTCTTTCCATTGCTCCATCTGTTTGGTCACATCAAGGTTATTCTTCACTTTAAAGTGAGGGAGGTTTTGATCGTTGCAATACGCTTCAAGAATGGTATAGTAATTACTGGCGCTCTTGTCTTGAGGGTATACCGAAACAACGGCTATTTTTTTATTGAGCATAAAATCGGGATGCTGGCTCAATTTCATAATCAGATGTGTTTTTCCCGCACCTGAAGGGCCCGCAAATAGCATAAACTTCTGCGGTTCTTCTGAAGCTTTTGTCCCCAGTGCGTCACGGATTATGGCTGCCAGCTTTGACATAAAAATCTCGCTTTGATCGTAAGGATCTATTCCCTCTTCTATTATTTTACTGAACCAGCCTGCAATAACACTTGTATTGATACCGGTATGTACCAATTGCTGAAATGCAGGATGCGACGCATAATCAAGATTGGCAGAAATTAATGCTGAATCCAAAAGTGCTTCTACTTTATCGAAGCGTTTATGTAGCGCCGTAATCTCCCGCTGGTCTCTTCTTGAAGAACGCGAAACAGGAGGGATATCATTCGTTTGCTGCTCATTTATTCTTGATTCTTTAAAATGGGTAATAAATTTCTTTCCTGTACTCTTTTTGGGTTGAGCAGTACGACCATTTGATCCTGGCTTTGCCTCTTGTGCCACTGTTGATGTTAACTCCTGAGAGTTGTTTGAAGTGTTGTTTTTGGGGCGGACAAGTGCGCGGCTGTAAACAGTACCTGAAGCAGGTTCTTTTGGTTGTTCATTCAATTCTTTCTTTATAGATCCGTTTTGCTTGGCCTGTGCTTTATGAAGGTTAAGACCAAACGTTCCCGCTTTTTCTTTAGCTTCTACCTGTTTTTCTGCAATCTTGCGGAGCGACTTTAATTTAGAACTGGTACCATTGTTTGCCGATGCTTTAGGTTGTTGAGAAGAACGCTCAAACTTAACGCCTTCTGCAGCCATAGATGTTTTTGCTTTAGGTGATGTTGATCCAGGCCTGGTCTTTTCTTGTCCTGATCCTTTATTGGCGTCCGAAACAATCGTGATTTTAGCTTCTTTATTTTCACCATCTCCCTCCGAAGATTCGATCAATAAGAAATCATCCCCATACATTTGTTGGGCGCTTTTCTTAGCAGCTTCAATCGTTTTTCCAAAAAATTTCTTCAGTATCATGCTGGTGTATATTCTTCAGATTGTTGAGGGGTTTGCCCTATTGTATCCGTATTTGCGTCAAGAGCTACAGGATTATCAATCTTCAATCGATCGAATGTTTTAAACTGTACATCCTGACTTATGTCATTGTATGACAACACATTTATATCTGGCAAAATTGGTGCCAAAAACTCAAAGAGGGTGTATCGCAGTACCGGCGAAGTAAGTAGAATGGGATCATATCCCTGGCGAATCATAGAGTCGAAGGTGACGGAGGCATTCTTATATAGCTTCTCTACCGTATCCGGAGTAAGGCCAAGTGTATTGCTGTTAAGCATACCCTGTTGTGCCTGAGATATCAGATGAGACTCAAGATTAGAGTCCATCATAACTACAACAATTTCATTCTCTTGTGTTGCGAACTGGCGGGTTATAGTTTCAGCTAAAGCGGCTCTGCAATATTCCGTAAGTACATCAGTATTATTGGTTTGAGTACAGAAATCTGCCAGTGTTTCAAGTATAGTAACCAAGTCTTTTATAGGGACTCGTTCTCTGAGCAGACGCTTTAATACTTTTTGAATTTCACCAACTTTCATTCCTTCCGGAATCAATTCCTCAACCAGTGCCGGTGCTTGTTCATTGATATTATCAATAAGCTTTTTAACCATTTGTCGGTCAATGAGTTTATGTGCATTTTTCTTAAGAACCTCCATCAAATGGGTAGTAACTACTGCGCCCGATTCAATAACAGAAAGACCATATTTTTCCGCTTGTGACTTATTTTTTCCGCTTACCCAAACAGCATCCATTCCAAAAGTAGGATCTTTGGTTTCAATCCCCTTAATGTCAGGTTTAAAATCTTCCGGTAATAGCGTTAGGTGGTAGCCAGGCAGCAGTTCACCTTCGCCCTGCATAATTCCTCTCATTTTTATGGTATAGTGATTAGCATCCAGCTGTACGTTATCACGGATACGGATGGAAGGAATAATAATTCCCAGCTCCGAAGCCATTTGTTTACGAAGAGAAGTCATGCGGGCAAGCAGATCGCCACCTTGTTCGGCCTCTACCATAGGGATGAGGCTATACCCAATTTCAAGCTCCAGGGTATCCATCAACAGATAATTTTCAACCGGATCTTCGGGTTTATTTTCTTTAAGAGCCTTGGTTTCTTCTGCTTGTTCATCCAACTCATCCTGTTCTTCTTTGTTGAAATTCTTTATAGCCAGGAATACGAAGAAAGCACCAATACCCCAGAATGGAATAATGGGAAGGCCGGGGAGCAGTCCCATGAAGAATACAAAAGAGCCACCAATGACCAGTGTTTTGGGATCGCCCAGCAGCTGGGTGGTTAATTCTTTACTCAGGTTACCTTCCGAAGCGGCACGCGATACAATAATACCGGCTGCGGTTGAGATTAACAGTCCGGGAATTTGGGATACAAGTCCGTCACCAATTGTCATTAATGTATACTCGGAAGCTGCTTGTGCAATTGGCATCCCTTCCTGCATGGTACCTATTATTAAGCCCCCGATAATATTTATAAAGGTAATAAGGAGGCCGGCTATAACATCACCGCGAACAAACTTACTGGCACCATCCATGGCTCCATAAAAATCGGCTTCACGTGCAATTTCTTCCCTCTTCTTTTTGGCTTCCTGATCTGTCATAAGCCCCGCGGCAAGGTCGGCGTCAATCGACATTTGTTTACCGGGCATCGCATCCAGAGTAAAGCGGGCAGCTACTTCAGCAATACGGGTTGCACCCTTGGTAATAACCACAAAGTTGATAATTACCAAGACAGCAAAAATGATGATACCGATTACATAATTACCCTGAACAATAAATCCGCCAAAAGTTTCAATAACGGCTCCTGCATATCCCTCACTTAAAATGAGGCGGGTAGTACCTACGTTAAGAGACAGCCTGAATAGGGTTAGAATAAGCAGCATTCCCGGAAATACGGCAAACTGCAAAGGCTTTAGTGCATAAAAGGCAACTAAGAGAACAATGAGCGAAAGAGAAATATTCAACGCCAGGAAAAAATCCATAAGCGCCGTGGGGAATGGCAGTATCATAATCATCAGGATCATAATGATACTGCAGGAAATAAGTACATCCGTTTGGAAGAATGTTCCTTTTAACCTTTTGCTAGTGAGTCCACCAAAGTTCATATGTATTATACTTTGTGTTTGTTTTTTAATTTGAAAACATACGCCAGAATCTCTGCTACGGCCCTATACAGGTCTGCCGGGATATATTCGTCTTCCTCGGCGGTAGCATAAAGAGCACGGGCTACAGGTACATTCTCTACAATTGGTATGCCATAATTTTTTGCAAGCTCTTTAATTCGAAGAGCTCTTAGTCTTTTTCCCTTCACCATAACCATGGGAGCACTGCTTTTTTCCGGGTTATAGCGGAGGGCTACTGCATAGTGTGTAGGGTTGGTCACCACTACATCAGAGCTGAGTACGGCATGATCGAGGCGTTTTTGTTTGCGTAATTTTAATCCAAACTGTTTTCGCTGGTTTTTTACATGAGGGTCTCCCTCCATTTGTTTGTACTCATCTTTTACTTCCTGTTTGGTCATCCGAAGTTGTTTATGATGCTGAAATCGCTGAAAGACAGCATCCGCAATAGATAGAATGAAGAGTGCAGCCATTATGCGGGAGACGAACATTAATATATAGGAGCCGGTTTCACCCATACTATAATCCAAAGGTGAAATAATGAATGACACAAAATGATTGATGTCACTTTTAACAGTGTAATACGCCACTATACTTACAATGAAGAGTTTGAGAAATCCTTTAACGAGTTCGGCAAATCCCTGTGCCGAAAAAATTCGCTTAATCCCACTCAGCGGATTCATTTTACTGCCTTTGGGTTGAAGAGCCTCTATAGAGAATACACCGCCTGTTTGGGCCATATTAACTCCAATAGCTACCAGGAATAGTATAATTAAGGTAGGGGCAATCATTCTCATACCGGCCCAAAGAGTATCATTTACAATACTGATTGCCTGTTCCCGGCCGGCAAATCCCTGGCCTGAGTTAGCAAAGGAGCTTTCAAATAATTTGGTTAACTGATTAGCGATAGTGCCGGATGTTCCAACAAACATCATAATAGCAGAAATCATCAGCAATACAGAGGAAACCTCCTTACTGATACTTACATTACCCTCCTTACGCGCTTCCTCGAGCTTACGCGCGGTGGGTTCCTCTGTTTTTTCTTGATCTGAACTATTATCTGACATGCTTATCTATAATCAAAAACAGTACCACGGCAGCATGCTTTATATAAGGCGTTTCTGAGGTAAATATTTATCAGAAGGAGGACAAATAATCCAGTTTAGAGGAAAAGATTTCCATATAGAAGGAAATACCGTTTTACCAGACTTTTCCCTTTGCAGGAAAATCTTTCTGTATGAAAAGAGAAAAAAATCGTCGATCCATAAAAGGCCTTATAAGGATGAAAAAGGGCTGTTACCGAGTAAAATACGCTATCTGAAGTATTCTGAGAGGTCTTCTGATCTTTAGGGCAGGAACTCCATATTATTCCAAAAATAATTGATGGCATAGAATTTGAGTTAAGTCTGAGTGTGAATCGCCGAGTCGGTTCAAAATGGAAAGAATTAAGTTTTTAATAAGAAAAACTCATGATTGATCGGATACATACCCAAATGCAGGCCATGCAGGTTTTATCAAAGTCGCAGGAAGTGACCGCAGATAACCTTGCAAATATCAATACGCCTGGATTCAAAGGAAATAAGGTGTTTTACCGGATGTTCAAAGAAAATGTAGACGGACGAGAGGTTACACGTACGGTGCCTCAACAGGTTGTTAATTTGGATCAGGGTGTTCTTGAACCTACAGGCAACGAATTTGACATGGGTATTAATGGCGACGGCTTTTTTGAAGTAGAAGAAGACGGGGAATCATATTTAACTCGCGATGGACGCTTTCATTTAGATAATGACGGCTACCTGGTAAATAGCACCGGTGCTCAGGTAATGGGAGAATCGGGACCTATACAGCTTGGGGAGTATTTTCAGGCCGGTGATCAGGGTGGAATACCCCGCCTTACGATATCGAAAGATGGAACCATTCGTCTCAATAGCGAAATAAGCGATAAGCTTCGCCTTGTGAATGTTCAGGATCCCGCTGTACTCCAGCGAAAAGGAAATGCCTACTTCTCGGCACCTGAAGGTATGATTGAAGAAGAAGGTGTGGGCTCGGTGATGCAAGGATTTTATGAAAAAGGAAATGTACAACCTCTGAATGAGATGGTTGATATGATGAAAAATATGCAGATGTTCGAATCTCAACAAAGGGCATTAAAAAGTACCGACGAAATGTTGTCGCAGGTTACCACGCGGTTAGGAAAATTTTAGAAAATAAACCATTGATTAAATAACACAATTATGTTTAGAGCATTAAGCACAGCCGCACTCGGGATGAGTGCCCAACAACGATCCGTTGATAATGTGGCAAACAATCTTGCCAATGTAGGTACTACCGGTTACAAGCGGAGTACCATCGCTTTTCAGGATCTCTTTTATGAAAATATTGCATCCTCAAAGTTGGGAGGAGCTGCTAACCGAAATGGTGGCGATGGCCCCATGCTTCAGGTAGGGCACGGTTCACGGGCAGTGGCAACCATCCGCAACTTTATGCAGGGTTCAGTAGCAGAAACAGGAAATGCCCTGGATATGGCTATTAGCGGATCTGGTTTCTTCCAGGTAGAAATGCCGGACGGAAGTATAGGATATTCACGCGATGGAAATTTTAGCCGGGATTCAACAGGGATGCTGGTGAACAATTCGGGTTTGCCGCTGGCAGCTCAAATTGAAATACCAACCGATGCTGTGGCAATCGAAGTATCTCAAAGTGGAACAGTTACCGCTCTGATGGCTGGCGACAACACTAAGGTTGAACTCGGACAGATTGAACTGGCCAAGTTTGCAAACCCGGGTGGACTTGAGGCCCTGGGTGATAATCTCTTTGCCGAAACAGACGCCTCTGGACTGGCATTTTTTGGAAATCCCGGATCAGAAGGTTTTGGGGTGGTACGCCAGGGATACCTGGAGCAGTCGAATGTTGATATTGTAAATGAAATGGTGCGGCTTATTGAAGCTCAGCGTGCTTATGAAACGAATTCAAAGATGGTACAGACGGCAGAGGATATGATGTCTGTAACAAACTCAATTAAACGATAATCATAAAGGAGCCACCGTGTTTTTGGCATTGCTCATATGTATAAACGCTTTGTTGTTGGTTGACCCCCACACTCCTGTGCGGCCTTTCAATGATACTAAAGAAGTGATCATTGAAAAGGCCCGGGAGTCTGTGGAAAACCACTACAGCCCTGAGCAATACCGATTTAATATTTCGGCACGATGGATTCCAGGTAGTTTACTTAAATCGGATCCCGAACATGTAAAGTCAGTTGAACTGAAAGGTGTTTTAAAGGAGTATTCCACCTTTGAGGTGATTTATAGACGGGAAAATGGAAAAGTTCATGATGTTGAAATCCAATTGCTTATCGAAGCACAACAAAAGCTTCCGGTTCTGCACGAACGATTAATCAGTGGTACCGTGCTGAAGGCTGAAGATTTTGGAATACGCTGGGTCCCCGTAAGGGTCAGCCGGGATAAACCAATATCAGACATCAGGAAATTAGAAGGTAAAACACTGCGAAGAATGGTTAATGCCGGAGAGCCGGTTTATTCTTCCGAAGTCAGTTTACCTTATTTGGTTAAAGCAGGAGAGGAAGTAGAGCTCATTTTTAATGAACAGGGTATACAGATTGAACTCAAGTGTGAGTCTCGTCAGAGCGGTTCCAGGAATGAGGAAGTCAAGATTTATTGTAAAGAAACACGAAAAAAATATCTGGGCAAAATTATAGGCCCGGGAGTAGTAGAATGGCTAAAAACACAATAACACACCAAATTTTATTAATAACACTATTTACGGCCCTGTTTATTTCAGGTACGGCTGTAGCTCAAAACTCACTTTATAAAGATGTGAAGGCGAATCAGGTGGGAGATATTATAACCGTAATTCTTAAAGAGAGTACATCCGGAAGTTCAACTTCTGATTCAAAATTAAGCTCTCGGGCCGATGGACAGGCTTCAGGTTCTCTTTCGGGAAACTTCCTGCCCTTTGAACCTACCTTTGGTTCCGGCGCCACTGTTAATTATGGATCGGACCGGGAAAACCTGTCTCGCCAACGGCAGCTGCTCGAGGGTTTTATCAGTGTACAAATTGTTGAAGTAACCGACCGTGGCGACCTGATAGTGGAGGGCAGCCGGCAAACAGAAGTAAATGGAGAAGTCCATGAAATGTCGCTGGCCGGAACAGTTCGCCAAAATGATGTAGACAGCCGAAACCAGGTACTTTCGTATCGCATCGCCAATGCCGACATCAGCTACCAGAAAAAGGGTGGCATCTTTAAAAAGAAACAAGACCGCGGATTCCTGAAGAAAGTAGTTTTTACAGGAATATCGTTAGGGCTGGGTGCTGCAGTAATTATGCGTCAATTGAACAAGTGATAAAAGGATAATTCCATGAAACTAAATACATCAAACAGAGTCCGCATAATTCAGATTGCCTGCATAAGTGTACTGGCTATACTGTGCACTGCTGTAGATATACAGGCTCAAACACGTCTTTCTGATTTGGTTGAGATTCAGCATGCCCAGCGAAAAGAGCTTATTGGTTATGGCCTGGTTACGGGTTTAGACCGTACCGGAGACCGTTCATCAAGTAGCCGGGGGGCGGTATTTACCGTGCAGTCTATTGCCAACATGCTTAAGAACTTTGGAATAACAGTGGATGCCGATCGGCTGAGGACTCGAAATGTGGCTGCCGTTATGGTTACAGCTACCATCACTCCCTACCATGCGGCGGGAAGTGAAATTGATGTAACCGTTTCATCTTTAGGTGATGCCAGCAGTTTACAGGGAGGCGTGTTGTTACAAACACCTCTGTTTGATCCGGATAATGAAGAAGTATTGGCCAAAGCGCAGGGGGCATTAATCTCTGGCGGAGTGAATGCAGAAATGACCGGCGCGAGAATAAGCCAGAATCAATCTCTTACAGCTACCATACCAGGGGGAGCTACCGTAGATAAGAATCAAGAATTTAATTTAAGTACAGAAGAACCGCTGGGGTTGGTATTGCGGGAACCGAGTTTTGGAAATGCCCGAAGTATTACGGAAGTGATAAATGAGACATTCGATGAAGAACTGGCAAGCATACACCATCCCGGATTGATAAAGATAGACTGGCCCGAGGCTTTCCGGGAGAGAGGTTCTATGAATGTATTCACCAGTATAATCCTGGAACAGGAAATTGAAGTAGAAACACCGGCCAGAGTGGTTATAAATGAACGCACAGGTACTATTGTAGCCGGCGGGGAAGTAGTGATTGACGATGCAATGATTTCTCACGGAAATATACAGGTAAGAACTCAGATAAATCCTGTGGTAAGTCAACCTCCTGCATTTAGCGGAGGAGAAACTCAGGTACTGGATTTACCAGAAGCCGGTATTAGCGAGCAAAGAGCAAAAACTATAGTGCTGAAACCGGAAACAACGGTAGAACAGCTCGCCGCTTCGTTGAATTCGCTGGGTTTAAGCCCGCGTGATATCATATCCATCTTCCAGGCAATGGACAAGGCAGGAGTGATGAGAGGAAAACTCATTGTAATGTAATGAGACGGAAAAAAGAAACTTAATGACGAAAAGGAAGGTCCGAAGGGGGGTACACCCGGGATACTTCGTTTGCGAACATACAGATAGATAAGAATACAATGAAAGTAGATTCTTTTTTAGACATAGCAAAGCAAAGAGTGAACGACCAACGAAAGAATGAGCTGCAAAAAGAAAAAGCAGCCAATGATTTCGAAGAGATATTTGCACGGCACCTGGTCAAAGAAATGACCAAAAACTCGTTTAAGATGTCCGATTCAAATGGCCTGATGGGAAGCTCCGGCAACCTATACAGGGAACATGTAACGGACGCTCTTGCAAGTGAGCTTGCTTCACAAAGGAAATTGGGGATGGCTGATTTGGTAACCCAATACTGGAACCAGCGATCAGGCTCCTCAAATAGTAACACACAAATACAGGACCATTCCAATGAATAATACAAAGGATAAGAACTCGTCTTTACAGGATATAGCAGAAATTGTAGAGCTGTTGGATAATAGCTCGAAACAGATAATTGGAATCATGGAAAAGCAGATCGATGCTGTAATAGCCTCGGATGCGAGTAGAATTGAAGAACTCTCTGAGGTACATACTTCACTGTCGGAACGATATAGGGAGCATGAAAAACAGTTTATTGAGGAGTTGTCTGCACTGTTTGATGAAAAAGAACAGGAAGAAGAAGGAGTCAGGCTTGTAGCACTGAAGAACCTATTCCCTAATTGGGCCACAGAAATTGATAAATGG
Source organism: Balneolaceae bacterium (assembly GCA_009711805.1). Classification (GTDB taxonomy): domain Bacteria; phylum Bacteroidota; class Rhodothermia; order Balneolales; family Balneolaceae; genus VEMX01. The sequence continues at coordinate 22,628 of VEMX01000003.1, read as the reverse complement.
CACAGAAAGCTGACCAACAATACAAAACAGCTACAGCGGAAACACAACCAGATTTTGCAGTTACTTGAATTTGCAATGAACAGGAATGCCAAAATGATGCATTCACTGTATAGCATCCATGATGAAAAGAATGCTCATTATGTATCAGATGGAAAGCGATCTGGAATTTCAACAGGTGTTGCGGTAAACCAGGAGATATAAAGCTATGCGGGCATTATTCGAAATATCGAAAAGCGGGCTACGGAGTGCTGAACGCTCGCTCTCTGTCACATCAAATAATATCGTAAATGCAGATACCCCGGGTTACACCCGGCAACGAGTGGACAAAACTCCTGTGGGTATGCAAATAGAAGGGACTAATATTGGGCTTGGAGTAAATGTTTCAAGTGTAAAACGTCTCAGAGACGAAATGAATGATGTGCTGATAAATGAAAAACGGCAGGATATGTCGTTCATGAAAAATAAAGCTAAAGTGTTTGAACAACTGGAAGCCTCTATGGCCTCCGACTCTGGCAGCGATATTGATTTAAGCATCAGTAACCTATTGGATACTTTTTCTGAACTTTCTACAGATCCCCAGGATGTTAGTGTGAGAAACAGTTTGGTGAGTGAAGCCAGCCAGCTTACTGCCAAATTTGGAGATATAAGCCAAAAAATTGACCAAAACAGCGAGTTGACCCGAGAATCAGCCAGTCGCACCATCGACTCTGTCAATGAATTACTGATTGATATAGACGGGTTGAATAGATCAATTTCCCAGGCAGAAGCAGCAGGTAATCCGGATAACTCAAGTTTGGACCTGCGGGTTAGAAAACTGGAGGAATTATCTGAGTTCATCAATTTTGAAACGCAACCCACCGACTCGGGAGCTTTTGAAATACGGGTTGGAGGAATTAAAGTACTGGGCGAAGATGGTGTATCCGCAATAAAGGGCGAGATTAACGATGTCGACAAAATATTCAGGCTTCGTCTTGAGAATGGGAAAACCATAGAAGCAGAGGGTGGAAGACTGGGGGCTGAAATTGAAATGTACGAATCGGCCATCCCCGATATTAAGAATCGCCTCGATACCCTTGCCGCAACCATAGTAGAAGAATTTAACGGTCTGCATGTGCAGGGGTATGGGCTTGAAGATAGCACTAATAGAAACTTTTTTGATTCTTCTTTTACCACTGCTGCAGAGATCAAAATTAACCAGGAGATTATTGACAATCCCCGGCACATAGCTGCATCAGATGTAGATGGCGAAGCTGGGAATGGCGAAATGGCCTCTCGGATAGCATCTCTGAGAAATGAACGGGTGATAGAGAATCGCAAACTAATAGATTATTCGATTGATTTAATCAGTAGTCCCGGAAACAGTTTAAGCAGCCTGAATTCACAAATAGAAGCCACGGATTCAGAAATTCAAATGCTGCAGGCACAGCAGGAACGCGAAGCCGGCGTAAACATTGATGAAGAACTAAGTTTGATGATTCAATATCAGAATGCTTACCAGGGAGCGGCCAAAGTAATGGGAGCTGCCCAGCAGATGTACGATACACTATTAAGAGTATTGAGGTAACACTATGAGAATTACACAGAAGACCATCTTTGGAAACTTTATGCGCGATATCAACAAGAATCGTAGCGAAATGGCTAAAATACAATCAGATTTATCCAGTGGTAGACGCGTACGTGTGCCTTCCCAGGATCCGGTCTCTTTTCAGCGTAGTCGCATACTGGAAGAAAATATTCGCCAGGAAGAACAGTATCAGAGTAATATTAATAGTGGTTTGCGGCAGAGCCGGTTGGCCCAGGAAGCCCTGGACGAAACTATTGACCGGTTGATTGAAATTAAAGGACTTGTAGTACAGGGAGCATCCAGTTCGGCCGGTGAAAGCAATCGGGCTAATATGGCTGATGAAATTTCCGGAATTCGGGATAGCCTGGTAGGCACCTTGAATTTAAGCTATGGTGACCGGTATTTATTTGCAGGAACCAACAGTGCCGAACGGCCTTTTGAGCTGGATAATACCGCAGTAGGCGGAGTGGCTGATACCAGTAATGACAAACCCCCGCAAGCCCTGGCAGGAGATGGGGTAAATATAGATTTGAGTGTAACGGGTACGGAAATAAGAGACACCCCCGCCGGCGATTTATTCGAAATAATTGGGAATATAGAACAGGCTCTGCGGGATAATGATATAGATGCCGTAAGTGATATGTTATCCGAGACGGATGATATTATTGAACACGTAACGGATGTTACTTCCCGTTTGGGGAATAACATAAACCGCATGGACTTCATGTTTGAGCAATACGAATCTTCTAAGATCACTAAAAGAGCCAATAAAAGCGGCTTGGTTGATACGGATTATGCCCAGGCATTTTCGGATCTCCAGGGTACACAAGTGGCGTATGAATCTGCCATGGCTGTACACTCTACCATGTTTGAAAATACCCTGCTGGATTACATATAGGCTCAATTTCAAATATATAAATAAATTTATCGTAACACACATAATAGACTGACATGCAAGAATATTCAGAAAGTACAAGCCAAGATACACTAAAACATACAGACTGGGCAGATTTGGTCGTCTATTTATCAGATTCCAAAAACCTGAATGTATCCCAGCTTACCGAATGGGAAACTATTTTCCATAGTGTGAAAGTAGCTGGTGCAGGTGAACGCCCCTCCCAGCTGCCGGAACAGCTAAGCTGGCATAGTTATGATGAAGAAGCCACCAAGGTAGAAGTGTGGAATCAATTGATTATGGAGGCAAAAAGCGATTGGATTCTATTTGTTGAGGATGATGAAAATATCCGGTTTCTGGATTTCCCCACTATCGACAATATAAACGAGAATGAATGGCCACCTGCTTTAATCTTGCATGATCTTAAGGAAAAGCAGAAACAGTATTATCAAATCAGGTTTGTACCCAAGAGTGCGGGCAAAGTTTTTGATGGAAAAGATTTAGCCGATTGTACCCGCTATATCACAGAGAATGAAATTGGATTATCCAATATTCCCATCTTATTAGTGCGGGAAAGTAATCCGGTTGAACATATAAAACCTTCCGATGAATTAACCCTGAAGTCGTATGCCGCCCAGCTATACCTGGTGCAGGGAGAACAATATTTTAAGGAAGGAAAGTATGTACATGCCGCAGCCCAGTATCGTCAGCTTCTGAAGTCAGAAAAACTACTTCCTTTCGACCGGCTTGCAGCCGTAAATGGAATGGCAAGTTGCATGGCCGAGCAATATAAATGGCCCAAAGCAATAGCCCTTGCTAAAAAATCTCTGGATGCGGAGCCTTTTCAAAGTATACCCTATTTAATTAAGTACAAGATTTATCAGCTCCAGAAGAAATGGGACGAAGCCTACAAATGGCTTGCCAAGTATTACGACCGTATTAACCTATACTCCCGTGCAAATTTTGATGTATCCATAAGCATGGAAGAAACTTTGGTTAATTTGGCTAAACTGGCTTTAAAGGCGAAATTGAGAGAAGAAGCAACCGAATTACTCAATGAACTGTTTGATCTTAAGAATGGAGAAGTAGAGCCTGAATTTTTACAGCAACTGTTAATTCTTTCTGTAGAACTTTCCGATTATGATAAATCTGTTTTCTTCTTTAAAAAGATATTTAATGATGAGATTGAACAGGGACTGGACGATTCACAGAACAAAGAATTGAATGACTATATGACCATGTTTATGCAAAATGAGTGGTACGAGTTTGTGTACAAAATCTACAGCAGGTTGTATAACGAACATCCTGAAGAAGATGAGTATAAGCGGCGCCTTATTGTTGTCTCAATTAAAACAAACAGAGTGGAGCAGGCCAGAAAATTAGCGGCCAAGGTAGCTTGAAGAGAAATTAGTGACAGGTATTCTGAAGAATAGAATATTACAATACAGACAAAGGGCTGCTATTATCCATGCAGTGAATAAAAAAACCGGTTACCAACCTGAATAGGAAGGTAGCCGGATTTTTTGTTAAAGAGTGAAGTAACCAAACAGATGAATTATTTGTCTTTCTTCGCGTTCTTTAATTTGTTACGGATGGTTCGGTCCGAGATACCCAGTAACTTTGCTGCTTCTTTTTGATTGCCCTGGGTATGTTCCAGGGCTTTTTTAATAAGCTGAAGCTCCATGTCTTCTATAGACATGAGGGGAAGGTCGGCATTCAGTATTTCGGAAGCCAACTCGTTATCCACACTGGAAAATAATTTGTTATCGATATGCTCAATAGTCATTTCTTTACTTTCCTGAGCCAGTATAAATCCCCGGTGTATTTTGTTATTCAATTCCCGAACGTTACCACGCCAGTCCTGATTAACCAAAAAATCCATAAGCTCTTCGGATATTTCTTTTCGTTCCATTCCATAGCGGGATGAGTAAAGATCTACAAAATAGTTGGCCAGTAATGGGATGTCTCCCTTTCGGTGTCTGAGAGGTGGAATTTCGATTGGAAATACGTTCAGGCGGTAGTATAAGTCTTCCCTGAAAGTTTTGTCAGAGATAGACTTGGAAATATTACGGTTCGAGGTTGCAATAATGCGAACGTTGGCTTTTAAAGGCTTTTGGCTGCCCACTCGGTAAAACTCGTTTTCCTGGAGCACCCTCAACAATTTAGCCTGTACGTTGATGTCAATTTCGGTGATCTCGTCGAGCAGCAGGGTACCGCCACCGGCTGCATCAAAAGCTCCTTCCCGATCCGAGATAGCTCCTGTAAATGCCCCTTTTACATGGCCGAATAGCGTACTTTCCACCAGCTCAGAAGGTAAATTGGCACAATTAATCTTAATGTATGGGCCTTCCGAACGGTTACTGTTTGCATGAATTTGATGGGCAAATACTTCTTTTCCAGTTCCACTTTCTCCCTGGATTAATACCGGGGCAGCGTTACGGGCTATTTGGGGAAGTACCCGCATCAATTTCTTTATCTGAGGGTCGTTACCAATAAATTTGTTTTCCCCTTTCTGGGAGTTATCGACCGGACTTACCAGTTCAGATTTTTCCTTTTTGTCACTCTTTTTTGCAGAGGAGGTCTTCTTTTTTGGGGCTGCTTTCTGGCCGCCAGAGTCAAAGAACCGCTGTACTCTGAACAAAATTTCTTTCGCCTTAAAGGGTTTGGTGATATAATCATGGGCACCTTTATGAAGGGCACGTACGGCATGGTTTATATTACCAAAGCCGGTGATCATGATAACCCCTGTTTTGGGTACTTTTTTTTGGACAAAGTTTAATACTTCATCTCCGGTCATCTCATTCATTTTTACATCTGTGATCACCAGATCAACGGAATTGTCAGATAAATACTCTGTAGCTTTTACAGGGGATTCAAAAGCTGTTACGTCATATCCGTCTTTTGAGAGGATTTCTTCCAGGAACCCCAATAACAATTCGTCATCATCAACAACAAGAACAGATCTCTTCATAAATGAAAGGTCATTATTTTATTTAAAAGTGTACCATATTTGCATCTTCCTTGCAAAGAAGATGACTGAATATACATTATTATATATACAAAAAGAGAGCTCCAAAAGCTCTCTTTTATAAAATATTCTCTTAAGTAAGACTAAGTAGGAATTATTTGTCAATGATGTTTTGTGCTATTGTAGACCACACATCGGGATCGTTGAGCATTTTACCGATTTCGGTATCTTTGGCTGCTTCATCCGATTGGCTTTTGGCTGCTTCGTACTCTTTAAGCTTTCCTTTATAATCTTTTAGCTTACTGAAGGATTCGCGGTTAATCTTCTCCAGCTCTATTTTAGCGAACAGTTGCTCGCTTTTCTTGGAGCTGAAGTTATCCAACGACACCTTATCGGAAAAGCTGTTTTTATCTTTATCCGCAGCGGAAGTTTTAGAAGCACTTTTTGCATGCTCGGTTGAGCCGGCATTATTTACTTGTTCGTTTACGTGATTCGAAAGTTTGTTAATATCCATGATATCATCCCTCTTATTCATCAATATTTAAAAGTACGAAATGTCTGGTTTGTTTGAAACTGTATATTGTTTCTCAACCTTTCGTTGCTTTACGGCCGTTACTATTTTTTCCCGCTGTCGGCTCAGCATGGTTTTTAAATTACTGTGTATACTGTTGTTGAGTTCTATAAAAGTATCAAATTTCGTTTTTAGTGAAGCTCGTTCACTAATCGAAAAAGAATTATACGGATGTATTTCTGATATAGAATTTAATTTCTTTACTAATGATTCCCGGCTATTCAACTCATCTTTAATATACTCAATAGATGGTTCTTCGCTGTTAATTTCATCTAATATTTTCTGACTACTGTTATTTAGTTTTTGTATAAGATCGTGTATAGGTTTCATTATTGTAGATGTCTTCATAATTATGAAATGAAGTTTGCTACCTGATCAAATTGAGCCTGCCCCTGTTCGAGCAGTAGATCCAGTTGATTGAAAATTTCCCGCTGTTTGGCTTCATAATCTGCCAGGTACTTTTCTTCTCGTTCAATGCTTTTATCGAGCCGATCGAGTTTTTGTTCCACTCCATCTTCCAGGGCAGATAAAATTCCCTCAGATTCGGTATACGAAACTGCGCGGGCCTTCATTTGTGCAATGGGAGAATCTGCGGTTTCAAAGAAGGCTTCTACTTCTTCGGGACGATCCGCTAATATTTCTTCCAATAAATCTTTGTCTTCAATCTTCATGGTACCATCATTATCAAAAGTGATGCCCATGTCTGACAATCGAGACACTTCACCGGAAGCTGCTCCGGAAAATTCGAGCATGGCTGTTTGGCGAAGATTTAAACTTAAATTCCTTATCGATCTCATTCCCTGAAGGGGGCCTTTATTCCCCGTATCAGGGTTGATAAATGTCTTTTTCCGGATGTTTGAATTGAGATCATTAAAAGCCGACACAAAATCTTCTACATTCGAAACGGCGGATTCAATATCCCGCTCTACCGACATTTGTTCTTGTTGGCCGGTAGCCTTTTTTAAGGTAAAAGATAATCCACTTATGGCATCATCTATTGTGTTTTCGCTTCGTTCAAAGGTAATGCCGTCTACCGTAAATGAAGCATCTAACTCGGCTTCGGGGGTAAGGTGTGTTACATTAGAAGATATCTCTGACATTACTCCGGTTGCATTGCTCAACTGTATGCGGTTGTCAAATCCAGTTGTTAAGCTCTGTACCGAAAATTGCACGTCTGTATCGTTTACCTGGAATACACTTGCTTTTGCCTGCTCCCCAAATAAACTTTCAATTTGGTCAGTGAAGGAAGTAAAAATTTCTTCGTTGGTCATATCTACTGTGCCACCACTTCCATCATCTTTGGTAGTAGCCACAGTTATAGTTTCTGTTGTATCGCCTATGGTAACATCAATAGAACCATCGCCAAATGCGGCCAGATCGGTATCGCTTCCCGTTTTAACTTGCGAAAGCGCCGTGTCTTTAGAAGCCAGGCGATCTACAGTAATATTAAAGGTGGATGGATCATCAATTCCAGTGGCCGAATTAACCGTTACTACGGAATCATCTGTAGAGCTGGTAGAAAATGGTTGGAAAGATTTATTGGTAGGAGTTTCGAGTTCCTCAATAATATTTTCGAGAGAGGTAATAGCAGAACTGACAGAACCCAAAGCCTTTTTCTCTTCGGTTCGGTCTAACTTCTCAAACTGCATCCTGAATTTTTTCTGACTTTCAATCTGCACAAGTTGAGTTACGAATGACTCGTAAGAACTTGTTTGACTCAAAAGACCGGATATAGAAGCCATAATTACTACCGTTAATTATTAGGTGTACCTGCGACCTGAAATGGCAGCAGCTGGTTGCTTATTTGCAACCTCTTCCCATGTTTCTCGCAAGGGCTCGAGTATCTCTCGTATATCTTCGAATTGTTCCTTGCGGGACAAATCCTGACAATATCGGTACAACTCAAAAAGCTGACTCGAAGGTTCATAATCAAAATTAAGACCTTGAATTAGCTCAGAAAGTATCTCTCGGACTCTTTTTCCATCTTCTCGGTAAGAGGCCTGAATAGCCAAATCATACATCTTAACCACTAATTTTAGTGGCGATGCATTCATTACCGATTGTTTCTGGTAGATGTATTGTGGGTCTTGCATATCTCTTTACTTTACGATCTATCTTTTATGCCAGGTAGTTGTTGTAGATTGCTTATCGGCCAATACCCGAAAAAAGTTAAATCCATTAGTGTTTTATAAAAAAGTTCTAATGTTTCTGATGAATTACGGTCTGTTGAAACTGTAATTGATCGTGTACCATGGTTTGGCAATTACTATGCCAAAGGAGAAGATGCGCTTATAAAGGGGTGTAAGAGCTATTTACGTCATGTCCCCCCTTGCTTTAAAAAACGAAAGCGGAAAAATTTTCTACAAAGGAAAAAATAACCTCTGTAGCGGTATAGTCTGCTTTAAAGGCATAAAAAATGAAAATAAGGTGAGAAATGCGCTTTCTGACCGAAGAAGGGGTGAAGGGGACTTCAAAAATGAGCGGGGAGTATGCCGGAAGAAGGGAGAATAATCCATGGCATTGTTTTTGAGATTAACAGCATATAGCGACAAATCATATAGATGCTAAACAGTTGAATGTTGAATACAGAACAAATTTATGCACTGGCATTATTAAAACAAGAAATTCCTGACTACGGTTAGGTGAAGTATAATTCAAGTAAAGAGGAACAGAACCATGCTAAAATTTATAACCCAGGTATCTCCGCAAAGAGTAGCTTTTGTAACAGGTGATGTTAGTTTTACCTATGGATGGTTCAGTAACTTCTCGAGATCAAACCGTGATGTACTTCAAAAAGTAAGGGGCCGTAACATTGTTGTGGAAGGCAACCGTGAAGATTTAGCTAAATTGTTACCGGTACTGCATGGCGAGGCCTCCTCTATGCTGCTTATCCCTGGTGATATACAGGCCGAAACAGCTGCTCGGTTTTACGAAGAAGCAAATATAGACGGTAAAATAAAAATAGAACATCACCGGCTTATACTATCAGAGTATGAACAAGACATTAACCGGGCGGCAAACAACAATGGCCAGGATATCCACACCCGGTGGCTGATTCCTACTTCGGGCACTACAGGAGAGCCCAAATTGGTAGAACATTCATTCAGAAGTTTAACCAGAACGACCAAGAGGAATCATTCAATAGGTAAAAATGTGCGTTGGGGGCTAACATATGAATTAACCCGTTTTGCAGGCATACAGGTATTTATGCAGTCAATATTATCGGGAGCCGTTCTATTGTGTCCCTCCTCTGATGCCGATTTTGACGAGCAATTACATGAACTGGCAACAAACGGATGTAACGCCCTTTCAGGAACCCCTTCTTTTTGGAGGAGAATACTGGGGCATGAAGCGATCAACCAGATGGATTTAAAATATATCACCCTGGGAGGGGAAATTGCGGATCAACAGATTCTGAATCAATTGAAAAATAAATTCCCAAAAGCCAAGATTATCCATATCTATGCATCTACAGAAGCTGGAGTATGTTTTTCGGTAAAAGATGGGTTGGAGGGGTTTCCAGCTAGTTATCTGGAAAAAGAGGTGAATGGAAACCAAATTAAAATAGGAGACGACCGAATACTGTATGTAAAACCCGGTTATGCAGATCAGAGGTATATAGGGAATAATGATCTTTTTGAAGAAGATGGATTTATAAATACAGGAGACTTGGTGATACAGACCACGGGCCGGGTACGGTTTCTTGGCCGCAGTTCAGCCTCTATAAAAGTAGGCAACCATAAAGTAATACCAGAAGAGATTGAGCAGTGTATTCTAGCAAGCGGAATGGTGAAAGAAGCATACGTTTATGGAATGAAAAGTCCGGCTATGGGTGAGATTGTAAAGGTAGAAGTGGTTATAAATGATGATAATGATGACAGAAAAAACCTAAAGAAAGCCATTTTAGAATACTGCAAAGAAAAACTGGATTCCTACAAAGTACCCGCCATCATCAAGCAAGTAGATGAAATACTACTAAATGAAACAGCTAAGCATGTGAGAAAAATCAAAGGAAGTCCTTACGTAAAATGAAATAATTCCGGCTGCCTTGTTTTGAATTAGTGGTTTAAAGCCTGCAACGTACTAAAGAAACAGGCGTGGACAGACGGAAAAAAATTCTGCCACGGAAAATTTAGCCTCTCTGCCATAGATATCCATTAGTGCACCACAACTATAAAGAATGCGAAAAACCCCAAAAAATGCGGGTTAAGATCGTCAAGCCCTTTTTAAGCCGATAGTTTGCATTACTAAGACCGGAAAGAACAATTACTGGCATTGTTTTTGACATATATAAGAGAAAGACAAAACTGAAAAACTAAAACAGCTTTATTTTGAATACCGAACTAGCCCAAGCCCAGGCCTTGTTAAACCAGAAGCAACCCAATCCGGATAAGGCCATTCGAACATTAAATCGTTTAATACAGCGGAAGCAATCCTCATGGCTAACCTATCATTACCTGGGAGTAGCTCAACTTCAAAAACAGGAATGGGAGAAGGCAGAAAAATACCTGAAAAGAGCGATCGAGAAAGGCTCTGAAGAGTCAGAAACCCTTCATTTACTATCTGTAGCTTTTTTTCAGCAAGGGAAGTTTGGCCCGGCTGAAGACTTTGCAAAGCAGGCAATCAACAAGAAAGAAGATTTTTTTAAAGCATGGCTGAATCTGGGATCTGTTTACAGGGCTGAGGCAAGACTTGATGAGGCATTGAAATGTTACCAAAAGGCTAATCAGTTAGATCCAAAAAGTTCGGGAGTAGCTTTTAGAATTGCTGCTATATATAAGGATCAGGGTGACCTGAGAAAGGCTTTGGAGTTATTTGATATTGCCATTCAGATTGATGAATCCTACTTGGAGGCTTATGCTGAGAAGGCAACTATACTGCAAAAACTTAAACGGTTTGATGAAGCCAAAGAAAACCTGAATGCTATACTCGGATTTGAAGAAAAGCATTTGGGCGCACATGTAGGGCTGGCAGAAATATATAAAAGTGAGGGACGCTACGAAGACGCCATTGAGTTGTATAAGCAAGTAATGAATATGTACCCAAGAGTGGCCGGTGTGCAGGTGAACTATGCCCTGTGCCTGCAGGAGATGGGACGATTTGATGAGTCGGAGAAAAACTACCAGGAAGCAATTGATAAGCAGCCCGATTTAATTGAGGCGTATTCTAATTACCTGATGGGACTGCATTATAATCCCAAACGCACCAAAGAAGAAATTTTTAACGAACACCGTAAATGGGATGCGCGGTTTGCAGAAAAGAAAGCCGAGCCCCGACCAGTTCCCCACAACAAAAAGAAAGACAAAAAACTAAAAATTGGTTTTATCTCCGGAGGTTTCAGGCAGCATCCGGTAGGCTGGATGATTACCAAAGCTCTCGAGCACCTCCCGAAAGATCAAGTTGAGGTGTACTGTTATACCACCAATAATATTATCGATCAGCTTACCCGCCGTATAAGCAACCGGGCCCTGATATGGAGATCCGTTATGGGTTACGATAATGAGGTTATTGCACGGGTTATTCGTGGGGATAATGTTGATATTTTAGTAGAGCTGTCGGGACACTCCGAAGACAACCGTCTGCAGATGGTGACTCTGAATCCCGCACCTATAGTAGTGAAATGGGTGGGAGGATTGTTTAATACCACAGGATTGGATTGTGTTGACTACCTGCTCACCGATTGGCATGAAACTCCCGCCGGTGAAGAAGAATTTTATACCGAAAAACTGGTACGTCTTCCAGATGATTATATCTGCTTTTTGGCGCCAGATTATACACCAGATGTAAAAGCATTGCCCGCCAAAGAAAATGGCTATATAACCTTTGGTTGTTTTAATAACCCTACCAAAGTGAATAAGGAATTATTTAGCCGCTGGGCCGAAATTATGAATCAGGTGCCCAACAGCCGCTTGTTCCTGAAGAGCAAACAGTATGGCACCAAAATGTTTACCGACCGCATTGTAGAACAGATGGAATTGCAGGGTATAAGCGGCGATCGTTTGATGTTTGAAGGAGAGTCTACCCATGATGTATTGTTGGATGCCTATAATAAGGTGGATATAGCATTAGATCCCTGGCCTTATTCAGGTGGGTTAACTACCTGCGAAGCTTTGTGGATGGGAGTGCCGGTGGTCAGTTTGCCGGGACCTACCTTTGCCGGACGGCATGCCGCAACTCATTTGGCTAATGCCGGTTTCGAAAACTTGGTAGCGGATAACTGGGATACTTATATACAAAAAGCCGTTGAGCTTGCATCTGATGTAGAGAGCCTGGCAAAAATGCGGACTGGAATGAGAGATAAAGTGGCAAACTCGCCCCTATATAATGGAGAGAGGTTTGGAAAAAACCTGGCATCTGCATTCCGGGAAATGTGGAAGCAGAGAGTACACGGATATGAAGAGAGTTTAGTTGAAGATGAATGGCAAGAGCATATTGAAATACAAACAGCGGGAGAAGAATACCTGATGGATAAAAAGACGGATCAGGGTTCCGTGGCAGAAAGTACAGATAGTATTGATACACAGGAAATAGAAAATGTGAGAGAATCTGTGGAAGCACAAGTACAGAATGCACTTGGCACAATAGAAATAGAAGAGAGAGATGATACTCCCCCGCAGACAAACACAACTACCGAAAAGAAAACCCCAACACATATTATATCAACTACAGACGGTATTTCGGTAAGTGTGCCCCAAGACCTCAATATACTTACCAACTATGTACTGCTGGAGCAGGGCAGCTGGCTTGACACAGAACTGGATTTTGCCAGAAAGTACCTGCAACCGGGCATGAAAGTAGTGGATGCCGGCGCTGGTTTCGGAGTATTTGCACTGCCAATGGCAGAAGCTGTAGGAGAAGAGGGAAAGGTGTATGCGTTTGAGCCCTGGGCAGAAACAAGCCAACATTTACAACAAAGCCAGGTTGAAAACAATGTTAAACAGCTTAAAGTGATAAACAAGGGGCTTTCTGATGAAACTTCCGAAACAGGTTTCACATTAAACCAGACGCCCGAGTTTAACCTTATAGATGATGCAGGAGAGGCACAAATCTCTGCTACTACCTTCGATGCTTGGTGGCAGCATATGAATAAGCCCAACATCAATTTGTTTAAGATTGATGTTAATGGTCACGAGTACCGGTTACTACAGGGAGCTGAAACTTATTTGAAGGATGAAAGCCCGGTTATCATTATTGCAAAGGGCGAAGATGCACAAGAATGGCAGCAGACCGCTGAATACCTGAGAGAGCTAGAGTATACATTTTATGAATATATAACTGATTTTGAGCTACTCGTAGAGTATGAAGGTGAGGGAATGCCTGACCCATACCGAATGAACCTGGTAGCGTTGAAAGCAGAGACAGCTGAAGAGCTCAGAAACGAAGGATTGTTGTTTAACCAAAAGGTTGCAGTTGAAGAGCCGGAAGAACAAAGCTGGAGAAAATATTTGCAGTCTTTGCCCTGGACATCAGAAAAATCACTGGGGTGGTTTAATGCATCCCAAAACAAAGAGAATGAAGATTACCTGCGTGCCCTGGACTATATATGTGCCGCAGAAACATCCGCAGGGTTAGACCCCAATCAAAGAGTGTTATTAATGTTAAGTGCTGCACAGGCGCTGATCCGAATATATAATCAGGAAGGATGCAGCCTCCCCGTAGCCTTTACCCTTGCGCGGATGATGAACGCCCTTGGCAAACGGCAACAGGCGGTTCAAATTATGCAGGACCTGATGGAAACAACCAATTTGGGGCAGGAGAATATGCATGCCGACCGCCCCTTCCTGCTGCCTGTTAAGGTCCAGGACAAGACCAGTGTACAAACCGATTTCCAGAAATGGCTGATGGTTCGTACTGTGGAAGCATGGTTGTTATTAAAGGATGTGAGTTCTTATGCAGTTGGAAGGGATGAAGCACAGTTATTGCAGGTTCTTCACACAAACCCTGAGGTACTGCCTGAAATTGAATGCCGTTTTGGATTGACAGCACTACGCAACAATCTTGTACTAAATGAGGCAGAGAAAAATATTATCAGTAACAGTTTTTCAGCAAGCCCAAACCAAGAAATTGTAAATGGATTGCTGGGTATTGAAAGTGAGACTGAAGAAAATCATACCGCTCAACATTCGGAAAGCAGCGAGGAAGTGAGTACGCCGGATACTAAGGCTAAGATATTTGGAGATAGCTTTTGGAATGAACCGCTAAACCCCCAGCGGGCCGAAAAAATTATGACCTTTATAAACAGATTCTCCTCCTTAGATTTTGACAACAGACTGCTTCAACAAGTATTGATTGAAACAGAGGAACGCCTGAAAGAAGAACCAACCGATAATGTGGCATTTTTTATTCAGGTGCATGCATTGTTATTGATCCCCGAATATCAGCTTTCTGTTGATGAGGGGAATAGCCGGGAGATGTTTAAGGATCTTGAAAGCAAGAACTGGGGACATAAGCGAGCACTATATAAGTATTGGTTCTCCAGCGTGAAATACATTAATGAAATTAATCAACCCAAAGTATCTGCCGTTTTAATCAGTAATAAGTTCAAGGAGAAATCAGTAGAGAACTTTAAACGGTTAAGTGAACAGTTGGATGGTATAGGCGAGCTTATTTTTGTGAACAATGGTAAAGCCGATGCAGAGTTTGAACGCCTGATGCCCTATATAGATACTTATGTGAAGATGAAAGGAAATTCCGGGGCATACCTGGCCCGGAATATGGGTACCGTATTTGCCAAAGGAGAATTATTACTGTTTGTGGATGATGATGGCATCCCGGATGGAGGAATGATCGAAGCGCATATTAAAGAACACGAAGCACGCGATATACTGGTATCCAGGGGAGTATATTACTCGGATGATCCGGCTGATGATCCGTGGCACTACAGTATGGGAGATGAAATTTGTCCTGCAGTAACACTGCTTGAAGGAAATGCAGTGTATAGTGCAAAAGCATTTTACCAAGTAGGTGGATGGGGGGATTATATTCTCTTTGGCCACGGCGGTAAAGAGTTGAGCTGCAGATTACTTGGACTTGATCCGGACATGAACAAACAGATTTATACTCCTCATTCGAGGTTAAACCACAATTATGTGCGTAGTCTGGATCACCAGAAAACAAAAGATAAGAAGCAGACTTATTCTTCTTACCTGTTGAGGACTAAGCACAACAACTTTCGGGGCATTATGGACATTTGGCCCGATAGCTTTTCAGGGAAAAATACAGTTTCTGAAAAGAAAGCGGAAACTGGAAATATATGGGTACTGGATGCCGGCTTACACAGCCAGAACGGTCACCACTATACCTACGCAAAAGAGCTGGTAAAATATTTTGAAGAAAGTCCCCAAAAATTCACCCTGCTAACTCATCGGGCTTTTGATGAATCATTATTACCGGGACAGAAAGTACTTCCGGTACTCACACAATCTCCATACCGCTTCCAGGAAAATGTGATACAGGGTATTAAGGAATCGAACCGGATTACGTATGAGGAATTGACTACACATTTATCTGAGAAGATACAACCGGGTGATAAAGTGGTAATGCACACAACCGGTATTAATAACCTTCAGGGAGTGTTAGACTGGTATAAAGAATTACCGTTTCAACCGGCGGTTGAGATGAGGATATGCTTTCAGGAAGCATTGACAAATCGTTTCGCTAAAGCTGATGAAACTCTCGACCGTATGGAAGAGCAACTGTTGGAGTATGCATCGGTATTTCAACCGAATCTTCAGATTAGCTGTGCACCGGAATCTCTCACCAAAATGTACGCCCAAAAACTAAACTATATTCCAAAAGCCGTTGGCTGTATGGTGAAGTCTGCTATGCTCGATGTTGAAAAGGATTCACACAAAAGAGAAATGGAAGAATTCCTTTATATCAGCAGTGGAAGAGACGTGCAGGGAGTGCGGTTGATGCTTGAATTGGTACTAAAACTTCAGGGTAAATCCACAAACTACAGGTTAACCGTATATACCGGTTTAATGCACGAAGCTTACCAGGAGAGGTTCAGAAAACTGGCTGGAGATCGGGTGCATATTATTGAGAAAGATGATCCGGAATATTCATACGATGGATTGATACAACGAAGCTCTGCGGTTCTGCTTCCATATGAACCGGAGCATTTCGGTAATAAACTTTCCGGCATATTGCTGGATGTGCTGGCAGGCAAAACCCCGGTATTAACGACTAAAGGAACCTACTCAGATACATTTATAAAACGTTTTGACGAAAAGCCGGGAGTTACCATCGGAGACTTCACTACCAATGCATTGTACCAGTCAATAGGCAAGTTTATGAAACATCATAAGAAATATAAACAGGCCGCCCAAACAGCAGCAAAATATGTTCGGGAACACTACGATGCCCAAAACGTAATCAAAAATACAATATCATAAAACTATGAAATGTGTAATTCTTGCGGGTGGATTAGGAACCCGGTTAAGTGAGGAAACTACCACCAGGCCCAAGCCCATGGTAGAGATAGGCGGAAGACCGATACTGTGGCATATCATGAAGATCTATTCCCGGCATGGGGTTAATGAGTTTATTATTTGTGCCGGTTATAAGGGATATGTGATTAAAGAATATTTCGCCAATTATTTCCTGCATATGTCGAATATTACATTTGATATGTCGAACAACGAAATGCAGGTACACGAAAATAATGCAGAGCCCTGGAAGGTCACTATTGTAGACACCGGAGATCTTACCATGACGGGAGGACGCTTGCTCCGTGTAAAAGATTATGTGGGCGATGAGACATTTTGCTTTACCTATGGTGATGGTGTCAGTAATATTGACATCAGCAAATCACTCGAATTTCATAAAGAGAAAGAAAAGTGGGCTACGGTTACAGCCGTTCAACCCCCCGGGCGTTTTGGAGCCATTAAGATGGATGATACCACCATTACCTCATTTCAGGAGAAGCCACAAGGAGACGGAGGATATATAAATGGCGGTTTCTTTGTATTAGAACCACAGGTTTTTGATTTGATAGATGGAGACCCTGTGATTTGGGAAAGAGAGCCTATGGAACAATTGGCGGAAGAAAGGCAGATAGAGGCCTTTACCCATGACGGTTTTTGGCGCCCTATGGATACGCTTCGGGATAAGAACCATCTCGAAGATTTATGGAATGCAAACAAAGCCCCATGGAAGATATGGTAAACGGAAGGCATTTTTGGAATGGGAAGAAGGTATTTTTAACAGGACATACCGGATTTAAAGGTAGCTGGATGAGTATCTGGCTGCTGGAGATGGGTGCTGATGTTACCGGTTATTCGGTGGATATACCTACAATCCCCAGCTTATTTGAAACGGCTGGACTCAGGGAAAAACTACATCATATACAAGCAGATGTGAGGGATTATCCAACGCTTTCCAAATCAGTAAAAGAATACCAGCCGGATATTCTTATCCATATGGCAGCGCAACCATTGGTTCGGCTATCATATGAAAACCCCAGGGAAACCTATTCAACCAATATAATGGGCACGGTAAATGTATTGGAAGCCGTTCGTGAAACCCCTTCAATTAAATCAACGGTAATCATTACCACCGATAAATGCTATGAAAATAAAGAATGGACTTTTGGATACCGGGAGATTGATCCTATGGGAGGCCACGATCCGTATTCCAGTAGTAAAGGAGCGGCGGAATTAGTGGTGTCTTCTTATAACCGGTCTTTCTTTCAAAAAACTGATCAGCTTGTATGTACAGCTCGAGCAGGGAATGTCATTGGCGGAGGTGATTGGGCCAAAGACCGTTTAGTGCCCGATGTAGTACAGGCCATTTGTCAGGGAGAAAAGGTGTTGATTCGAAATCCCAAGGCAATCCGGCCCTGGCAGCATGTTCTGGAACCTTTATCGGGATATTTACTTCTGGCACAAAAAGCTTATAATGGGGAAGATATTCGCGGAGGATGGAATTTTGGCCCCCGGGATGAAGATGCACAAAACGTACAGTGGGTAACCGAGAAAATTGGAACTGTATGGGGCAAAGGTAAAGTTTGGAAGAAAGACGGAGATGAACATCCACATGAAGCAAACTACCTGAAACTGGATATATCCAAAGCAAGGATGCACCTAAAGTGGACGCCGAGATGGGATGCAGATACCGCCGTTGAGAAAACCACGCTTTGGTATAAAGATTTTTATCAAAATGATGTACATTCTTCCGAGGATATTTATCAGCGATGTCTGGAAGACTTGAAAAATTATATCGATAAAGCAACATACAATGACAGAAGAAAAACTAAGGCAAAAATTCAAAGACCTTATCCCAGAGTATTTTAAATGTAAATGGCCCGATAAAGAATTTGTGCCCGGAGAGTCTTCTGTTCCTGTGTCCGGCAAAGTGTTTGATGAAGAAGATCTGGAATACCTGATTGAAGCCAGTCTTGATTTTTGGCTGACAGAAGGACGTTTTACCGATGAGTTTGAAAAGAAATTTAAAAAATGGTTTGGATTACGTGTGTGCGCTTTGGTGAATTCAGGCTCCAGCGCAAACTTGGTGGCCTTATCAACTCTTACAAGTCCGCAACTTGGCGACCGGCAACTAAAGCCCGGAGATGAAGTAATTACTACAGCCGAAGGGTTTCCTACAACCGTAAACCCTATTATTCAAAACGGGCTGGTACCAGTTTTCCTGGATGCTCATATTCCCACCTATAATATAGATACAACCCTCTTGGAGGAAGCTATATCCGAAAAGACCAAAGCCATTATGGTAGCTCATACCCTTGGTAACCCATTTAACTTAGACGAGGTAATGCGGGTAGCTGAGAAATATAACCTGTGGGTGATAGAAGATTGTTGCGATGCTGTAGGGGCCGAGTACAAGGGCCAGAAAGTTGGAACCTTCGGAGATATTGCCACCGTTAGTTTCTATCCGGCTCACCATATTACCATGGGAGAAGGGGGAGCGGTACTTAGCAAACATGTAAAACTGAAACGAATTATTGAATCGTTCCGGGATTGGGGGCGCGATTGCTGGTGCCCGCCCGGAGAGGCTAATACCTGCGGTAAACGATTTGAGTGGCAGGCGGGAGAACTTCCCTTCGGATACGATCACAAGTATATATATAGTCACATTGGTTATAACCTGAAGCTCACCGATATGCAGGCGGCGGTGGGAGTATCTCAGCTAAAAAAATTGGATCATTTTATTGAGAAACGCCGTGCCAATTATGAGTACCTGCGAAAACAGATGGATGAATTTTCAGAATATTTAGTTTTACCTGAAGCTACACCCAACAGTACCCCAAGCTGGTTTGGGTTTCCTATTACGGTGAAAGAGAGTGCTCCTTTCAACAGGAATGAATTGGTTGGGAAATTTGAAGGCAACAAGATTGCCACCCGGCTTCTTTTCGGAGGAAATTTGTTGAAGCAGCCTGCATACGAACACATAGATTACAGAGTTGTCGGCAGTACCGAAAATGCAGACCGGGTGATGAACCAGACCTTGTGGATAGGCATATACCCGGGGCTGGATGAAATACATTTTGATTTCATGGCAGAAAAGGTTCGGGAAATGGTAGAATCAAACGAGGTAGTTTAGTATATCTATTGTGAAGATTGAAGCGACCGAAATACCAGATTGTTACCTGATACATGCTTTCCAACAGCAGGATCAGCGGGGTGGTTTTGTAAAAACCTATCACGAGCAGATATTTGACAATGTTGCTTTTGATTTTAAAATACGGGAAGCCTATTACACTTGGTCAGAGCCGAATGTATTTCGGGGCTTTCATTTTCAGTTGCCGCCCAAAGATCACGCAAAAATAGTATTCTGTAATGTAGGAATGGTTACCGATTATGTGGTAGACTTGAGAAAGAAGTCAGAAGCATACGGCAAGGTATATGCCTTTCAGCTTAATGAAGACAATCGAATGGCTATTCTTATTCCCAGAGGCTGTGCCCATGGGTTTTATGTGCCGTCAAAAAAGTCTATGCTTACATATATGGTGGAAACCTGCTATAGTCCCAACCACGATACCGGTATCTTATGGTCATCGCTGGATTATGAATTTGATTTCAATAATCCGGTTACTTCGGAACGTGATACGGGTTTTCCTGCTATCGATGAATTTAAATCCCCGTTTTGATGAGATTTTATATTACAGGCGGTACCGGGTACATTGGCTCTTCCATTGCAAAGCGGTTAATCGAAGACGACCATAAGGTAGCCATACTAAAAAGAGAGCATTCAGATCTCAGCTACTTATCTGAAATTGAAGAGCAGATCAGCTTCTTTAATTATTCCGGCACCTATCGTTCTGTTGATGAGTCAGTTGGACATTTCAAACCTGATATGGCTCTTCATTTTGCCTCATATTATACCTTTGATCATACGCCGGATGATTTAGATACACTGATTGACAGTAATATTCGCCTGGGATTATATCTTGCCGAAGCGTTAGTTCAGCACCAGGTACAATACCTTATCAATACCGGCACTTCGTTTGAACACTTTACCAATTGTGATTATAGGCCGGTAAACCTGTATGCAGCTACCAAGCAGGCATTCCAGAATTTGTTGGAATATTACTCCGATAGTAATAAAATTTCGGCAATCACCTTAAAGCTTTTCGATACGTATGGTCCCAGAGATAAGAGAGGAAAGCTGATTGAATTGCTGAAGAAAAGCATAAAAACAAAACAGGAGATTAATCTTTCTGGCGGAGAACAGTTGTTGGATTTTGTGCATATAGATGATGTAGTGGAGGCATTTCTTGTTTCAGTTCGGTTGATACAATCCAGGGAAGCAGGTTTTAAGCAGGAGTATGGTATTTCTTCTGATGAAACATTGAGCCTAAAAAAACTTGTTAGCCTGATAGAGGAAATAAGGGGGGAAGCACTGAATGTCAATTTTGGTGTGCGCCCTTACAGGGAGAGAGAAGTAATGGTTCCCTGGTCAGATTTTGAACCCCTTGATGGCTGGAAGCCGGTTATAGGTTTAAGGGAGGGATTAAAGGCGATACTGAATTAGCCCGGCAGATATTTTGTGCATAACAGTTGACAGGACCACTGATGGGTCCAAAAAAAATAGACAAAAAGTATATGAAGAAATTATATCTACACCTGGGATCTCCCAAAACGGGAACTTCATCAATACAAAGGTTGCTCTTTCAAAATAAAGTCAATATTAATCAACAGGGCTTTACCTATCCGGGAAGAGAAATAAATCATCACAAGTTATGGTTTGTTACGGAAGGAGAAAGAGCGGATATGCCCAGGCAGTTTAGTTCAGTTAAGCCGGCAGAAATGAAGAGAAGTGTGGATCAGTTCACCGTACAACTGGAAAATGATATTGAAACGGGAAATACACAACAGATTATATCCACCGAATACCTTTTCATTCATAATGAAGAATATGTACGCAGAGCCGCTGAATACCTGAAGAGATTTTATTCAGAAATTACTGTGCTGCTGTTTGTCAGAAATCCGGTTGATTATTATAAGTCGGTTCAACAACAAATGATCAAAGCCAGGTCCTATGTTGAGTCTCCATATGAGTACACCTATATATTCAGGAAAGTAATTGAGATGTGGAAGCAATTTTTTGATGTGCAGGTATATGAATATAGTCCCAAGCAAAATTCGTTGGTTGTTTTCTGTAACAAGATAGGATTAGACTATAACAGTTTAGATCAGGCTGGTAAAAGAACAAATGTGTCTCTTTCTATTGAGCAAATGTTGTTACTCGAAAAAATACAAAGAAATATTTATACCAATAAAGAGGATGTATTTAAACCCCATTTAAATGTCATCCAGGAAGTAAATGCTCCTTTTAGTACAAAACCCCGGATAAAAGACTGGGTGAAAGAGGTTGTATATGAAAAGCATTCAGAAGATCTGGAGTGGTTAAAGGAGGAATACAATATAGAATTTGCTCGGGATTTTGGTTCAGCAAAAGGTGAACAATCGAATCCCACATCCAATGACAATCAAATAGAGTTGCGGGATATTTATTATGTAGAGGAGAAGCTCTCGGAACGCTATGAAGCCTTGATCATGGATGTTCTGCTAAAAGAACTGGTAAAGAGAAATACAAACTAAACCCGGCTGCATTGATTGAGGAATACTGTGGGGATAAAGGGATGTATTATATCAGCTGAATGTATGGTTATATATTATTCTATACACAAGTTTTAAAACGTACTTTATGCGCTCATTTTGAATTTTTAAGGGGTAATTTATTTTTTGAATAGAGCTTGTATTTTACAAAAAAACGTTGTTTAAAGGCCCTTAAGCCATTTTTTTATCTTTTCTAAAAAAAATTAATCTCAAATTTAAGATCACCATTTAGCCATCGATAAATGAAGTAGTTCAAACAAACACAAGAGCTAATACAACACCAAAATCGATCTAACATTAAATAAACAAAAGGTGAATAATCATGGCGAGTTTTGGCGATCTAAACAGAGTAAACACCAATGTACAATCCCTGGATTCCCAGCTATCGCTGAACCGGGTGAACCGAGAATTAGGTGACAGCCGCATGCGGATGTCCACGGGTCTTAAAATCAACAAGGCCGAAGATGATGCGGCGGGGTATTCCATTGCAACCAAATTGAGATCCCGGGTGGCAGGCCTGGAGCAGTCCCTGCAGAATGTAGGGGATGCCA
>VEMX01000008.1 GCA_009711805.1 Balneolaceae bacterium | reverse complement strand
TACTGAGCGTCACAATATTAGAGCGTATGACGCTTAAACAGCTATTTTCCGATGATTCACTCACGGAATTCGACCCCCAACCTCGTAACCAATTGGGGCTCTTCGACTTTTAACCGGACACTACTGCTGATATATATTAAATGAAAAGAGGGTAAGAAAGAGTACCCAGAGTAAAACTTTTTCTTTCTTACCCATAAGAATTCTCCTTATTCATATAAAATAATGGGATTGTTTTAGTAATCTACATTAATGGGGGTCTGTATTACCATCGCAGTATAATCCAGTTTGAGGAGGAAAGAATGGGGGACACAAAATTGAACACTCACCCCACGAATCCTCTACCCCACCATCACAATTTGCTACTGTGCTATTACATTCATCCGGGTGCTCTCCACATGAAAAATTATCTCCGGGTCCACTTTGTGCTGTAGCTTCCTGAGAGAATGTTAATTCATGATTGACACTTACATTCAGATAAAAAAGAGCCACTAAGGCAACAATAAAAAATCCGATTTTATATTTCTTCATAGGTGCTATTATTGGTTGGCAGTTACGAGAGTGTAATTTTTTTTCATTACTTATCAAGTAAATAATTTTTTTTTCTCGTTCTAAAAGCCACTGTAGAAATAATGCCTGAGGCTTGCACCGGAGCGCATGCGATGACGCCCCTACAAACTCTTTGGTAATGATGGTGTGATTGTCTCCAAGTCTCAACGGATGATAATCCGGGGTCAAAGAACCGCACCTAACAAACCTCCGCTCATAAACCCAATTGTACGGTGTGGGATAATCATTTTAGCTGCTCCTCATGCCTGAAAACAGAAACAACAATACCTTCTTCATTGTGACTTTGCGCAAAATAGAACCGTTCCGTTTGGGGTATATAGATGAAGTCAAGGATGCGACCTGCATCTAAAATTTTTGGAGAAGCAGCATAAGTATTAATATGCTTTAGAGAGTCTTTTTCTAATTCATAATTCTCAATAATAACATAAGGATTCGACATACGCATTATGAAAATATTATTATCAATCACATGCAGATATGACAAATACTGTTGCAACTCTTCCATAGACTTAAGAATAGTCTGAGGATAGTTTCCTTTTATACTTTTTCGTTCAGTGTCTATTTCAAATCCCGGAAAATCAGCCAAATTGAATTCATACAATAGTTTTTCACTTTCTATATCATAGATCTGATAAAGTGGAACAAACAGATAAGCTATGTGTAACAAGCCGTTACTGACTTCAATTCTCCCTTGAAAAACCCGGGCCGGATAATCAGAGGTTTTCTCAGAAATTGGATAGGGAACAAACCGGGAGATCAATTCTCCATCAAAATTGAATTTACTGAACTGATATTTGCCTTTTAAATCTCGTTCAAAAGTAGAACCCCCATCCCCGGAAATAAGAGTAGAATCTATAATATAGGTTGGGGTTATATACCGTCTCTGAGTTGGAAATGAAAATTTAAAAGTACCAGAAGTATCGAATACTGAAACCCGAAATCCACTCAGGTCATTAACAGCAATTAAGGAGCCTCTAACATCTGACATGATATTGCTGGTTGGAAATTCTCCAGGTCCCCGTCCTTCTCGTCCAATATTGCGGATGAAATTTCCATCAAGATCGTATTGCTTCACATATACCTGTGTTATGTCATCTACATATAAGTAGCGTTGGTAATCTGAAGTAATCGTTCGTCCTGTACCAATAAACCCTTCATATATTTCATTACCTATATGCTTCTCAAACACCAGGTTATAGTTGGTATTTTGTTCGGTTTTACTACAGCTTAAAACAGATAAGACAACGGTAATTAAAATCCAATAAGATAGCTTATTCATAGAACAGGTTGAGCTTGTTGGGAAAGTAAGTACTAATATTAACCAGAAGTTGCAAGAGTATGTCTTTAAGGATATTCCACTCCATATATCCCTTGAGCCAGATTCCAATCATCACCGGACCCACCCTTGTTCCCTCCCTTGTTTCGCCGCAGGTGAAATAGAAAAGGGTCAGGAATAGATCCGAATAAGGCACAAGATGGTTTTACAAACCGGGACGGTAGTCCATAGTAGCCCTGCATGACAACCTTGATAGGAATTATGGATCAGATTTGAGTGTAGAAGCCCCATCCCCTCTGTGAAACTCCGTGTCTTCTCTGTGAACTCTGTGTAATAACGTGCTTTGGTGTTTGGATGCTAATGTGTTATAGGGCTGACGATTAAAAATTTGCCGTCAACATTCAGCCACCAGCCTACCGCCACCCTTGCTCTCTTCCCATTCCCACAAAGGAAATTTGAAATATAAATCCCAAAAATAATCCCGCCTTCTTTCTAACTAAGATATCCTCCCCCTGATCCTGCTGAGGGTTTCGCGGGCAATCCCCAGGTAAGAGGCTAAATGCTTAAGAGGGATTTGCCGGATGAGTTCCGGATGGTTCTTTATGATATGACGATATCGCTCCTCGGGAGAATAGATGGTGAACAGAGAGGCGTATTTCTGCTCCGTTATAGCAATTTGCTCCAAAATCTTACGTCCCATTTCCTGGAATACAGGGGCATGATCATAGAGTGCTACCAATTGTTCTTTATTTATGAAAATGATTTCAGCATCACTTAATGCCTGAATATATCGAAGGGATGGCTCACCGGTAGAAAGACTCTCCAGTTCATGTACAAATTCATGCTTAAAAGTAAAAGCGGCATTGACTTCCTTTCCATCACTCAACAGGTAGGTACGCAGTACTCCGGAAGAGACAAAGTAGATACCCCTGCATATTTGTCCTGCAGCTAACACCATGTCGCCTTTCTTATATGAACGGTGCACCAGGATAGAACTGAGTGTATTCCACTCTTCCGAACTCATTTCGGTAAGCTGTTGAAGAGTATGTCTCAAGTTATCATTCACTGGGTGATAAGGTATTTTATAATGAATACAGATAGTCTGCTCATAAATTAAAACCAAAAAAACTCTATACAGGCAATACTTCACATCTAAACCCGCCTGCATGAACCAGGGTAAATATAGCTTCATCATGCATGGAATCATCAGCCTCAACTCTGAGTACCCGGTCCTTGTTTTCAACATCAACCGACCACGAATAAATACGGGAATGTATATTGAGTAATTCTCCCACCTGGTGTAGCTGTTGGGGTGATTCAATATCTGTTTTATAGACGAATACTTTCATGACTCTGAACGATCAAGAATATGTGATACCTCTCGTTGTACATTTTCGGTAAAAGTTTGGTAATCGCCCGGATGTTTTCGGTTCAAATACAAAACAAGAAGACCGGAGACGGTATACCGGAGCCGTTCTTTTATATTTACAGCCTCCTTTTTGGTATAGACGCCCCCTTTAATACAGAGTTGAAAATCATCCTGATACAATTCATCCAGCAGAAATGCAGCTATTTCGGTGGTTTTGCCAGAGGGTAACTTTTCGATATAGAACAGCCGGTATATAGATGGGTACTGAACAAAGTACTGCACATAAGCCATTACGGTTTGCTCTATATTCTCTTTTCCGGGTGCAGCCTGCTCCGTTTTTTCATGAATGTGTTGGATACACTCTTCCTTAAAATCATTCAGACTTGAGGAGATAAGATCGGTTAGTCCCCGGTAGTAGGAATAGAGGGTAGCATACGAATAACCGGCACGTTCGGCTACATTCCGCACACTAAGGGCCGACACACCTTCTCCCATTATTATTTCTTTGGCTGCTTCCAGAAAGTAGTTTTTCATCCGGCGCTTGTGGACAGGGTTCTTAGTCATTGTGCATTAATGTTTAGATAATTATCGATTTTCATAAATTTAACAATGTTAACTTAATTAACATTGTTGTGGATGTCTACCCCTTAAAAAACTTATAATTTCTGCTGCATCAATTGGGAGGTGCCCGCGTCTTCAGGGTGAAATCAAGAAGTAATTATATCATCATGAAGCAAAGAAAGCATCCGGTAGCAATAATAGGGGGCGGTCCTGTGGGGATGGCAGCGGCAGCTCACTTAACTGAACGAGACATCCCGTTTATACTATTTGAGAGTGGAAACACGATAGGCGCTAATCTCACCGACTGGGGCCATGTTCAGGTATTTACCCCCTGGAAATACAATATTGATAAAGCGGCTGAGCGGTTGCTTGATGAGGTTGACTGGAAAAAACCATCCGGGGAAGTACTCCCCACCGGCAGTGAAATTGTTCGCGACTACCTGGTACCTCTCAGCCTTCATCCCAGGATAAAACCCTTCATCCATCTTTCTTCAAAAGTTATTTCCATCACCAGGAAAGGAATGAATAAAATGAAAACGAATGGCCGTGAAAAGCTTCCGTTTATTGTGAAAGTGGAGAGTAATGGAGACACTCAGTTATTTGAAGCCTCTGGAGTAATTGACACTTCCGGAACCTGGAACACTCCCAATCCCATAGGCGCAGGAGGAATACCAGCCACAGGCGAAGAGAAACACGCTGACCGAATTGCCTACCGTATTCCCGATATCCTCGGCAAAGACAAAGAGCGATATGCCAACAAAAGTGTGTTGGTAGTCGGAGGAGGGCATTCTGCCATTAATTCCCTTCTGGATCTGGCGGCCTTAAAAGAAGAGCAGCCAGAAACCCGCCTTCACTGGGTATTGCGGGATAACGATCTTGCAAAAGTATATGGTGGTCAGCAGGATGATGAACTGGAAGCCCGGGGTGCTTTGGGCATCAGGATAGAAAGGCTGGTTAAATCAGGTCAACTGGATATATACACTTCCTTTTATATACATGAAGTGATAGAAGAAGACGGGATGCTGACCATAAAAGGGTATTCAGAGAACTCAGGTGACCGCATTGCAGCTATAGATGAAATCATCGCCAATACCGGTGCCCGGCCTGACCTCTCAATATTGCGGGAAGTACGGGTACAAACCGATCCAGCCCTGGAATGCGTGCCGGCCCTGGCCGAACTGATTGATCCCAATATTCATAGTTGCGGGACCGTGCGCCCTCACGGAGAAGAAGAATTACGCCAGCCAGAACCCGACTTTTATATCGCAGGGGTTAAAAGCTATGGCCGGGCTCCCACCTTTTTGATGGCCACCGGTTATGAACAAGTACGATCCATATCTGCCTGGTTGGCTGGGGATGTAGAAGCTGCAAAAAGAGTAGAGCTGGACCTGCCTGAAACCGGGGTGTGTAGCACGGATAATACCGGAGGGAGTGCGTGTTGTGGTCCTGCCCTGCCGGAGGAAAAAGAAGAAAAAACATCAAACCAGGGGACATGTTGTACCCCGCAAATTGACAAATCAAACACCGAAATCATGGAACAAGAAAGCCAGGTATCAGAAACATCAACAACAGCATCTTCAGGATGTTGTGGAGGGGAACCCGTCAGCAATGAAGAAGCATGCTGTAAGCTGGATGAAGAAAAGAAAGCTGCCGGAGAATCTGGCTGTGGATGTGGATCTGAGGCTACAACTGAACCACAGACCGCAGTTCAAACTTCATCGTGCTGCTAACATAACAACTTAACTATTAGGATCAGGGAGGGTTACAAATGTAACTCTTCCTTTTCCATGTTCATCATACAGAGAGAATTCACTTAAACAATGAGCGAATCATCTACCAAGATATCGGCGGTTCAGGGTCTCAGCTCCCCAAAAAAGGACGGACACATACGCAGCCATTCCCTGGTCCCAACCATCCTTTCTTCAGTATTGATGGCAGTGGGCGGGATGGGCGATGCCTTGCTTTATGTATACCTTCCCGTGCAAGGACAGGCACTGGGGATGTCTTTGGTTACCATCGGAATCCTGCTTTCTATCAACAAATTCAGCCGGATTTTCACCAACCGGTGGGTTGCATGGTTTTCCAGAGAATGGGGTGTTAGAAAAATCTTGATGGCAGGGACTGTTTTGTCCGGGCTCACTACGTTGATGTACGCCTTTAATCCGGACATCTGGCTATGGATTTTATCCCGGATGATATGGGGCTTCTCATATTCATCATTCCGGTTCTGCACTATTCAATATGCCGGTACCAGTGGAAAAACAGGCAGTGCCCTGGGAATAGGTCGAAGCATCCAGGAAATGGGACCTATTTTGGCGTATTGGATTGGACCAGTTCTAATCAATGAAGTGGGAGCCACCCCTGTCTTTGTGCTTTGGAGTGTTGCAATAACCATTCTGCTTCCCCTGTTTATTTGGCTGCCGGATGTAAAATCACCGGAGCAAAAAATTAAAGCCCTGGCCTTCAAAAAACCGGGCTACATTGATTATTGGATATTTGTGACCTCCTTTGCAGTGGAAGGGTTACTGGTCGTAGGTGTCAGCAAGTTGATTGATATAAAAATTAACAGTGCTGGAGATTTGATGGTTATAGCAGCCCTGCTCATTTCATCACGAAGGTTTATGAATGTGCTGATTTCCCCTCTCTCGGGCTGGATGAGCGATAGCTTCAGTTTTAAAAAAACATTCCGGATTTCCTGTTTTATGATTATCGCAGGCGTTGCGTTGATAGCCGCAGGATTTTCCATTACGGGTGTTCTTATAGCCTATGCAGGTTCGGCCATCAATATGACCCTGATACCAGCCATTGCCATAGATTATAGTCCGGACGATCAAAACTTTGAAATACTAACCCGAATGAGTACAGCCAGGGATATTGGTTCAGCTACTGGTGCACTTTTAGCTTTGAACATCTTTGCTTTGCTGAACACCACCTTACCATTTGTGGTTGTAAGTGTAGCTCTGGTATTCATTTGGCACAAAATGCCTACATTGAATTATGACCAATAAAAAGATCGCAAATATACAACACGAGTTTGGAGATCATCTGCTCAACTTCATCAGGAGCAAGGTATCCTCTTCTGAGGATGCACAGGATATCTACCAGGATGTGCTGGTTAAAATCATTAGCCGATCAGACCAATTGAGAAATTCCCAAAGCCTGAAAAGCTGGCTTTTTGCTATAGCCCGTAATCAAATTATCGATCACTATCGCGCTCAAAAAAGAACCATTGATGTTGACGATATAGCTCTCAATTCGGTATCAGAAAAGGATGAAGCCAGTGCCTACCGAGAGCTGGAGGGGTGCTTGAGCGGTTTTATAAATCAACTGCCGGATGACTACCAACAAATCATCACCCTATCTGAGATTGAAGGGAAAAGCCAAAAAGAACTGGCCGGGATGCTGGATATGAACTATACAACCCTTCGGTCGAAAGTGCAGCGGGGCAGGGAGCGAATTAAGAAAATGATTTTTGAAGCTTGCTCTGTTGAACAGGATGCTTCTGGTGGCTTTGTGGATTGCGATACCAAAAACACTTCCTCTGCATGCGGCGATACCAACACCTGTGGCTGTGATGATATTGAATGATTGGGTTAGTGGTTACGAAGAATCTATCTCTCAAAAATCACATGGTGGTTGTAGATGTTCTTTAATCATATTCAGGGCTATGTCCATTTCTCTCAGATGAGTGCGGAAACTTACCACAGCACACCGAATCCATAATTTCCCTTCAATTCTAACAATTGGGAAAAGGGGTTCCCCTCCTCTGAAACAGATACCCCCGAAAGCCGGGGGCAATCTCCTTCCCGATAACCCGGGGAGTCTTCCAACCCATCGATAAAGCGATTTATATAGCCGACCGCTTCTCTTGCAATTGATTCTCGTTGATTAGTGGAAGGCTCCAGCTGCCGGGCTATGGTTTCCAGTTTGTGAAGCTCTTTATTATCTATAGATAGTTGCATCTCAGTCTTGTTCAACAACAGTATGTACTGAAATTGCAAGGCGGTTCCAGCTATTCATAACTACCGATGTGAAGATAAGTTGAGCTGTTGCCTCCTCACCAAAGGCATCGACGGCCTGTTGGTAGGTAGAATCAGAAACCCCATGTTCAGAGATGTGGGTTACTTCCTCGGCAAGTTTTAAGGCAGCTTGTTCTGCCTCGGTAAAGAAAGGAGTTTCCCACCAGGCGCTTAAAGCATATATACGCTGTTCTGTTTCTCCCATTTTGCGGGCATCGGAGGTATGCATGTTGATGCAATAGCCACAGCCATTGAGCTGGGATACGCGGATTTTAACCAACTCCATAAGTTTTTTGGGGAGATCGAAATTAGCTAATGTTTTCTCCGCTGCATCCATGGCTTTATAGATGGCGGGTTCGGTTGAGCTGAAGTCCATTCGTTCTTTCATAGTATTACAAAAATGATGTTAGGTTGATTAATTGTTCTTTTGAATCTGTCATCAAAGTAGTAGTTTTCTGGATGAGGCAATTAATCCAGTTAGCATAAATCATCTAATCCAGCTATGAAATTACTGCAAGAGCTCATCCAGGTGGATAAAGAAGCTGATCAAGCGGTGTATCTCCAGATAACCAATGCTTTTATCAGGAATATCAGGCGGGGAAAGCTCAGGAAAGAATTGAAGTTGCCGGGTAGTCGAAAAATTGCAGGTTTATTAAGGGTGAACCGGATGACGGTAGTGGCTGCTTTCGATGAACTCAGGGCACAGGGGTGGATTGAACGTATTCCCCGCAAGGGCACCTTCATCCGAAAAGATTTGCCTGATATACAGCCGGAAAGCCTTACAGAAGATGAAAGTGTGGGGTATTTTCCCGATACAACTTCTTTTCACCTTGATGCTGGAGGAGAGGATGAATTCCCAACAATGAAACGATCCTCCTCATATAAACTGGAAATAAATGATGGCTTTCCTGATATCCGCATGGCCCCGGCCGATCATCTCTTCCGAACCATGAGAAGCTTATCCAAGCGGGAAGTATTTAAGAAGTACCTGAAATATGGTGGGCCGCATGGGACCAACAAACTGAGGAAAGTTTTGGCGCTTCATCTTCGGGATACCCGGGGACTTCCGGTGTCGAAAGAAAACATCCTCATAACACGGGGTGCACAAATGGCCCTGTTCCTGATATCGGAATTGTTGCTGAAGTCAGGCGATCAGGTAATTGTAGGTGAACCGGGATACTTTGGAGCCAACCGCACATTTAAACGGAGAGGGGCTAAGCTGCATTATGTGCCTGTGGATGAAAAAGGAATAGATGTTGACACCATTGAACAGATCTGTAAGAAGCATTCGGTCAGATTGGTATATGCTATTCCACATCACCATCATCCCACAACGGTTACTCTTGCTCCTGAGCGAAGGCTGCACCTGCTTGAACTTGCAGCCCGATACAATTTTGCTATTGTAGAAGACGACTATGATTACGATTTCCACTATGCCAGCCGTCCGGTACAGCCTATGGCCAGTCTCGACCAAAGTGGGAATGTGATTTACGCAGGCACCTTCACCAAAACCCTGGCACCAGCCATACGGCTTGGATTTGTAGTAGGAGCCCGCAACTTAATTGATGCCCTTGCTCAACAACGGAGAGCTGTTGACTGGCAGGGAGACCACCTGATGGAGGCTGCCATCGCTGAGCTTTTTAAAGACGGAACCATCGGCAGGCACATCAAAAAATCTGTGAAGCTATATAAACAACGCAGAGACCATTTCTGTGAACTGCTTCACACTCATCTGAAGCCACATATCAACTTCAGCATACCAGATGGAGGGATGTCGGTTTGGGTTGCTTTTAAAGATGTTAGCCTCCCCGAACTCTCGGAGCGGACCGCTGAAAATGGACTGAGAATATCGGACGGAAGGGTATATAATACCCATGAGCAGAACTATAATTCGCTGCGTATGGGTTTCGCCTCCCTTGATAAAGACGAACAAGTTCAGGCAGTTAACATTCTGCGGCAAAGTCTGAAAAACATATAAGAGCGTAATACGGCTCTTTTATTTATAGAAAACTATGGGAGAACCTTACAGGAAAATCCCTGACTGCTAACCAGTGATCGTACCTTATCTCCGTTTATAGCATTTCCTTCTATGCGAAGTACATTATCGCAATCTTCTAAATCGAAACTTATTGTACTGCCGGGGAATTCACGCAGGAGCTCATCTTTAACCTGAGCAGCCTGCGAAGATTCCACAACATCGGTTTTATATACTTTGACCATAGCGGTTACGGTCTGTATTTGTGTTATTGATTGGGATTGTAATTGATCATCCATTGTACACCAAATTTATCGGTGAACGATCCAAAGTAATCGCCCCAAAAAGCGTCATGGAGCTCCATTTCTATTTCACCATCTGCGGAGAGGCCGTCATATAATCGCTTAGCTTCTTCTCTGCTCTCGGGATGCAGCGAGATATAATGGTTGTTACCCTGTACCAGCTTATGTCCGGCTGATTCGAGGGTATCTGTTGCCATCAGTATAACACTATCGTTAATGGGTAAGCCGATGTGCATGATTTTGTCTCGTTCATTCTCAGGCATTTTGTCTGCTGCCGGGGTATCGCTAAAACGAACCACGGAAGAAAACTCGCCTCCAAATACTGATTGATAAAAATTGAAGGCTTCTTCAGTATTTCCTGCGAAGTTCAAATATGGGAATACTTTTGTCATTGTGCTGTTCTTTTATGTTTTAAGTTGTTAACTCATGTGGCAAAGTTGTTATACACTGGTAGGTATTTCCGCGAGATACTCATCCAGGCGATCCATTGAGCTGTTAAGTCCTTCTTCCATGCCCATTTCCAGTATGGATGTTAATTGATCGTTATTTTCGAAAGTGGTCGTCATCAAGGCTGTGGTTGTACCTCCATCCTGGGGAATAAATTCTACTGAGTTATCTAATTCCGGCATATTCGACAAGACATTCCCTTCAGGGTCTGTGAAGTAATCTTTGTATTCAATCTTATTGGGCTTATCAATTTTCTGATAGATGGTTTTTCCCCAGGATTGATCTTCTTCATTGGGACCACGAAGGCAGTATCGCCAAGTACCTCCTTCACGAAAGTCCATTTCACATTCAGCCATTGGCCACTCTTTGGGGCCCCACCAGTGCTTCAGGTGTTCACAGCTCGACCATACTTCAAACAACAGCTTTGGGCTGGCTTTAAAAGATCTGGTCATGGTTAGCACGTTGTCGTCAATTTTGACCTCAAGTTTATTCGATTTCATCGTTGTTCTCCTTTGCTTGTAATTGTTGTAAATAGTTGTCTAACCGGTTAAAACTGCCTTCAAAAAATCTTCGGTACTGCTCCATCCACTCATCTATGTCCTTCAATGGATCGGGTTGAAGGCGGCAAGGGCGAAATTGCGCTTGCTTGCTTCGTTCAACCAACCCGGCTTTTTCAAGCACTTTTAAATGCTTGGATATAGCCGGCATCGACATTTCAAATGGTTCAGCCAAGTCCGACACATTCATTTCACCAGTTGTTAACCGGGCGAGTATGGCTCGCCGTGTGGGATCTGCAAGTGCTGAAAATGTATTACTGAGTGTATCTGAAGGCATAATTCTTTATTTAACTTGTTAGTTAATTAACCGATTGGTAAAATATAAGAGCCAATACACAGAATCAACAATAGTTTTTTATACATCATAGCCGAGGGATAAATTCAGTTTAGGTTGCGGCAGGCTGATAACAGAGCAAAACATTGCCGCAATTAAACGCCTGTGAATGCACCAGCTTTAATTGCATAGATTCAACATCTTTAAACAACGGAACACCTTCGCCCAGTACCACCGGGTTTACAATCATCCGGTATTCATCAATAAGTCCATGCTTGATGAATCCGGAAGCAAGGTCGGCACCGGCAAACAATGCCAGATCTTTTCCCTCCTGTCGCTTAGTTCGCCCAATAGCGTCCGGATCTATTTCCTTCACAATTTCCGCATTCCATGTTGCCTTTTGCAGCTTACGGGAGTACACCAGCTTGGGAGTCTTATTCATGATTTCAGCAAAAGGGCCATTTTGTTCAGGCCAATACTGCAGCATAAGCTCGTAGGATTTTCGGCCGTAGATGAAGGTATCCACGGTATCAAAAAAATCCATCATATAAGCAGACATTTCATCATCCCATATATGCCAGTTGATGTCCTGTTCAAGCCCTTCAAAAAAACCATCAGCAGTAACCATCATTGATAGTATGATCTTTCGCATCTTATGCTCCTTTTACTTTTATGACGTAGGAAGTCATCTCTTTAATGGTTTGGGTTTTAGCACCTCGAAATTGATAAACATCACAAAACGCATACACTTCACCAGTTCCCGGTACCTTCATAGTTCCATCAACCGCAGCAGTGTAGCCATGAGTGATAATATTCTTGACAGTTAGTTCTAAGGGATCATCATGGGCCATTTCCCTGAGCCCGTCTTCCACCTCGTCTTTTCCTTCAAGCGTAGTGTCTCCAATAATCTCCCAGCGGATATCGTCAGTCATATGCCCTATAATGGTTTCCACATCATTGTTGGCAAAGGCTTCGTTTATCCTTTTCACAAATGCTTCTTTCTTAGTCATAGTTATTCGGTTTTGTTTATTGGGAGATGTAGTTTGGTTTCAGCTCAACCGGTATCCACACTTCAATATCACCACGACGAGTTTGGGGGTTAAACAATTCGCCATATCGCTCAAAGAAAAAGCCTGCATTCGATACCAGTTGATAATTGCTTTGAGGGAGCCATTCATCCCAAATGGTCTGTATGGTAGAATGAAGGGTTGATGCCGGTCCTTTGTGCCCAAACACCGCGTATTGATAGGGCGGAAGCTTCAAATGGATGAAGGATTCCGGCAAATCAAGTTTCGCGGATACTTCAACAGCACATACATAGCGTATGCCTGCAGGAGATTTGGGATCCGTAAAGCATACTCCATATGCTACCGATTCTTTTTGTCCGGGAATTCTCCCCATATGGGAATTAAACTGACTCCACTGAGCCGGAATACCAGCCTGCATATCTTCCGTATAGGTTTTTGGTAAACCAGCCAGAACTACCGGGCTTGTTATCTCCTTGAGGTGGAGTAATTTTGACATCCTCTTTAATTGTCCATTCATACCTGGCTGTAGAATTTTTTCTTTCAAGATTAGGCGGCTTCAATCGTAGCTATATCCAGCTTCTGCATTTGCAGCATAGCTTTGGTGGCACGTTTGGCTTTTTCGGTATCATCACCATTCATGATTTTTGGAAGAATGGTGGGAACAATCTGCCATGAAACACCAAACGGATCCTTCAGCCAGCCGCACTGACTTTCTTCACCATTCCGGGAAAGTTCATCCCAGTAAAAATCCACCTGCTCTTGGGTGTCACATAGTATTTGGAAAGAGAGGGCTTCATTAAATGAAAACTTTGCATGTTCAGGTGAACTGTCCATAGCCATGAATACCTGGTCGCCAAGCGAAAATTGTGCATGCTTAACCGATCCTTCCGGTTGTTCTTCCCCGGCTTCATAATGCTGAATGCCAACAATATTTGTCTCTTCAAAAAGAGAGGTATACAGTTCGATAGCTTGCTCTGCCTGACCATCTTCGCTCACATACATAAAGGAAGGAGTGATTTTTTGTCCCACATCTTCCATACGGCCCAGGGACAGTTGCCACGATAATCCGTATTTATCCTGAACCCAGCCGTATTTTTTGCTCCAGTTATATTCCTGGAGAGGCATCAATGCAGAACCTCCCTCCAAGAGTTCATTCCAAAGTTGGTCTACTTCCTCTTCTGTTTCGCAAACAACAAAAAAGGAAACGGCCGTTGTGAACTCAAAATGAGGTCCTCCGTTTAAGCCAAGAAATGACTGGTCTGCCAATTTAAAATCAACGGTCATTACTTTACCTTCGGGCTGCCCGTGTATTTCCTCTCCCTCGCCATTGTAGTGGGCGACCGAGTTCATTTCAGAATTATCAAAAAGAGAGATATAAAAGTTAGCAGCTTCTTCGGCCTGATCATCAAACCAAAGACAGGGTACAATTTCGTTAGAGGAATAAGCAGGCATAGTTCTAAGGGTTTAAGATTAAAAGGAACATTTAAAGGCTTGTTATGACCTCAGAACTATTATAATGGCTGATGAGGGAAGTTGCCCGGTGTGCATACGTCAACATCAGGGGTTAAATGCGTCAGGTTTAGGAATGGAACCCTGTCTTTGGTTTGACGATCAATGGTTTCTGTTTGTGTGCACTATTTATGCTGTTTATACACTTACTTTTGGCTTGACCTCCCCGGATCTTTTCAGTCTTGAGCGGAGAAGGTGTTTCGAGCTGTAATAGGATAACAGCCTTTATTCTCCACCTCACCTAAATCCTCTCCTGGAGGAGAGGACTTGTCCGGCTAACCAATAATTGTTCACTTACTACTGATTTTTGGACCTATTGAAAAACCCTCTCCCTCGGGATAAAGAGCTATGAGTGGTGTTTTGAGGCTGGGTGCCAACAGGCGGTGTGGGAGCAGGTCATAAGATGATTTATCAGGAGTATTCTGGATGACACCTTGAGGGGAGAGACAGCTTGGATCTATAATTAAAGAGTCACGCAGAGGCTACCGCCCCCCGAAGGGAGCCCATGGCAGAAGCGTCTTCTTATGCGTTGGTTGGAATAGAGATATAGATATCGCCTGTTTGGATCAGATCCAAACTCCACAATGAAGTTTCCTGACCTCTCTGGCTCCTGCTCACCTCACCTAAATCCTTTCGTGAAGGAGAGGACTTGCGAGGCTAACCAATAATTATTCATGTACTACTTTTTGAACCTAATGAAAAATCTCCTCCCTCGGGATAAAGAGCTATGAGTGGTGTTTTGAGGCTGGGTGCCAACAAACTATATAGGAATAGAGTGGAGCACATCAAACAGGATATAACTGTTAGGCTTTCTCCACTGGAAGCCGGGGCTTCTTGAAGAGTTCATAAACCCGGAAATATTACGGTTCGCAGCCGATTTCCTTCATCACTTCATCTACGATTTTATCACAGTAAATAAGGTTAAACTCATAAAGTTCTTTGTGAGAGTACCGTTTTTCGATTTGTTGACGAAGCATAGCTTTTGCCCGGCTGAGGCGAGCTTTTACATTGGTTTGGGTGATATCAAGTACCTGTGCGGTTTCGGCCACGTTTAAACCGTTGATTTCACGAAGGGAGAATACCATACGGTATAGAAGGGGGATTTCTGAAATGGCTTGTTCTGTGATTTTTCCAAGTTCCTGGTTCATAATATCTTCCTCTGTATTCAAGTGATTGTTGTTGGAAAGACTATTGGCTTCCTGAAAATGAAAAGAGTGGGTGAGCTGTTCGTTCTTCGTTCTGTATTTTTCTTTTTCTCGGTAGCAGTTGTTAAGCATAATGCGAATAACCCAGGTTTTTAAAGCCGACCGTTTGTTGAACTTTTCCAGGTTCATGTAGGCATTAATGAATGTTTCCTGCATCAGGTCTTCGGTGTCGTGATGGTTGTAGCCGTAAGAGCGACCGATTTTGTACAGATAGGGATTATACCTGCGGATGATCAGTTCATATAGCGCGCGATCTCCACCCCGAACTTTGTCTATAATTTGGATATCGGTGAATTGTTCGAAAGGAGTCAGGTCACTCATGAGTATGCTGTTGTTTGGTACCGATGTTATAGTTGAAGACTAACTTCCCTCCCAGGAAATTTCCACCTGCCAGTATAAAAATCAATATACCCTTGATGATAAGAATGGCAAGTCCCGCTTCTTTATAATGCGGGTAATGCTGCAGTTCAGATACCAAAAGCAGAGTATAGCAGATCAGTACGATGGTATTAAGCAGAGCATGGAGTAGTGCTGTTTTAAGAACTTTTTTATTTGCTCGGTCGATGGTCATCAGATCGAATAAGCCGGAGGTTAATGCCAGCCAGCCAAAAATGACGCCGGTTGAAATAGAAAAGAAGGCGGCATAGGCGAAAGTGGGATTCCCAAAATAATAAAAGATACCATAATACAGGAACTCCATGGGGAACAGAGCTGAAGGAAAATGAACCAGCATGGCATGTACCGGATGTCCGAATATCTTCATAGAGCAGTATAGCAGGTGAAATTTATCAGGCTATTGCAAACACTAACAGCATGACGAAAGCTGCTACAGCAATGAGGCCGTGTACCAGGGCCACTGCCACCGGCCGTTTGTCTTTTAGGCGATCCATGAAAAAGAGAGCAAACCCTCCCAAAGCGGCAGCAACAAACAATATAAGGCTGATCATGGGGTAATGATCAGGATGTTGAAAAGCATAAAAGGCCAACAGCAACAGAGCTGCTGCGGCAAGTCCTCCGTGGGTATATACAACCGCTTTGGGAGCTTCTTGTTCAGCAAACCATTTAACAAGAATGGAAAGGCCAATAGCTGCTGAAACAGCAAAGAGCACAATTGTCAGGTAAAGCATATAGAATGAGTTTAGGTTAAGCTTCAACCTCATTAGAGTAGGTGAACAGCTAAAAGGTTACAAAGTGAGGCATTAATTAGATAAACCTTCCTGGCTGAACACAAAACTTCTCTCATAATTAATGATGGAAAGTGATATATTTAAGACATATTACTCTTAAATAGATTGTTCCAGATGCAAAAGTTCGATTCGTTTTTTAAGCCTGAAGGCATTGCCATAGTAGGAGCTTCACGAAATCCCCATAAGCTTGGCTATGGGGTTGTTCGAAATCTCAAAGAGTATCACTACAAAGGTGCTATTCATCCTATTAATAAATCGGCTACGCAGATATTGGGCCTGCCTTGTTATACTTCTGTTGAAGCGGTGCCCGATCCTGTTGACTTGGCCATTATTATTGTACCGGCCCCTGTAGTTCCGGCAATCGTTGAACGGTGTGGAAAGAGAGGTATTAAACACGCCATTGTTATTAGCGGGGGATTTGGCGAGACGGGGGAAGAAGGTTTATACCTTGAAAAGGAGCTTAAGCAAATAGCCGAAGAGCAGGGAATTAATATCATAGGTCCGAACTGTATCGGTACCATAGATACACACACTCCTGTTAATACAACTTTTGTGGCAGGCATGCCCGACACCGGTGAAATTGGATTTACCTCTCAGTCGGGGGCTATGGTGGCTGCCGTTATAGACTGGGCCCGGGCAGCGGGAGTAGGGTTCTCCAGGATTGCCAGTCTGGGAAATCAGGTTGATGTGAACGAAACCCAGATTATCGAAGCCCTGCGGGGAGATCCCCATACAAAAGTGATTACCGCTTATATAGAAGGTATTGCTGATGGGGATGCTTTTATGAAAACTGCATATAGGGCTGCCCTGGAAAAACCTTTTGTTGCTTTAAAAGGAGGGCGCGGGGAGAGCGGAGCTAAAGCCGTGGCGTCTCATACCGGAGCCCTTGCCGGGAGTACCCAGGCCTATGAAGCTTCTTTCAGAAAATGCGGGGTACAAATGGCGAACACTATGGAAGAGATGTTTGACTGGGCTCGTGCCCTGGCATGGCAGCCCTTACCCAAAGGCAATCGTGTTGCTGTTTTAACCAATGCAGGCGGACCAGCTATTCTGGCTGTGGATGCCCTGGAACAACATAACCTTGAATTGGCCTCCCTTACAGATAAAACCAAATCCTATCTGCGATCACGATTACCGGCAGCCGGCAGTGTTAATAATCCGGTAGATGTGCTGGCTGGCTCAGGACCCGGCACTTATGCCGTGGCTCTTGACGCATTGCTCGCCGATCAAACTGTAGACGCAGTAGTTGTGATACAGGCACCTCAAGACTGGTTTCTACCGGCCAGCCTGGCAGAAGTTGTAGGCGAAGTAGCCGGAGTGCATAAAAAACCCGTTATTACATCTATTATGGGAAGGGCGTCGGTATCTGAAGCCCTCAATTTATTACACAAGAGAAAGATCCCGAATGTCTCTTTTCCCGAGCGGGTAGCATCTATACTGCAGGCAATGATAAAACGCCAAAAATGGCTGATTTCAAATCATGATTCACCCATATTAAATGCGTCTTATGATCCGGATAAGGCACATGACCTGGCATCAGACAATAACTGGAAGTCGTTACTTGAAGAGTATGATGTGTCTTTCCCTCCCGAGGTGGAAGCAGATTCTGTAAATAAAGCAGCTAAAGCAGCTAATGAGATGGGCTATCCTGTAGTTCTTAAGCTTATGTCTGAAGCTATAAGTCATAAATCGGATATGAATGGGGTCCAGTTGGGAATTCAGAATACGGCAGAAGTTGAAGCGGCATGGTATGCTATTCAGCAATCTGCAAATGAGGCTGGTGCCGATATGCGTGGAGTGCTGGTTCAAAAAATGTTGAACAGCGGACAGGAAGTTATTGTAGGGATTCGCAGGGATGAACAGTTTGGCCCGATGATATTATTTGGGACCGGGGGCACTGAAGTAGAGCTTTTTAAAGATGTTGAAACTGCGATAGCTCCCGTGAATAAGACTCAGGCTCTGGAACTGATAGAGGCTACAAAGGCAGGAAGAAAGTTAGACGGTTGGAGAAACCTGCCAGAAGCCGATAAAGAAAGTGTAGTTGAGGTGATACTCAGCCTTTCCCAATTAGCAAGTCAGCTGCCCGAAGTTGACGAACTGGAAATAAATCCCCTGTATGTTTTTCCCAAGGGAGAAGGTGCGCTGGCCCTGGATGTAAGAGGCGCTCTTAAGGGAGAGGATTAGCAGGAGATATCTATGAAAGGGGCGTCGGAATATCAGCCTGGTTCCGGATCATGCGAGATATTCAATTCCTTCTCCATAAAATCTGCCAGAGACTGTGCAGCCCCTTCAACCAAGGCTTTTTCATCGGTGTTTGGTTGATTAAAATACCTGGCTTGGATATGGATAGTTTCATCACCTAATATCCATTTCCACAAGCCCTTAATTTTCCCATTGACCAAGATAACCGGCCGAAAGATGCCGTTATTGGAGATCGCCTTTTTGCGGTGAATGTCATCCGGGATAATCCTGTACCGACTTTTATAACTAACCAGGTACTCATCAAAAGCAGGCAGCAAAAAAGCTTTGACCGGAGCTGAAAAGTCCGAAAGCGTACCGGGAAACCAGAAAGTTTCTGAATCGATCTCAATAGACTCAAAATCGTGTTCAATCATCTGTATAGCTTTGCGGGCGCTGGTTTTGGTAAGCCCCGACCACCATTTAAAATCATTGAGCGTAGCAGGGCCGTGACTGTTGAAATACCTGCGGGCCAGGCGTTCCAGCATTTCATCCTTGTCCGGTGTTGGGGTATCAGGAACTTGTTTATCCATCAAGGTATAGGTGTGATATTTGTCCTTGGTGGGGCCGCTGCAAATTATACCATCTATTTCAGCTCTTAGAAGGAGATGAGAAGCCAGGTTATCCTTGTTTTCAAAGCCGGCATCTTCAAGCCGGGCCACCAATTCTTTGCGAAGCAGGCATTCATCATTCGACAAAACATCTTCCATAACACGGTGGCTCTTGGCGATGCGTTTGGGGGTGAGTCCCAAATGTTTATGACGATGCCTCATTGCAACTTCAATTCGGGGAGCCGTCAGTTTCAGGATCCACCGGTAGTCATCAGCAGATACAAAATGCCAGGTGGGACGCAGCAGATGTGAGCGGATAATACGTCCCTCAGCTATCGCCTGCTCTATACTTTGAAGGGTTGAGCCAGGTATGCGAAGCCCAATTGCCCATTTCACCATGCGGTAATCCTGGGCCTGTGCAGCACCAAGGTGAGATAAAACTGCCTCAGGCGAAGAAACCTGCTCCCCGGTTATCTGTTGGTGCTTAAGTCGGATTGCTGCTATATCTGAAAGAGTCATGCAAAGTAATTAATAATTTGTAAGCTCAACGGCAAAAAACCGGCTTCCTTATTCAGAAAAGCTACTTTGTGGCTTCAAATGTAAGAATTGCATTGTATCCTGGTCAATTACACTAAAAGCTTTAAGGGCTTCTTCTTTTTTCATGATATCATCAGAAGCATGTTTGGCATCTTCCAGGCTCTCCCAGTGCACCAGGTCCATCCATTGTCCCGAATCGGATAGAGCGATTTTGCGACTTACAAATCCTTTATAGGATGAGAGTATAGGATTTAAAGACTCAAGTGAGCTTCTCACTTCTTCCTCAGTATTGTCAGCAAGGGCTTTAAAAAGAACCAATTCTATAGTTTCAATATTTTTGGTCATGGGATTGTCGGCTTAGGTTTAATGTTTAATTGCAGCCGAACATAAACAGGTGTACTGACAACCCTATGTCAGTGGGTGGGAGAGCTTTTGGATCTCAGGTACAA
Organism: Balneolaceae bacterium; assembly: GCA_009711805.1. GTDB lineage: Bacteria > Bacteroidota > Rhodothermia > Balneolales > Balneolaceae > VEMX01. The sequence continues at coordinate 98,450 of VEMX01000008.1, read as the reverse complement.
AAAAAATCAGGATCAAGTCCTGCCCCACCGGGCGAAAGCCGCGCCAACGACGTCCCCTGAGAAGATCTTATTCATTGAAAGAACAGGAAACCAACGACACGTCCCCAGTTGATGCGCTTTATGCCAAGGTTTAGCCAAAACAGAAGTCAATGAAAAAGATAAACCATTAGATTAAGTTATCTTAAAAGTAACGCAGGGCTTCCTTCTGATTTCAATGAGGAATAAAATAATCGATTCCTATTTTTAATGAACTTCCCCATCCTTCTGAAGCCAAAACGTCTTTTTTAACAAAAGGCATAGACAATATTCCATCTAATCTAATTCTTACATTAGTCGTGACGTTCATATCTATACCAGTTCCTAAATCCAGAGTATTTAATATGAATGAATTATCATTACGATAACTTCCATCATAATTTCCTCTACCAACATGTTTTTCGCGCACTAATCTTGTTGATACACCTGAAATAAGATGGATTGGAAGTTTAAATTTTCGAGGGAAATAATTTAAACGCATTCCTAAACTTGAACTGGAATAAGAATAAGTAGGGGTATCAGTAACTGGGAATGGTTTTTCGATACCATCCTGCCAGTAAGAAAAACTTAAGTCCCACTCGAAATAATCCTCGGTGAAAAAGCGAAAAATTTATCATTCCCAAAATCTGATTGGTAATTTCTTGCAATGCCCATATCTAAACTTACTCTTGAAATATTAGTTTGAGCAAAGGCTATTGAAGGGATTAGTGAGAAGGAAATAATGCAAAGATATTTTATCATTTTGCTTTGGTTCTAATTTTTTAAATGACACCTTATATCTATGTAAAGTATTGGCATAACGACCTGCGGTTTAACCGGCTTGGCCTTATTGGCCGGTAATGTAATTAAATCTCGGATTTCTTTTAGTAAACAAATTTTGAACCGGCAAACGGCGGCCAAACGCGTTGAAATCGTTGTTAGCCTACCGGATTATAATTTGTCATATTCTTCAGCTTCCACATCAGGCACTTGATCCATAATGTCTTTAAACTTCTGCTTGCTTGCATTTTCAGCTCGTTCTTTAAGATAATCTATGGTCAATAAAGCCGACATTTTTTCAGAAACAGCCAAGGTGATAAACTGATTCATAGAAACACCTTCTTGTTCAGCAAGTTCTTTTATTTTTTTATGTAGTGATTCGGGTAATCGAACGCTTAATGTACTCATGGTAACTCCTCTATAATTTGGAGAAATTCTTTTGCTGTCGTCAGTTTAATATCAAATTTATCAACGCCTTGAAAATCAATTTTGTTGTAGGTTACAATGTAATTGCAATTGGCTCTAACCGCTAATTCAAGAATCATGTCATCTTCAGGGTCCTTTAAAATTGGCCGCCACAAAAAATAAGCTTCATGCCAATTTCCAACCAGACACAAATAATCCAAATATTGATGAATTTCAGACTCATTAAAATTTAGTGTGTGAATCTTTCTTTTCAACACATCTTCATATTCAATAACAAGTGGAACCGACAAATTGATTTCAAATTTGGATGAATCCAACAAAGAAAGCAATCGATATGAAACCCCTCGTTTTGAGCGAAGAGCCGAATAGATAATATTTGTATCTAATACAATTTGATAAGCTGACATATGGTATTATGTACAATACCACAAAAAGTAACAAGTGTCTTGACCAATTTAGGTAGGCTAACGACCCAGCGTTTAAACGGCGCGGGGATTAAGATTTGGTTGAGGTAGCGAAATTAATTCTCCCGTAGGGATTCCTTTGGAGCTGGCAATCAAGTTTCCATCGCACCCCGCCTGCCTGCCGGCAAAGGCAGGTCCGCGTCCGATTTGTCCGAAGGACTCCTTGGGAGAAACGCCTTGTATGTGCCCCGAAGAGGTGCCTTTGGCAAGAGGCGCACCGTGAGCTTATGGCTCACGGCCGTCTACTCGATTATATACCGTGGCTATTTTATGTATTCAAGACCTTTAGTGTCTGTCATTTGTTTTAGATAGGACCTTAATTCTTTAAGCTGATTTTTAGTATATACAGGTAAATTTATTCTTTCTGTTGAACCTATATTATTTTTGAATTCAATACTATTCCCATTAACCCCAATTCCCTTTACTTCTTCCCATGTTATTTCCCTTTTTTGATTATTACCAAAAGTGTAATTGTGAAGATAAATTCCCATCTCATCAATTGTGAGTGATTGCTTTTTCCAAATTTCTGGAAAAGCCATAAAAACAAGACTGCACATAATACCCGATACCGAATACATCCAGTCAATTGTTCCTTCAAATTTTAAGGTGAAAACAACTGATCCCACAACAAAGCCAAAAAGAGCAGCCCCTAAGAAACGAACTATTTTTATGTATGGAGTATTTAGGTCTGCTTTGAATTCTAATTTTTCCATCGGTTCAAATTTAGTTAAAAGTGTATAACGACCCAGCGTTTAAACGGCGCGGAGATTAAGATTTCCTTGAAGTAGCGAAATTAGTTCTCCCGTAGGGATTCCTTTGGAGCTGGCAATCAAGTTTCCATCGCATTCCGCCTGCCTGCCGGCAAAGGCAAATCCGCGTCCGATTTGTCCGAAGGACTCCTTGGGAGAATTATACAACTAGGCATCCTCAAGGTTGATGCCTTTATAAAAGAACATCACCTTGTTTGTTCAAACGTCAATTTAAACAATGAGGATGCCCATGCAGAAGATTGCACAATTTAATCAACCAGACAAGCCCGTAAAGATGTTTGAGCCAACGGCTTCCCTTCGGGGGAACGCCGGTAGCGCCGGAAAGATCACATAACCGACCACGCCATTAGAAAGGGAACAACAGACTTCTGCTTTTATGAATATGAAGAGAACGTAACATCTACGGTGGGGAAACTATGTGCCCTTGACAAGGTCCTTTTTAAAGATGTTATGTTTTGAATTACTGGATTTCGAGCTTTACATTTTTACTTAAAAATTTTTGCGAATTACAGACATTTAGCAAACCAGCCCTTCATTCGGGTATTTATTTTTGGGGCAATAACAATTCTTCAAGAAAAAAAGCCGACAACTCAGATCGCCCTGACAATCCCGATTTGGAATAGATAGCATTAGTCTGAGTTCGAACTGTTGGAACACTGGTGTTTCTGATCTCGCCAATTTCTTTATTACTTAGTCCTTTTATAAGTAGAAAGGCAACTTCTTTCTCTGCTTTGGTCAAATTCCAGTGATCTAATTGGTTATCAATTTCAATGCTCAGGCCTTTCGTATATTTTTTTGAAACTTGTTTCCATTTTTCAGCCTCTATCTGAAGCTCATTTAAAAATTTTTGCTCTTGTGTTAAGCTTCTCTGAAGCTTGAAGCGACCTCGGAGTAAATAAAAAACTGCAGCTAATGAGATAATTCCAACTACAAATTCAATTGAAATATGCCAGATAGCAACTCCTTCAAAAAAGTCATTATAAATATCAACAGATGCTAAAACTGCAATTACAAATAGAATTACAGTAATTGTCCATCGTTCTTTCTGATTCATAGTTCTTTTTAGTCATCTTCGTTTTCATACTCTTCGAAAAATCTTTCTGAGGAATGATCTTCTCCAAGATTTAATTCAATTCCAAATAAACTAAGATTTTGAGTATCTGTTTCATATTGTTTTGTCAGATAACCCACCCATAAAGAAGTAAGCATTAAAAGTATTATACCTGAAATGGCTTTGGTATTTCTGATACCATCTATACCAGGTAATGATTTTTTACTACCATCCAACATACTTGACCATAGTGAATCATTGTGTTTTAAGTGATGGAATAAGATTCCTCCCACGTGAATAATTACTGTAACTAAGAACAAGTTTGCAAATAGCTCATGACTTTCTTCATAGAACTCCATTTTGGTTCCACTGGTCATTAAAATCCCCGTAACTGCCAGGCCCAGCGCACATATAAACATCAAAATTGCAGCATAACTTGAGGCTGGATTGTGTCCAAGGTATCGTTTGGTTTTAGCAATAACTGAATCTTTCAGATATTTCACCAATTCACGTGGCTGTAGTTTAAAGGATGAAAACCGAGCATAGGTTGTTCCTATAAAACCCCATACAATTCTAATTAAAAGTAAAAATATCATCGTAATTCCTGCCAGCATGTGATAGGAGAAGATTTTACTTTCGTCGTCAACAAATTCTGCGATTATATAGGCTCCGAGGAAAAGAATTGCGAAAAGCCAGTGAAAAATTCGTGTGGGCCAGTCGTAGACTTTAGTTTTCTTTCTTTTATTCATAACTGTACTCCATTGTGTGATAAGTAACAGTTTTAATATTTGAAATTGCGGTTACTTACGCATCAATCAAATGATGTATAAAGGCAAGTTTTTCTATGAATCGGAAAGAAATTACAAAGTAGGAGAGGAAAGCTTAATGAGAAACATAACGACATGGCGCTACAGCTGCAGGCGCCAACGTGTTGGAATTATCTGCAAAAGAAATTGTAACCATAAAAAGAGAAGCAGGCAAGGAGAGGGCGAGGCCTGTCCGCTGATAGTGCTTGATATTATTCAATTGCCGCCTTTTTAGAGTAAGGTATTGAGTGATTAAGACAACTTTTAAAAATTTTGTATAGATTTAGGGCTCAATTTTATGGAATTTAAATTCAATGATTACAGTACCTCAAGCTTTTTTAGAAGATACGGACACTCTTAAAATATTAAGGGATGGCTTAAACTGTATGATTGATAAAAAGGCGAAAGCCCCGAATCCAAATAATGATCGATACATTACTGCACATGCACTTACGATAGTTCAATCTGGTTCTCTTTCTATTACAAAAAATGATGGCTATTCAGAAACCGTAAATCAAGGCGAAATGGTGTTTCTGCCAAAAGGACTTTATATGGTTTCAGACATAATCCCCAAAAATAAGCCCTTTCGTGCTACTGTCTATTTTTTTGAAGAGAAACTCATTCATAATTTTATTAATTCATTTGAGTATTTAATAAAAAACCGGCCAAAAATTGAGAAGTTCTGGATTGTCTCCCAGATGAATTCGGTTAAGGTTTTTAACGACCACTTGCTTGAGCTTTACGGAAATCATAATCCAGCAAATAACCGTTTAACCAAAAATAAACTACAAGAACTTCTTCACTTAGTTGCTACATCAGATGAAGGACCTACATTTCTGGGTTTATTAAACCACTTAAAAAATAGAGGAAAAGTTAATATTAGCCAGTTTATGGAGCAGAATTTTGATAAGCCGCTTAATATTGAAGATTATGCAAATCTCACGGGTAGGAGTCCTTCCACATTCTATCGGGATTTCAAACGCAAGTTTGGTGTATCCCCTCAAAAGTGGCTCATCCAAAAGCGAATGGAAAAAGCAAAAGTACATCTTTCTTCCAATCATGAAAAAACAGTTACCGAAGTAGCTTTCAATTCTGGATATGAAAATATTTCGCATTTTATAAAAACTTTTAAGAAGCATTTTGGTATTTCCCCTAAACAATACCAAATGAGAGTGCGGGAATCGATGTCTGTTTAGGAGCATTTCTTGATTGAAAAGCACAACTTTTTGCCAACGTGGTTAGATACGAGGAAAGTAAGCAGGTAGATTAGAATTGAATTTCAATTATCAATTTAATCACCTTTATTATGTCGAACCAACCAAAAGTTGATGCTCCTTCTTACAAAGAAAAATTAGGTACCCTTCTTGAACAGCTCTCCGAAATGCTACCTGCCGAAGCTCTGGAGACCTTTAACAGAGATGCCGATCAGCTAGCAAAAAATCATAAATCACCGATAAAATTATCCCCGGGAGATAAAGCACCATCATTTTCGTTGCCGAATGCGATTGACAACTCAATTTCGCTCAAAGAGGTCTTAGCAGAGGGACCTGTTGTACTTACTTTTTATCGTGGCACGTGGTGCCCATATTGCAATTTAGCACTGAAAACTTACCAGCAGATTTTGCCACAAATCAAACAAGCTGGTGCTTCACTAGTAGCTATATCTCCTCAAACTCCGGATAATTCACTCAATATGAAGGAAAAGAATAATCTTGAATTCGAAGTGCTGAGTGATGTCGGAAACGAGGTAGCCCGTCAATATACCACTGTATTTAAGAATGGCATTGAGCCCATTGAGGCTATGAATGAAATGGATATAGATTTCTATAGCTTTTACAGTGATGATTCAGGCGAAATTCCAGTGCCGGCAACTTTTGTAATAAATCAGGATGGAACAATTGGCTTTGCAAGGTCGGAAGGCGGAGACTACCGAAAACGAGTAGAGCCAGAAGCAATTTTAAAGGCACTTGAGTCTTGATCTTGTCTACATTTAATCTACCAAGAGGAGGGTTGAATAGATAGCCTTCCTTTTTAAATAATCTAAAATATAGTACTATGGATATTGCATTTATTGGATTAGGAATAATGGGTAGTCGCATGGCAAAGCGATTGGTAACGAATAACGTTAATATAACCCTTTATAACCGAACTTCGTCAAAGGCAGAGCCTTTCAAAAAGTACGGTGCTACAATTGCAAATTCGATCAAAGAATGTGTTAATAATAAGCAGGTCGTATTTACTATGCTTTCCACTCCCGAAGTGGTAAAAGTATTAGCCTTCGGTACTGAGGGTTTCATAAATTTCATGGAAGAAGATACCCTTTGGGTAGATTGTTCAACGGTAGATCCAGCCTCATCGAAATATTTTGCCCAAGAAGCTGCAAAATTGGGCATACGTTTTATGGATGCACCGGTCGCCGGAACAAAACAGCCAGCCGAAAAAGAGGAGTTGGTTTTCCTGGTTGGTGGTAATGAAGAAAACTTAAAGGAGATAACTCCGCTTCTTGATTATATGGGTAAGAAGATTATTCATGCCGGCAACGTTGGTAATGGTTCCTCATTGAAAATGCTTATCAACCTGATGCTGGCTCAGTCGATAATTGCCTTTTCGGAAACGGTGAGCTTAGGAATTGCCATGGGTTTCGATCAAAAAATGATCCATGATGTACTTTTGAACACGCCGGTTACGGCTCCTTTCCTTAAAGCTATTCAAAAAAAGTTAGAGCATAAGGATACAACCACCAATTTCCCGCTAAAATGGATGCATAAAGATTTGAACTTGGCCACAAAAACGGCTTACAAAAAAAATGTTGCTATGCCCTTGGCCAATCTCACTAAAGAACTTTTTGCAGAAGCGAAGAGTAAAGGGCTGGGTGATAATGATTTTTCATGCATCTATCATACTCTAAATGAGTAAAATTTTAAATTCGAAGGGCAATTGAATATAACGGCCCAAGCTCTACATTAAAAGGTCACGCAGAGGCTACTGTCGAAGCGTCTCCTCATGCTTGGGTTGGGTGGGGATATAGGTATCGTTTGTTGGTATGCCTTCACTACAAGAATGAGCAGACCATAAGAAGATTCTTCGCTATCGTTCTGAATGACCCCATAGGGGATTTGAGTGTGTATAAGAAATAGCGTCTTCTTATGCTTTGGTTGGGATGGAGTTGCTACATTTGGTGTGCCTTGAAAATACCCTTCCCGAGGGGGCACTTCGTGAAAAGGGGATTAAACCATGAATAACCCCGGATGCAATCCGGGGTACAGATGCCAGAACAAACAAATCTTCGCCCCGATGATGGTAAAATCGATACTTCCTTCCCTCCAAAGGATACCTTCGGGAGGCAGTAGTATTCTGAATGCCAGAACTGGCGTTAATGTAAACCGAGAAACGTGGATAATGCGATGGCCTCACTCTGGGCGTACGCGATGTGCCCCTGCTAATCTTCAAGGCAGTTGTATTATAATTCTACTTCCCAGTCTCAACGAGGCAAAAATTGATAGTCTCTGGTGGAGTTTGGGGTGAACAAACTAACAAGATCAAACCTATATCAACAAGGATGACCATTAGCTTAAAAATGACAAAGGAATGTATCAGCTATTAATATCAACAGGTCTCCATCCGGCCACAAGTCCATCGGATGTTTCGATGCCTACCCCAACAAATAATACATGTTCTTCTTTACTCCAGCTGAGTTCATATATAGAACCTGACTTTTTGATGTTTAGAACAAAGATGACCGGTTTGTTCCCATCAGGACTGAAATAAGTAACAGTATATGCACCCGGATAACCATTCGATGTATCACCTTTGGCTATACCGGATCCGGTTTTCTTTTGTTGAAGGTGAGAGGCATACCATGTTGCTTCTAATTCATCAGTATTTGGCTTGATGCGGTAGTAAACGACACCAATTTCAGTTGTCATATCAATAAGATGTGATTAATCAAGCTGAAAAGCCTGTAACTACAGTATGGTTTTACTGGCTTGATGAAGTTTGTTGTTTTTGCTCAATAAAATCAATCAATCCTGCAATATCACCTTTGTCAATGGCATCAGCATCATCCGGGGAAATTTCAACTTCCATTTCATCTTCAATATCCATTACGAACCCGAGGTCGACTAAATCAAGATCAATTTTACTGTATATTTTCTTAAACGTTGTTTGAGGGGTTAAAGGCTCTGGATATTCAGAAAATACCGACTTTAATTTGCCAAGAATATAGGTTTCTATATCGTCTCTGGAAGAAGGCATAGTTTGAAGTTTTAGTAATTATGAACAGCATTCCTGTAATGGATCAGCTAATTCTTTTTTTATTTTTTTGAATTGTTTACTGAATTGAGCTCCTGCTTTAAGGGCGCTGCCTTTCTTCCAGCCCGGACGCAATCCTTTTACCCAATCCGTTAGTATTTTACCAGCTTTTCGGATAACCAGCAGGCAGCATTCAGGTTTTTCATCCAGGCAATCCATAATGTCGGGATCAATTTTAAGCAAATATTGAGCTAAACGGTTACGCATGGCATCCCAAATATTTGCTCTCCAGGCATCTACTACTTTTCGTACCAGAGCAGCTATATCCCATAACGTCCATATTGCAATTCCGATGGATATTAACAATCCGATAATATCACCGATTGGTAGAGGGCCATCAGCAATTGCTCCACCCAATAATGTTGCAAGAGCTAATGCTGCCCGCCTTCCAAGCAATTTCATAATCCTGTTTATAAGCAATCCTTTTAGATATTCTATAGCGGCATTTTCAATAGCCTCGGTAAGATCACATTTGGCCATAGCGGTTGATGGTATTGGGAAGATTGCACAACACATCCGTTTATATAAATGAAGTGCAGATTAATAATCTGAATTAGCAAAAAATACAGATTAGAAGCAAGAACCAGCAGAGTCTGTTATTTGATACAATTAACCATTTACAGAACTTTGTTTCAGAACAACCATTTGTAGTTTTTCCACCAGTAATTCCTGGAACTGTTCAATATGCTGTTTTTGTGTGCGAAGTCCGCTTATAACCAGACGAAGCATGAAAACTCCGTCAATTTTTGTGTGCGAGATATATGCCTGGCCCGAGGTATTGATTAGGTTCATTAATTGCATGTTCAGGCGATTGAGTGTTTCATCATCCTTAACCCTTCTTGGGCATGCCCTGAAACAAATGGTACTTAAAGAAACAGGAGCCAGGCGTTCAAAATCACTTTGTTCATCAATCCATTGCCTAAATTGTTTAGCCAGAGAAATGTGGATTCGAACTCGTGCAGTATATCACTCATTTTTAAACCAGTTTCCGGTGCTTCTTGTGGAAGTTTTCTCAGCGTTTCTCCCGGTTTGATGTCAGGTAAAACATTTCTCTGTTCAATAGTCGAAAAATAGTTGACCGCCCATTCAGTAAGCTGTTTAAGATAGGTGCGTAATTCGGCTACTGGCATATCGCCGGTCTGTGTATTTGAAGAAGAGGGAGTACTCATGCTTGGTTTTCGTTCAGTGAATGGTTGGGTGACCGAAAACTAATGGACCAACAGAGGCTGATCTTGAAGAATATTGCGGTTCTAAAGACCAGCCAAAAAACGACCGGGTGTAATGCCATAAATTTTTTTAAAGCGCCGGGTCAGATGGCTTTGATCGCAGAATCCACAATTGAGAGCTGTTTCTGATATGGTGGCACCACCGCTAAGGTGTTGTTTAGCCCGGTTAGCACGTACCTGTAACAGATATGTATGGGGTGAAAGCCCGGTTTGTTTGCGGAATGTTCTGAGAAAATGATATCGGCTTAGGTTTGCTGCTTCTGCCAGGTCATCGAGGGAAAGGTCTTTTTGATAAGTATCTTCAATCAGGTTACATGCACGTCGAATTCCCGGATGACAAATAGTGGGTTCTTGCCCAAGAACTTTGGCGGTGGCATATTTCCGGATCAGCAGTGATAGAGCTTCATATAAAAGGGTTTCACGTTCAAGCCGAATGGGCGATGATTCCAACGAAATATGGGCTTTTATCAACAGCTTCGAAATTTGTGTGTCTGTAATAACGGGATAAGGGAAATGAGGTACAATTTCTGTACCTGTGGTGAGAGTCATGATCTCCTGAAAAATCGAAGGATCAATAAAGAAATTCCGGTAAGTCCATCCTTGTTCTGCTTGTGGATATCCGGTATGCATGGTTCCGGGATTAACGAGACTTATGGAACCGGGCGGTACCAAGTATGTGCCATTTTCATGATGAAATCCCATACAGCCCTGCTCTATAATACCCATAGTATAAAAGTCGTGGGTGTGCCGGGCAAAATGATGATTGTGATAATGAGCATGCAAGATCTCAATATTGCCAACATCGGATAGCTTCCGCGAGAAGATATATGATTGATCTGATGACAAGTCTCAACAGGATATATGTTTATGAAGAGATTTTACATAAAACATACTGAAATAATTGATTCCCAAGTGTAAAAAATCACTGATAATTTATCGGTAGAATGATTGATAGGCTGTCCGGTATATTGTTTAGCGATTAACCGAAGAGAACGAAATAGAGTTTTATGTTACAGCAATTACCTTCAGAACAGAAAATGTATCGCGCTTTAATCAATAAAGATGAAAGCTTCGAAGGAATCTTTATTGTAGGAGTGAAAACCACGGGGATCTTTTGTCGCCCGGTATGCCCTGCACGTAAACCCAAACGAGAGAATGTTGAGTTTTTTAGCAATCCAAAGCAAGCACTGGATGCCGGATACCGCCCCTGTAAACGTTGTAAGCCTCTCCGTGAAAAGGGAGAAACTCCGGAATGGATAGATCAGATTTTGACGAAAGTGGAAGCGGACCTCACTCATAAGTGGACCGATCAGGATATCAGGGAGGAGGGGATTAACCCTAACCGTTTGCGGCGCTGGTTCAAAAAACATCATGGTATGACTTTTCACAGCTATGTGCGGTCGAGGAGGCTGGGCAAAGCCCTGGGACAGATTAAGCACGGAGAGGACACCACCCAGGTAGCATACAGCCATGGCTATGAATCATTGAGTGGTTTCAGAGATGCCATTAAAGAGATGGTAGGCAAGCCGGTAAGCAAAGGAAAGGATACCCCGATGGTTCATCTGAACCGCATAACAACACCCCTGGGACCGATGCTGGCAGGAGCTACCAAAGAGGGATTGTGTCTGCTGGAATTTGTGGATCGGCGGATGTTGGAAACACAACTCAAGCGGCTAAGGAAATATCTTAAATGCAGTTTTGTACCCGGCTCAACAGAAATAACGGAAATGGCTGCCCGGCAGATGCAAGAATATTTTGAAGGAGAACGCCGGCATTTTTCTGTGCCTCTGGAGTTGTCCGGAAGCACATTTCAGCAGAAAGTATGGGAAGAGCTGCAACATATTCCCTATGGGGCCACACGATCGTACAAAGTACAGGCCCGCAATATTGGTAATGTAAAAGCAGTACGGGCAGTGGCCCGGGCCAATGGGGATAACAGAATCGCGGTTATGATTCCATGCCACCGGGTAATTGGGAGTGATGGCTCACTAACCGGCTACGGGGGCGGATTATGGCGTAAAAAATATTTATTGAATTTAGAACAGACACACTTAGAGAAATAACACTATCCGGGAAGGGATATTAATGTCAAAACAAAAGATGATGAGCACATATCAAGAATTTGTTAAATTACACCAGGAAGGCGCACCGCTTATTATAGGGAATGTTTGGGATGTGCCCAGCGCCCGGATGTTTGAAAAGCATGGGTTCAAAGCTCTGGGGACATCAAGTGCGGCCATTGCACAGATGCTGGGGTACGAGGATGGAGAAGAAATGACATTCCCTGAACTCAAATATATAGTGGAGCGGCTTATAGACAATATTTCAGTTCCGCTTTCTGTGGATATAGAGGGAGGGTACAGCAGAGAGCCATCTGAAATCATACATCACATTACACAGCTTGCCAAATTAGGAGTAGCCGGAATTAACATTGAAGATTCCATTGTGGTGAATAGGGATCGGGGATTGAGTGATACCGGAGATTTTGCTGATATAATATCTACTATTAAAGAGGACTTGGCAGAGAATAGCATTGATATGTTTTTGAATATAAGGACGGATCCTTTCTTAGTTGGAGTCAACCAGCCGTTAGAAGAAACCCTGGGCCGTATCTCCACATTTAAAGATTCAGGGGCTGATGGCATTTTTATCCCATGCATTATTGATGAGGGTGATATACAAGCAGTGGTTGCTGCAACCTCCCTCCCTGTAAATGTGATGTGTATGCCCGGTCTTCCTGATTTTAAAACCCTTCGCAAATTGGGAGTCAGGCGAATTAGCATGGGGAATTTTATCCACGGTTCAATAGCCCCTTACCTGGAACAGACCATAGCCAGAGTAGAAGACGACCAGTCTTTTGAAAGGTTGTTTTAGAAGATGAAATAAGGACCAATATAAACCTTGGAGGTTTAGAAAAAGGATGTTATTCATGCACTACCGATAAGTATTGTGCCCAGGGGCCTACCTCATGCTTGTACTGCTTAGCCATCACCCGGGCTACCTGCCTTATATGTCCCAGGTCGTGGACTACCCATGTGGCCAGCAGTTGTTTTAATGTAACTTCTCCTAATTCAGGATGCATGCCGGTTTTCTCCAGGTCAGCTTTGGTGAGGTTCATGCTTTCTAAGGTATCAAGGTTTTTTTTTCTCAGTTCCCTGAATTCATCCAGTAATTGGGAAAGGTCTTTGCCTTTGGAGGCTTCGAATTGGGCAAAACGGTCGAAAGAAGCAAAAGGGGTGTCTTTTTGTTCCAGGATAATTTTGGTTCGAACAATCCAGTCGGTTTTTTCACCGTGGATTAAGTGTCCTACAATATCATAAGGGCTCCAGGTATTATCTCCCTCATTGTTATCGACCCATTGGTCAGGTAAATCATGTAACAAGAGGTGTAAAACATGGGGAGTATGTTTTAGGACAGGGATGGCATCTGAAAGGGAAAAATTCATAAAAAATGGATTGTGATGAATAAATAAAACGAATTGTAGTGGATGCTGTCAAGGATTTTTCTTTCTCAGATGGTCCACACAAGTGCACCTGCTATAATCGTTCCCGCAATAGCTCCGCCAAGGCAGAATACTACAATATACTGTTCCAGCTGAAGTATTTCTTCCGGTGTTTCCTTCACAAATGCTCCAATTGCATCCTGGTTGCAATACCTGCAGTTCGATAATGTGAGTTAAAACAGTGAGCCACAAATTTCATTATTCTCCTTGTGTAAGGAGCACGAGGCTGTCGTCTATTGCGCCCACAGAATGAGTAATTTCTGCAGGAATGTCAATCTCATCGTATTGTTTAAGTCTTGTTTCTTTTTGGTTTTGGTGATACATGATATCGCCTGAGATCACAAGTAACTTTGTAGGGTGATGGGATTTATGATCCTGTAATTTCATTCCTTTTTTGAAACCGAAGATCAGTACTTTGAACTGACCTTGAGTGTGAAAAGATTTGGCAACCGGATTGCGGGAGTCTTCAAGTTGATTAAGAATGGATTGGATAGTCATTTTTATATTTCTTTTTAAATTTGGAGTAAGCAGCTAAGCTAGTGGGAAAGGTTCTTTCTGCAATATTTTGATTCTCTTCGAATTCAACAAAAACAGAGACTGATTCATTTGTTAAAGCTATCCGGGAGATACCTGATCTTCTTTTTAATGCCAGATACACAGTATCGTAATTATGGGTCTCTTTTGTGATTTATTTAAAGTTGCTTAGGGTGTCGGTTCAAATGCTTTAATCGGGTGGCGATGTCTTCCTTCATTTACTCTTCAAAACCTTAGGATACATTTTACTATGTGGCAAAAAGAGAAAGAGGAAGGAGGTGAAAAAGGCAACACTCAATAACAATAGTTGTTAAATACTGGGGTATTAAAAAACCGCCAAGTAAGTTACGGTAAGGTTTGTATAGCCAAGAAAGCACAAATTCTATTGTTTTGTACGGCTTTATTCAGCTATATTTGCACGGCTTTCAGGGAAGATATATGAACTTTGGAATCGTTTCCATCAGGTTTACTATAGAAGAGTAGTCTCGAAAATAGTAACATAAATAAGTGAATGCACTCAGAAAAATTAAGGATAAAATAGAATTTAGGATGCAAGATGGTGTGGTAGGCGTAGACTTGGGCGGGACGTATACAAAGTTCGGATTGGTCACCAAAGAAGGTGATCTTCTGGCTTACGATATAATTCCCACTAACTCTTCAATAAGGTATCAACAATTTTTTAAGGAACTGCTAAGTCATATCCAGGAGTTACAGTCTTCACTTGATAAACCACTAAACCTGAGGGGTATAGGTATAGGTGCTCCTACCGGTAATACACGTGATGGTACTATTGAAAGTGCTTCTAATCTGGAATGGGATAATCATGTTCCCATTGTAGAAGTGTTTGAGGAATACACAAATTTACCTGCGATTCTTGTAAATGATGCAAATGCTTCTGCATTAGGAGAATTGTTATACGGAGTGGCCAAGGGTATGGAGAACTTTGTGTCTATTACCTTAGGCACCGGGCTTGGTTGCGGGATTGTTGTAAATGGTGAGCTGGTAATGGGAAAGCAAGGCCATGCCGGTGAAATTGGACACACTACTGTTTTTCACAATGGGCGTGAGTGTTCCTGTGGCCGCACTGGATGTGTGGAAACCTATGTGTCAGCTCCGGGAATTGTCACTACTGTTCATGAGCTGTTAGCAGAAAATGGGTTAACCAGCACCCTCAGAAATATTACAGATAAAGACCTGGATGCCAGGGAAATCACTCAAGCTGCTCTTGCCGGCGATAAGGTTGCGCTCGAAGCTTTTGAGTACACCGGGCAAATTCTGGGGTTAAAACTTGCAGATATGGTTGCATGCCTCAACCCGGAGGCTATAGTCATTTCGGGGGGATTGGCAAAAGCGGGCTCCCTTATTTTAGAACCAGCTAAACAGAATATGGAAAAACACCTTTTGGACATATTTAAAAATAAAGTGGATGTTTTAACTTCAGACCTGTCAGAGAAAAATATAGCTATTTTAGGAGCAGCAGCCTCCATTTGGAAAGAGCTTGAAAGAAGAGATGCTGCTGTATATGAAGGGGAGAAGATTAAAGAGTAAGAATTCTATACCTCACCCTGGGAATGGCAAATACGAATCACTTTTTTTGGATCCCGGTTTCACATGGAGGGCCCGGAATGTAGTGTGTATCTGTATGCTGATAGCTACCGCTATTTCTTCTTTATTTTAAGTTCCCGATTTTGGCAGTAAAGTCTCATCTCTTTGCCAGGATCAGTCTCTATGTTCTGCAAAAGGCATTTTTTGTTGTGGGAGCGGTTCCAAACTAAGTACGCTTCTTGCTATATGACAGAATCCTAGTTTATTTAGAAAAGTATCAAATTCAGTACGATCGCATACCTAAGTGGGCGGTACAGAAAAACCTGATAAGGATAGATAAAATAATGTTTAGAAGAAATGGCAGAGGATACATCGAAAAGTTGGCTTGTATTACCTGCCGAAAGTCACTCTAACAAAAAAAATATATAATTATGAAAGATAAATACGATGCTCGAGTTAAATCTTGCTTTGCAAAAAACACCTTGCTAAGGGGGAGTTTGGCAGCTGTCTGTCTTGCTTTGATCCTGTTAATAGGAACTGTTCCGGCAATGGCACAAGATGTTACAGTTACAGGAACAGTTCTGGCTGGCGATGACCAAAGTCCATTGCCTGGGGTTAATATCTTGGAGGTTGGCACTGAGCGAGGAACTACTACAGATTTTGATGGTGAATTCACCTTAAAAGTCTCGAGCAGTGAAGCTTCCTTACGTTTTACCTTTGTTGGGTTTACTACCAAAGTTGTTGAACTGAATGGGCGAACAGATATTACCGTAATTTTGGAACTGGGGACACAAGCCCTGGATAATGTGGTAGTTACCGCATTGGGGCTGGAACGGCAGGCTAAAGCACTGGGATATTCAGTAACCGAGGTAGAATCAGAAGACCTGGTTAAAGCAACCGAAACCAACGCTGCCAATTTATTGCAGGGAAAAATAGCCGGAGTTAATGTAAGTCCAACTTCCGGAGGGCCGGGAGCATCTTCCCGAATTACGATTCGCGGTGCTTCTTCATTAAATGGAAATAACCAGCCGCTTTATGTGATTGATGGCGTCCCCATCGATAACTCCAATTTAGGCTCTGCCGGTATGTGGGGTGGTTTTGATGGTGGAGATGGTATCTCCTCAATAAACCCTGAAGACATTGACAATATTAGTGTGCTGAAAGGAGCCGGTGCGGCTGCTTTATATGGTGCCCGCGCACGTGATGGTGTGGTAGTAATTACAACCAAGTCTGGCAGTAGGTCAAACCCTGGTACTACCATAAATGTAAACAGCACGGTTACCTTTCAGGATGCTATAGTTGGGTTTACCGATTATCAAGACCAATACGGACAGGGAGTGCTTGGGGAAAAGCCCCAAACACAACAACAGGCTCTTGATACAGGACTTAACAGTTGGGGAGCGCCTCTGGATGGATCACAAGTCATTCAGTTTGACGGGGAAACTCGGGCATATGCTAGCCAGGGAGACCAGTTAGATAATTTTTACCGTACGGGTATTGCTACCAAAAACTCCCTGTCCCTTTCAGGAGGTAGCGAAACTTCATCCTATTATTTCTCATCAACCTATTCAAATTCCGAAAGCATTGTACCCAATTCAGGATTAGAAAAAGTCTCACTCACTCTTCGAGGTTCGCAATCAACAGGGAAATTTAACATGGATGTTAAAGCCAATTATGTAGATGAATCGGCTAATAACCGCCCATGGTTATCAGATAGTCCTGGTAATGCGAACTTCGCAGTAGCAATTTTGCCACCTAATATAAACCTGAGCTCCCTCAAGAATAATTATATGACAGAGGATGGACAGGAAAATAACTGGCAAAGCGCCAACCCATTTGTGAATAACCCATATTGGGTGATTAACCAGTATGATACCGATGACAGTAAAAGACGAATGATCGGTCATGTTAATCTTCAGTATGAGTTGAGCAACTGGTTATCCCTTTCGGGACGTACTGGACTGGATTGGTACACTTTACGGCGTACAAATTTCACCCCATGGGGAACCTCGTATAGACCCGGTGGAGATATGAGCGAGAATGAATTCAGAGTATTGGAAAATACTACAGACATTCTGTTGAATATTGAAAGGCAGTTAACATCTTCTATTTCCATTAAGAGTACACTTGGAGGCACGGTAAGTTACCGCAAGAATGAGACCGTTGGTATTTTCGGAAGAACTTTTAAGGTGCCAAAGCTGAAGACCATTTCTAATATGGCAGATATATCACCGAATTACGGTTTTTCAGAAAAGCAGGTGAACTCGCTGTATGGATCAGCAGATATTGCCTATAACGATTACCTGTTTCTAAGCGTAACGGGACGGAATGATTGGTCTTCAACACTTCCCGAGGATAACAATTCTTTCTTCTACCCTTCCATCAGCACGAGCTTCATTTTTACAGAAGCACTTGGTGATCAATCACCATCCTGGATGAGTTTTGGTAAAGTACGGGCTTCATGGGCCGAGGTTGGAAGCGACACGAATCCCTATCAGTTGAACCTGGCATACAACATTTTGAGTTTTACTCATCAGGGACAATCCACTGCAGCTATTGCCAATAATAATATCCCACTAGCAACGCTTAAGCCCACATCAACCAAAGAGCTTGAGTTAGGCTTCGATGTACGTTTCCTGGATGATCGGCTCTCTTTGGATATGACCTGGTATGACCGACAAACCAATGATCAGATTTTGTCAACCACTGTTTCTAATACAACAGGGTATGGCAGCCGTGTAATTAATGCAGGGCAATTGGATAATACCGGAATTGAATTATTACTTACTGCAGTACCAGTATTTTCCAGAGACCTTCTGTGGGAAACAAGCCTGAACTACTCCCGGAACAAAAGTGAAGTTGTAGAATTAGCCGGCGAGCAGCAGGCGTTGCTTTTGGCACAAAGCCGCACCCAGAATGCTACTATAACAGCAACGATAGGCCAGGAGTATGGAACCATAAGAGGATTTAAGTATCGCCGCGATGCAAATGGTAAGATTATTCACGAGAACGGTTTGCCGCTTCAGTCCGAAGAACAGGTAATCCTTGGAAAGGGAACTCCTGACTGGACAGCAGGATGGAGTAATACCGTATCGTATAAATCCTGGAGTTTAAATACACTTGTGGGAATTCACTGGGGAGGTCAGATGTATTCAGGGACTAACTCATACGCCTATGGAGCTGGTCTTCATAAGAACACCCTGGAAGGACGCGCTGATTGTGATCAGGGAGGATCTCCATATTCACCTTGCTATGTGGCAGAAGGGGTTGATGTAGGTGGTGGAGATAACACAACTGCTGTATTGCCTTCAGCATATTATTCACAGATCGCAAGCAAGATTACCGAAGAGTTTGTGTATGATGCAAACTTTATCAAGCTGCGTCAGTTACAGTTGAGCTATCAGCTTCCTGAATCCATTTTGGCTGAGATTCCTGTTCGTTCAGCAAGTTTTTCGATCACCGGTAGAAACCTGCTTTACTTCTACAACTCGGTGCCCAATGTAGATCCGGAGTCTTCAATCAACCGGGGTAATGCACAGGGACTTGAACTTGCCGGTGTGCCCGGTGCCCGTTCCTTCGGCTTCAGTATTGATATCGGTTTTTAAGATTGTCCAATAAATTTTTAAACGAATTCTACAAATTATGTATACATCATATTTCTCTAAAATAACATGTTTTGTATCTGTTCTGTTACTGGCGGGGGCGTTCGTTAGCTGCGACTCGCTCGGCGATTTCGGTGATATGAACGAGAATCCTACTACCGCAAACACGGTAAGTCCGGGAATGCAACTTACAACCATTCAACTGGCCGCAGCGGGAACCCGCTACGAGGTGTGGCGTACCCAACTGCTTTATGGGGGAAATGTCTCTCAACACTTGGTTAATGTCTGGTTTGGGGGAGGAAATAACTACACAGAAAACATTGATTGGTTAACCTCTTTCTGGAACACCGCCTACTCTGGTACGGGGATTCCAGAACGCGCCCAGGTAAAAAATATAGAGGCTCTGATCGTTCAGTTAAAAGCTGAAAAAGAAGAAGGTGAAGACGTAGATAATCAGCTTGCCATAGCACGTATCATGCGAGCTTTTATTTATCATCGCATAACCGATCTGTATGGCGACATCCCGTATAGCGAAGCCGGAAAAGGAGCTATTGAGCGTGAATTTACCCCGGCTTATGATCGTCAGGAAGATATCTATACTGACTTGTTTAAAGAACTGGATGAAGCAGTAGCGGCTCTTGATCCGAACAAACCTTCCTATGGAGGGAACGACATTATGTATGGCGGTGATGTCACAAAATGGCAAAAGTTCGGAAACTCACTTCGACTGCGTTTAGCATTGAGGCTGGTAAAACAGGATATTGCCACAGCTGAAACACAGGCATTAGCTGCAATTAATGGCCCAGGCGGTGTTATGACCAGTAATAGTGACATTGCCATGGTTAAACATCAAAGCGGTCCAAGTGCAGGCCCGGCGGGTATGAACAGTAATGCTATAAGTGAAGCCATGAGTAATGGTGGTGATCACGAATATATTGCCCAGACCCTGGAAGTATGGCTGGCCGACCGCAACGACCCCCGCCTAAGCGTATATGCAGAAACAAACTCTGGGTCTTACCTGGGTTTCCCAAGTGGATATACCTCTTCTTCAGTAACAGCCCATCCAAGGTATCCGGGTAATTTGGATGGTTATTCCAGAGTTAATTCACTGATGTTAGACCTCGACGATCCTACTTTCTTTCAAACATATGCCGAGGTGGAATATATGTTGGCTGAAGTAGCTGCTCGTGGATGGAGTAGCGATGCTGCCGCTCCGCATTATGAAAATGGCGTTCGTGCAGCAATGAACTACCTTACATTATATGATGCCAACGGTGGTACCGATATCTCATCTGCAGATATCGATAATTACCTGGCGGCCAATCCATATAATGGCGGTGGAACGCTGGATGATCAGTTGGATCAAATTAACAGCCATTATTGGGCAGCGGTATTCCTGAATGGTATTGAAGCATGGAGCAACTGGCGCCGAAGCGGTTACCCGGAATTGGAGGCAGCCATGGTTGACAGCAATGACCCGCCTGCAGGAAATGTAACCGGGGGAGAAATTCCACGACGTTTGTTGTACCCCGAAGGTACAGAGAGTATCCTTAATGCTACAAACTATAAGGAGGCTATTTCTCGCCAGGGAGATAACACTATGGTTACTCGCGTTTGGTGGGATAAGGAGTAATTAACTCTTTACAAATATAGCAGAATTTGATTTGCCGGGGTCTCCCAAAATGGAGCAGGTCTCGGCAAATCTACCTTTAAGAACACACTATTAAGAAAAATCATAAACTTTTATACAGACACTACAACAAGAGAATGAACAGTTAATTCCTGTTTCTTTTGTTATGTGTCAGAACTACGACTTATCAGCTTATTTTAAAAATTAGATGGACAACAAAGCTTCGAAAGCACAATACAGGTACTACGAAAACATCCCAACCAAAATTTTTGATAGATCCGCAGAGGGATCTAAATATGTAGCACAAGCTATAGCAGATGCAATTCGTGAAAAGCAAGAGAATAGCGAGTCACTGGTTTTAGGTCTAGCAACAGGATCTACTCCCACCGAAGTGTACGAAGAGCTTATTCGAATGCATAAAGAAGAGGGCCTGTCATTCCGGAATGTGATTACCTTTAACCTGGATGAATACTATCCCATGCAGCCTAATTCTTTACAAAGCTATGTACGCTTTATGAGAGAGCAGCTGTTTGATCATATAGATATTCCTGAAGAGCAGGTGAATATTCCTGACGGAACAGTAAGCCAGGAAAACATGGAGGAGTATTGCCAGAAATATGAACAAGATATTGCCGAAGCTGGCGGCCTGGATATTCAACTATTAGGTATAGGCCGGACAGGTCATATAGGATTTAACGAACCCGGATCCCGTCCTGATTCACTCACCCGGCAGATAACACTGGATAAGATTACTCGCAAGGACGCTGCGAGTGATTTTTTTGGTGAAGAATATGTACCCCGTCATGCCATAACAATGGGGGTTGGCACCATATTAGGAGCCGATCGTATATTTATGATGGCCTGGGGAGAAGGTAAAGCCCCCATTATTAAAGAGACGGTAGAAGGAGAAATTCGCGAGAGTGTTCCGGCCACCTATCTTCAAAATCATTGTAATGCAGAAGTGATTTTAGATAATGCTTCTGCTGATGAATTAATTTGCAAAAAAACACCATGGTTACTTCACAGCTGTTCATGGGATGATAAACTGATTCGGAAAGCAGTCGTTTGGTTATGCCAGGAGGTAGACAAGCCCGTTCTAAAACTGACGGATGAAGATTATAATGAACATGGGATGGGAGACTTGCTGACTCAACATGGTCCCGCCTATGATATTAACCTCAAGGTTTTTAATGAACTACAGCATACAATAACGGGTTGGCCCGGTGGTAAGCCCAATGCCCCGGATGAGGAGCGTCCCGAACGCTCGAAACCATTCCCCAAACGAGTTATAGTTTTTAGTCCCCATCCGGATGATGATGTGATTTCAATGGGTGGGACACTTATTCGGCTTGTGGAACATAAACACGAAGTGCATGTGGTATATCAAACTTCCGGTAATATTGCGGTGTTTGATGATGACGTGGTACGCTTTGTGGATTTCGTATCCGATTACAATGAGATCTTTGATATGGAGCCGGAAGAAGCAGACAGCATGCTGAAAGGCATAAAGAAATTTCTGAAGGAGAAAGAGCCGGGTCAGGTTGATACCGATGAAATTAAGGAAGTTAAAGGATTGATTCGCCGGGGAGAAGCCAAGGCCGCAGCACGCTATTGCGGAGTTCCCGAAGACCGACTGCACTTTTTGGATATGCCTTTTTATGAGACCGGGAGAGTTAAAAAGAAACCGCTGTCTCAGGAAGACGTCGACATTGTGGTAGAATTATTACGGGAGGTAAAACCACACCAGATATACGCTGCCGGAGACCTTTCGGATCCCCATGGAACTCATCGTGTTTGTCTTAAAGCCATCTTTCTTGCCCTGGAAGAATGTAGAAAGGATGACTGGATTGATGATTGTTATGTATGGTTATACCGCGGCGCTTGGCAGGAATGGGACGTTAATGAGATTGAGATGGCTGTACCTCTAAGTCCCGCAGAATTGTCCAAGAAAAAGAAAGCTATTTTTAAGCACCAGTCCCAAAAAGATCGCCCACTGTTTCCGGGACCGGATGACCGTGAGTTCTGGCAGCGTTCTGAACAACGAAACAGGGGAACAGCACAGCTTTATGACAAACTGGGATTTGCCGAATATGAAGCTATAGAAGGTTTCGTTCAGTATAAATTCAACTAAGAATCGCTAAAAGAATGGTGTACCTCACTTAGTTCCATTATAGAGGTGCATCATTCTTTTTTATGAGTGATTACATTTTTTGGCTCTTCTTTAACCCGGTGCCGGAGCGGTGCTTTCACGAATAATCAGTTCAGCTTCAAGGTTATCGTGAACGATAGGGGCATCCTTGTTTTCAATTTGGTTGACAAGCATATTAGCTGCACGCTTCCCTTTCTGATAAATAGGCTGATGTACAGTTGTAAGCGGTGGTATGGTATATTGAGCTATAGGTAAATCATCAAAACCAACCACTGAAAACTCTGCAGGAACCGAGACGTTCTCTTCATGCAGGGCAAGTAATGCACCCATGGCCAGCGTATCACTCATGCAGACTACAGCGGTAAGATCCATTCCCTCACGAATCCATTTTTTCATAATCGTATATCCGTGCTTCTGAGAATAGTCGTCAATAGAAATATATTGCTCGGAAAGAGGAAGGCTTGCCTCTTCAAGCGCTTCTTTATAACCGTTTAAACGATCCATGGATTCTTTCATTTCCGGAGTGGCCATTATGGCCCCAATCTTTTTATGGCCTAATTCAATCAGATGATTGGTTGCCTTTTTAACACCGGAAAAGTTATTGACGTCAATAGAGTTGAGCTTGGGGTGTTGTTCGTCGTGTCCCACAAGCACCATCGGTATTTCATGTTCAATAATTTTATTGATCACAAAATCACTTACTTCCTGGGTTAAAAGAATGAAGCCGTCCAACCTTTTATTACCCAAAATGTGTTCATTAATCTCGGCACCTTTATCTGTAGAGATGGGAGACAAGGTGACGAAATATCCTTTATCTATACATTCTTCAAAAATTCCCAGGTAAAGGATCGACCAGAACCCATTGCCAAGGGCTTCATCGCACCGGCGGGGGGCTATAATTCCTATTTCATAATTCTTGTTGGTTGCCAGTCCACGAGCTATCGAACTTGGTTGGTAGTTGTGTTCTTTTACTACTTTCATCACCCGCTCGCGGGCTTCATCACTTACATTCTTGTGGTTGTTCAATACTCTTGAAACTACCGATCGCGATACAAATGCTAATTCTGCTACTTGATCAATACTTAGCTTCTTCATAATACCTTCCTAACACCATGTTAAAACCCAGTTTATCTTACACAGATTTTGATTACAATCCAAAAATGATGTCTTGTTTAAAAAGTGGAAGCGGTTTCAAAAGAAAGCCCCTTGCAGGTAAAGTAGGGCGGTTGTTCTATTTAATCGATGATTTTTTCATTGTTTTTTCTTCTCTGTTCTCAAATCAACGGGCTATTCAGAGCCGTTCTGCCCCGATGTGTATTGCTTTTTGAACTCGTTGATATACAGGTGGTCAGAATTCTCAATATAAAAGTCCCTTTTGAGGAGTCTCATGCTTTAATAAGGCCCGGCACCCCACCGACGCGGCAATCTCCTAAAATATGCCTGGAATCTACATCAACGCTGCCCACATCAGTTCCCTTAGACAGGGAGACTGCCGTGTACTCTCACCTCACCTTGCCGAAGGCACCCCTTATGGGGAAATCCTCTCCTGGAGGAGAGGACTTGCTGGCTACCCAATAGATTGTTTACTCAATTTTGAGATTTTGGAACCTATTGAAAAGCTCTCTCCTTGAGCGCCGCAGACATCCCCACGGGAGGTGGAGGCTTTATTATTTTCTCTTTTTGTCCCTAACCTTTGACCCCATCACCAAAGGTACCTCTTGCGGGGCTGTCTTCCCCTTCAACAAGGAGAAGGACTCGTTGATAAAAAATCGGCTATCAAATTTTCCCCATTTTATAACAACGCCTACAAAGCCCTCTCCTTGAGAAGGAGAGGGTTGGGAGAGGTCGGATGATCAAGGCTTCTGCCACTTCTGTCGGATCGGGAGGCCCTTAAAGGCACTCCCAACACCAACGCGGCGATCTCCCAAAATATGGTTGGGATATCCATCAACGCTGATCCCATCAGTTACCACAGACAAGGAGACTGCCACGGGCTGCTTCGCCGGGCTCACGCAGCCCTCGCATGCCGTAGACATCCCCACGGGAGATGGAGGCTTTTGTTGTTTTTTTCTTTCTTGCCCTTCAGGCAAAAAACCAGAGATATATTGAAAACCAAGGGAATAATGGCAGGTATATTAACCTGCATAACGATCAACTGCGGCTTTTTAATGGGTACCCTGTCGGCCTTGCCTCGGGGTAGTTCATTAACGGTTAATCCCGAACTGTGGGGTTCCGCCGGTTAACCCACTTACTATATATGATTAAGGATATTAATAATCTTTCCATTGGGGGATTTTGCAAAAAACCGGCGCACTCTCCAGGGCTCATCTGTTAATGGGTAAATGATTTCGATAGCTTGTTCGGTTGCTTTTTTATAAAAACGGTCCACATCGTCCACTTCAATGCTGATATCAGGAACCGGGGAGTTGAGTTCATCATGTCTGATTACACTTACTTGCGTGGCGGTAAGGTCATCGGAGTTGGCATAGGTGATAATTTCTTCCCGTTCCATCACCACATCCATTTCTAGGAAACCTTCAAAAAAATCTTTAGTTGAGGCAGGAGTTGGGGATTTAATATTAGGTACTGTTCGTTTAACAGGCATATTAATAGTGTATAAGTTTAATCTACAATTTTACGCATGAGCCATTCGAGTGGTCCCATTTTTCTATACTTCGTCCAAACTACGGCAAAAAGAATACAGGCTAAACTAAAAGCCAGGGCAAATATCACGGAAAAGGTAATGGAGTAACTTCCCAAAGGTTTACTGAATAGCTCATCCACTACACCCATACCAATGACTACATGGGCTACATAGAAAGTAAATGCCAGTTTACCGGTTTCAGTTAAAGCTATAACAATGATATTTTCTCCAAATTTCCGGGCAAAAAGAATACAAGCCGATATAACAGTAACAGAAATACTTATTCCATTCAACATATAAAGAGGAAGGGGAGGCATGGGGCTGGTGCCAAGGATATATTTTAGATCCTGAAGCGAAGCCGGGTCTGCTGCCGAAAACAAACGAATGGAGCCAAAAGAAAACAATTGAATGGCAATGAAAATAACCAGACTAATGCGGAATGATTTTTTTACAAAAGTATCATCATACAGATCCTGACGCCCATACCATACCCCAAACAGCATGAAGGCAGTCCACGGGAAAACCGGGTGAAAACCGTTAAAGAAGAGGTTCCGGCTAAAACCATCAATAGTCCAGAATCCGGCATAGTCGAAGGTGGTGAAATTCCACCCGGCTTCATAATCAAAAAACATAAGCAGAACCGGGAAAGCGAGTATAAAAGCAGCAATGGTTCCCCATAGTATTTTTGAGGATTGGTTGATGAGCACCAAAGCAACCAGCATATAAATGCCATAAAAATGCAGGATATCTGCCGGCCAGATAGGCATGTACGAAAGGCCGATTACGAAAAGGAATATGGCCCTTTTTATAATTCGGATTCGGGCAGTTTTAAGTTTTTTATGATCCTGGTTTCGGATGGCCGATTTGGTCATCAGAGATAAACCTACTCCGGCAAGCACCACAAAAGTTGCAGCGGCTTTACCTTCAAAAAGATGCACAAAAAGCTGAAGCCAGCTATTACCGGAATCTCCAAAGGCAATTTTAAAGTTTACGATAACCATACCCACAATAGCCAGGGCTCTGGCCATATCAATACCGATGATCCGTTTCTTCATTTTATTTCTGTCGTATGGCGATTGCAATAGTTGTTTACATTTATCCGAATGCAAGGCACATAAAAAAGGCAGCCGGTTTGGTTACATCCTTTGTTGTAGTTTGGTATTCATTGTCTGATATACTGAAACATCCACATCATTTTGGCTGCCGTTGTGTATGATGTAGTCAACCAGGTAGCTCTTTTCCGTTTGTTGAGCTTGATTTTCTACATCAAGCTGGAGGGAGGATTTGGCCCGGTAGGGGAAGTTTTTAATCATATTCAAAGAATCCTGGATGTGTTTTTGACTCAACTTAACATTAAAAAGAGCAGCCACATTTTTAACTTCATTCATCATTCGTTCAAAACGCTGCATGAGTTTTTTGTCATCCCGGAGCTCACCAAAAGTGATGTCGCAGGCAGCGGTAATAGCGGCCAGTGGAGATACAAACAAGTATTTTTTCCATAGAATGAGTTTAATATCCCGGCTATAGTTGGCGTCTATTCCTGCTTTTTTACATAGATCCTCTACCCATTGGAAGTTCTGTCCTTCTTTATTCCCAAAGAAGATTTTGCCGGGGCCGCCCAGATGTTTTACATGCCCGGCTTTCTCGATATTTGAAGCAACGTAGATACATCCCTCAAGTACGATTGCTTTTTTGTCCAGGCTTTCCTGAATCAGCTCTTTAGCATTCACTACATTTTGCAAAGGAAGCAGGATGGTTTGTTCGTTAATACATTCTTCGAATTGCCGGAGTGCGTTTTTAAGGTCATATGATTTTGTAGCGATAATTAAAATATCGAGGATGCCAATATCATCTGGCTGATCTGAGGTGAGATCAGGGAAGCTGGTATAGGTGTTATCGCCGGAGGTAAATGTAAGCCCGTTTTGTTGAATGACTTCTTTGGTTGTACCCCGGCAGATAAAAATAATTTCTGTATCGGCATCATCTTTAAAATGACGGGTTAAAGGAGCTCCAACAAAGCTCCCAATTCCACCCATACCCAATATTCCTATTTTCATATACTCCTAAGACAGATTAGTTCAAGTTCAGCAAGCATAGCTATTTACTAACTCTATAACAAGGTGGTTTTTCTTTTGAAAGTTGTAAAGAGGTGCCGGGAAAACTATCTTGCCACAACCTATAAAAGCTTTAATAAAATGATATGATGAAGTTATTGCTCATGCTGTTTTTATCTTTGGTTGCAGCGGCATCTTTTGGCCAGACAAAACAAATGGCTGTTACAGTAGATGACCTTCCCACGGTGGTATATTCAAAAGAAACACCTGACTTTCACATGGGGATTGCACAACAGTTAATTGATACATTTGAGAGATATGACATCCCGGCTATTGGGTATGTGAATGAGGGGAAACTCTACACTAATGGTACCCTTGATTCTTCGCAAGTGGATATTCTGGAACTTTGGGTAGCGAACGGTTATGAATTGGGTAACCACACATTTTCACATGCCAGTTATCATCGTCTTCCATTTCAGCAATATTCCGCGGAGGTGCTAAATGGTGCTAAGTACAGCCGCATGTTGTCCGATAAATACAATCGGTCTTTTACCTATTTCCGCCACCCATTTTTGCACATTGGTACTTCTAAAAAGAAAGCTGATTCCCTGAGCCGGTTTTTAAACAAGCAGGGATATATAGAAGCTCCGGTTACTATTGATAATGAAGACTATATATTTGCCAAAGCCTATCACATTGCTTACAGCAAAGGGGATAATGCATTAATGGGAAAAATCGGGAAGGCCTATGTAAGCTATATGGTGGATAAAGTAAAATACTTTGAGTGGGCATCTAAGCAACTTTTTGACAGGAATATAGCACAGACCTTACTCATTCATGCCAATCTTCTGAATGCTCATTGCCTGGATGATCTTGCCGAAGCCTACCAGGAACTTGGCTATGAGTTTATATCACAAAGTAAAGTACTTGAAGATGAGGCCTACCAGGAACCAATTACCAAATATGGGAGCTGGGGCATTTCCTGGATTGATCGCTGGGCGTTGAGCCGGGGAAAGAAAGGAGATTTTTTTGAGAAGGATCCCAGAACGCCTGAGTTTGTGAAAGCGTTGGCTCAGTAAGCATCATAAAGTAAAGCAAAAAGGATTTTACCGGGGAGTAGTAAATATATTAAACAATACAAGTCTTCTATGAGCTATCACACCCTTGTACAGCATATAAACCGACATGTAACACTAACGGAGGCCGAGGTGGAAATCCTGAAGTCTCTTACGCGAATTAAGAAAGTACGTAAACGTCAGTTCGTGTCGGAGCAGGGGGAGATAACCCGCTACGAGAGTTATGTGGTGGAAGGCTGCCTGCGTTGTTATCACACCGATGAAGACGGAAACGAGCATGTGGTTCAGTTCGCCGTGGAAGACTGGTGGACCGCTGATCTCCATAGTTTTCTGACTCAGTCACCGGCTCATTTTAGTGTGGAAGCTATTGAGCCTTCTGTGTTGATACAGTTTGGCTATAATGAAATGGAAGAATTATACCGGAGCATCCCGAAGCTGGAGCGTTTTTTCAGAACTATTACTCAGAGGGCGTATGTGGCTTCCCAAAAAAGGATTATCACCTCTTTCAGTAAAGATGCCAGTAAAAGATACGATGAGTTCAGAAACCGATATCCTACAATTGAACAGCGGGTGCCGCAATATATGATTGCTTCTTACCTGGGAATCTCCCCTGAGTTTCTGAGCAAAATCCGAAAGAGAAAATTAACCAATGGTTGAAATCTTGAACTAGTTCAAGATTATTTATTAACCTGATTCATTGGGCAAGCTTTCCTGTAGTCTTAGCTTATCACCGTTTCATTAAAAGAGTAAACAAAAATTGATAAGCAAATGAATTCAATAGCAGAAAGAGTAGAAGAGTTAAATGACATGTTTATCCAGGGAAAAGCCCTGGAGGCGTTCGATAAGTTTTATGCTGATGACATTATCATGCAGGAAAACGAACAAGAACCCACCGTAGGTAAGGCGGCCAATCGGGAGCGGGAAGAAGAATTCGTAAGCAATTTAACGGAAGTTAGAAAAGCTGAAGTGTTGAATGTATCCGTTGGCGAAAATTGCGCCATGGTGGAATGGCATTTCGACTATACCCACAAGGAATGGGGCGAAAGAAACTACAAGCAGGTGTCTGTGCAGGAATGGAAAGATGGTAAAATTGTGAAAGAGAAATTTTATTATGGAGGCTAAAGGAAATGTTAGAACGATTACTTAGATCCAAAGAAGAGTGGGCTCCGGTAATTATTCGCCTGATGCTGGCTGTAGTCATTTTTCCACATGGAGCTCAAAAATTGCTGGGCTGGTTTGGTGGATATGGTTTTACCGGAACAATGGGATATTTTACCGAAACGGTAGGCTTGCCATGGATTGTTGGTTTTCTGGTAATCCTGATAGAGTTTTTTGTTCCATTCTTATTGGCGGCAGGGTTATTTAGCAGAATAGCTGCTTTATCAGTGTTTGGGCTGTTTACTGGTATTGTACTCAATTCTCATATTCAGCTTGGGTTTTTTATGAACTGGTATGGACAGTTGGAAGCCGGTTTGGAAGGCTTTGAATACCACCTGCTGGTGTTGGCTATGGCCGGGGCTTTGATGGTTGCCGGTGGAGGCAAACATGCACTGGATAGGTATGTGCTGAATAAGTATGCATTGGAAGCTTAAAAAGGCAGAAGTGGAAAGTGAAAGGGTGAAAACGCAGGATAAGGAGATTTGGGGCTTTAACCCGGGCGCATGAGATGCGTCCCGCGGGATCCATATTTCGTCACTCAATCCCAAACTAATACACTGCCCAAAGTATGCCTTCGGCACAATAACTGGTTCTGGTTCTGAATGCCCCGTTGATCACGGATAATATCATATTTCTGAGATCGCCACATTGGGGGTTTATGAACTCTTTTTCAAGTATTAATCTCCTTGCATACCGTAGACATCCCCACGGGTAATGGTGTCTCCATCTGTGGGGGATACGGTGAGCCAGACCATGGCAGGCAGTCTCAGTATTCATGACAACTGATGAGATCAACGAGTCGAGGCTGTCCAAAAAGTTATTTCAAAAAACGGCTTATTTTTCAGGTACATCCTTTTTTACAGGCAAGGCCTCCAAGGTTTTTTCCCGTAGAGATCGCTTTACGAGAAACCTTGGAGGCCTATACCCAAATAATTTAACCCGAATTATTCACGAATGGATGCAAAATGGCGATCTATATACTTGAATATATTATCGTTGAATTGCTTTATGTAATAGCCCAATTTTGAGGTACGGATTAGGCGGCGAAATTTCCCCGTACGCTGCGTTCAAGTGAAAATTGGGGTATTCAGGGTACCACAGTACCCTTCCGTTCCCATTTCCACTTCGCCTTGCGTACGATTAAATTTCTTGGTGAATAATCCGGGTTAAGTTGCTGAAAATCAGAAAATACTTTTTGGACAGCAGGTAAAAGGGGGAGCCTCTGATTCAAATTACCCCCCCCCCTTTCAACAAACAAGATTCAGGTATTGGTGGCAGGAGATAGCCCTGGCTTCTTCTCACTTCTGCCTTCTGCCGTCTCACTTCACCACCCAATTCCAAATCAACCAATAACCAATACATAATAATCAACGCGTTTACCGGTTGGAGATTAGCTTAAAACAGTATTGAAAGGGAGTAACCTCGTAGCGTCCGTAGGTCCTGCGAGCGTTACGGGATTCTCGCTGGAAAGCCGAACGCTACGAGGACCTGCGGACGCTCGTAGGTTCTCTAAATGGTACTTCTAACCGGTAAACGGGTTAATAATCAGATGTTTTAAAGACAATCAAAAGAGCTTCGTAGAAGTTTATTTCTTTTCTTAACTTTACCAAAATTTCAGGAGTCCTATAGTTGCTGTTTCATCGTTATCACCTAAGCGGATTGTTGATTTCAGAATCGTAGCCGATATCATTGTAAATGATAGTTGATGGCTTTTTTTAATTATAAAACCAAAAAAGAAATGAGTACGAATTTAAAAGAGCGCCTTCAAAACGAATTAAATCAACTCAAAGAAGAAGATCTATACAAAAAAGAACGGATAATCACGACTCCCCAGGGGGCAGACATCAAAACAGATGAGGGGAAGGAAGTAATAAACTTTTGTTCGAATAATTATTTGGGATTGTCTTCTCACCCACGAGTTATCCAGGCTGCCAAAGATACAATCGATGAGTATGGCTATGGGATGTCTTCGGTGCGTTTTATATGTGGTACTCAAACCATCCATAAAGAACTGGAACAAAAAATCGCTGAATTTCTGGGGACTGAAGACGCTATTCTTTATGCCGCTGCTTTTGATGCCAATGGTGGAGTTTTTGAACCCTTGTTAGGGCCTGAAGATGCCATTATATCGGATCGTCTGAATCATGCTTCTATTATTGATGGAGTGCGGTTATGTAAAGCCCAGCGGTATGTGTACGCACATAACAATATGGACGCCCTGGAAGAAAAACTTCAGGAAGCGTCTGATGCAAAGGTTAAGATTATTGCCACCGATGGGGTATTCTCTATGGATGGAACCATTGCACAGTTAGACAAGATTTGCGAGCTGGCCGAGAAGTATGATGCCCTGGTAATGTCGGATGAATGCCATGCGACAGGTTTTATAGGTAAAAAGGGCCGGGGGGTGCATGAGTACAGAGATGTGATCGGGAAGATAGACATCATAACCGGAACCCTGGGTAAAGCACTGGGAGGCGCTTCTGGCGGGTTTACAGCTGCAAGTAAGGAAATTGTGGATATGCTGCGCCAAAAGTCTCGTCCTTATCTTTTTTCAAATACACTGGCACCGTCCATTGCCGGTGCTTCTATTGAGGTTTTGAATCTGTTAAATGAAACTACCGAACTACGTGACAAGCTGGAAGAAAATACGATTTACTTCAGAAAAGGAATGACAGAGGCTGGTTTCGATATTAAAGAAGGCAGCCATCCTATTGTTCCTATCATGCTGTATGAAGCCCAGCTGGCTCAGAAGTATGCCGAGCGTTTACTGGAAAAAGGAATTTATGTAATCGGCTTTTATTATCCGGTAGTTCCCAAGGGAGAGGCGCGCATCAGGGTACAGCTTTCTGCAGACCACAATAAAGAGCATCTGGATAAGGCAATTCAAGCGTTTACAGAAGTGAAAGAAGAATTCGACGCAAACAAATAAAAGAATGACGAAGGTTTTAGTTACAGGAGCTTGCGGACAGTTAGGTACTGAGTTGACGAGCCGTTTACGGTCAATATATGGTGTGGATAATGTAATCGCATCTGATATTAGTGACCCCAATCAGGAGATAGCAGAAGGGCCCTTCGAGCATATCAATGTGTTGGACAAAGATGCCATGGCAGATACCATCCGCAAACATGGTATTACCGAGGTATATCATTTAGCAGCATTGCTTTCTGCCAAAGCTGAGCAAAATATTTTGCCGGCCTGGAAATTAAATGTAGACAGCTTACTGAATATCCTGGAACTGGCTAAAGAGAAGAATCTGGATAAAATATTTTGGCCCAGTTCAATAGCTGTTTTTGGGCCGGATGCTCCGAGCAAGAACACACCTCAGAATACGGCTCTTAATCCAACTACGGTGTATGGCATCAGTAAAATGGCCGGGGAGCAGTGGTGTGCCTATTACCATCGCAATTTTGGGGTTGATGTTCGCAGTCTTCGTTATCCGGGCTTAATAGGGTATAAGTCGTTGCCGGGAGGGGGAACTACGGATTACGCAGTGGATATCCATTATAAGGCAATTGCCGGAGAACCATTCAGTTGTTTTCTGGATAAAGGCAGTTATTTACCCATGATGTATATGGATGACGCCATAAAAGCGACTATTCAGCTTATGCAGGCTGAGGAAAGCAAGATTGAAATACGAACCAGTTACAATCTCTCAGCCATTAGTTTTGCTCCGGAAGAAATAGCAGCGGAAATCCAAAACCACTTGCCTGATTTTGAAATTGCGTACGAACCGGATTATCGCCAAAAAATTGCAGATTCCTGGCCCGATTCTATTGATGACACTCCGGCAAGAGAACAATGGGGATGGAATCATGATTACGATCTCAAGTCAATGGTGACCGATATATTGGCAAACCTGCCCCGTCAGCTGGCAAAAAACCCCTAAAAGGTGATGTACTTAAATGTTTCACCCGGGTGCATGCGATGCGCCCCTACAGGCTTCATATTTCATCACTCAATCCCAAATCAACCAATATTTAGTTTCTTAAAAATATTTTTGGCTTAGTCAGTTCTCAATTAAAGTTGCACTGATTACTTCATTTTGGCGGGTACGGATGCTGTTGATTGTTTCTTCAGAAGGTTTGGCATCCAGCTGTATGGTACAGCAGGCGGTATTCTTGCCTTCAAAAATAACGTTCTCCAGTTCCTGGGCGTTGATGTCAGCGGTTTTAAGCTCACTCATCACATTGGCAATAACCCCGGGCTTGTCGAAATGACGTACAATCAGTTTCCAGGGAGCTTCGGTATGTTCGCAGCGGTTTAGCCAGTTTTCAACCCTGCCTTCTGCCAGGTATTGCCGAACAATATCAACAGCTGCAGATGCAACGGATAGTTGAGCCTGTTTTGTGCTCGCACCTATATGGTGACTAACGTATACATTTTCCAGTTCCTGAAACCGGCTTTCAACATCACCTTTTTTGTATTCGGGTTCATCACTTAAAAGGTCCAGCCCGGCTCTCAGACGGCCAGATTGTACTTCCTCATAAAGGGCGTCTTCATCTACCACGCCGGCACGGGCGGTATTAATAAAACAGGCTCCGTCTTTAAGGGCAGCCAGTACTTCTTTAGAGATAATCTCTTTGGTGTCGGGTGTCATAGCAAGGTGAACGGTGAGAATATCACTGTGGTCAGCTACTTCTTTAGGAGTCTCGGCATATTTTATCTCCATGGTTTCGGCTCTCTCTGGTGTGAGGGATCGCGACCAGGCAATAACGTCCAACCCAAACGACTTAGCTCGTTTTATAACCTCCTGTCCGATTTGTCCGGTTCCTATAACACCGAGCGTTTTCCCGTAGAGTCCATCTGCTTTACTATAAGTGGCTTTGTTCCAATGTCCATTTCGGAAGTCGTTCACATTATCAGCTAAAAACCGATCGAGGGAAAGAATGAGACCCATAGTGAGCTCTGCAACTGCTATGGAATTCTTGCCGGGACAGTTTGCTACATATATTCCGGAGTTACTGGCAGCTTCAATGTCAATGGTGTTAACTCCGGCTCCTGCCCTTATAATCAGCATTAATCGTGGGCTGTTCTTGATGCAGCTTTCACTAACAACCGTAGAACGAACGATGAGCACATCAGCATCAGTGAGTCCTTTGTCAAGATCATCAGCTTTTGCGGCAGGGTTGAAATGTACATCTACCCCAATTTTAGCAAGTTCATCAATGGCTTCCTGGGGTAATTTGTCGGCAACATAAACAGTCATAATTGTTCGGTTTTTAAAATTGTAATGGACATATCTTAACAGTATTGCAGCTTCTGTTAAGTGATAAACTTAAAACAATATAGCAAAGGTAATGAGTATTTATTTTGTAATCAGGATGTTTATAACAATTTTTTAATATAATGAATGGCTTTTGATCCTAGCCCAATGAATCTTTTTATGATCTGCTTTTATATCGTTTGTTGATGCCAATCTTCGCACTTTGTTTGAGAAGAGCAACCAGCCAAAACAACACTCATTGCCTTTTTCTTCAACTTCACCCTTTATGGACACTAACTATATCAACCCGTTTACCGGTTAGAAGTACCATTTAGAGAACCTACGAGCGTCCGCAGGTCCTCGTAGCGTTCGGCTTTCCAGCGAGAATTCCGTAACGCTCTCAGGACCTACGGACGCTGCGAGGTTACTCCCTTTCAATACTGTTTTAAGCTAATCTCCAACCGGTAAACGCGTTATATCAATCCTGATTAAGGCAGGGCCACAATCAGAAAACAGACAGGGTTTAATGGGGTAAGTTATTCCATTGTATCTTCGAATTAGAAAATAGAGGTCTCTGTTCTTGTAGTGAACAGTTCCAAAAACTTCATCCCACGATAGGAGTTGCCTTTTGAGTTAAGCTTGGGGCTCCAAATCGAAATAGCGTATTTTTTAGGACAAACGGCTACGATACCGCCCCCTACGCCACTTTTTCCAGGAAGGCCAACCTTAAAAGTGAATTCTCCCGACTCATCATAAAAACCGCAAGTCTGCATAACCGATTTGATTCGTTTGGACTGGCTGATGGTAAGTATTTGGGTATTGTCGGATACTTTTCTCCCATTATTTGCATAGAGCAAAAATGTTCTGGAGAGCTCATTGCAATTCATTTTTATGGAACAAATATCAAAGTAAAAATTCAGGACCTCATTGGGATCATTATCTATATTTTGAAACGACTTGATGAAGTTACAGAGAGCTATATTCCGGTATCCTTTTGATTTTTCAGATTTGGCTATTGTATCCGAATATGAAATACCCGGGTTGCCGGAAAAGTTTTTCAGAAAGGCTAAGAAATCTGCTTTTGGGTTATTGAGTTTGCTGATGAGGATGTCGCATATAACCAATGCTCCTGCATTAATGAAAGGGTTTCGCGGAATGCCGTTATCTGCTTCCAGCTGAACGAGAGAGTTAAAGGCGGTTCCTGACGGTTCAACTCCAAGCCGGTTCCAGATTCGTTTTCCCAGCATTTTATAAGCCAAACTCAGTGTTAATACTTTTACAATACTCTGAATAGAAAAGCGGTGTTTATAATCTCCTATTCCAAATTCATCTCCATCTATTGTGGTGATATGAATTCCAAAACTGTCAGGGTCAACATCCGCCAATTCCGGGATATAAGTAGCTGTGTCACCTTTATTGGGGTTATTTTTTACTACTTCATAAATGTCTCTTATTTCTTCACTGTAATCCATCGTGTTTTTTCCGCTTGTCCAGGTTGTACATGTATGGTGTCAAAAACATAAGAAAATATGCTGTTTAAGAGACACAGTAATTTCAGAAGAATGCAGTTGATGAAATGGCAGACAAACCATTGTTTACCGAAAGAAAATACATCTGGATTACCAGCTGAAGAGAGGAAATTGTAGTCTGTTTTATCGGTTTTAAAAAAAAGGTCTTCTTTTCCGGATCATGCTAAAATAAAAAACCCTCTTGCCTTAAATTGACAAGAGGGTGAGGGTTAAGGGTCAGGATATACTGATCCCTTACTATTGACTCAAACTAATCGTTATTCGAATCACATCACTTACATTTGGGTAGGTGTAGTCATCATTTACCAAACGTACGTTGGTATTGGTGTCGGCCGGACCAATATTGGTACCTCCCTGGTGAATTACCTGGTTGGTGCCAATGCCCGGTTCTTCGTTTAACTCCGTTCCGGCATCCCACAGGTTAACTGAATTGGTGATATCTCCTGAAACAGGAGCCCCGTTTTGGAATAAGCTGATGCCTTCTGCTCCCAGTGCATAAAACAGATCATTGGATTGCACAAACATAGTGGCCAAATTTAGCTTAGTCCCTTCGCGTCCCGTGAAACTAAAGGAGTAGCGGTCTCCGGGAAAGAGGGGGCCGTTTTCAGAGGCTCCATCAGGTTGTGCAAAAGCGCCACTTGTAAATACATTATCTTCACTATTGAGGAAGGCAGCCATTTCTGCAGGCATTCCATCTTCTGCAATGGCTTCAATTCCATTTTCAGGAAATGGTACATCGGCTGTAAACATGGGGTTCTCATCCGTGTATACGGCAAATGCTCCCGGAGAAAGAGGGACGGTGACCCCGGTTTCTGTGCCAAGGTTGGCTTCTAATGTTGCAACGGCCCCATCTTCGGCAATATGTTCCAGTCCGTCTCCATAGTCAGCTTGTCCCACTTCGAATAGTACATTGGTTTCATTTGCTGAGTGAACAGCCCATGCTCCCGGAGATAGTGGAACAGCTTTTCCTCCCTCTGAGGTTTGCAATGTAGCAGCAGTGGAAACATTTTCAATACGGACTTTGAAGCTTGTTGAAGCTGTGGAGGTAAGGGTTACCTGTATAACCTCTTCATCATCGGGCAGATCTGTAATATCTACCAGGCGGACCGTATTGTCATCATCGGCCGGGCCTGTATTTGGACCAGATTGTCGCAAGGCCTGATTACCGCCTACACCGGCTTCTTCATCTTCTTCTGTACCGGCATCATACAGGTTGAATTCCGAAGTAATATCACCTGTGACCGGTGTTCCGTCGGGGTTATATAGTGCTATTCCTGCTGAACCGGTAGCATAGAACCAGTCGTTTGATTGAACAAACATAGTGGCAAGCGACAGCCGCGAGCCTAAGGGAGCAGTAAACTCAAATTCGTAGGCACCCCCAGGTCCGATTCCTCCAGGCTCAGTAGCTCCTACGGGAACAGAGAAGGAACCACTTTTAATGAAGGGGTAAACAGTGCCAACATTTTCTATAGTGACCGTAAAGTTTGCTTCTTTTCGATCATCAGAACTGTTGCTATCACAGGCAACAGCACCAAGTACAAGGAACAAGCTAAACAAAGTTAGTTTCGAGAATTTTTTATTAAACATAATGTAAGGTTAGTTGAGATTTATAGATCTCCAACTTAGCCGCAGACAAATGGAATGGTTTCACAGAAGTGTAACGAGACTATCAACAATAAGTCACGATGTAATAGTTTTGTGATATTTGTCAGGGCAGGCATCCAGAAGGGCAGGGTGGATAAAGCTTTTGTTGGGCTAATGATCTCTGTACTATGATTAAGAGAGACGTACATCTTAAGTGATTTTGGTTTCTCTCTATTCCTTAGTCCTGCAAAAGGGACGTAAATGTCATTTACCAGGTAATCGGAAAACCATATAACCCTTCAGGTTTGAAGTTCTGACAGGTTATATGGCTTTAAGTTTTATTAAGGTTGACCAACTACCCGTGGAGGCAGCGTGATGTTGATAGGCCGGTTGGCAGCAAGTCCGCCAAGAGCCGGTAATGTTACATGAGGGGCATTTACAGGGATAACCGACTGGTTACAGGGAGGGCAGCCATGACCATCTTGCTGCATGTTGTTCCATTCTGCAGCATTGGCATTAAAGAAATTACAAAGCGCATTCGATCGCTGTCCCTGGTCAATAAAATCATATCCCAGTTCTATGGCTGCTGCATCAC
Source organism: Balneolaceae bacterium (assembly GCA_009711805.1). Classification (GTDB taxonomy): domain Bacteria; phylum Bacteroidota; class Rhodothermia; order Balneolales; family Balneolaceae; genus VEMX01. The sequence goes on along the minus strand of VEMX01000008.1, from coordinate 59,795 downwards.
TGGCTGTTCTCCGGCCCCGGTTTCCGGCTATGCCGCCCAGCCAGGTTTGCAGCCAGGTCATTTGCATATAGCGCGCAATTACCCCATACAGGAAATTCCCCAGTTCTGAACGATCTATGCACCCACTACATATGGTGATGGTATTGGCACAGTTGCTGGGACAAAGCCCGGCGGCCGATACAAAAGTAGTTGTTGGGGAGTAGGTTAATTGCCGGGCTACAATAGCCAATACTGCATATTGGTATGATTTAGTGTAGATTCTTTGCGGCATAAACAGTTCACTCCAGGGCCTGGCCCGGTAAGCAGCCCTTCCCCAGGTTTTAGCTAGTCGGTTTACACCTGCTGCAAACGTTCTCCATAATCCAAGTTCACGTATAAACCATTGGGTCCCATCAGGTCCGCAAAACCGGCTCTCTTCTTCTTCCCCCTCGTCCCGATGATCTATTTCTTCATGAGTATGGTCACCGTCTTTTTTAGTATCAACACCTTCTGTTGAGCCTTTATCAACAGGGTTATCTTTTATTACTTTCGGTGGATTCTCCAGCTTTGAACATCTCAAACTACCCCACAATAAAACCCAAAATGAATTCCGGTTGCGTAGTTTTGTTGCTATTTGATCTGCCTCAGCAAAAGTTATTTCTTTATTCTCCATAACAATATCCCCTCGTAGTTTTATTAATTCTCTATCATATTTTTAACGGTCCTGAGAAAAGCTTAGAATGCTGCCGTTATTATCGAAATAAGCGGAATATTTTTTTTAGAATCAATTCCTGTTGCAAGGGTTATTACTTTTGTTCTAAATCCTTAAATAATAATTTGAAGACTTTGATTTATATTCCGCAAATACATACTATATAGGTAGTATTATTCATCAATAATATGATTTAACGTATGATTCATTTTTATATAACTCCTTCTCTTTTATTTATTCTCACACTTTTAATTGCAGGAGATATTGCGGCACAAAATATAAACACAATGTCGGATTCTGCATTTGTGGTCTATCGAGACAAGGCGAATGCTCATCTTGAAAAGACCCTATACTACGATCGGTTGCAGTATAAATATGCCAAGGAGTTTTATCAGTATTACCAAGCAAATCCTGAAACAAAAGCCGGGCAGGAGGCTCTGAAGGATGCCATTGTAATGTGGATCAACATTAAGGAAGCTAACAAGATTTTTGAGGCATTAAACAGCATTGATTACAGCTCGGAGGCCTGGTACGAAATTCTGGAAATTCTCAGAATGAGTTCGGTTCATGGTGGTAAGTGGAATGACGATTATATCGAATTATTAAACAGGCTAGAACAAGATGTAACTGAACCTAAAACCAGATCGGCTATCCTGCAATCACTGATATTGAAATACTCCTTTGATACAGAGAAGGAGAAAATAAAAGAGCTTTATCGTGAGATTATAACGCTGAATGCCAATGAACACCATGTGCAACAGGCCAGGAATTTTCTACATGAATTTGAAAGGTTAGCCATAGGAAACCCAGCTCCTTTGTTTGAAGCCTCAACCACCACCGGGAAGTTCTTTTCTTTAGCTGATCAAAAGGGGACACTTATACTTCTCAACTTTTGGAGCCCTTTTGTTTATTCTGGCGATAACATTATTTCTTCTCTAAACAATATGAGTAATCATTATTCGGAAGAAGACCTGGTAGTCATCGGTGTTCCCACCATCGATAATGCGAAGAAAATAAGAGATTTCATCATCCAGCATGGAATAAGCTGGACTCAATTGGAGCTCACTGCCAATGAAATAAAAAAGCTGAAAGAACTATATAATGCTCATTACATGAGAAACATCGTAATCGACAAAAAGGGCGCTATAGCCAGTAAAAATCTTTGGGGCAATGATATGGTAAGTCATGTTGATTCATTGCTTAGTAAAGAATGATTTAAAACCGAACCTTCACAATCATAAAGCTCCTTTGATATTGCTAAATACATCCAGCTTATCTTTTACCAGATCTCCGTAAATATCCCGTGTGGTTTTTAATCAATTAGTCAGTAGTACCGGGCGATTTTTGCTTAATTGCTTCAGGGTTGAATCCCGTAACGATAAGCCACGCAGCCAAAAACAATTGGTTTAACCCTATGGGAATAAACAGCCACATGATTATATCCCCGCCAAAAACACCCAATAAAAGTGTGGTTAACATTAAGGCTACACCTGCATATCCCCAGATAGCAATAAACCGGGGCACTAATTTTGACCGGTACAACAAATAATAGAAAAATGACAGGGTAATACAGGAAACCAACATGATCGTATGATGACTCCACCAATAATCGGATTGAAGGACACGACCCATAAATTGAATATATCCCGCATCGGGGCTGCCTACCTGTATATATTCCTGGCTTAGGGATAGCAGTGATAACCGATCCATCTCATTCAAAGCAATAAATGCAAACTGAGAAATACTCAGCCCGAAATACAAATACGAAATACGCTCGTTATAAGGTTTAAAAACCGGAAGCAGCATTGCCGCAATACCAATGGTAATACTTCCATTGATTAATGATATCAGTAAGGCTGTAACTAATTCTGTTTCGTAAGAAAAAGCATTGGTGATAAAATAAGAACCGAAAGCTACTGGCCCGCTCAATACCTGATTAATTAATACTGATATTATTCCCTGAATAAGAAACAATATGCCTACAATAATGGCTGTTTTTCGTTGTGTTTTCATAGCATTGTGATTGTTTTTTTAGAGGGTAGTTGATTGAGAGTGTTGTAATTTCATCTCTTCCCATTTGTTCATATTAATTCCTTTAGACAGCAGCCATGGCGGAAGTGAAAAAACAAGAAGAGCCATGGGAATCATTAACAAGTCGGAAGAGTAGACAGGGGCCAATACATACATGAAATTTTTTAGTATAAAACCTGCTCCCCCAAGCAGTAGGAGTGCTCCATATATTCTTGGAAAATATCTGGACTTGTACATCAGGTAACCAAACAAAACGGAAGCAACCCCAATGAATACCATAAATATTATCCCTCCTGCTCCATAGAGATTGAGAAATAACTGGATGAGGATTTCTTGTTGTTCAACAGAAAAAGCTTTCAGGAAACCGGGATTATTTAGAATAGCGGACGAAGAAAAATAAAAGAATTCAGCTATTGCAAACGTAGCTGTACTAACCAGCCGGAAAAAAGCTGCAAGTAGTGCCAATTCGTTGTTAACCGGACGAAGCAATACGTACAACAAAAATGTGAGTGTGATATCACAAAGCGCTTCTATAAGATAACTGGCAAATCCCAGGCGAAATAAAAATTCTGAAGACTTCAGGTTGAATGCAGTAGCTGAGGCATCCCCGGAAACAATAAACGAACCAGGTACATAGATCTCTCCGAATACTCCGGTAATTATTGATATCAGAAATATAATGCCCATTACTTTTGCATAAGTCTGTGGCGAAAATTGTTCTGTCTTCACAGGTGAGTGAAGGATGGATAAAAAGGGAAAAATCATAGACTGGTTGTCTTAGGTATTCATAAGAAAATGGAAGCATAGCTATACAGGTCATCCAGGGAAGTAAATGAAAACAAACGTCTCCCAACCTGTACCGGATAGCTAATGGGTTGGTATTGCAGGAATTGTTACTTCAAAAAATGAATGGCAGGAATGTACCGTACTTCATTTGTTTTTTTGTACCTGATCATGTTTGTAATAATCATCAGCAGGTTATATACATACAGGCCGCCTACATACACAGAAAATGTGTAGAATAGAAAATCGGTAGCATGGCCAACTATCAGGATGGCTAATAATCCCAGAGGATAGGCCGAGAATAATGCCAGGTTCCAGCTTATTTGAAAGTTAAGAATGGATCGGCCAACGGTATCAACATGTCGGATTTTTTCTTTTTTCAGTATCCAGATCATGAGAGGAATAAGTATGCCTATAAGGGGGAAAGCCAGGTAGCCCAACTGGGACATATTAAGAATGGTGAGGACATTATCATCTTCCTCTATTTGCCAATCCAAAAGTTCTTCAGGTGAAGTTTCCAGGGCAGATGCCAGCCGTCTGAGAGTTTCACCTCTTGGGTCAGACTCTCCATTCTCTATACGTTGAATAGTACGTAAACTTAGCTCTGCTTTTTCAGCAAGTTCTTCCTGGGTGAAGCCCTTTCTCTTTCTGAGCTCCTTTAATCGTTTTTGAAGTTCGGAATTTTTCAAACTGATATATTTTTGTTGATGGTTGCTGCAATCAAGGTAAATACTGCAACCCAGGATTGTTACGGCGAGCACACGTCATTTACCCGTAATCTTTGTCACGACCACGATTAAGTGGCAGTAAAGTGACCAAAAGGCCGGATAAACAGGACTCCATATTTCCAATAACAAGAATTGGCTGGTAAAAGACAAAACCAATTAATTGTTTATTGATGGAGTAAACAACACATAGTACGATTATGGTTGTGATCACTTTTCAAAACTGGTTTTTCCTATCCACACAAACACGTTTTTTAATAACCTTGATGATATTTATTACCAACCAGCAAATTACTATAAAAAGAAAATAGCTGACTCACACTTCTTCTGGTTGTGGGATGGCTCCAATTATATCTTCTGACAAACCACTTCGGATTAATATACGGCGGATAGCTTCGGTTTTTTCAAGACTGCGTTGAATGGTATACGTTGAAGAACCGTAAGTAATACTGGTTTCAACTTTGTCATCAGCCCATTCAAACTCAACGCCTGTTATAGTCTCCAGGCCTATGGTTGATGTATGTTCAGCGGGTGCCCCAAGATATGTTCTGTATTCCCTCTTGATAGATAGGTTAGCAGGGTCGAACTGAAGGGAATAACTATCTCCGCCTTCTTTAGATGTATGCTTAGAGTTTCTCCGTATAAACCGGCTTATTATTTCCCTGAACTGATCGGTGTCTGCGCGGGACACTGTCATAGTGTAGTCAGATGATTCTCTCGAAATTCTCACTTCAATGCCTTCATCAACAACTTCGTAGCTTATTTCAGCATCTCTTATTTCTATAAGCGAAAACCGGCTTGTGGTTTGCCGGGCTTGCCCCAAATAAGTAGTATAGGAGTGAGTAATAGTGAAGTGGTCTCCATCATCACTAAACACATAACCGCCCCCGCCGCCAGAAGTATCAGAAGCTTTATTAAGTGCTATTACATCCAAATTACTTCCATGCTGGTCAAATTGCTGTTTTATGTACCGGGCCGAATTTCGCCGGGCAGCCAGCCAGTCTCCATGGGCGTTTCTCCATCCTGCTTCTCCTGCCTGCGCATCAGAGTAAGCACCGAAATTGGGGTTGTACCATGCAGCTGTTACTTGTTCAAATTTAGCATGCAAAATCGATTCGGTATAAGGCACCTCCTCGCTATCCTCAGCTTCTTCCATCCCATCCGGGTTTCGTCCTGTACCTAAAAACCGGGCCTGTGTGTCATCATCGTAATGAGCAGCTATATGAGCACCGGCAACATTTTTAATTCTCGCAAGTGCATTATTTAATATCCCCCTCGATTGTACCGTGTTTTCATCCCGGAGTTCGTCCAGGTAATCACTTATGCACATAGTATAAAGACCATTTGCAAAAACTTGGGTAACAGCTTGAGTATCATCAATGGCAAAATCTACATTTTCATTAAACCAAGCGAGGTACTCTGGAATATTTTTCAGATCATCAACCACTTCCTTTATAGCCCGAATCCATTTTATATGTGTTGTTGGAATATTATTCGTATTACCATCTCCGCTAAAATTAGCCAATACATCGGCATTGTTATTTACCTCAAGCATATAACCTACCGGGCTGTAATAATGTGTTTGTCCCGGATTGTAGCGAGTGGTAGGCATTCCGGCAAAACCGTCTACCCAGGTGTTCACTGAATTTTGGCGGTATATTTCACCGGTAAATATCCTTCGCAATGAATTTACTTCATTAGCTATCCGCGCATCCGAGTTCGTGGCTCTCATATATTTTTCGCGTTGTATTACAGCCCGTTGTACCTGTTGGCTTGATCTATTCTGCCGGGAGGTAAATCTGTCAGGATATTTTGCACTATACCTCAGAGCCTTGGAGCCCATATTATCTGCTTCATCTTCGAGGCTTTTATTGTCATTAACCCGGGCACCATTCTTCATCTGGAAGGTAGGCTTTACCCTGCCCTGCTTTTGTTGCACAACATGCCATGCCTCATGGGGCAGATGCTTTTCCTGGCCAGAAGCAATATGGATATCGGTACCCCGGGCAAATGCATGGGCTTGCATTTGTGCAGGCTTGGATGAATGGTAGTGCACCTTTACATCATCCATTGCATAGCCTGAAAGATTCTCAATTCCCGACTTTAACTGACCAGGCAAGCCCGTATTATTTTCTTTCTTTTGAATCGGGAAAGATGTTGTCGGAGTATAATTATTGACCGTTCCCTGTATGTTTCTCTGCGGAATGGTTTCAGGGCAGTCATTCTTTTTCAAGCTTGCAGGTTGGGTACTGCCTGATATATGTGAGGATGCCTGGCTTTTATTGTCTTCAGAGATCTTAACCTTTGTACGCATATAACAATTCTCCATTCATTTACTATTGTTCTGCCACAAGCTTATTTGGCAGTAAATAATTGAAACAACATAAACCCGATTAACTTCTCTAATAAACCAGATCAGCATATGCCATTCACTAACGGCAACTCCGATAATGTGAAAAATCCGGAGCTAATATCAAAACCGAAGATCTACTTATACATGAGATATGCTGTCACCTACTCATTCACAGCAGGAGTAATATATTCCGAGATATAATCATTGATAAATTTAGCCGTCGGATCACCGCTATTTACCACGATATACTTCCAGTTTGTAGTAGTAGTTACGATCAAATCCAGTTCGGGAATTACCGTTACAGATTGCCCGGTATACCCTTTGGCTGAAAAAGCCTCTTTCCCATTAATTTCTCCCGCTTGGTAATGAGCCACAGGATGAGTCCCACATCAAATAAAAGCAGTTCAAACACTTCATAATACCAGGAAGGACCACCCGGTATCAGTAGGAAAGCAACCAGCATGAGGGAGATTCCCAAGATTCTGAGAATAATTTTAGTGGCCGGTTCTTTATGCCGGTCTCAGAAACCTTTGCTGATTTATTTTTCTTCTTCAAGCTCTTCTAAACACCCTTCCAGGGTGCGAATTTGGCTTTCGTATCTCTTGTTCTGACTATATTTGGTTATGAAGTAGGAAAAAATTGCAAAGGCAATCGCTCCCAGAATGAACATCGAGAGGATGATTATATTTGGGAAAAGCCCGATTCCACGAACTACATCAATAACAGCAAGAACGAAAACAGTGCAGGGTACAACCAGGGTGTCGGAGTATATTTTAACCTTTATTGCGTTCTGTACAATTGCCAGGATGTTTTTGATGGATGTTTTTAAATTATTTTTCTGTTCTTCAATATCCAGGATTTTGCGGTAACTAAATGCATTAAACAATGACACAAAACAGATCACCAGTCCAAAAACCAGGTAAAACATTCCAATCTCCAGGTTTCTTGACGGATCATAAAAGGATTCGAAAATGTCTAAGACAGCTTCGCCGGCATTCAATACGTACAATGCAAATGCCAGCAGCATCAAACCAATAGTACCCGCCATAAGTATTTTATTTCTGATTCGCCGCTTTACTTGGGAAATGGTGGTGTTCGACCTTTTCCTGATCAGTCTTTGAACTTCCTCCATGCTTACAAAGTAACCTTCAACTTCGCGATCGGTCGTTTTTTTCCACACGGTTTTTAGCTGTTCAAGTTCCATAATTAAGCCTCTACCATTTTTTTTAGTTTTTTCCGGATGCGTGTCATTTTAACCCGTACATAATTTTGGCTGATTCCTACTATTTCTGCAATTTCTTCATTGCCCTTTTCCTCCAGGTATAACATCACAATCGCCTTTTCAATATCACTCAGCTGGTTGATGGCTGCATACATCATTTTCAATTTTTTTTCCGGTAAATCTTCTTTTTGAGGATGTGCGATTTCGTCAAAATCTGCCGGAAGTGTAACATCCTCCTTCTTCTTATTGGTTTTGCGAAGTCGCTGAATGGCCACATTCAGGCTCACGCGATACATCCAGGTCGAAAATTTTGAGTTGCCTCGAAACGACGGAAAAGACTTCCACAGGTTGATCAGTATTTCCTGGAACAAATCTTTGCGGTCATCCTCATTATCACAATACATACTACACACCTTATGGATGATGGCCTGGGCATCCATTACCTGGTCTACAAACGTATGTTCAAGAGTATTTGTACTCAATCGTTAAGTGCGCCTTAATAGATATTGATGATTGTATTATGTTAGTTACAAATGAATGATCATAATTACACATTTCCCAAAATTAGGTTAAAAAAAGTATACGGACCAATTAGCTTCTAACCCGTTTACCGGTTAGAAGTACCATTTAGAGAACCTACGAGCGTCCGCAGGTCCTCGTAGCGTTCGGCTTTCCAGCGAGAATCCCGTAACGCTCGCAGGACCTGCGGACGCTGCGAGGTTACTCCCTTTCAATACTGTTTTAAGCTAATCTCCAACCGGTAAACGCGTTAGCTTCTAATAAAATCGAGATATAACAACATAAAAGTATGAAGATAAGCAGTATAAAAAGAGATTCGATGTTTGTTGGTTTTTTAGTACTATTGAAATATCCAAGCGTGAGGTAGATGATAAAAAAGCTTTACAAAGTTCTCTATAAATCTGTGATTGATTTGCACAAAAAATTCCCAAGAGTTGCTTTAAGAGATAAATCAGTTGTAAAAACGGTATAGATTTGCATCCACTAATGCAATATTACTCTTTTACTAAATATGTAATGAGACGTATTTAGCTTGGTCAAAATAACATCTGCCTTATAAAGGGAGTTATGAAGAAAAACATCTACAATTATCATCAGTTGGTCGTGATTGATCAGAAAATATAATGAAGAGATTAAAACATATATTGGATGCCTTGGATACGGTGTCTTTTTTTGAGGAAAATCCTATTCCAATGTGGATCATCAGAGAGCCTGACTTGCACATTGTATCTGCCAATAATGCAGCGGTTAAGATATATGGCTACACCATGGAGGAATTTGCAAAAATGTGCATTATCGAACTATATCCTTCTTCGGATAAAGAGATCTTTAAATACATTCATGATACCGGGGAGCTGGATGGGTCTGACCGTAGAATATGGAGACATTTGAAGGCAGATGGGGGGATACTGAATGTTGATTTCAGATACCAGGCGATACATAAAAAGAATGATGAACAAATGTGCATTATGATGGCATTACCGGTCGACCGGAAGGCGGATATGTATGAAATAAAAAAATACCGGCATATGGGGATGTATGGATTCCTTAAGAAAGAAAGTGCATCGGAATCAGAATTGAATTGGATGGAAAAAATCTATGACCTTGTACTTGGACAATTGGATAAATCCTTTTCTATAGAAGATTTGGCTTCCCAAATGAGCCAGAGTACGCGAACTCTGAACAGGAATTGTAAAGACCTAACCGGGCTTACGCCATCGCAGCTGGTACAACAAATAAAATTTGGGCGGGTTCGGTTTTGCTACGAAGCAGGGCTGGTCCGGAAAACGGAAGAAATGGCAAAAATGATTGGGTACTCCGATAGCTATTATTTTATTCAAAAATACAAAGATATATTTGGTACATCGTTGCTAAAATAACTTGGATTAAATGAGGCTGCCAACATATGGCAGGTTAGTTAGTATTTTTTTTAGTATGGTTAATATTCACGCGCTCTAAAAAAATAGCGAAGAGTATTTAATAAACAGAGAGATTGAGGAAGGTGGAAATACGATGATGCGGAGAAAATATCCGTTTGGCACATATCCCGGTTCAGTATTAGTTCACAATGAGCATAGATTCAGAAGCACTCTTTTAAATAAATTGATTGTGGGGAGAGACTATATGTTGCTTGCAAATAAATCGTTTACAGATACAGAGGCTTCGAAACAAACACTCCCAAAAGAAATCCCAATTTCAATAAAGGATGAGGGCCTGGTTCATACACTGCCCGGCATCTATTATGTAATTTCTACGGATGGAAAACTGCTGGACTGGAACAAGAAACTGGAAGAGGTTTCAGGTTATTCTTCTGAAGAAATCTCAACCTTGCTGTTCTCAGACCTGTTTGAGGATCGGTATCAACCGTCAATAGATAGCCATATCACGAATGTGATTACAGAGGGAGCAGCGGAGATGAGGTTGCCGCTTTTGGGCAAAAACAATGAGGGCAGGCAGTGTCTTTTTTCCAGTAAAGAAATCATTATTGATGGGCAGGCATGCATAAAAGGCTTGGCTCTGCATATACCTGATCAAAAGCGAAGTAAGGATGCTCGTTTACTTGATAAATACAAACAAATGAATGCGGAACTCAAAGGCCGGGTTAAAGAACAAACCAGTCAGCTCGAAAAAGCCAATAAAGAGATCGCATCATTTAGTTATAGTGTATCTCATGATCTTCGGGCCCCCTTGAGGGCTATTTTAGGCTATAGCACACTCTTGCTGGATGATCATGCAGATAACCTTAATGGAGAGGGAGTTGAGTTCCTGGAAATATTAAAAAACGAATCGGAACGTTTGGGTGAATTGATTGACGGACTGCTGTTTTTTTCAAGGATGAACCGTAAAGAGAAAGAGCTTATAACCTGTAGTATGAAAGAAGTGATAGAAATGGCTCTCAAAGAAATTGAACCGGTCCACAACTCCGAAAATTACACCCTTAATATTGGGGATATGCCTGAAATAAAAATGGATCCAAAACTCATAAAACAGGTTTGGATAAGCTTGATTGAAAATGCCATAATCTACAAGAAAGCTGATGAAAAAGTAGCGATTGATATACAGGCAGAAGCCCGGGGAGACAAGATGGTATTTAGCATAAGTGACACCGGTATGGGGTTCGATGAAAGGTATTACAAGAAAATATTCGGAGTTTTTGAACGCCTGCATCACACATCGGGGATACAAGGTATCGGTCTTGGGCTGGCCCTGGTGCAACGTATTGTTGTACGGCACAATGGTACTGTTTGGGTAGACAGCGAAACAGGAACTGGATCAACGTTTTACTTTTCACTTCCAAAAAAGATAGTGTAATGGATAATGATTATGTGGTAGAGGTGTTATTGGTAGAGGATAATGAGTCGGATGCAGATTTAACGCTTCGTTCACTTAAAAAATATAACCTCAGCAACAATATAAAATGGGTCAAAGACGGAGAAGAGGCCCTGGATTATCTGTTTGGGAAAAATGAATACGCCGAACGAAATATAAAAGATCAGCCCAAGGTGGTGTTGCTGGATCTGAAAATGCCCAAAATTGGAGGCATTGAAGTTCTTGAACAGATACGAAGGAACCAAGAAACAAAAAAAATACCCGTAGTCATTTTAACCTCTTCTCACGAAGAAAAAGATATTGTACAAAGTTATGATTTAGGAGTAAACAGCTATATCGTAAAACCGGTGGATTTTAAAAAATTTATGGAGTCGATTCGGGATATAGGATACTACTGGCTGGTCATGAATAAAAAACCAAACTGAAGAAGTAAATACAATGGATGCAAAGATTTTAATCCTGGAAGATAACCGGTTAGATGTTGAATTAATCGTTAGCCGGCTCAAGCAGTCTGGTATGCCCTTTGAGTTCACGCATGTGGATAGCCGAAAAGAATATGAAGACGCCCTGAGCGATTATAACCCAACCCTGATTCTTTCCGATTTTAAATTGCCGGATATTAATGGGTTTGAAGCTATAGAAATCAACAATGAAAGAGAGAAAACCATACCTCTTATAATTATATCAGGTGCAATAGGGGAAGAAAATGCGGCTGAAGTAATTAAAGCTGGTGCAGTAGATTTTATATCTAAAGATCACCCCAAAAGGTTACCGCATTCAGTAAATCGTATTTTGAAAGAGGAAGAAGCCAAAAAACAGGCGTTGAGACTGGAACGAAGACTCACGTATTTGTTTGAAAATAGTCTTGATGGGATGATGTTTATACTGGGAGATGGCGATATTATGGCTGTTAACCCTGCTGCTTGTAAAATGCTGGGATATAATGAGTCAGATATTGAAGAATTAAGAAGAGAGGATATACTTTCGGAAGAGGACCCGGAAGTACAGAGGGCTTTTTCATCCTTAGAAAATGAAGGTAAATACAGGGGAAAACTGGGTCTGGTTTGTAAAAACGGGACTCTCCTGCCGGTAGAGATCACCATAAATTTTGAGGTTGGAAATACCGATTTGCAAGGCGGATACGCTATATTTCGGGATATTTCGACCCAGTTGGCTCATGAAAAAGCGTTACAAAAGGAAAAAGATTTACAGAAACTGTTAAAAGAAATTGGGCTCATTTTTAGTGAAGGTGGAGATACGGAATCATACCTGGAGAGGTGTTTGAATCTGATAGGGGATTTCCTGGATTGGCCACTGGGGCATATCTGCCTTACCAATCATATAAGTGGAGAAATTATGAGTTCCGATATATGGTATTGCAGCGATACGGAACAGTTTAAGCCATTTATTATGTCCCCGGCCATGCATTCGTTGAAGAGGGATGATGCCTATATAAGAGAGGCATACGATCAAAGAAAGCCTTTTTATGTGGAACAACTGGACGAGACAAAGACCTCTGAAACGATGGTTAGTGAAGGCAATACAGTTCAGTCAGCAATCTTTTTCCCAATTACGGCATGGAATGAACCTATAGCTATTATGGAGTTTTATTCTCATCGGAAAAGGGATTGCAACAAAGAAATGCTGGGGCATTTAGAAGTAATTGGCGGTCACGTTGGGCAGTTGCTTGAACGCAGCATAGCCCAGGTACTGATGGAGGAACAAGAAAGTATGTTCCGTTTAATGGCCGAAAACTCACGGGATATGATCTCAAGGCTCGATCCGGACGGGTTCTTTATTTATGTATCTCCCATATCGGAAGAATTATTTGGATACAAACCCGAAGAGTTGATGGGAACCAATATAATGGAGCATATACATCCCGAAGATTTGGGAGAAGAGACAACAAGCGACCAACCGGAGTTCTCCCAGAAAATCATGGAAGTGTTTGAGAACCCCTACCGCTTTCGGGAAAAAAAGGGCGCCTACAAATGGGTGGAGACGTTAGGTAAAAAAGTATTAGATACTAATACGGGCATAACCATGGAGCTACAAACAGCTACCCGGGATATCACAGAAAGAAAAAAGATAGAACAAAGTGTGGAAGATGCCCTGGAAGAGAAAAGGATTCTGCTGATGGAAATACACCACAGGGTGAAGAACAACCTGGCGGTGATTTCTGGAATGATGCAATTGCAGGCTTTTCAAAGTGAAAATGAAGAGGTAATAGATGAGCTGTTGAATAGCCAAACACGGATTAAATCAATGGCTATTATTCACGAATTGCTCTATGAGTCGGATAGCTTTTCAAAACTTAACTTCAAAGACAATATCGAAAAGATTGTCAAACATATTTCCAGAGCTATTCAAACAGATACAGAAATTGAGTTAGAATTTGACCTGATGCCTATAGAAGTAAGCATGGATAAAGGTATTCCATGTGCCCTCATATTAAATGAGTTGCTTATCAATATATATAAGTATGCTTTTAAGGGGAGAGATAAAGGAAGAATTGAATTGATACTGAAAGAGGAAAATGACTGGGTCGTCTTAGAGCTGATAGATAATGGAGTAGGTTTGCCGCAGAACTTTTCTGTCGAGAATTCTTCAACCCTGGGGATGAAATTAGTGGATGTGCTAAGTCAACAACTTGAAGCAGAATTTGAATATGATTCAGGTGATTTTGGAACGCACTTTGCAATCCGGTTCCAGAATACAGAAAGGGACTTAGAAAAAACGATGGAACAGTTTAAGATGGCAAAGGTGGTAAAGAAGAACGACTTAAAAAAGCAGTAAGCTAACCTGGTATCTTTAAATAACTTCTTTGATATAGGTATCCAGGTTAAAGGCTTCGGGAGGGGCTGTCTTTTTTAAATAGAGAGGATGGTGGGGGTGGCCTGCTTTTGAGATGCGTCCGCGTTTAAAATAGGAACAGCTATTGGTGTATAGCACTTTGTAGATATCGTGAAGACAGCGAGAGAGATACGATCGTTTTTCAATAAGAGTACCCCAGGCACACCAAACATCGGCATTAAGTCCGCGGGTGAGCTCTTCAATTACTTCTATATTCTTATCATGAATCTTCTTTTGGAAGTGTTTATGCATCTTATCCGGGTTGGTGGCCCGCTGGGGATAGAGATTAAACATCAACCAGCCATCATAACCCTGTGCTTTTGCAAACCGCCCAACAGAAGCAACGGTGGGATCAAGATTGTTGGGTTTGGCAGTACTTGGGTTAACCCCGAAGCAAATGAGTGGATTGGCTCCCTTTACTCCCAGAGAATAGCGTGTAAGGGGTTCATCATGATGGTAAATCCAGGTCATGTCAATCAGGGGTTGGCCAATTATCGATCAAGAATTAAGCAATACCTTGCAGTTATTGCTAATTCTTGATTGAGCAATTGATAAATGATTTATGCACTAATTTTAGCTTCAGCGGTTTCTACAAAATCTTTAATAGCGGAAAAAGCCTTCAAGGTTTTGTCGATATGAGCATCGGTGTGAGCAGCTGTTGGGATCAGGCGTATGAGCACCGTTCCTTTAGGTACTACAGGATAAGCCACACCACTGACAAATACCCCATGTTCTTCACGAAGCTTACGCATAATATCCTGGCATAATTTAGTGCTTCCTTGTGTAAGAACCGGTGTTACCGGACTTTCGGAAGGCAGTACATTGTAGCCGATTTCTTTGAGGCCTTCACGGAGCTTTAGAGTATTACTCCATAATTGTTCTCTCCACTCAGGGTGCTCCTTAATCATTTGTAGGCGCTTTCGAGCAGAAACGACCATAGGATACGGTAGGGATTTTGCAAATACCTGACTGCGGGCATTAGCTTTCAGGAATTCAATAACAGGAGGCTCTGAGGCTATGAAAGCGCCAATCAAAGCAAAAGCTTTGGCAAAAGTTCCAAAATAAATGTCAATACCGTCCTGGCAGCCCAGTTGGGTTCCGGTACCTGAACCGTCTTCACCCAAAGTTCCAATACCATGGGCGTCATCTACCAAAAGGCGGAAGGGGACTTCTTCTTTAAGGGCAATGATCTCTTCAAGGATACCGAGGTCACCGGTCATTCCGAAAACACCTTCCGTTACTACAAGAATGGACGAATTCTCTTTCATTTTACCGGCAGCACGGAATAATTGCTTCTTGAAACTTTCAATATCGTTATGCTTGAAAACAGATTTATCCGCCATAGCCAACTGCTTACCGTCTACAATACACGCATGGCTCAATTCATCATAGATAAGAAAGTCATTTCTGTCTACAAGGGCATGAATAGCACTCATGATTCCCTGGTAGCCGTAGTTTAGCAGCAGTGCGTCCGGCTTGTGCACAAATTCAGCAAGTTCCTGTTCCAGAGCCTCATGCTCGGTAGAGTTACCAGTCATAAGGCGTGCGCCCATAGGTGCACTCAAGGTAAATTCTTCTGTTGCCGCGGTGTCTGTTTTTTTTATTTCTTCGTTGCTGCCAACCCCTAAGTAATCGTTTATGCTCCATACGACTACATCATTGTCGTTAAATTTCATTTCTGGTCCCAGAGGGCCTTCCAAACGAGGGTAAGTATAATACCCATATCCTTCCGAAGTAAATGGTCCAAGCGGGCTGGGGCGACCCTTAAGCTTGTCGAATAAATCCATAAAAAGTAAACTGAAGTGTTAATTATTTTCAAAAAAAAAGGCCATCGAGGCCCTGTTAAAATCGTGCTAAAAATACGCAAATATACGTTCACTTCAAAGGAAGGGCTTAGTGTGTTTATTCCAGGCGCTGTTTCTGGTTTCACTTTGATTATAAACAAGGTGATAACCAAAGCTTTAAAAAGAGGGGGTGGTAAAAAAAGAATTACTCCCCTCAAAGAATGATCATAAAAAGACCTTTAAGGGGGGAATTCTAATTCGTGTTTTCCTTAGTTATTTAAATTGGGACGAACTACAAATAATCCGTTTGAAATATCACTCAGAATAACAATGCCATTATCGAAAAAGGGAAAGTTGCTCCAGGTTCCGTCAAAGGAAGCTTCATTACTACTGTTATTTAAAACAGGTTGTGTATCAAAAAAGGCTACTTCTTCAAGGTTTGCAGATGCAACTCCATCAAGGTTGAGTATTCTTAAGCCTGATTTATAATTGGTTTCATACGCGTGATTTCCTTTTATATACAGGTTGTGATCAATGGTAGTTGTACTATGATTGTAGTGTCCTACAAACGTTGGATTATCAAGA
Organism: Balneolaceae bacterium; assembly: GCA_009711805.1. GTDB lineage: Bacteria > Bacteroidota > Rhodothermia > Balneolales > Balneolaceae > VEMX01. Next base: position 43,420 of record VEMX01000008.1, on the reverse strand, counting down.
TCCCGGACATCCCAGATGTACGTTTTGGTATTTCGATTCAGGTTCAGTTCATCCAGTTCATCATTCATCAAAAAATAGTTCTGGTCTTCGGTGAGCCACCCCTGATGAGAATAGTACATATCCGGAACACGGTTGAAGCCCAGGGTTTTTGGATTTTCCTTATCCGTTACATCGGCGATTACAACATTTCCTTCAGCCGAGTTAAAGCAAACTTCCTGGCCGGTATATTCGGTATCCGGGCCACTATAGGTGACACATTGCGCATCATGAATATAGCCAGGGGCAATGCGGTAGTTGCCGGGAGATGAATCAATATAGCAGCCGGCAAAAGTGGGGTTTTTAGGATCGCTCAAATCAACCATATGGAGTCCTGTACTATCCTGGCTGCCACATAATTCACCTTGTGTAATACCGGTAGCATAGGCAAATCCGGTTTCTTCATTAATTACAATGTTATGGGAGTTTGAGAACTTATCATATAGAAAATCGTGAGTAAAAGTCTGGAAAGTGCTTCCATCGTATTTACGGAGTCGTGTTAGATCAAATGCCTGCATGCCATGGGGTTGGGCATCACTTACAACATAGAGATGATTGTTGTATACCTTATGATCTCGCCAGGTAGTACCTTTAGTCAGTGATTTTGTGTAATCTGCCTCACCGATGCCTACCATGCAGCTTGGATAGCTCCACCGGGGAAGCTGCTTATACTTTTGGTTTAAACTGGATTCATCAAGTTTTCCAATTACAATTGGGTTTTCTGGTTCTGTAATGTCTACAAATGAAACGCCATCCGTTAAGCCAACCAAGGCATATTGTTTTTTTGTTTCCGGATCTGTCCAGCCCCATATATCATTTAGTTTATCTCCCCCTAATTCCTGTGGGGTAACAATAGAAAACAGATCGACGTTATTACAATCGTATTTGCTATTGGCTTTGCCATTTTCACAAGGAAATGGAATGTCGCTTTTGTCATTAGGTTTGGGTTCAGGTTCAGAATTGGTGGTACAAGCCTGGGCTAACAGCCCCAGTGCTATTAATGGTGTAAGAAAGAAGTAGCGTTTTATAAAATGCATAATCAACAAATACTATGTTTAAGATCAGGAAACAAGAAAAGGAAATTCGTGTTTCGAAAGCCTTGATTTAAGATGAAAAACCGATATTGAAAGCTTTAATGAGAAAGGTCGATTCCTCTATTAAAGCTTCATCTATCGGTTATCAATAACGTAGTGATAGTTTTTTAATTGTAAAAGGGCAAATTTGTTTTTATGTAGCTAAAACAAAATGTTAGATGCAGTTATCAGTTTTGCATAAAGGGAGAGGCTTAACCCGAATTATTCACGAATGGATGCAAAATGGCGATCTATATACTTGAATATATTATCGTTGAATTGCTTTATGTAATAGCCCAATTTTAAGGTACGGATTAGGCGGCGAAATTTCCCCGTACGCTGCGTTCAAGTGAAAATTGGGGTACTCAGGGTACCACAGTACCCTTCCGGTCCCATTTCCACTTCGCCTTGCGTACGATTAAATTTCTTGGTGAATAATCCGGGTTAAATAAGGCAATAATGGGAGATGTTATAAGATTTTAATAAATACCCCGGACAGGAAGCCGGGGTATTTAGTCTATGATAAAGAATGAATTATTTTAGAAGCAACATTTTCCGGGTAGTGCTGTTCCCGGCGGTTTTAAGCCGGTAGATATATAATCCACTGGAATAAGCAGTAGCATCGAAAGTGGCAAGGTGAGTTCCTGCCGAACGGTACCCTTTCATCAGGGTGGTAATTTTTTGTCCGGTAATGGTAAACACCTCAAGAGTGACAGAAGCAGCTTTATGCAGTTCGAACCGGATTTGGGTAGTTGGGTTGAAGGGGTTAGGGTAGTTTTGGTACAAGCTGACCACAGCTGGAATACTGTGATCTTCTTCGGTAGCTGTGGGGGTTTCAAATTCCTGGCCGGTATTAACAACACCCATGGTAGAAGTTTCTGTTACTTCCCAGCTAAAATGAGAATAAGCAGAACCGGTGCCGGAAAGGGATACAGAACTGGTTAGAGGGAAAGAATTACTTTCTTCTACTCCAATATCTACACTTTCGAAGCCTTGTGAAGGGCCTTCTTTCGGAGTGAATGTTCCTTCATATGAAAGAAATTGTACCACTTCATCACCATTATTCAGGCTAATACCATCGGGGGATCCATTTTGAATTCCGTTGGATGGAAACTCCACATAATAGACTGTTATGCCATTCTGAGTTTCTCCTTCAGTTAGTTCTGTTCCTGCTACAGTGTTATAAACGCTTCCGTTGCTTCCATTGTATAAAGAGAGGCTTACATTGCTTAAGTCTGCAGCATCTGCATTTACGGCAATTTCTATGAATTCCCCTTCATCGGTACTTTCATTATCATAATGGAATTCATTGATCCACATGGTTGTAGCTTCTGCACCGTCATTATCACGCAAGGTAATGCGAAGTGAATCACTAACCCCAAGAAGGGAATTGTTGGGACCGCTTATATTGGAGAGTGCAAACAGGATGCTTTCATTTACTTCCCGGCTATCGTCCTCAAAAATAGTTAGCGAAATAGTTTTAGAGGCGCTTTCACCGGCGGCAAATGTTAAGGTCTGGTTAGTGATCATATTGAAGTCCTCTCCAGCAGTGGCGGTGCCTCCGGCATAAGAAAAATCAACTGTTGTAGCAGTATCGGCATTGGGGTTTACAATGGTGACTTCAATCAAAAACTCCCCCTGGTCTTCATTCAGGGTAAGAGCCGAAGCAGCAAATTCAACTACGGTTTGGCTGCCTTCACCAGTAAAATACAGCCGGTCTGCAAGGGTGGGATCAATTACAAAGGGATTTACTTTGCCTTCCTGGTAGGAAGCTACACCACATGTCCGGTTATATTCTTTTGATGAAACAGAGTCGGCTGAGTTCCAGCTTCTCAAATAGGGTTTTTGAACTTCGAAAAAATTGGGATCGGCTTCATCGGCCTGGGTTTTGTACATCGTGTAAAAGTAGAAGGCGCTGCGGGCGGCGTCTCCTTTAAAATCCTCACGGGGTTCCCAGCTGCCATATTCCTGGTCAGAGTTGGGATGCTGAATTCCGCTTGTGTGGCCGTCTTTGCGTTCACTGTATTCATCTATGAATTCGGCAATGGGAGTAGTAGTGCTTTCTCCATTTCTCCACCAGCTTTCCGTTTCTTCATCTTTAATATCGATAAAAGGCTCTCGGTTACGGGAACTATTGGCCGAAGAATTAGAGGGATATAGGTGATGTAAGTCGGAATGGGCCAGCGTGCCTTCGGTAGCTCCTTTATTTTGAGGCCAGGCATGTTCGGTATTCATACCCTTGTTGAAGGCGTCCGTACTTGGATCTGCATTAGCATCTAATGTGATCGTGTAGCCGGTGTAAACACCCGTTACATTTCCATTCTGATTGTCGATCACTTTAAACATAGAATCCCGGGCTGCATTATAATCCAGTACCGTGCTTGTTTTATACTCTGCTCGCAGGGCATCAAAAAGCTCTGCTCCACTGAGTTCGGGAAAAAGCACCGTCCCCTGGTCAGGACAGCTTTGGGCCCAGGCCGGCAATGAAAAGCCAACAATGAAAAATAGAATAAAAAAAATGGGTTTACCTAATAAGCCTGCACGCATAGTAAAGAGTCCTCATAATTGATTTGTTCACAGATATTGCTTAGAAGTGGTGACAGTCAATTTTCGGTTGGCTGGTGGAGGCTTCCCTGTCCTTATTACCGGGAATTACACTTTCATCAAATGGTAGAGGAATATAAGAGGTATAAAGGAGAGGAGGGGTAAAAAATTTGTTAAGAAGAAGAGGGCGTTATGTGAGGGGCCCGGCTAACTAAAAAAGGCTGTTTATAGTAATTGATGTCAATGATTTAGTCATTTGACCTTTTGAAAAAGCAGATAAATACATCCCGAATGGCTGGGGGAAATTCAGGAACAAAATCACTCACTGAGATTCACGGACTATCCGGAAAGGATAAATCAATAAACAAAACGAACAGACATATTATGAGTGTTAGAAAACTGATTAGCGGAATAGTGATGGTTGTCATTACCATCGGAATAATTTCAGCTTGTGAGACAACAACATCAGATGTAAAATACACTCAAGAGATAAAGGGAGATGTACAGTTTCAGTTTAAGACGGTTATGCCAACATCCAACAAAACGGCTGTATCTGTCAATCACGATTCTCTGGTTGTTGAAGGATCGAATGGAACCTTACATATTGAAGACGAAGAGGACAAAGGAGAAAATACGACCTTGGCAGACTCTATTCGTACTGTTTTCCCTCACTGGCCTGATGAGGCTAGTATGGCCATTTCAGGAACCTACACCAATACTGATGGTGAAACATTCTTACTTCTTGGTATTCGCCAAAGCAGAAATAGAGATTGAGCGTGAACTTGATCCGCTGCTGGATGTTACGGAAGATAATGTAATGAACGTTGTCTCAGTGCGTATTAATCCGGTATCATGGTTGTTCAATGAAGATGGAACCGTATTGGATCTGCATCAATATAACTGGGAAGATACCGAGACCCTCCTTGAGTTCAGCGCTAAATTCAAAAAGGGAGTTGAGGAAATTGAGGTGGATGAGGAAGATTTAGATGACGATGATGAAAACGATGACGATTAATCCATAGTCCGGAGTATCATCTGTACACCCGGAGCCGGTTCAAGGCTTCGGTTTTTTTTATCCTATGATTTTCCTGATATGTTCTATCTCGTCTTTGTTCACAAGATGTCCCATGCCCGGATAGATGCTTTTAGTCACCTCGGCATTTAGCTGCTTAAAAACGATTTCCGAGATATCCACCCGCTCTTTTGGGATGTGTGGATCGGTATCACTGCAACCCATGAATACCGGCATACCTCCAAGATCTCCCTTATAATTGCCCCGCTCTACGGTGTCCCCTATTAATCCTCCGCTTAAGGCAATCAGGCCGGCATATGGATAGGGATGACGGGCTGCATATTCGGAAGCCAGACAAGCTCCCTGAGAAAATCCCAGCAAATAAGTATTCTCTTTGGCTATACCATTGGCCTCAAGGTCGGTGATGATATCATAAATTTTCTGTAAACCGGATGACAAGCCGGGTTCATTCTGTTCGGTTGGTGCGAGAAAAGAGTTGGGATACCATGTATACCCACTGGCCTGAGGGGCATAATATGCGATCTTTCGTTGGCTTCGAAACTCAGATGCTAACTGTAGAATACTTTGTGCCCCAGCCCCACGGCCATGAATCATAATCATGGCAGCCTCTGCTTCTGCTACAGGAGCGCCTGCCTGTAATATTCTGGTATTTTGATGAGGTCCTTTAAAGTGCTTGTCTTTGTCGACAGTGAATAAGCCCATGGGAATATTAATTCGGTGTTAGAATCATCAGTTTGCTGTGACTACTTATTGGTTAACTCGCAGGGACTGTTAGGTCTGGAAGCCTGCGTTCTATTTGATCCCGTTTCGATTCCAGCCAGGGAGGAAGAATTAAATGTTCGCCGAGTTCTTCAAATTCTTCGTCTACCGTATACCCGGGATCATCAGAGGCCATCTCAAAAAGTACACCTTCCGGTATCCGGTAATACACCGACTTAAACCAGTGGCGGTCAATAATGTGGGTAGGATGCAATCCTTCCTGAAATACGTATTTGCGAAGCTCATCCAGTTCTTCTCTGTTCTTGGCTCTGAACGCAATATGATGGACGGTTCCCCGGCCATTTCTGCCAGGTTGAAAATCTGTAATTTCAAAAATAAGAGAATGCCCAATGGGAGCATCTGTCTGGTAAAGGATGTGATTTTCATCTCGTTCCACTTCATTAAAATCAAAAAGCTCATGAATGAGTTTTTCGGTATACTCTTTCTCGGTAAGCTTTAACCGGGCTCCCCAAAAACCCTGGATAGCAAACTCTGGTTCCACCACATAGCTGACATTATCGGTTTTGGGTTTGGCACCCCCCTCAAAAATAATATCCAGTTCCAACATATCAGGATCATGAAAACGAAATGCCGGACGACCAAATACTTCGGTCTCTTTAAAAGTAACATTATACTTACGGAGTCTGTTTTCCCAATATTTCCTGGATGAGGCCGACGCCTGTAATGCTACATTTACCACTTCTCCGGTACTTGCCTTACCCTGTACAGCATTTGGCCAGGGGAAAAAAGTAAGACTTGAACCTGGTTCTGCTGCTTGGTTTCCATAAAACAAATGATACGTTCCCGGATCATCCTGATTTACCGATTTTTTTACCAATCGCATACCAAGAACTTCAGTATAAAATTGTGCATTTCGTTTTGGGTTGCCAGCCAATACCGTGATGTGATGTATCCCTTTGTGATGTTTCATCGCTCTCTGTAATTGTGGTCAATAACTCAGCAGGAAGATACAATATTTTTTATTTAGTTTAATATTAAACTAAATAATTCCATTCTATAGCCCCGATAGATAGATGCTGGGTTTCAAATAACAGGAACAATAACAACACGGAGTTTTTTATACAGGTAGGCAACAACTTAAATAAATGGAATGATGGATGTAATAGAACAGGTACATATACTGATTGATGTAACTATTGCGTTATGCCTGGGTGGTATACTTGGGGTAGAAAGGGAGTGGAAGAAGAAGCCCGCCGGCTTAAAAACAAATATGATTATTGCCGGATCAGCTGCATTGCTGGTGTCACTGGGGCGTGTGATTATACAAGATTTTGGGCAGTTTGTAGCCGGTGAAGGCCTTGGGGTTGACCCATTCGGATGGTTCATGCGGTGTTTGTAGGGGTCAGTTTTATAGGTGCAGGTACAATACTGAAGAGCTCAGATGAAACAGTAGTTCGGTACTTAACTACAGCTGCCACTATACTAATGGCAGCAGGCATAGAGGTTAGTATAGCACTTAAACAATATATGCTGGGAGCAGGAGCTACTGTTATTCTTATTCTGGTAAATTTTCTGTTTGGTTACCTGACTCGCTTTATTAGCGAAAAATCGGATTATGAAAGTCCATATAAACGAGATTGATTTTTTGCAGGAACACCGGTATTGATTACTTTCCGTCATGGAAATTTCGCCCCGCATAACAGATGTACTCGAGCTGCTGGATCCTCCAAAGGGATTCCATCCCTGGCATGGCGGGCCATCGCTAATGGGGTGCCTGAGAAGTGTTGATCCCAAAGCAGCTGCCTGGAAACCAGCCCCGGAGCGTAATTCCATTTGGGAATTGGTGTTGCATATGGCCTATTGGAAATACTCTGTTATCCGGCACTTAAACCCGGAATATCCCAAAGGGTTTGAACGCAGTCCGGCCAACTTTCCGGAAGTACCTGCCCATTATGCACTGAAGGACTGGAAGGCAGACAAAATGCTGCTAAAGGAAAAACAAAAAGTGCTGGTTCAGGAAATCAAAAACTTCCCCTCAGAGAAACTGGATGATATATGTCCCACAAAAAAGAAATGGACTTATGCCCAGCTTATAGTTGGCATCGCTGCACACGATACGTATCATATAGGGCAAATTCAGATTCTGAAAAAATTATATAAAGAGCTCAATTCTTAATGAATATATTCGCAGTTATCATTCTTGCCACCATTCTGGTGGAGTTTATTCTCGATCTTGTTTCCAACTACCTTAACCTGAAATCCCTCAAAAAAGAACTCCCCGGCGAATTTGAAGAGGTATATGATGAGGAGACCTATGCCAAATCGCAGGAATATACCAAGGTGCAGACCAAGTTTGGTTTTATAACGGGTATTTTTGATTTGGGTGTATTGATGGTCTTTTGGTTTTCCGGCGGCTTTAATTGGCTCGACCAAATAGTGCGAAACTGGGAGTTAGGGGAAATATGGACGGGTTTAGTTTATATAGGAATACTGATCGTAGCTAAAATGATGATCTCTCTTCCCTTTAAAATATATTCCACTTTTGTAATTGAAGAACGCTTCGGTTTTAACAAAACAACCCCCAAAACCTTTGTTCTTGATTTGATAAAAGGAATGACTTTAGGTTTGGTTTTGGGAGGGCTACTGCTGGCAGGTATACTAGCCTTTTTCATGTATGCAGGCGAGTGGGCATGGTTATATGCGTGGGGAGCAGCTACTGTTTTTACGCTCGTAATTCAGTTTATAGCACCACGTTGGATTATGCCACTGTTCAATAAGTTTGAACCGCTCGAAGAAGGAGATCTTCGGGAATCCATTGAGAAATATACCCAAAAGGTAAACTTTGAAATTCAGGATTTATTTGTAATGGATGGTTCCAGGCGGTCGAGCAAATCGAATGCCTTTTTTACAGGCTTTGGGAAAAATAAACGCATAGCACTTTTTGATACTCTTATTGAAAAACACTCAGTAGATGAATTGGTAGCGGTTCTCGCACATGAAATAGGACACTACAAACGAAAGCATATCATCAAAAATATGGTGATCAGTGTACTACATACCGGGATACTCTTCTTCCTATTATCCATATTTCTACAATCACAGGGACTGTATGAGGCATTTTATATGGAGGAAATGTCGATATATGCCGGGCTTATTTTCTTTGGTATGCTGTATGCTCCTATCGAGATGATTCTCTCCATGTTTATGCAAATGATCTCGCGTAAGCATGAGTTTGAAGCTGATGCTTTTGCTGCAGAAACAACCGGGAATCCGGAGGATATGGTGGCAACACTTAAAAAATTGTCGAAAGATAATCTTTCAAACCTAACGCCACATCCGTTTTACGTGTTTTTGAATTATTCTCATCCACCGGTACTGGAACGTATTGAGGCAATTCGGAAACACCCGGAATAGAATGTACTGCCCTTAATGCACCAAAAGCATCTCACAAAGTGATCCTTTCGGGGCTTCGCGAAAAGGCAGAAACTTCCTATGCTGGAACCTTTCAGTCACTGCTTTACTCAAAACTAAAAAGATCAATGGGGAGTGGGCTGGGTATTTAGCTTAAGGTTATGATCCCCCTTGTCCCTGATTTCTTGTCCTGCATTAACAAATTACAAAAACTTGAAACCGTAGAAATGGTTAAGTTGGCGCATCACTTAAATGATGTATCTATGCCAAAAAAAATAGAAACAATTGCCATTCATGGAGGGATGGATTATACAAATGCAGAAAACGCCTCCATAGTACCTCCCATGGAGCCTTCAACCATTTTTGAACACAAGAAAAAGGGATATACAGAAGGCGACCGGAATTATATCCGGTATTCGAACCCCAACCGTGATCAGCTTGAAGAGTTACTCGCAAACCTGGAGCAAGGGAAGGCTTGTGCGGCTTTTTCATCGGGGGTAGCAGCTATAACAGCTATATTCCAGGCGTTACATCCCGGTAGTCACATTCTACTACCGGTGGATTTGTACCACGGTAGCCGTGTTTTAATACAAGAATTTGCAGCCGGCTGGAATTTAGATTACGATTTCGTGGATACCACAAACCTGCAAAAGGTAGAAGAAGCCATGAAAGCCGAGACACGCCTGGTGTGGACGGAAACGCCATCTAACCCATTGCAATTGATATCCAGTGTGGAAGCGTTAGCCAATATAGCCCATAAGCATGAAGCATTGGTTGCTGTGGACAATACCTGGCCTACTCCCTATAATATGCAGCCACTGACTCTGGGTGCGGATTTGGTAATGCATTCCACAACTAAATACCTGGGCGGTCACAGCGATATATTAGGGGGTGCGGTAATTGCTAACAATGAAAAAGGTATTTTCTCCCGTATTCGAAATATTCAACAAAAACAGGGGGCCGTTCCTTCTCCTCGCGACTGCTGGTTGCTGAGCCGAAGTATTCGTTCATTCCCATACCGGATGCGGGGACATAATGAGAATGCACAACAAGCAGCAGCTTTTCTGGTAGATCATCCCAAGGTACAAGAAGTGTATTATCCCGGACTGGAGACGCACCCCGGCCATGCTATAGCCAAAGCCGAAATGAATGGCTTTGGAGGAATGATTTCATTTTTGGTGGATGGAGGTGCGGAAGAAGCGCTACAGGTAGTGGCCGGTTCCAGGATCATCCGCAGGGCTACCAGCCTGGGTGGAGTAGAAAGTACCTGGGAGCATCGTTGTTCAAGTGAGGGAGAAAATTCAGAGACTCCGGAAAATCTCATTCGGCTAAGTGTAGGATTGGAGCATCCTGAAGACATAATAGAAGATTTAACGCAGGCATTGAGTTTATTATAATAAATAAAACAATGTATACTTAGAGGCGTTGATGAGGCAGAAAAATTCAATATTAAAATATATCAGACAGGGCATGTTCAGAACAGCAATAATTATTTCTTTTTTAGTTTTATTGACGGCGGTGGGTTGTGCACAGGATAATCAGAAAACAGGTCCCGAAATCCAAACCCAGGTAAAAATAGAAAAAGCTTCCGATCATTTTGCCTGGAAGTCCCTGTCGGATGCCATGCAGCTGGCGAAGGAAAATCAGAAAAAAGTACTGGTATATGCAAATGCATCCTGGTGTACCTATTGCAAGAAAATGGAGAAGGAAGTGTTTACTAAAGATGATATCCAGAAGTTAACCAGCGATTACTTTTACCCTGTGTGGATTGATATCGAATCAGAAGATTCGCTGACTTTTCGTGGAAGAAAAATGACAGAAATGATATTCAGCCGAAGTTTGAGGGTTACGGGAACACCTACTTTTATTTTCTTTGATGAAGAGGGTGATATTATCTCAGGCCAGCCAGGCTACATACCCCAGGATGTCTATGCTCAAATACTGAGATACGTAGGTACTGATGCCTATGAAGATCAATCGTTTCAGGAATTCACCGTTAATTAGTTAAGGCGGTATTTACTGAAAAGCGTGGTTTAGCACTTTTGCCAGGAGGAGAATAGGAAATGTGAAATTGCTCCAGGCCTGAATGAATAAAGAGTAAATTAGATTATAGATTTGATTAATGGGGTGAGTCTTCTCTCAACTTCACGTATATTCCTTCTGCTGAATTACAACATGGAAGAAAAATGAAAGCTGTGAGTAGAGTGGGCTCACAGCATAGATCTGAACCTGTGTTATTTCGTTGATTGAAAGCCAGGTTTCCACAAACAGTAAAAAGAAAGAATATGCCAAGAACAATAAAAGCGCCAACGGGAACAAAACTAAACTGCAAAAGCTGGCTTACCGAAGCCCCATTCCGAATGATTCAAAACAACCTGGACCCGGATGTAGCCGAGAAACCAGAGGAACTGGTTGTATATGGTGGCATTGGCCGGGCCGCACGCAACTGGGAAAGTTTTGAAAAGATTTTATCATCTCTTAAAACGATGAGTGATGAGGAAACGCTGTTGGTGCAATCGGGTAAACCTGTCGGAATTTTCAGAACACATAAAGATGCCCCCCGGGTGTTGATCGCGAACTCGAACCTGGTACCCAAGTGGGCCAATTGGGATCATTTTAATGAACTGGACAAAAAAGGCCTGATGATGTACGGCCAGATGACTGCCGGTTCGTGGATCTATATCGGAAGCCAGGGAATAGTGCAGGGAACCTATGAGACATTTGTGGCTATGGCTAAGAAGCATTTTGAAGGAAATCTCTCAGGCAAATGGGTGCTTACCGGTGGGCTCGGCGGAATGGGTGGAGCTCAGCCTCTTGCAGCCAAGATGGCCGGCGCCAGCATGATTGCCGTTGAATGCCGCGAAGACAGAATAGATATGAGGCTCCGCACCGGATATGTAGACAAGAAAGCTACCTCTCTGGAAGAAGCTCTTAAAATTATTGAGCAATCGGCTGAAGATAAAAAACCGGTTACGGTAGGCTTGTTGGGTAATGCAGCCGATATCTACAAAAAATTACTGGATAAGAATATTCTACCCGATGCCGTAACCGATCAAACCAGTGCACACGATCCTTTAAATGGATACCTGCCCCTGGGCATGACAGTTGAAGAATGGTTGGAAAAACAAAAAACCAATCCTGATGAAGTGATATCCCGGGCTAAAGAGTCGATGGCCATTCAGGTGCGAGCCATGCTGAAATTCCAGGAAAAGGGTATTCCCACCTTTGACTATGGCAACAATATCCGGCAGGAAGCTTTTGATGAAGGAGTGAAAGACGCATTTAATATTCCGGGTTTTGTGCCAGAATATATCCGCCCGCTTTTCTGTAAGGGAATTGGCCCTTTCCGTTGGGTAGCTCTTTCAGGAGACCCTGAGGATATCTACAAAACGGATCAAAAAGTTAAAGAACTTATTCCTGATGATCCGCACCTGCACAATTGGCTCGACATGGCCAAAGATCAGATTCACTTCCAGGGATTACCTTCACGAATTTGCTGGGTAGGTCTGGGACAACGTGAAAAACTCGGATTGGCTTTCAACGAGATGGTGCGAAACGGTGAACTGAAAGCTCCGGTTGTAATAGGGCGCGATCACCTGGATTCAGGTTCAGTTGCAAGTCCTAACCGGGAGACAGAAGCTATGAAAGATGGTTCCGATGCCGTATCGGATTGGCCATTGTTAAATGCCTTGTTGAATACCGCTTCGGGGGCAACATGGGTTTCCTTCCATCATGGCGGGGGAGTGGGAATGGGTTTCTCCCAGCATGCCGGCTTGGTTATTACCTGTGATGGAACCAAAGAGGCCGATGAACGTCTTGCCCGTGTACTGTGGAACGATCCGGGTACCGGCGTAATGCGGCATGCCGATGCAGGCTATGAAATTGCAATAGAATGTGCTAAGGAGCATCAGCTTAAACTTCCGTTTTTAGATTGAGTAAGGTGAAAAGGAGTAGGAGATACCTGACTTTTAGGAACACAATAATAAGATGTAGAATGTCTTGGCAGAGAGCCTGTGATGCAGGCTCGTTGCAGAAGGCAATTTGCAGTGCTATTTAATATCAAGTTGAACACAATTATCGATGTCAGATTTATTGATTCAAAATATAGGACAGATTGCTTCTCCCAAACCGGGAAATACTCGCGGTAAGGAGCTGGGAGACTTAAGCATTATTGAGGATGGAGCCGTTTACATTCGGGATGGGGTTATTAAATCAGTAGGTACTCTGTCTGAAGTGCTGGATGAAGTGGAAGGCCAGCCCGAGGTGGTAGATGCCGGTGGGAGAGCCGCTATCCCCGGTTTTGTGGATAGTCATTCCCATTTGGTTTTTGGAGGGAACAGAGCCCATGAATTTGCTATGCGATCTGCCGGAGCAACCTATGAGGAAATTGCCGCCCAGGGAGGTGGTATTGTTTCAACGGTAGAGGCTACTCGGGCAATGTCGAAAGCAGAATTGGAGGCAAGAGCATTTCTCCGGCTGGAGCTGGCCCTGGAACAGGGGATTACAACTATGGAAATAAAAAGCGGTTACGGCCTGGACCTGGATACGGAGCGCAAAATGTTGGAGGTGATCAACGAACTGAATGATCATCAGCCCATCGAGTTAGTGCCAACCTTTTTGGGAGCTCATGCAGTGCCAACCGGTTCCACAAAGGAAGAGTACCTGGAAGAGGTATTGAATATGATTCCTGAACTGTCGGACCTGGCTGAGTATTGCGATGTATTTTGCGAGAAAGGCTATTTCACTAAAGAGGAATCTCGCCGGGTACTGGAGAAAGGGTTGAAGCATGGCCTTAAACCTAAAATTCACACCAACCAATTTAATGATATAGGTGGGGTAGAAATGGCCCTGGATTTGGAAGCTGTTTCTGTTGATCACCTGGAAGTGCTTAGCGATGAAGATGTTCGTAGTATTTCAGATTCCGATACCATCGCTACTGTACTGCCGGGAGTCTCCTATTTCCTGAATATCTCGTATTCCCCGGCCCGTAAATTGATAGATGAGGGTGCAATAGTGGCACTTGCTTCTGATTTTAATCCAGGCTCATCGATGACCATGTGCATGCAGTTGTTGATGAATATGGCATGTACCAAAATGGGAATGTCGGTGGAAGAGGCGCTAAGCTGTTCTACCCAAAACGGAGCACTGGCACTGGAGAGAAAGAATATTGGCTGCATATCGGAAGGATATCAAGCCGATTTATTATTGTTAGAGACAGACGACTTTAGAAATGTAGCTTATTTCTTCGGGCAAAATCATGTAAGTGTTGTAATCAAAAAAGGAAAGATCGCATATAAATGCACACATTTGGAACGATAGTAGAAAAAGTACCAACCACATTACAACAGCTTTCCTCTCACGATCCCAATGACTATTGGCTGGTTCAGGAGATTGGTTTTTCAGAAGAAGATTATGAAAAGGCCACCCATGTGCTTATAGGATGTCCCCAGGATGAAGGGGTACAACGGAACAACGGCCGTGCCGGGGCTGCAGAAGCACCGGATAAAATAAGAGAACGATTATATCGCATGCAGGTATCCCAAAATACGGATATAAAATTGTATGATGCCGGCAATATCACCTTTAGTTCGCTCGAACAGTCACACATTCACCTCTTTAAAATGGTGAGCCAGTGCCTCAGAGATGGCAAGAAGGTGATCACGCTGGGAGGAGGCAATGATTTATCGTATGCGGATGCAAGCGCTCTTACTAAAGTATGTGGGGAGATATCAGCCATTAATGTAGATGCTCACCTGGATATGCGTAAAGCGGATAAGATGACCAGCGGTACTCCCTATCGCCAGCTTATCGAGCAGCGATTATTGAAACCGGGCCGATTTCATGAATTTGGTATCCGCCCGGAGTCGAATGGAGATTTCTACCTCACAGATGCAGAAGAAATGGGGGTAAGTATTCATTACTTATCCGATATCCTCAATACAGGTGTACAGAAATCGTTTTCAAAAGTGATTTCATCCATGGACCAGGCCCCTCTTTTTCTTGGGCTCGATATGGATTCGGTGCAGGCGGCAGATGCGCCCGGTGTAAGTGCCTCTTCTCCCATCGGTTTTTCTGCAAGAGAGATGCTGGAGATTGTAGAAGAAGCAAAAAACCATCCTCAACTTAAGCTATTCGAAATTACCGAAGTAAACCCGTCGTTTGATGTGGACCACCGCACGGTAAAACTGGCCGCTTCCCTGGTTTGGAAATACTTGTTTGGATAGAGGTTGAGATAAGCCTGCCATAACTACAAATGCCTTTCTTATCGGTACTTACCCAATTAGTGTGTCTGGAGGTCTTGCTAGTGTAGGTTAACAACGTACTTATTTTTTGAGTTAGTTGGTAGCTGGCTCAGGCGGAGAAAGATTCGTATCGTATTTAATTGGGTACTTTTCTTCGGTAGCACCGCTTGTCCATGGCTACATGCCCTAACAAGGTGATTCCGCATCTTCTCCCGATCAAATCGGGATGCGTGCGGGAAACCCCCCGTCATCCCGGACAAGGCGTAACGAAGTGAAGTCGCCGATCCGGGACTCCCGCCACATGGGTTGCACCTGCCACGGCCTCGTTGTTAACCACCTTGCCCGTACTAGGGAGATCGCGGGTCTTCGTATACACTTCGCCCGCGATGACTCCTTCTTTAATACCCCCGTAGTTTAGATAGGTGAACCCCGCCCGATATCCTGGTTCATTGTTTAAGGGGGGCAAATCGCCGGTATTTTCCTCGCCATTTCTCACAGCCCCCTGCCATCGCCGCCAAACCTACACAAGAAGACTTTTTTATGCTACCGGAAGACACACTTTTCTGGGAAGTGCCCCGATGGCATAAAACCGGGTGGTTTCTGGGTATAGCTTTTCTTTTATCCAGATTAAAAAACACTAATATTTAAGCTGAGGGTGTAACAAGTAGAAATTTGATTACTTATTTAAACAGCTTAATTGAATAAAATTACATTTTTAGAAAGGACATTAAATTTAGTCGGAGGTTATCATTTAAGCTGTTTCGATGTGTAGTATCATTCACTAAAAAAAGAGGGGATGCGTCAAATAGATAAAAATACCCAGCGGTTGATACAAGAGTATAAAACGAACTTAGAGAAGCCTGATTCTGAGTGGCCGGCAGATGTCAGGAATGCTGTCAGATGTATTCATGACCATTTATTCGACCATAAACTAACTGTAGGGTGGGTAGAAGATACTTGTCAGATTTCCAATCATAATTTTTCAGGGAAATTTAAATTCTATACAGGATTGGGGGCAAAGCAATATATGCTTGAGCACCGCCTTGAGGCAGCCAAGAAGTTGCTTATCGATAACTATAAAGGCGGTCTTTCTATAAGTGAGATTGGGTATGAAGTCGGCTTTTCCAGTTATGCTTCATTTAATAAAGCATTTAATAAATCGTTTGGGTTACCTCCCGGGCAATGGTTGAAAGAAAAAGTTAAGGGATAATTTAAGGTATAATTTAAGGTATTCTGCAATGCAGTTAGTATGGGGAATCGATTTAATATTGTTGTGAGCAATTACAGATTAACACCATAATAAAACAGAATAAAGAAGTATATCGGGTCTTCTCCCTGAGGTGATTTAACAAGCAGAGGTTATGGTGCATTTTGAGGATGAAGACGAGCATGGTTTGTCCATAATCAGGGTGCTTACCCCAAAAGATTAACTGCAGTCAATAGATGGAGTCAAAGATGGATACAAAAAAATACAGAACTTCTTCCTATACCATATATGTAAAGCTTGAAGATAAAGAGAATAATTACTTGTTGGTTCATGGGTATACAGGAGCCATTGATCAGGCATCGGCTAATGTAGTCGACTTTCTTCAAAAAAATCGAGTGTATACAAAAGGGGATGAGCTTCCGTTTTCGGAGGCAACGTTTAATTTGTTGGAGGAAAGGGGCTATATCACGGAAAAATCGCCTATGGAGGAGAAAGAGACTGTGAAAACGATGGCAGAATTTTTTCACAAGCGAGACGCCACCCGTAAGAACTTCTTGTTCCTGGTTGCTTATGACTGCAATTTCCGCTGCCCCTATTGCTTTGAGAATGAGATATCATCTAACGGTAAAGGCTGGTCGAAAAAAGTGTTTACCAAGACCGCCGTTGACCGTGCCTACCAAACCATGCTTGAGTTGGAGCCAAACGAAGATCTGCACTCCAAGCAAATTATTTTATATGGCGGAGAACCCCTGCTGGCCTCCAATAAAAGTATTGTGAAATATATTGTCGAGCAGGGATATGAGAAGGGATATCATTTTAAAGCCATAACCAATGGCTACGATTTAGAGCATTATAAAGACCTTATTCACCCTAATTACATTAATAAGCTTCAGATTACTGTAGACGGAGACCGTGAAACCCATGACAGCAGGCGTACCCATTTTGAAACTGGCCTCTCTTACGATAAAATCATGGAGAATATTGCATGGGCTCTTGAGGCAGGGGTATATATAGCCGTACGTATTAACACAGATTTAAACAATTTTGACCAAATTAAAACAGTAAGAGCTCATTTTGATGAGCTTGGATTTTTTGAGTATGACCGTTTCCGGGTGTACTCAGCACTTATTCATGGCGATAGTGAAATGAATTGTAATGCCGTAATGGCTGCCAAAAAGGAGGAGACTCCCGCCACCAGTATAAAACCGGTTGAACAAAAAGAGAAACCGGAGAATGGAATAGATCCTACAGAGCAGTATATCAACTTTGAAGAAGAGCAGGCCGCTTTTGAAGGAGTCGGTATGAACGGCAACGGTATTGTGTTTCACGATGACCAGGCTGAAATCCATAAACAGACTGATTTTATACAAACAATCTCGAGGAGTAAATATATAAGCAAGCATTTTAAAGCCGTAGCTGAAGATCCCAAGATGGAAGCTATCTCTTGCCAGGATTTTGGAATACGGCATAAAATTAAAAAAGCCCTGAAGGAAAAAGGGTTGGTAGAATTCAAATCAACATTTTGCTCTGCTCAAAACGGGATGATGATTTTTGATCCATATGGAGACTTATATACCTGCTGGGAAACAGTCGGTATGGATCAGCACATTGTGGGGAGCTATCGCGATGGGTTAGAGCTTGATGAAGAGGAATTGGAGAATTGGTATGGAAGAAATATAAGCAAGACGCCGGCATGCAGCCGCTGTAAATATGCATTCTTTTGCGGAGGCGGTTGTCAAGCTCATGCACTTCGGGAAGGTCGGGGATACAATGCGCCTTACTGCGATGGATATCCAAGAACTTTCCAAAAAGTTACAAGCGACGTTTATAAATCTTTTGTGGAAGAGCAGGTTCCCACTTAAGTATGCTTGTAACTGCTAACTACAACCGAAACCAAATCCTTAAAACATGAAAAAACCTAAAAAGTTAAATGATGTCGAACTTAAGCCTCTGAATGATGACTTATATGATGAGTTCTCAATTCAGGAGCTCGAGCAACGGCTCGAAACAAAACCATGGATCTGTGGAGTTCATGGTGATGATTGTGGAGTAGATGATGTAGAGATTCCGCGAGAGACGATTGAACCTTAACCCATGAATAGGAACTTCATTGAGTTACGACCTCCTGCCTTTTAATTAGTTGGGATGCATAAAAGAGCCGTCTTTTATTGTTCTTGGTCTGGCAATTTGGAGTTCCTTTTTTGGTTATTTATATATCACGAACACGAATACACTGAGTAACAAACCAATATGTAGCTAATGGTTTCAGCAGAAAAACTCAACTTACTGGAAGTTCAGGCCTTGTCGTCATCCTCCCGAAAGCAGTTGTATATGATTACATATCAGGATCGGCATTTTGAGGTAAGTAAGCCTGTGGTAGATCTGGTAGAGTTGCTAAAGAATAACAACTCATTGGAAGAGGTTTCCCATGTTTTTTCCAGTAAAAACGGCAGAGAGTATTCCTGCGAACGAATAGAAGGGCTTATTGATACCTACATAAATCCCATATTTGATGGAGAACAGCAGGAAACGAATTCCTATATATGGCTCCGCAGAGAATTTATATCTGGCAAAACATTGCGGCCGCTTACTAATGTATTGAGCGCCTTCTTTAAACCATTTGTAGCTTTTTGTATTACCGCTGCTGTTATTGCAGCGCAAGGGTATTTTTTTTTATTTACAGGAACGGAAGCAGTAGCTGTAGAAAGTTTTGGCTTGGGTACGTTTTTCCTGGTGGGAGCACCTTTCTTTTTGTCTGTAATATTTCATGAACTGGGGCATGCCTCAGCCTGCCGGTATTATGGAGTGCAGCATGGTCATATTGGGGTAGGGCTATATTTACACTTCCCTGTATTTTATGCTGACGTTTCCAATGTTTGGAAACTAAATAGAAAAGAACGCATTGTGGTCGATTTCGCAGGCATCTATTTTCAGCTAATATTCTTGGTGCTGGTAATTCTGCTTTACGGTATCACTCAGGATGCCAATCTTAAATATGTGGTATATGCTATTAACCTTTCCTTTCTGTTTGATTTAAATCCCTTTTTCAGGTTTGATGGGTACTGGGTTTTTACCGACTTACTGGGCGTCGCCAATTTACGAAAACGCACCTATGAAGTGATTGCTTACTGTTCCAAAAAAATCAGAGGAAAGAAAGTATCAGAAAAGCCATATCTGTTCCAGATAAACCGAAGAGAAAAGTATGCATTTATGATGTATGTAGTCATTTCTAATTTGTTCTTTGGATACTACATTTTATATAGAATGCCACTTTTTCTATATCATTTTGTTGCAACAATACCAGGCGATTTTGCTCTTTTAATTGAAGGAATGAATACCGGGGAGGCGTTTCCATTTGAGGTGTTGGGAACCATACTGATGCAACTTGTTTTCATTATGCTAACCTTGTACATCTTGTACCGGGTGGGCTCCAGAATTTATAAATACGCCGTAGCTAAAGCATCATGACTTACATTCTGCTTTTACTGTTTATTCAGGTTGGTACGGTATCATCTCAATCGGTGGAAGGACACGTTATTGATAAGGATACAGGGCAGCCTTTGTCTTATGTGAATATTGGTATTATGGGGACAACGGCGGGTACGGTTTCTGATGAAAATGGAAACTTTATCCTGCAGTATAAAAATAAGTTGTCTCAAACCAGAGTTCGGTTTTCAATGATAGGGTATAAATCCAGTGTATATACCCTGGAAGAGTTGGAAGAACAGCCCGTTAAAATAAAGCTTGAGCCAGAGGTATATAATTTGGATGAGGTGGTCGTATCAAAGTCGGCATTAAAGAAAAGGCGGATAGGGACCAGTACCTCCTCTAAAATAATGGTAACCGGGTGGAGTAACAATATACGGGGCGGAGAACGGGGTATTAGAATCAAGGTAGACGAAAAGCCGGTATTTTTGAAAAACCTGAATGTTCACGTGGTGAATAATGGATATGAGGAAGTGCTTATGCGGGTGCACTTTAGAAAGTTTATCGACGACAGTGCGGGTGAACATATAGTTGGGAGGGATATTCTATTCCCCATAAGAAAAAAATCAGGATGGATAGGGATAGATCTGGAAGCATATGATCTGGTGTTCGAAGAAGATGTGGTTGTAACTCTCCAGCCGGTACAAAAAAAAGGGACTTGCAAAGAAAATAATGACTACTGCCTGGTGATTTCCCTAAATCGGTTTAAACCCTTTAGCACCAGTTGGTTTTTTGCCAAGACATCGAGTGAGTCAAACTGGATTATCAAAAAGAACTGGAGTCCGGGAATCTACTTTACAGCCTACGAAGAATGATGGATAATATTATTTCAACCTATAAAAGATTTTATGTGAATTATATTCAGTCGTTGAGTGTGGCCACTTCAGTAAAACAAAGGCTGCTGGATGAAAAAGTGTTTTCTGGTGCATTTACATTTTATCTGTTCTATCCCCGTCTATTCTCAAATGCGTTTAACGTTTCTGATGATGAAACCTTAAAACACCTGAGTATATCGGGTTTTTTGTATTATCAATCGTTGATAAACCTTGACCGGGCTTACGACTCAAAACATCGGGTTTTGACGTTGGGTAATATGTCGATAATTGTAAGCTGCCAGGAAGAGGCTATAAAAATATTGAGTCAATTGTTTGGTTGTGCTTCTGGCTTCTGGAAATATTGGAATCAGAGAAAGCAAAATTATCAAAAAGCACAGCAAATGGAGCAGGAAGAAGCTGTGACAGAAATATCTCAATACTATGATTTAGCCGATTATAAAAGCGAATTCGGCAAAGTAGCTATTGATGCACTTCATTTATTGTCTGGCAAAAAGTACCAGGAAAAGTATGAACACTTGTTGCAAGCCCACCGGTGCTTTTCGATAGCCAATCAGTTTGTAGATGATATCCAGGATATAATAGAAGACCGGGAGCAGGGGCAGTTTAACTGGGTATTGCGGCATCTTTCACTATTACTGGAAGAACAGGACAAAGATATTGAAAAAATAACGGATGAGGAGGTGAAAAAACACCTCTATTCGTTAAACCTGGCCGATTACTATTACGAAAAGGCAGATCATTATTATAAAAAAGCATTAGAATATACCGAGGGAACCGGGGCTGGTCTATGGGAGAATAATCTGAGAAAGATACATTCAGAAAACGCCCAGCGAATTGACACGATAAGGGGGTATAAGTTGGTGCTTAAAACAAGGTTCAATATCCGCAAAGAAGCAACAATGAAACAAAATGATGTGGAGGTTCATATCCCAAAAGTGCAGATTCAAAACACAGATCTTGCTCCTTCAATTTCTTACCTCATTAATGAATGGAAGAAGGGGTATACCGAACTAAAACACATCATGTATCTGAGCGAGATGGAAGGATTCTCAAATAAGGAGCAAATCCATATTGGGGATACTTTCCAGCGTGCTATTGTTACCGATGTACTTTGTGATATTGAATCCGGTTTCCCGGTTAACTTTTCAACAATCGTGCAAAAGGAAATATCTTACCTGATGAGCCGAAGAAATGAGGATAGAATAGGAGGATGGAGTTACTTCCCAACGGTTCCTGAAATTGCTGCCGATATAGATGATTTGGGGCAAGTGATTCAGTTACTTGTGAAAGCCAATGAGTATAGTTTGTTGAATGATTATTGCAGTGATACAATTAATTTTGCTGTTGAGCATTGCATGGAAGAGAATGGCGGCATGAAAACATGGATACTGCCAAGAGAGAAAAGAAATGAGCGTCAGCAGAGACAATACTCGTTCAACCAAACTAAATGGGGGGAAGGGCCCGATGTAGAAGTGACAGCCAATTTTCTCTATGCTTTATCTCAAATGGACGAAGCCGGTTACAGAGAGGTGTTATCCAAAGGGTGTGATTATCTTAAAAAAGAACAGGAAGTGGAGGGGTATTGGCAAAGTCGGTGGTATTATGGCGATTACTATGGCACCTATGTTTGCAGCCGGATGTTACAGGTCTGTGCTGAGGCAGCCGGAAGCAAAAGTATTCAGAAGTCTTTCAATTTTATCATGAATTCGCAAAATCAAGATGGGGGATGGGGATTGGAATATTCAGTGTCTGACGCTCTCAATACATCTCTTGCTCTGTTAACATTGAGGGTTATAGATCCTGAAAAAGCCAAAAAAGCAATAGCCAGGGGAGAGCGCTTTCTTCTTTCCTGTCAGAGTGCCAACTATAGTTGGCCCGGGGTTCGGTTTATCAGGCCAAGAATTAACGAACCCTACAAAAGCCGAACACTTACCACCGCTTATGTATTAAAAGCATTAACGCCATCATTAAAATAGTTTCAGTGACAGAGAGGGTTGAAGGGAGAGTACAGAAATTTGATTCAACAAAAATGCCTGAAATGGAACTGATGAGCTTGGTTTTGTTGTTTAATGATCCGGTTTAAATACCCGTTTAAGAAAAGCGCTTTTCTGAAAATTAAAGGCTCGATCCATATTTTGAACTAATTGGAATAATGCAGAACTTTAGAGTCCTTTGGAAATCCGTTAAAACAGCCGTCAGGCAGCAAAACAAAACAATTTTATGGCGAAGGTAGAAGTGGTTATGCCCCAAATGGGCGAATCGGTAATGGAAGGAACAATTATTGAGTGGAGTAAGAGTGTGGGAGATTCCGTTGAAGTGGATGAAACTATTCTCGAGGTAGCCACCGATAAGGTGGATACAGAGGTTCCTTCCCCCGAAGCAGGGGTTATTGTAGAAATTCTGGCAGAAGAGGGAGACACTATTGAAGTTGGTAACCCTATCGCTATTATCGAAACTGATAAAGATGCTGCAGATGATATCTCATCTGGCGGGACTGAAGAGAGTGAAGAAGAGAAGGAAAAGGAAACCGAAACGGTAGACGCTTCCCCAGAAGATCCAGGAAGCGGCAATGGTGAAGATGAAGGCGAACGCATAGAGGTGGTTATGCCTCAGATGGGCGAGTCGGTTGTTGAAGCTACGGTTATAGGATGGAATAAAAATGTTGGTGACTCGGTAGAAGAAGATGAAACGCTATTGGAGATATCTACAGATAAGGTAGATAGTGAAGTACCATCTCCCTCCTCTGGTACATTGGTAGAAGTGTTGGCTGAAGAAAATGACACTATTGAAGTGGGGCAGACCATAGCCGTTATTTCAACCGGATCCGGGGCTTCGGCATCTTCCACTAAAAAGAAAGAGGAGAAAAAAGAGACTGCTCCAAAAGAAGAACCTAAACAGGAAGTTGTTACAGCCGGAACAACAAATGGTGCTCCATCAGATGGTGGAAGTGAACCTCAGCGTGTAGGCAGTGATGGCAGGTTTTATTCCCCATTAGTGCGTTCTATTGCTCAGGAAGAAGGCATAAGCCAGGAAGAGCTTGAAAGTATTGACGGTTCCGGACAGGGAGGGCGTGTTTCCAAGAACGACATCCTTGCTTATGTAGAAGATCGTAAGGCTGGCAAAATAAGTGCACCGGCTGCTAAGAAAACATCGGGTAGAGCACCGGCCAAAGCTTCTGACGATTCAATTTCGGCAGGTCAGTTAGATGTTAAAGCCCCAACCGGCGATGTTGAAGTTATTAAGATGGATCGTATGCGCAAGATGATTGCCGAGCATATGGTCAAGTCTAAGCAAACCTCAGCTCACGTAACTACTTTTGCGGAGGTAGATGTAACCAATATGGTGCGCTGGCGAAATGCCAATAAAGCCAAATTCAAAGATAACACGGGTGTTAAGCTGACATTTACACCTCTGTTTGTTGAAGCTATTATTAAAGCAATGCTTGAGTTTCCATTGATCAATAGTTCAATAAATGGGGATGAAATTCACGTCAAAAAAGATATAAACTTTGGCCTGGCTGTAGCATTAGGGCAGGGTGGCGAAGGTGGTTTGATTGTGCCAGTAATCAAAAGGGCGCAAGAAAAGAACCTGGTGGGTCTGGCTAATTCAGTAAATGAAATGGCCCTTAAAGCCCGAAGCAAGAAATTAAGTCCCGACGATTTGGTTGGGGGAACAATCACCCTCACCAACTACGGAAGCGTTGGTAACCTGATGGGAACCCCCATTATTAATCAGCCCCAGGTTGCAATTATTGGAACCGGCGCCATCGAAAAACGACCGGTAGTTCTGGAGACAGAAGCCGGAGATGTAATTGCTATACGCCAGATGATGTATCTTTCAATGAGTTACGATCACCGAATTATTGATGGTGCTCATGGCGGTGCGTTCCTGAACCGAATTAAAGAAATACTCGAAAATTTCGATACAGATCGTTCGGTTTAAGTAGGTATAAAAGGATAATTGAAAGAGACGCCAAACAGCGTCTCTTTTTTTTGAATATGAAACAAATTGAATCTATAGATGATATCCGGGCAGCGGTCCGGGCGCTTAGGTCGGAAAACAAGACCATTGCCTTTGTCCCGACCATGGGAGCTTTACATCAGGGGCATATTTCGTTGATTAGGAAAGCGCATAAACACGCTGATGCTGTCGTAGTTTCAATTTATGTAAACCCGGAACAATTTGGTCCCAACGAAGATTTTGACAGTTACCCCCGGCGGCTTCAGGCCGACCTGAATGTATGTGAAAAAGAAAAGGTAGATCTTGTTTTTACTCCGGACGATGCCGTCATGTATAGCTCCTCAGTAAATTACTTTTCCATAGAAATTGAAGAGCTCGGAGATCATATGGACGGAGCCAGTCGTCCGGGTTTCTTTGAAGGTATCGTATTGGTGGTAAACAAGTTGTTCAATATTATTAAACCCGATATTGCTGTTTTTGGGCAAAAGGATATTCAGCAGTTTCAAATTCTTTCTCGGATGGTAAAGGAGTTTAACCATTCCGTTGAACTGGTTATGGCGCCAATTGCACGGGCCAACGATGGTTTGGCTCTGAGCAGCAGAAATGCTTATCTCTCTGAAGAGGAACGGACTATTGCTCCCGCCTTATACAGAGCTTTGAGGTATGTGGAGAAACAAATTCTGGATGGAGTGGACAAGCCTGAATTATTGTTAAGCCACCAGAAAGATGAACTGGAAGCAAAAGGTTTTCAGAATGATTATCTTAACGTTTATTCTTTAGATCGTCTTGCGCCGGTTAGCCAACTGAAAGAAGGAAACAGATACATACTTGCCGGAGCAGCTTATCTGGGGAAAACCCGCTTAATTGATAACATAATTATAGATTTTTGAAGAGAAGCGACATGAAAATAACGATGTTCAAATCGAAATTACACCAGATGGTTATTACTGAAGCCAACCTGATGTATGAAGGAAGCATCACTATTGATCAGGATTTACTCGATGAGGCTGACCTGATGCCCTACGAAAAGGTTCAGGTGCTAAATATAACCAATGGTTCACGTCTCGAAACGTATACAATTCCGGGAGAACGAGGTAGCAGAGTTTGTTGCCTGAATGGTGCAGCCGCCCGCTTGAATCATGTAGGAGACCGTGTAATCGTTATCAGCTATGCAGAGATGACTCCCGAAGAAGCCAAAGACCATAAGCCGAGAGTAGTAGTGGTGGATGAAAATAATGATCCCAAATCTGTGTTTGATTACTCCCAGCCAGAAACAAAGTTCGATTTGGAAACCGGAATGGTTGACAATACCCTTATCAAATAAAAAATTCAGAGAACGTTCGAATTTTCAACGTACCATTTTTCATTTCTTAGCTAGAATAAACCGGACATGTTAGTAATTTATGGTCCGGTTTTTTATTAAAAAAAGTAACATTTACAATAACATAAGTTTTTGTAAAACTATATGTATAGTATACTCGTCTATCTTAGAAAAGGGTATATTTATACTCAATCAAACATTTACGAGCTATGAAAAAGAAAAGATATTTAATACCCGGGGTAATTATAGTGTTGTCTGTTGTCGCGTGGTTTGTATTTGGTGGGAACACTGATGATCAGATCACTCTCACTACCACCCCCCAACAAGGAGAATTTGTGGTAGATGTTACCACAACCGGCGAGTTAAGAGCTAAAAAATCAACCGAAATAAAAGGTCCTCAGGGCGGGCGGGATGTACGCTTGTTTAACCTGAAGATTCAGCGTCTGATTCCCGAAGGTACCATTGTGAAAAAGGGAGATTTTGTAGCAGAACTGGATCGCTCAGAAGTAACCGGAAAACTGCAGGATGCTATGCTCGAATTACAGCAAGCTCAATCTCAGGTAACCCAGGTATCCTTAGACAGTACGCTGACCCTTTCCCAGGCACGCGACAATCTGATCAATTTAGAGTATGCGCTGGAGGAACGGCAAATCGCTGTCGAACAATCTAAGTATGAATCTCCGGCGGTACAACGCCAGGCAGAAATAGACCTGGATAAAGCGCGCCGACAGTTGAAGCAAGAAAAAAAGAACTATATAACAAAACAGAAGCAAGCAGAAGCCAAAATGAGTGAAGTTGAGGCAGACTTGCAGGAAGAGCAGAACGAAGTAAATAAAATACGTGCCCTGATGCGGGAATTTACCGTTCGTGCTCCTGATACGGGGATGATCATTTATCGCAGAAACCATGATGGGACCAAAGTTACTGTTGGGAGTGAAATAAGTGCCTGGAACCCCACTGTAGCTGAATTGCCCGACTTTTCTGTAATGGAATCTGTTACTTACGTAAACGAAGTTGATGTACAGAAAGTAACTAAAAACCAAAAAGTGGAAATAGGATTGGATGCCATCCAGGATAAAAGCCTGACAGGAACCATAACCAGTGTTGCAAATATTGGAGAGCAACGACCCAACTCAGATTCAAAAGTGTATGAGGTAATTGTTGAAGTGGCTGAATCGGATAGTGTATTACGTCCGGCCATGACTACCAGCAACCGTATCATCGTAGATCGAATTCCAAACTCATTATTTGTGCCTCTCGAAAGTATCCACGTACAGGATTCTGCCAGTTTTGTGTTTAAACAGTCTGGTTTATACCCTGTGATGCAGGAAGTAGATCTTGGGCTTATGAATGAAAATGAAGTAATTGTTCACAGGGGATTGACCCTGGAGGACGTGATTTATCTATCTGTGCCAGAAGATACAGCTGGTATAGATCGTATTTATTTAGAAGAAGAAATCACGTCTAACTAAAAAGGCTCGTTGTGTTACAAAAAATACTTTATAATTTTGATATAGCGCTTGAAGCTATTCAGCGAAATAAGCTGCGGGCTTTTCTCACTTCCCTGGGAATTATCTTTGGAGTGTCATCCGTAATAGCCATGTTGGCAATCGGGACTGGTGCACAAGAAGAAGTGTTAGCCCAAATGCAGTTGTTAGGTACTAATAACGTAATTGTGCAACCTGTGGTAGAGCAGCGTGAGGGGAGGATTCAACAAGAGAATGGAGGAGATAAAGAAAGCAAAAAATTCTCTCCGGGATTGAACCTCGAAGATCTTGCCAGTGT
This sequence comes from Balneolaceae bacterium, assembly GCA_009711805.1. Lineage (GTDB taxonomy): Bacteria > Bacteroidota > Rhodothermia > Balneolales > Balneolaceae > VEMX01. The sequence goes on along the minus strand of VEMX01000008.1, from coordinate 15,766 downwards.
AAAAGAATTTGTCCCTGAAGTTGAACAGCTAAGTCCTGAAATAATATATGAGACCAGTTTTATTCGTGATGCACGCATGCGAACGGGAAAATTGGTAGGCGTAAATTCTGACTATTTCGGGATCAGTAATTTTGATATTGTAGAAGGCAGTAATTTTAGTGAGGTTCAGATTCAAAATTCTGATCCGGTCTGTATTATTGGCTATGATGTTAAGACTAAGTTTTTTGCAGGCCGAAATCCCATTGGTAAAAAGATTAAAGTGGGACATTTATGGCTTACCGTTGTAGGTGTGTTGGATAAAAAAGATATATCAACAGAAAATATTGAAAGCCTTGGCATACGGAATTTTAATCTTGACATATACGCTCCGGTAACAACTGTGCTTCTGCGATTTAAAAACCGGGCGGTTATTACCCAAAATGATTTACAAGGTGGTAGTTCCTCTGTAGTGTTTTTTGGAGGAGGGATGATTATGACCTCCGGTGGAGGTGGAAATAATTCTTCTAATGCTGATCCTAATTATCACCAACTGGATCGCCTTATCGTGAAAGTAAGCGATACCAAGTACAGTGCTACAATTGCTGAAGTACTCTCTCGGATGCTCAAACGAAGGCATAATCAAGTGGTAGATTTTGAGATCATTGTACCTGAACAGCTGTTACAGCAAGAACAAAGGACTAAACGAATTTTTAATATAGTACTTTCATCTATTGCATCTATTTCATTAATTGTTGGGGGGATAGGTATAATGAATATTATGCTCGCATCCGTTGTAGAACGCTATCGCGAGATCGGAGTACGAATGGCAGTAGGTGCTCAAAAAAAGGATATTGAACTTCAGTTCTTAACGGAAGCACTTACCATAAGTGTAACCGGAGGTTTTGTAGGCATTATCCTGGGAATGGCATTTAGCTATGGCATTGAAGTGAGTGCCGATATAGCCACCATCGTAACTCCTGTATCTATCATTATCTCATTCGGTGTTGCATTATTGATAGGTGTAATATTTGGATATTATCCCGCTAAAAGAGCGGCTCAACATGACCCTGTACACGCATTACGACATGAATAAAAAGTTTTTCGGATTCGCCTTAGTATTAGCACTGGTAGTTTTACAAGCAAACACATCAGAGCTATTTGCACAACAAAGCCAGATGCTTACCCTGGAACAAAGCATAGAAATCGCCAAACAAAATAGTCCGCAATCCCGGGCTGCACGTTTTGCGCTAATCTCAGCCAAATGGCAATACAAATCATTTCGGGCAGACTTGTTGCCAAGTCTTGAACTGTCTGGTGATGCTCCTAATTATAGCAGAGCTATCACTCCCAACAGGCAGGATGATGGTACAACGGTATTCTCACCCGAGCGTCAGTCAGAGGCTTCATCGAGTCTTTCCCTAAACCAAAATATTTTGCCTACGGGAGGAGTGTTGTCTCTGGAAAGTGGAGTAAGCCGATTGGGTATTTTTGAAGGAGAAAATTCCTATTTCTGGCAAAGCAGGCCGTTGGTAGCAACATTCAGCCAGCCTCTGTTTCAGTTTAACAACCTCAAATGGAGAAATAGAATAGAGCCGCTGAGATATAAAATTGCAAAAAAACAGTATGTAGAAGACATGGAGGATTTGTCTTTTACAGTAACCCAGAGTTTCTTTGATTTCCTTTTGGCAAAAATAAATGTAGAAGTATCTGAGTTTAACGTTACTGTTAACGATTCTATATACAACATTTCACAAGGTCGCTTTCAGGTAGGGAGTATAGCCGAGAATGATCTGCTGCAAAGTGAATTACAGCTCCGAAATGCAGAAACTTCACTTACTACTGCCCGGTTAAATTTTCAGAGAGCTGAGGAACGGTTTAAAGCTTTATTGGGAATTGATAATTCCATAGATGTTGAAGTGCTGGTTCCTGAAGAAGCCCCGAAACTGAATGTAGATGTAAACAAAGCTCTTGAGTTGGCCAGAGAAAATAACAGTACAGCTCTTCAATTTGAGTTGAGTGAAATTCAGGCAGATCAATCTTTTGCTCAGGCTAAGAAAAATGCAGGTTTCTCGGCTACTATTAGAGCCAGTTATGGGTTAAACCAAACCTCGACTGATTTTAGTGAGCTGTATGAAGATCCTCAAAACCGACAGTTTTTTAATCTGGGATTCCAAATACCAATCTTTAACTGGGGCAAGAACCAGGCTCAGATTAAGGCTGCACGAAATCAACAAGCTTCTACCGCCAATACCATAGCATATCAAAAGCTTCAATTTGATTTGGATGTGCGAAGTACCGTTCGAGAGTTCACCCAATTGCGAGGGCAGGTTGAGCTGGCTGAAGTATCAGATAATATTGCAGACAGAAGATATGACGTAGCAAAAAACCGATACCTGATTGGTAAAATTGATATTACCAATTTGTTTATAGCCCAGAATGAAAAGGACAGTGCCCGCCGAAGCTATATCCAGGCTCTTAGAAATTATTGGACGGGATACTATAACCTCCGCCGTCTCACATTATTCGATTTTGAAGAAAACCAGCTCATCGAGCACAACTCTGATTTATAAAAGGGAAGCTAACCTGCTAAACTGTGCCGATTATTCGGGGGTTCTCAACTTTGTCTGCAGCGTGATCTCTTAATGTCCACAGAACAAATTTAGCTTAGTAGATGAGTTCATGAATTTCGTTCAGCTTTTCTTAACTTAAGCGGCTGAATCAATCGCAGGGCTTATACTTGAAAAACAATATCAAGCAATACGTAGTACCTTCGAAAGAAGGTGGATTAGGTACGTTTGGGGGTGTTTTTACCCCATCCATTCTTACGATTCTCGGGGTTATTATGTACCTCCGGTTTGGATGGGTAGTCGGTAATGTGGGGCTCATAGGCACTTTGCTGATCGTAGTGCTTTCAACGGCTATTACTTTTCTTACCAGTTTATCGATAGCCTCTATTGCAACAGACCAACGCGTACGAATAGGTGGTGCCTATTATATGATTAGTCGTTCATTGGGGCTGGAATCAGGAGGCGCTATTGGTATACCCCTGTATTTTGCACAGGCTTTATCAGTGGCATTATATACCGTAGGTTTTGCAGAAAGTATAGTCAATGTTTTTCCACATTTAGATCAACAGACCATAGGAATTATTACAACGGTTTTTGTAGCCGCTCTTGCCCTGGCTTCGGCCAAAGCAGCAATACGTGCTCAGTATGTTATTATGATTGGTATTGTGATTTCTCTGGTTTCATTGGTTTTGGGAAGCCCCATCGAAAGTTCAAGCGTTGAAATGTGGGGAGCGTCACAATCAAATTCAGAAGGCTTCTGGACAGTATTTGCTGTTTTCTTTCCTGCAGTTACAGGCATTATGGCCGGAGTTAACATGTCTGGAGACCTGGAAAATCCCAATAAATCGATTCCTTCCGGTACGTTTGCCGCTATAGGTACAGGTTTCATCATCTATATGGTATTACCCATCGTTTTAGCCAGTCGGGCCGATGCTCTTACCCTTATTGAAGATCCCCTTATAATGCGGAAAATGTCCTTTTGGGGAGATGCTATCCTTCTGGGGGTTTGGGGAGCAACGCTCTCAAGTGCTGTAGGAAGTATACTAGGTGCTCCCAGGGTTTTACAGGCTTTGGCAAAAGATGGAATATTACCTCGTTTCTTGGGTTGGCTTGGAAAAGGGTCGGGTAAAGATGATACCCCACGCCTGGGTACTATTTTTACGTTGGTAATAGCTCTTATAGCTGTTTGGTTTGGAGACTTGAACCTGATTGCCCCGGTACTCACTATGTTCTTTCTTACCACCTATGGGGTCCTGAATATTGCAGCAGGAATGGAGCGGTTTCTGGGGAGTCCTTCTTTTCGCCCAAAGTTTAAAGTACACTGGTTTTTCTCTGTTCTGGGAGCAATAGGTTGTATTGCAGTTATGTTTCTTATTAACTGGGTTGCTACGGTGACAGCACTCATATTTGTGTTGATTATATTTGGCTGGTTGAAAAGAAGAGAAATGCAATCAGCCTGGGGAGATATTGGACGGGGTATCTGGATGGCTGTTACCCGAGCCGGGCTTATGCGTCTAAGTGAAGATCAGGAACCCAAAAACTGGCGCCCTAATTCTTTGGTGCTCGCAGGTTCCCCTACAAAGCGCTGGCATTTAATTGATTTTGCAAACACCCTAACCCATGACCGGGGAATCTTAAGTGTGGCCAGTATACTTCCGGAAGGGAGTATTAATACGGGGCAACTGCAGAGTATGAAGAACAACATAAAGGAATTTCTTTCTAAAAGGGGGGTTCAGGGACTTATTAAAGTAATTGCAACAAAAGACCGATTCGAAGGAATATCAGATTTAGTGCAATCGTACGGTTTGGGAGCACTCGAACCCAACACTATTATTGTAGGTGATAGTGAAGATGAAAGTCGTATGGGCGAATTTTGCAGAATGATTGATCGCTTCTATACCCTGCAGCGGAATGTGCTGATTGTAAAAAAGGGAGATACAAAAGATGTATTTGGCAACAGGAAACGCATTGATGTATGGTGGGGTGGTTTAAAAGGCAATGGCGGCCTTATGATGATACTGGCTTATCTGGTTAATGGCAGCCTGAGCTGGCGGGAAGCAGAAGTACATATCAAAATGGTAATTGATGATGAAGATGCGATCGAAAGCACAAAAAAGAATATTGAACATATTCTTGAACTCATCCGAATTGAAGCTATCGTAGATATAATCACATCCGAAAACCGACCGTTTGAAGAAATACTCAAGCACTCATCAAAAGACTCTGACTTAGTGTTCATTGGTATGGCAAAACCTGAAGGTGATTTTGAAGCTTACTATAAAAAGCTTCAACAGCGTATTGAAGGCTTACCTACTACCGTACTTGCCCTGGCTGCTCAGGAAATTTCATTTGGGGAAGTACTTATTCAGAAAGATACCATGCATGATAATTGATGATTGGGTTACAGTGATTGTACTTTGAATTTTGATGAATCTGGTCGTGTAAGAGGATGTAATGTTTCTGGATGGACAACACTCCTCCAATACTCAAACAGAATCCCTCAGCTGACCACTGCTGAAACCTTCACAATTCATCATCAGGAAAAATCCGGGAGCAGTTCCAGGAAGCGGGCCGAAGTTTTAATACCCCGGTGAAAGTCTTTCAGAGAAAAATTTTCGTTGGGGGAGTGAATGGTATTACTGGTAAGGCCAAAGCCCATAAGTATAGATTCAGCTCCAAGTACCCGCTTAAAGTCAGCTACAATTGGGATAGAGCCCCCTTCTCTTGAAAACAAGACTTCCTTATCATAAATATCTCTGAAGGCCTTAGCGCCTGCTTTCAGGCCGTAGAAAGAGAGGTCTGTAACCGATGCAAAGCCGCCATGATGTGCACTCACGGTAACTTTAACAGTGTCGGGTGCCAGCGATTCTACGTGAGTCTTAAACAACTCAGCTACCTCGTTTGGGTTTTGATCGGGAACCAGTCGCATACTTACTTTTGCAGATGCTTTGGAAGGCAGTACGGTTTTAGCACCTTCTCCCTGGTAACCGCCCCATATACCATTTACATCAAGAGAAGGACGTGCCGAAGCTCGCTCAAGGGTGGAGTATCCTTCTTCGCCATGTACGGCATCAATATCGAGGGATTCTTTGTATGCCTGTTCATCAAAAGGAAGCTTTTTGTAGGCTTCTCGTTCCTCTTCGGTAAGGTCTTGTACATCATCGTAGAAGCCGGGAATCTGTATTCTTCCGTTATCATCCTTCAGCTTGGAGATAATTTCACATAATACATTAGCTGGGTTTTCTACAGCCCCGCCGTATACCCCGGAATGAAGATCGCGGTTAGGGCCGACCACTTCAATTTCCATATAAGCAAGCCCGCGCAGGCCGTACGTAATGGAAGGCTGGTCTTCAGCAAACATGGCGGTGTCCGATATTAAAATCATATCGCAGGAAAGCATGTTTTTGTGATCTTCTATAAATGGAACCAGGTTGGGCGAGCCAATTTCTTCTTCTCCTTCCAGGATAAGCTTGATATTGACCGGTATATCCTGGCCGGTTTTCACATAAGCTTCCAAAGCTTTGACATGCGTATAGGCCTGTCCTTTGTCATCGCTGGCTCCACGGGCATAAATAAGGCCGTCCTTAATTGTTGGTTCAAAAGGAGGGCTGTCCCATAGGTCATCCGGATCAGAAGGTTGTACATCGTAGTGACCATAGATCAGCACGGTCGGACGGTCATCATAGGGGCAGTGTTCGCCATATACAATGGGATTACCAGGAGTCTCAAATACTTCTACCCGGTTCAAATCCAGCTCCTCCAGCTTATCTTTTAAAAAACCGGCTGCTTGTTGGATGTCATTCTTGCGGCTTGGGTCAGTACTTATGCTGGGAATGCGAAGAAGCTCGAACAGTTCCTCTATAAATTGATCTTTGTGTTCGTCTATATACTGCTGTGGTTTACTCATGATGTACTCGTGGATTTAAATTCGTGTTCAATAAATAGATTTGCTGATAGCGGCTTACAGCTTTTTAATACCTTCACTTTTGACCCACCCATATTGTCCATTTCCAAGCCTGATGTAATACCAATGATCTTCATGGCTGCTTTTCCATTCATCAATAGTGAGTTTGTACCCCTCGTAAGCCAGGCTTACAAGGTTGCTTTCGTTAGCTGGTTTCTGCATAACCTGTGATTGTTCCTGAATGAGTATGGCTTCATTATAACGGTAGTCTACATAGTCTGCATAAAAAGCGGTAAGAAGTACCGCTAACCCTGTAGCCAAAAGTCCGTTTCTATACCATGAAATTACAGGGATACGGAGGATATTAAACCATTGCAGACAGAGCATTACAACCGCTCCAATAACAAAGATAATTCCGACCAGGAATGTACCTGAAGAACCGGCTTCTTTGTTGAGCCATTCCACGGCACGATCCCATGGTAGTTTAGGCAAAGTAGCCGACTGGCGACTAAATTGAGATTCTACATATTCCAGCGCTTCAGCAGCTTTTGGCTGTGTTTGTTCAAATGCCAAAGCTTTCAGGAAATAATACTTAGCAAGTCCCATCGAATCGGTTTGTACCGCTGCAATTCCCATATTTAAAAATAAGGCACCCGAAATTTCCCCCGATTGTTTGATCTGACGATAGATGTCCATTGCCTGGGTATAATCTCCCTGGCTGAACAGAGTATTTGCACGATCAAAACGGGCCTGGGCAGTTTCTTGTGCGGGCAGGGTCATCATCACCCCAAAAAGAAAAAATACGATGCAAAGAACGATTTTTCTCATACAAGCTTACCAATAGTGTTAAGGAGTTCCTTTGTTTTTTGGATATCGTTTTGAAGGCCGGCCTGGGTGGTATTGGGGGCATAAGCTATGGTCTCACATTTACTGAACAGGCGTTTAAGCTCTTGTGTAATTTCAGCAGATGCAATCTCGGATACTTCAGATATGATGTGTTGGGAAGATAAACCTGCGGGGGGCAGATTTAGTTTATCTGTAATAAATTGTATTAATGCCTTTTCAATCAGGTGGTATCCGGTTTTAATATCAGATGTTTCCTCACCTTGAGCCAGTATTTCGTAAGCTTTAGTTTTCGCTTTTTGAGACCGGGCAAAAGCTGTATCTGAGTTCAGCCGGTCGTGGTAGTTTTTATAGGCAAAAGCCACAGCGGTAGTTAGCAGGGGTGTCATCAGTAAAACCCATACCCATGTTTTGTGATGCAAGGGAGCTTCTTGGGGGGTAACCCATTGAGCCAGCCCGGTAATAGGTTCTACATCGAGCCGCAATGCGTTATTTACAGTTGAGGTTGCATCCGGATTGCGTTTGGCTGTAAAAGTGATTTCAGGCAGCACTTCCGTTACATAGCGATCCGTGTTGGGATTGTAGTAAGCTACTTTTTCTTCCGGAATGATATAGGTGCCTTCATTTCGGGCAATTATAATATCGGTGTACGACTTAAAACCACTTATTTCACGGTTTAATCGCGAGATGGATGAATTCTCCTGGGGATTGTAGCGTTCAAGTCCTTCGGGATATTTATACTCAGGTTTGGTAATAAGCGGAATGTTACCAGTTCCGTTAATACGTGTTGTAATTTCTATGCTTTCCCCAACAAATGCATTGGAAGAGGATATACTGCGGCTTATTTCGAAATTGCCTACTGCTCCCATTAAGGTTGCATCCTTTAGTTCCGGTAAAGGGCGTACCTTCAGTGTTACAGGTTCCGTTTTAAGGGGAATTTGTTCCTGGTTAAGATTCAGATTAAACAAGCTGTTATTTCTACTCTGTTGCCGAACAGAAGTAGTAATCTCAAATGGACTTAGTGTAAGCTCTCCGCTTTTGGTAGGAAAAAGAGCGTATTGAAGCAGATGCGCCCGCTGGTAACGGATGTTGTTAATAATGCGGGATGAAGTATGGGCGCGTTGTGGGTTTTGCAGTTCTTCCTTCCAGAAGCCTTCGGCTTTCCACCCCGGAGTAGCGCGATAAGAAGACACATCTATCCCATCTTTAAAATATAGAATAATATCTACGATAACTTGCTCACCAACCACAGGGGTGCTTTTGCTGGGTTCCAGACGGACATAAATATCAGCAGATTGAGATTTCTCTTTTTCACTGATGTCATCAGGATCGAGAATAGTGAACTTTATGGGCTCAGTGGTATAGGTCTGGTCGTTAGCAGATACTTCAATAGGCGGGACGGTATAATCTCCGGGCTGTTGGGCAATCAGCACATACCCAAAGGAAGAGGTGATAATCCGCTTTCCGTTTTGATAATTAATATTGGTTCCGCGCTGTGTGGTACCTCGCAGCCATCGCATGCCTTCTATGGCGGGGAGCGAAGGTTGATTGATAGAACTTAGCGAAGAGCCGGCAACAGAGATTTTAAGCAGTACCCGTTCGCCCGAGTATATATTGGTTTGTGAAAGAGTAGCAGTAACCTCTGTGTCCTGTCCATATAGCAGGGAAAAAGAACAGAGACTTAAAACTAATAATGAAAGGAACTGGTTCAGTTTACCAATCTTTCTCATGCTTGGTGTTACCTTTTGTTTTTTGTTTTTTAAACTCTTTAAGCAATTCCTTCTCTTTCTGTGCCAGGGCTTTCAGGATTTTTTCGGCTTCGGCCTTACTCATTTGTTGAAGGCTTTGGGGCTGCCCTTCCTGAGGCTTTGCGTTTTCCTGATTGTTCGACTGGTTTTGCTGCTGTTGGTTTTGTTTATTTTCTTGCTTGTCCTGGTTCTGTTGGTCCTGGCTATTTTGGTTTTGCTGATTCTGCTGTTGCTGATCTTGTTTCTGCTGATCCTGATTTTGGTTCTGGCTTTGATTCTGCTGTTGCTGCTTTTGTTTTTCTTCTTGCTCACGCAGTTGTTGCATCAAAGCGTTCAGTTTTGGGTCATTCGGATATTGAGCAAGACCTTGTTGAACCTGAGAGATTGCTTCCTGTAAATTAGATTTAATAAAAGACTGAGCTCCATTATGAAAATATTCATCTGCTCCCTGAGCGTAAGCAGAGCCAAGAAGGAAAAGAGAAAAACCAAGTATTAAAAGTGTTTTCATAGCATCAATTAGAGTTTATATCAGATACATTTTTAATTCGTTCGATGAAATCTTTAAAAGCATCAACGGTTTCATCAGCCTGGCGAGCACGCTGCATTAGCTCGTATGCCTCCTTATATTTTCGCTGTTTCACCAACTTCTCCGCCTGTTTTTTCATCGCCTTGGCATATTCTGAAGGTTCTGGCGGTGGCTGGTTTTGCTGTTGCTGCTGTTGTTCATTATCACCTTCAGCCATATTGGCAACGGCTAACTCATAATTGTGTTTTGCATCTTCATCAGCCGGGTTAAGCTTCAGGGAATTCTTAAAATGTACTGTTGCGGGTTTCCATTTTTTTTCCTGGGCCATTAAAGTACCGATGTTGTATTCGGCCATAGCTTTTTCTTTGGCTGTTTTAGAAAGCCCCCTGAATTCCATATAAGATTGAATAGCTTCTTCTACCTTACCTTGTTTAGCTTGGGCATTTCCCAGGTTGAAATAGAGCTTTGCATTGTCCGGCTCTTCTTCTAATGCAGAGGCATACAGTTTTTCCGCCTCTTCGTAGTTTCCTTTTTCATAGGCTTCATTTCCCTGGCGTGCGTCATTGCCTGCAGAGGCAGTAAGCAGTAAAAAAAGAAATAGGTAAAGTGGGATACGTTTTTTCATTTGTTACAGATCTTCAGCTAAAGCCAGTGTTTCTTCATCCATCATCATATTGGTAAATACTTCATTTACGTCATCATTATCTTCAAATTTCTCCATCATCCTCAGGTTAGATAGAGCTACATTGGCATCTACTTTGGTTTCCGTTGTTGCTTCCCGGATCAGTTTGGCGGAGTCAATATCATAACCGGCTTGCTCAAGGTTTGTTCGCACATCAAACAAATCCTTACGGGAGGTATAGATCACGAAAAAATCTTCTTCAGTATCTACATCTTCAGCACCGGCATCAATGGCTTCCAACATAAACTCTTCATCGTTCAGGTTCTCAGCGGGTATTTGTATCATTCCCTTTTGCTCAAACATATAACCAACGGAACCATTGGTTCCCATATTACCTCCGTGCTTGGTAAAAATATGGCGGATTTCAGAAACGCTGCGGTTGTTATTGTCTGTGGTTACTTCAATAAAGTAGGCAATGCCGCCGGGGCCGTATCCTTCAAAGGTAGTTTCTTCATAGGTAGCTGCATCATCCCCCTCGCCGGTTCCCCTTTTGATAGCACGTTCAATATTATCTTTGGGGACATTGTCGGCTTTAGCATTGTCGATGGCCAGGGAGAGCCTTGGGTTGCCTTCAGGGTCACCGCCTCCTTCGCGGGCGGCTACGGTAAGTTCTTTAATATGCTTGGTAAAAACCTTAGCACGCTTAGCATCTTCTTTTGCTTTTTTGTGGCGAATATTCGCCCATTTGGAATGTCCTGCCATAATGAATACTACTTATAAATAGATGTTATCGGGTTCATCAAAAAAACGGATAAACTTGCCGGATGAAATCAACTATTTAAGAATTGAAATGGTTAACTTCACAGAGTTGAAAACTCAAGAGCAATAAATATACAAAATCTAAAACGTTTTCTAAGGACCGATGCCACGAAATGATGGTGTTAAAGGTTGTGTTTGATCTTCAGGTGACACAATAGAATGTATATTTTGTTGTTTGTTAGTTTATTGAACCATTTTAAGGAATTATAGATGAATATCGGAATTGTTTGTTACCCTACTTTTGGCGGAAGTGGGGTTGTAGCTACGGAGCTTGCCAAGACACTGGCGAAAAAAGGCCATACTATTCACGTACTTAGTTATGCCCGGCCTGCCCGCCTCAATACCCTCGATACAGATATTACCTATCACGAAGTATCGGTAAACTCATACCCCTTGTTCGAATATCCGCCTTATGCCCTGGCTTTGGCTTCTCAGATGGTGAACCTGATTGAATTTCAGGATCTGGATCTGTTGCATGTGCATTATGCTATACCGCATGCTACAAGTGCATACCTCGCCAAACAGATTACCCGCGAACGAACCAAGAATAAAGTACCCATCGTCACCACTTTGCACGGTACCGATATTACCCTGGTGGGAAGTGATCCCAGTTATAAACATGTTGTGGAGTTTTCTATTGACCAGAGTGATGGAGTTACGGCTGTATCGGACTACCTTCGGCGGGAAACCTATGACCGGTTTGACATCAAGAACGAGATCAGAGTGATCCCCAATTTTATTGATCTTGAGCGGTTTCAGAAATCTAATAAAAGTCATTTTAAGAAAGCTATTTGTCCGGACGATGAAAAGGTAATTGTACACGTTTCTAATTTCAGAAAGGTGAAACGTGTGCCCGAAGTGGTTTCTGTGTTCGCCCGGATTTTAAAGAACGGAATTAAAGCAAAACTGCTTTTGGTTGGAGACGGTCCTGATCGCCAAAAGGCAGAACAGCAATGCCGTGATCTTGGGATTTGCGGAAATGTACGTTTTCTGGGGAAATTGGAGCAGGTGGAGGAAGTGCTCTCTATTGCAGATCTCTTTCTGATTCCATCGGGATCGGAAACGTTTGGGTTGGCTGCCCTCGAAGCTATGAGCTGTAGCGTTCCGGTTATAAGTTCGAATATAGGAGGTTTACCGGAGGTGAATGTGCATGGCGAAACGGGGTATTTGTGTGATCTGGATGATGTAGATTGCATGGCGGAGTATGCCGTTAAAATTCTTACGGATGAGAAATTGCATGCTACGATGGCAAAGAATGCCCGCAAAAGAGCTGAGAAGTTTAACCAGGATGCCGTTGTTGAAGAATATATTCACTTTTATGAGAAGGTGAGCAACGGAGTGCTGGAGAAGAGCGGATAAAAGGCTGTTCAAAAAATATTTTCTGTTTTTCAATACCTTAAATTATTACTGCCCTATATCAATTTTTGTGGATATTTGCGTCCCCATTCATTGAGGGGGCACAGTACATAACTTGGGGCAATGCCCCAGGTAAACGGGCTCCCAAGGAACCCGGTGCTGGCTATCGCCGCCTTGTTCACCCACATTGCCCCCAACCAGGGAGATCGCGGATCTGGCCCGCGATGACTTGTTGTTTAAACAAAAAGGACAGTCATCCCGCAGGCAGCGAAGCCGAAGATGCGGGATCTCCCTGATTCAACATCCCAAACAGCTTCCGGAGATACCTGGTCTCGGCCAGAAATGACCGGGCTTTTAATGCATTGGTTTATGTAAGTGGCGAGTCCCCGGGAGAGTCTCCATCCCCTTTCATCGGTTTTTCTCGTTCCGGCGCCCCCAGCCTGTGTGAAAAGTATTTTATTATTGAACTGATGTTTAATTAATTAGGTAAATCAGTTCCTTTAAGCGAACCCTCGAAGGGTTCTAACCCCTTTGGGGGTTTGCTGGATAGGTCGACTGTTTCCCCCGGTTGTACTCCTTCGGAGTGGAATGTGAGCTGGGGCAAGTTTTAGAGATGGATACTCCATTTGAAACAACGTAGGTATTAGCATTCTGGCTCCGTACGAATCCCGGCAGGTAAACGATGAAAAATACCGGGTGCAAGCCGGTGAAGTAAAGGTGTAAAGAACGAAACCTGTAAGGGTTCAACTATGACCGGCTCTTACCTCATAACACTCCATCAACAAAACAGAAATACTCTTAAGCTAGCCTCCGGATGAGGAGACAGGCTTGGGCTATTTAAAGATATTCCATTTTTTCAGGACTGATGCCTCACCCAGAGCAATATACTTACACTTGTTGAAATTGAGAGTATTCTCATTCAGTAAAGATTCGTCAATTACATAGGCGATCGCAATCAGCACATCGTTCATTTCCGGGTCTATGTGGTGCTCTTTGTATTTGGTACAAAGTACCAGGTGAGTAATCTCCTTGGGTTTCATCTCGGGATGAGCTTTCCAAACAAGATTGTTTTCAAGTTTTGCCAGGAAATAGTCGGGACGATCTTTACCCGGGAGCCGTTGGATCACCTTAGCGGTTATAGGCAATTGATAAGCCAGTTCTTTGGGACCCTTTTTTAAGCGGGAGATCTCAATAGTGAATTTCTTCATAGACCGATAAACAAATTGTAGAATTTCACAAAAGTAATAATAAGCACTCTAAAATCCGATTAATATATATTAATAAGGTGTTGTGTCATAGAGAGATAAGGGTTTGGAGCCCACGGGGTAGAACATCATTTGTACCAGGTGATACCAAGCTTGTCATCGTTAGCCTGGATTGCTTCCGGGTTTTTATGATCTACTCAATGAGCTCGAATGAATGATAATTCAACTTCCGGGAAAAAGGCAGGTTGACTGTTTTGATGCCCGGAATAGTGCCATGAAGCTTTGCGTCTTTCCGTTTTATCCTGCCAATAAAAAGGGCTCATAATGAAGATCATGAGCCCGTATAAAATCAATAAAAAGCTGAAGATTATTACGCCAGTACGTTCGATACTTCCTGGGCAGCTTCTTTAAGCAGTACGGCAGAAATCACATTCAGGTCGCTGTTGTCGATGATCTCTTTTGCTTCTTCAGCATTAGTTCCCTGCAGGCGGACAATGATAGGCACACTATCCAGCTTGTCTGCAATTTCAGGGTCTTTAACAGCTTCAATCACCCCGTTGGCTACGCGGTCGCAGCGTACAATACCGCCGAAGATGTTAATGAGTATAGCTTTTACATTCGGGTCTTCGAGAATAATGCGGAATCCGTTTTTCACAGTTTCAACATTTGCACTACCACCTACATCCAGGAAGTTGGCAGGCTCACCGCCAGAAAGTTTAATGATATCCATGGTAGCCATGGCAAGTCCGGCGCCGTTTACCATACAGCCCACATTACCATCCAGTTTAATGTAGTTGAGGTTGTATTTTTGAGCTTCCAGCTCGTAAGGATTCTCCTCTGCCTCATCTTTCAATTCTGCGATATCAGAATGGCGGAACAGGGCATTGTCGTCAAAAGCAACTTTGGCATCCAGGGCGTACACATCATTATCCGGAGTCACAATCAGCGGGTTGATCTCTACCATATTGGCATCGGTCTCAACATAGCAGCGATACAGCCTCTGGATAAACTTAATGCCTTTTTTGAGGGCATCACCTTCGAGGCCGAGGGCAAATGCCAGCCTGCGTGCCTGGTTGGGCTGCAGGTCCATACCCGGCTCAATCCATTCCTTGATAATTTTTTCAGGAGTCTCTTCCGCAACCTTCTCAATTTCTACTCCACCTTCGGTAGAAACCATAATTACATTTTTGCTTTCGGCGCGGTCGAGCAGAATGCCTAAATAAAACTCAGATTCGATATCCACACCATCGGTAACATACAAGCGCTGTACCAGCTGTCCTTCTTCTCCGGTCTGAATGGTTACAAGTACATCACCCAAGAGAGATTCTGCAGTTTCTCTGACTTCATCAATGGATTTACAGAGAACCACCCCTTTGGCATTATTCTTTTTGGTGCGGCCTTTACCGCGTCCTCCGGCATGGATTTGTGCTTTTACCACAAAAAGAGTGGCACCCTCCTCTTTCAATTTTTTTGCGGCTTCCACCGTCTCTTCTACCGTAGTAGCTGCTATTCCGGCAGGTACGGCAACGTCATAACTTTTTAGAATTTCTTTCGCTTGATACTCGTGTATTTTCATGGATACGTTTTTGGGTATTACATAGGGTTTACAAAACTGGCAGGTCTGCGATTTTTCAAAATCGAAAGAAGGGCCTGCCCTCCAAAGTCCCAACGGACCAAGGAGGGTGCCAATAATACCGAGAATCGGGGCTAAAAGAAAGGGAGTATATGTGGAAAGTGTTATTAAAAACAGTAAGGGCGTATGGCCATGCGCCCTTACTGAGATAAGATTAGGGAAAGATGTTGAAGCTAATTATTTAATCAGCGTAAATTTTTTGGTTTGGGTGAAGGTGCCGGCCTCGAGTTTGTAGATGTAGATGCCGCTGCTTAAGTGAGAGGCATCAAAATTTACAGTGTAAGTACCAGCCTGTTTTCTTTCATTAACAAGGGTGGCAACTTTTCTTCCCAGTAAGTTAAAGACTTGAAGTTTAACTGATCTTGCCTCTGGTATGGAATAACGGAATGTAGTAACCGGATTGAAGGGGTTGGGGTAGTTCTGAGCTAATCCAAATTCTAGGAGCCTGTCGGACTTTCTGAGGTTAAATTATTAGTTTAGGTTGAACTTCCAATGAACCAAAAATACTTTAATGTCTGTTAATTTTCGCTTGGTGGATCGTGAGACTGCCTATTTGCTTCCTCC
>VEMX01000021.1 GCA_009711805.1 Balneolaceae bacterium | reverse complement strand
TGCCAACCCGCGATTGAAAACTGCCTGTAGTACTAATCCACCAAAAGTGTGTCGAGACCGGCTGAGTGAAAAGATTTTATTTTCGCACGGAAGAGTTATTGCCTCTTGACATTGGAGGCCATATATATGTTAGGCCGCGACGCATCATTTCTTGGCCTGTAACGCTATGTAAACACCGACCGGGTCCCGAATGACGGCATATCTGGCCCCAGTTACTTCCTTGACGATCTCACCGCCGCCCTCTCGAACGTGTCGAAGGCTCTCATCGAAGTCATCGACGGGCAGACTAAGTATCCATACTGAAGGGATACTCTCATGGTCGTCATTCTTAGGGTAGATTTCTGCTGCGGCGACATCATCGGGGTTCCGCATTTCGAACCCGCTTCCACTGACTGAAGTTGCCGACCAGCCGATGACCTGTTCATAGAATTCGCACATCGTCGAAACATCCGAGACCGCGAGCGAAAGCCCGGCAATGTGACCAATACCATCTAGGGGACTGGCACCGTATGATTCGTCGAGAACGACGGGGATTACGCCGAATGCAGCACCTGCAGGATCTACGAGAGCTGCCCACTGACTTTTTCCGTCATCGTCTTTGCCGTGAAACAGCTCCTGGCCTCCGAGTTCGATCGTACGGGCTGCGCTCGCTGCGATATCGGAAACCTGGAAATGTGGCATCCATTGCAGGGGGAGGGCTTCGTACTCTGGAATGCGCTCCCCAAGACCGATGATCGGTGTGCCCTGATTGTTGGTCAGATCGTCTCGCCAAAGCGGAGCCGACCCCGTCGTGAGGACCTTTGAGTAGAAACCGAGTTCCCGCTCATGGTCCGGCACCGCAATATCTG
The DNA here is from genome assembly GCA_009711805.1 of Balneolaceae bacterium. Lineage (GTDB taxonomy): Bacteria > Bacteroidota > Rhodothermia > Balneolales > Balneolaceae > VEMX01. Next base: position 122,369 of record VEMX01000021.1, on the reverse strand, counting down.
CGCTGAGAACTCCGCCAATGCCTTGAAAGAATGGATTTCGCATAACAACCTTATTTAGATATAATTTGTAAGAATCAAAAATTGAGTTTGATCTACAATCTCAACACAGTCGGCCTAACATAATATTATCTGAACAAGGGTATTGTTAGGGCGAACGAGCAGAAACTGCCTTTAAACGCTTTCTTGTACCTTCTTATTCGCATAATGTGATTTTTGGGATGTTATCCGAACCCTTGTTCGCCTAACCCGGATTATTCACCAAGAAATTTAATCGTACGCAAGGCGAAGTGGAAATGGGAACGGAAGGGTACTGTGGTACCCTGAGTACCCCAATTTTCACTTGAACGCAGCGTACGGGGAAATTTCGCCGCCTAATCCGTACCTCAAAATTGGGCTATTACATAAAGCAATTCAACGGTAATATATTCAAGTATATAGATCGCCATTTTGCATCCATTCGTGAATAATTCGGGCTAAGCTGTTCGTATAATATCCAACCTATTTTGTAAGGAATTGCTTCCTCATCGCCCAACAAAATAACATCTTCATCCAATAAACCAACTGAGTTATGGCAAAATCCAAACTATTGGAGCAGGTCAGACAGGAAATTCGACGTCGAAATTATAGCTATAAAACAGAATTGGCTTATACTAACGGGATCAACCGGCCAGTACCGTTTCATGCATGCAGGGGCATGTCGAGGCACCACCTGCGAGGGATGCGTGAGCCCGGCGAAGCATCCCGTGGCAGTCTCCTTGTTTATGGCAATGGGTGTGATCAACGTTGTTATGCATCCTAGGCATATTTTGGGAGATCGCCGCGTCGATGCTGTACCGATCTTCCTCGGGATTACAAAAAATCAAGAAAACATGTAGATCTCAGTATGTGTAAACACTCAACAGCTTCCTGCTTGCGATACGATCTTCCGCTGTTGTAATTGTTCTCCAGGTTTTCGGCGAAGTCTTCTCCAGCTTTGTTGGCGGGTTTCCCAACAGGAATGTTGTACCGAAGGTATCTCCACGGGAGGAAGGAGGATAAATTCTCACTCACCCCACCCACCGGGCGCATACAATGGCGCCCTTAGCCGATTGCTTAGTCTTCACCCACTGCCCAAGGCATACCTACGGTGCATTCACCAATAACAAACTACCCCTTCTACCTCCCTACAAAAAAGACGGCATTCCCAAACAGGAGTTTGCCATTGTGCCAGAAACCCCTGTACAGAGGATTATCAATCATATACACCACAGAACCGCGGCCCATATTCTGGACTCCCAACGAGAGGGTTTGCTCCAGTTCGTTCTTGGCGATGTTCCCAACAAAACCACTGCGATGCGCCCCTTCTTTGGCTACCCCAACATTCCAGCCATTTTCAAGATAAGCGTAGGGAGTTGAGGTGAGTTTAAGCGACATATACTCGCTATCGTAACCAAAGGCGAGAGGGTGAGTTGTATCAAGATCAATTTCATACACCGACCCGGTATTCGCATACTGAATACGTTCGCGGCGAGACTCACTATACACCTTAAGGAGTTCTTCCGGGTCTTCCTCCTCTTCATCTTCTATATCTTTTCGGGACAAGGCAAATCCATCTTTACCGGCTAAAAACCCATTTCCACCGCCGACCGCAATTAGCGTTCCCCCCTGGCGAACCCAACTCCTGATGTCATCAAGCTGACTTCTCACCGAGCTGCTGTATATAGAAGGGAGAATCAGCACATCATATTCATCCCAATCTACCGACCCGACATCTTCAGCATTAATCAGAGAAACCGGATATTCTATTTGCTGATCAAAGAAATGCCAAATTTGTCCTACGGTTCCCGAACTGGTTCCTTCTCCCGATAACAAAGCAACTTTAGGCTTGCCAATATAGTTTACCGAAGACGAACCGAAATCTTTACCGGCAGCTACCATCCCTGTTCGTACCGGATTAACAACTCGCCCATATTTGTTAGCAGTTTCCACTACTGCTTTATCAAAATCACTTCTCATTTGCTCGTTGCCATTGCGGGTAATGATGAGTGTACCGGCTTTATATTCATTCCCATCTATCGTAAAATCTTCTTGAGCATACCGCACCTTCACTCCCTTCTTTAACAAGGCCGCCAGGTACTTCATATCTTTGAAAGAATCCCACTTGACCAGGTAAGCATAAGCCTTGGTAGATATTTCATTCTTTCGGTCTTTTGTCAGCATTGGATCTTCCACATCATTGATGCGGGATTTCAAAGCCACCCCATCCAGGCCATAAGCATAATGCGTTTCCCAGGCGGTCAGATCGTAAGTAACAGAATCCGCTAACTCCGGATTCGGCTCAAATAATACCTGCACCAATGTTCCTTTGGGCTGGTAAGCGCTGATTACATAATCACCTTCTTCATATTCCATACGCCCTGTCTCACCGGAATCGTAATCGTAGCCCTCTCCCCGACCCGAACGCTTTGCAACTCCAACTTCAATTTGTTGCTTTTCCAGGTACTCCAACAGCATCTCAATTTTATCGGGATTGTTATCCTTGCTGACTACAAAGGTCTTGTATTCTCCAGCCGGATCATTTTGTGCTTTTTTAAAATAGTCTTCAAATTCATCCAGCACACGATCTGCATTCATAGCTGTTATCTCCACGGTAGATAAACCCGTAGCAGAATGATGCATCAAGCGGTCTTTCAGTGTTAATGTATCCCCTTCGGCTTTAATGATTCCCAGTCCGGCATAGCCACCGCCTGCCTGTTCGTAGGTCATGCCAATGGCGCCATTAAAAGTAGGCCAGGTATCCCCGTAACTCGGGTAAAAGAGGTCGAACACTTCGCGGGTAAAGTACAGCCAGTTTTCATCATCAAAATACTTGGTATGATTTTCACCAATCATGGTCTGGTACTTCCGCTGCCAGTCGGTAATAGCTTTGTGAAACGGCTCGGCTGCAGGAGCAAAGTAATAGGGGGAATTGTGTCCCTGCTCATGAAAATCCACATGCACATGAGGCATCCATTGGTTGTACACCTCAACACGCTGCTGGCTTTCTTTTTGAACCTGCCATGCCCAGTCCCGGTTCAGGTCAAAATAGTAATGATTGGTTCTGCCTCCCGGCCAGGGCTCGTCGTGCTCCCTTGTTTCGCCCAGGGCATTGAACTGTTCGCCCACTACGCTTTTGTACCAATTTACATAGCGGTCGCGGCCATCCGGGTTTATCATCGGATCCATGACAACTATTACATCGTTCAGCCAGCTTTGCTTTTCGGTAATCAGCTTATAAATGGTGTTAAGCGCCGCTTCGCTGGATGAAGTTTCATTTCCATGCACATTATAGCTCAACCATACGATGGGCTTCTTGTTCTCAGTAGGCTCTCCTGATTCAAGGCCGGTAAGCTTCAGGTTATTCATCCTGATTTCTTCAATATTCCCCTGGTTCTCTACCGAGGTTACCACGGCATATACCAGCTCCCGACCTTCATTGGTGACACCATATTGGTGGAGAGTTACCCTGGGCGACTCCTCAGCTACATGCTGATAATAATCTAACACCCGGTGATGTTGTGTCCATTTATCTCCCAGTTCATACCCCAGGAAATCAGCCGGAGACTGCAACTGCGCCTGGCTGAATTGTGTAAATAGTGCGAATACAAAAGTAAGTAGTAATGTCCGTTTCATGCTTATTCTGTTTATTGGTTATTCTCTTTCTCTTCTGCTGATAATACTTCTTCGATCTGGTCTTTCACATCCGATACAATAGCATTGGGGATGGGAATCGTGAGATTATAATGTGCAATTTTCCATGTTCCTTCGCTGTTCTTTACCAGCACGCCCGAACCACGACTTGGGCCCAGATTAGGAGTATCCAGCTCCTCATCAAACCAAGCCGTCTCGCCCGAATCAGAAATATATACCTTCCGGAATACAGGGGTAAAATCCCAGGCTACCCCATCATCCTCAAAATAAGGTTTGCTCCAGGGCTTAAACTCGCTGACAGTCCACCGCTCGGTTGCATCTGTACCCATAAAAATGGAACTGTCATTCTCGAAATGGTTGAAATATCGGTCGAAATCCCCTTCAGCTGCAGCATTATGCCAGTCATCCAATAGCGTGTTTACCTTTGACTGTTCACTGGCTTTATCTATCGGTTGTTGTTCGGGGGCAGCACATGCATACAGCATAACTCCCATCAACAGTACAAGAAAAATATGTTTCATTGCGACCTTTTTATTTTTGAATCGCTGAATGGTAGTTATTCGCAGATGATTGAACAAGTAATAATTTGCAATAGGTACAGTAGTGAATATGGAAATACAATGGTGTTTGGCAGAGGTTTTGGAGAAGGCGAAGTATAAAGGCTTATGTTAAATCTTACCAACCGGGGGGCTCACCGGGCGCATGCCCAAAACATGTCTACGGTAAAACAGCTAATATTCCTTTACCCAATAACCAACCCTCACAACACCCTCCGTCTCAGCACAATGGGGGAATAGCTTTTTAATCTTACCAGTGCGCTGATCCACCTCCCTCGAGGGAGGATTTTATTCGGATAGAATTAAGTATGTGAACCAGAGGTTGGGAACGAGAGAAACCTAAGACCTTGGATTAAGGACACAAAAACTTTTCCCCCTTTCACTTCATCACTTTATCACTCCCCCTTATCTTCAAAAAAGTCCTTCACTTCATCCGCACTCATAGTATTCAGCACCCGTTCCTTCTCGTACTTTCCTTTGCGGGCTATGCGTACACCATACTCGATATCATCGATACCAGCAATGGTATGGGCATCGGGGTTAATGGAGGTCATAAGTCCTGTTTCTTTGGCTTTATTGCCGAAGCGCCAGTCCAGGTCCAGCCGGCGGGGGTTGGCGTTGATTTCAATAGCCGTGTTATACTCGGCGGCTAGGGCAACCAGCTCGTTCAGGTCCAGGTCGCTGCCATCCCTGCGCAGGAGCAGCCGCCCGGTAGGGTGCCCCAATATGCGGGTATGGGGATTTTTGATGGCATTCCGCATCCGCTCCATCATCTTATTACGGGGCATTTCCAGCGATTGGTGTACACTGGCAATCACGAAGTCGAAGCCTGCCAGGATCTCATCCTCGTAATCGAGGGAACCATCGGCGAGGATGTCAGATTCGATTCCTTTAAAAATCACAAAATTATTGCCAGCTTCCTCAAACTCTTTGTTGAGGGCATCAACCTCTTCCCACTGCTGCTTAATCTCATCCACATTGAGGCCACCGGCATAGGCTGCTGTTTTGGAGTGGTCAGTGAGTCCCAAGTATTCATATCCTCTTTCCATACAGGCTTCGGCCATCTCACGGATGGAATACTTACCATCACTATAGGTGCTGTGGGCATGAATCACCCCGCGAATGTCATCCGCTTCCACAAGAGATAATTCTTCCTGTTTCTCATAGATCTCAAATTCACCCCGGTCTTCCCGCAGCTCAGGAGGCACAAAATGAAGATCCAGTTTTTCGTAAATATCCTCCTCACTCGAAAAAGCAACAGCCTGATCGAAATCGGTGTCTCCATCGTTGTTTAGCTTGAATAAGCCATATTCATTGAGACTCATTCCCCGGTCACGGGCTCGCTGCCGGAGGACAACATTATGCTCTTTGCTCCCAGTAAAATACATGAGCGCTGCCGGGAATTCATCAGGGGAGACAATACGAAGATCCACCTGGCGACCTTCGGCTGTTCGTACCGAACTTTTGGTATCGCCCTTACCCAATATCTCGGTTACCCGTTCATGCGTGGTAAACACTTCAAATAAATGACTAATATGCTCTTCTTCTGCAGCAATAAGGATGTCGATATCACCGATGGTCTCAAGTCCCCGGCGGTACGAGCCTGCCACTTCAATCTGCTGTACTCCTTCCTGGTCTTTAAGACTCTCATAAATGACAGAAGCAATTTCCTTCGCCTGATCCAGCCGGCAGCGTTCGTCAAATTTCTCTTTCCACTCAATCGACTTCATGATTTTCTCAGCCGACTTCTTCCCCAAACCCGAAAGCCCGGCTACTGAGCCATCTTCCAATTTCTCTTTCAGCTCGGCTATTGTGCTTATACCCAGCTCCTTATGAATTTTGTAGGCATTCTTGGGGCCTAACCCTGAAATATCCAGCCATTCAATTAATCCTTCCGGCACTTTTTCTCTAAAGGATTCGAGCACGGGCATAGATCCGGTTTCAGCCAGGGCATAAATGTCTTCGGCTATAGATTTTCCAATTCCTTTAATGTCGGTAAGGGAACGTTCCTCGATGTAATTGTTAATATCTTCGCCGAGCCCTTCCAGTGTTTGGGCGGCTTTATCAAAAGCAATCACTTTAAAACGGTTTTGCCCGGAGAGTTGCATCAGTTTAGAAACTTCCCGGAGCTTGGCGGCGACTTCTTGATTGGTAAGTGGCATATACATGAATTGGGTGATGGATTCAGGAAGCTGAATGATACAGAGCCTTGGCATTTCATTCAAAGGGGAAAAGTGATGAGTGATGAAGTGAGAGGGGGAAGGTGGGATTTTGTTTGTACTCGTTCCAAACGTCCTCATTTGGAATACCTGTGAGGATCTCTCGGTTCTCGTACTACAACCAGCAAGCTCCAGACCTCCAAGATTTATTAACTGGCTTCCTTCAACTATACCGACCAATAATTAAATCTTGGTGGTATTTGGGTAATTGAAAGATAAAGTGCCTGAATAGTTAAAAGGAGAAGATTCTCCTATTCCCTGCCCTTTACTTCCACGAACACCTATTACTTTTTCTTTTTAACCAGATGAAGGTTTTCGATTTGAAGATTGGCTACCGTACCACAAGCATGTCTTAGAAAGTATATTTGATAGTTAAATTTTTATACCTGTAAACCATTGAATAGCAATGGTTTTTACATGAAATCATAATTGATTGAAATGAGGATTTATAATTTTGTTTTGGACAGAAAAGATATTTCCGAACATGAAATTATTGAGCCCGGTAAAAAACGCCCTCTATAAGCACTTGTGTTTGCAACAGATAAAACCGGATTTGATTACAACGAACTTTTCGTCGGAATACATAATCCATTAGAACAAGGATTGAAACGGTTTTGGGGCAAGGGGTTGCAACCCCTTGTCTATGTCGAAATACATCATCCATTAGAACAAGGGTAGAGCCATTGGGCTTAAAATCCAATGGAGATACCGATCTCCTCGGAAGAAATAATCCACCGCAACAGGGAATTAAACATCAAACCTCCAAGGTTTTAAAAACCTTGGAGGTTGTTGGAGTGCATATCCCCTCTACAACAAAGATTAGATTATGATCAAGAGTTATTGTGCCACAGCCATGCCTTAGCTGTCTGATGGTTATATGTGGTTCAAAACAAACATTGGAGGCTGAAACCTCCCATCTTTAATCTACTCCAACAATCGATGCCTGTTATTGGTTTTAACTTGCAAGTCTATGAAAAATAATTTTTATTGGCTTCGTACAAGAGAGAAAAAATCTGGCATCGTTAGCTTATCTGCGCCAGCCGCAGCATGGAAGGATATCACCATAACTGGTGAATGGTTGATTGGAAAAGGGGTACACCCGATCTCCAATGAATCAACTATTGAATATTAAATGTCCGTTTAACTGCATCATGTACCATGCTTTTTGATAACTACACTTATAAAGTTTTTTGTTTTGGGGTGACGGGTTTTGTCACGCTTGGTTTGTATTTAATGGGGAATTTAGGTTGAAAAATTATGCTTGATACACTTTTAAAAATTGGGGCATGGCAACAAGAAGGAATGTCTGAATGGGATCCTATTCTGGAAAAACCCTCCGTCAAATACGAGACCAAAAAAGGTGACCCGATAAAGAATTATGCAATAGGGATTGTTTTTGACTTGGATGAGATGGACGTTTACCCTGACAAAAATCTTTTAAAAGAATATGACGAAGATCGGGACCCTGAAAAATTCAAGCTAATATCTACATTACCCGGAAGAAATAAGGCTATTTATGCTACTGTAGAGGAAAAGAAAATAGTTCAGTTGTTTAAGACTTTTTTGGGTAATCCTTCAAAGGGTGATCTTCAATCAGGTGAATTAATCGAAGCTATTGATAATGACTTTGAAAAATATAAAAAGACGAAATTCTATGAATTGGTAGCAGACCTATTCGGATTGAGAGATATTTTTTTAGAAAAAATATGGGATGAGAAAAAAGATAAAGCTGACTTTAAGAGGATCCTTGATCCCATTGATTTCGGAAGAAATGAAAATGTAGCTCTTGTGTATGGAGCCATCAAATCAGAAAAACATGGCTATCCCTCAGCAACACCTATCGCTCATATTAATGACTATATATCTTTTTTGAGAGATAAATTTTTGGATAACACAGAAACTGATTTATTGGAGAGTGACAAGCTATGTTATGCTTCAGGAGAAATTTTGGATGATGTAACCGAACTGGACTTGTCTACAAGATATAGTTTGAACAAAATGTTTGTCACTTCCACCCAAAATTATGCAAGCTTATTTAATAAAAGTTTATTCAACACAAATTACCAAATAAGTCTCGAAAACCAATCTAAACTGGATCTTGCTTCAACGTTTCTTCTTGAGAATTATAAGATCAGAATTGCTGATATAGATCACGTCATTATACCACAACTTAAGTGGTCAGATAATCCTGATTTAGATCTTATTTTAGAAAGGCTTAAAACAAGTGCCGATCTATTGTTCTCTTTTAAGGCTTTAAGTGAAGTAACAGCCGATATTGAAATTGATGTAGAAGGGATTTATTGGTTGAATTTTGTGGCTTTTGAATCAGATGGGAATTTTTTCAAAACTATTTCAATCATCAAAGATGTAAGTAAATTTCATTTTGAAAGTGTTATTGAGGCTTTTGAAGAAGTCAATTGGAAATTCCGGGAGTTGAAGCAAGCTGTTGATTGGGATAGCGCAACAAAAAATTACGGAGAGGTTTCATTTTTCAATCTGAACTCCATTTACGGGCTTATTCCAATTCGAAAAGAGAAGGAAAAGAAAAATGTAGCACTCCAGCTTTTTAAATCAATTCTTGAACAGCGTACTGTAGAGAAATCTCAACTGTTTGAATTTTTCTCGGAATTGATGTTGTGCCACTATTACGAGCGTTATAACAGCTATACAAACATCCGGAAGTATGGAAAAGATTATTTCGGGTTGGCTATCCGAGACAGTGTGTTCAAATATTTCGCATTCATTCAAGTACTTAAAAAACTAAATCTGATCAACATGGAAGAACAACCACAAACGACTACAGCAAAAGAATCAGCTAAAGAGTACGAAAGGCAGATTCAGGACTTTTTCGAAAAGATGAGTTTCAATGATCATCAAAAAGCACTCTTTTTTCTTGGCAGGATGCTGAATGGCGTGGTATATCTGCAACAGGGGAAGAATAAAACGGTAATTGATAAGGTCAATTATAATGGAATGGATAGAGATGATATTGTCCGTTTGCGGATTGACCTTTTTGAAAAAGCCAAACAGTACAACAGCACTGAAAAAGTGGTATTTGATGACTCTCGATTTGGCCAGCATTTTGATTTTGAAAACTGGAGCATGAATCAACAGGAAGCGGTCTTTTTCATTCTAACAGGCTACTCATACGGTATCGTTAAAAAACAAGAATCCAACAATCAATCTAACTAACCATGAGCTCTACAAATCTAATTCAGCATTCATCCGATTTTCTATTCATTTATGAAGCAAGCCAATGCAATCCAAATGGTGATCCCGATCAGGAGAACAAACCAAGAATGGATTACGACACCAAAACAAACTTGGTGACAGACACAAGGGTTAAACGCTTTATCCGTGATTACCTAAAATCAATTCATGAAGACGAGGTAATCTTTGTTGATATGGAGGGAGACTCTAAAGTAAGTGTAGATTCTAAATTGAAGGCTGTTGTAAAGCGCACTATTGAAAAAGAAGATGAGCTTGAGAATGCTTTTTCCGATTCGCCTGAATCATTAAAAAATTACAAAAAAATTGTAGAAGAAAATAAAGGGGATGCTGAAGAAGTCTGGAAGACTATTACGGATAAAAAATTCAAGCATAAAGATATTAATTACGAACTATTGGCTTATCTCGTAAAACAAAAGTTCATCGACATTAGAATGTTTGGGAGTGCATTTGCCGTAGGTGGATTTACGAAAGCATATACCGGTGCAATCCAACTCAATTGGGGCTACTCTTTAAACAAAGTAGAACTGATGGACTCTAATTCCATTGTAACTATTATGGCTGATGACAGTAGCACATTTGGAAAGGATTACCGGGTGCATTACAGTCTTTTGGCTTTTAATGGAACCATTAATAAGACAGCAGCAAAAACAACCGGATTAAAAGAAGAGGATGTTAAAGAATTCAGAGATGCAATTTGGAAAAGCATCCCCGCTTCGCCTACACGCTCCAAATTGAACCAATATCCAAAATTATATGTGGAAATAAAATACAAGGAAAATGGTACAAACGGCCAGTTCGGAGATCTCAGGAATTTTGTAGAAACAACCCCCAAAGAAGGCCTGTCGGATAAACAAGTACGAAGTTTTAAAGACCTTGTATTCAATGCTTCTGCTCTTAAAAAACTGATTGACGAACACGATGATTTGATTGAGGAGGTAATCATCAAAACTTCTCCGGATGTAACTTTCACAGTTTAGCCTTTATGGAAATCTTAAGTTTTACAATAACGGGAAAACTGGCTCATTTTCGGAAATATTATGCCAATAATACGGCACTCAGCTTTTCGATTCCCCCACGTACTACCATAATGGGAATTGTGGCAAGTGTAATGGGATGGGAAAAAGATTCTTATTACGAAAAACTATCATCCGATAATTTCCGGTTTGGAGTACGGGTTTTATCTCCACTTAAAAAAAGCTTTCAGCGTTTAAACTTTCTCAGTATTAAAAAAACCGGAGATTTATCTAAGTCCTTTAATTCGGATTTCAGAGGACAGGGTGGAAGAATACAAACTCCGTTTGAAGTTATAAGCGGATTAAATCTCACAAAAAATGAAGTGGTTTACCAAATATTTTTGCAGCCGGTAAAAAATGATAATGCAGCCTTTAAGGAAATTAAAGATCATTTTCTAAAGGGATCTCCTGTGTACAACCTCTCGCTTGGCCCGGCAAATTTTCAAGCTTCGTTGCAGCATGTAGAATTAATTCAAGACTCTAGTATCAAACAAAAAGAGTCAGATGATTTTATACGAATTCATTCAGCCATCCCGGTTTCACATGTGGAAGAGTTAGAATTCAAAAAAGATGAATCCAATCAATACAATTTCGTTGAGGAAGATATGATGCCGGGAGAATTTGTTGGGGATAATAATCGGGAAGTAAAAAAAATGAACCGACTTCTTTTTTCGACTACTAATTATCCGTTGAGAGTAAAACTCAACGCTCCTTACGTTCAGGTTGAAACCGGAAACGAATTATTGAATATCCAATTTATGGATGAATGAAATACTTTTCTCACAGTAAAAAGCTTGATGAAGGGACTGTCCGAGGCAGTAAGCTCTTGGTAGATCACATTAATGGTGTTGGTGAAATTGCTCAAAACCAATTTAACAGTTCTGTTCGGTTCAACTATTCAGATACAGAGCTAAGAAAATTGTTAAAAGATATAGTTGGTTTCCATGATTTAGGAAAGTACACCAGCTACTTTCAGAATTATTTACTTCAAGTTGAGCCGATAGATTCCAAACTAAAACAGCATGCCCGGTTTGGAGGTTATGCGACCTATCATAAACTACAGGAAGATGAGAAGAAAGCCCTCATTGCCTTGGTTTTAATTTTCAGCCATCATGGAAATCTAATTTCGTTTGATAACTATTCAGGACTATTAGAAACTAATGCAGAGAAAGTATTTGAAGAGCAAAAAAAGAATATTCAGGGAAAATTGGATGAAATTGAAGAGGAGTTAGAAATAAGTAACCTTTCCGACATTCTTAGCTTTCCTGGTTCAAAGCAAATTCGGAAAGCATTTAAAATATGGGTCAAGAAAAAACAGAATGTTGAAGATTATTTTCTAATCAACTATCTGTTTTCTCTTCTTATTGAAGCTGACAAACTGGATGCATCTGAAACTCCTTTATATTCTTTAAAGCCTATTAAAGAAGATTGGGTTGATAAACGCTTTTCAACCCCAGACCTGTCAGGTTTAGAAAACCTGACAGGTCTTACCAATAATGAGCTACGGAATTTTTGTCGGGCAGAGGTTGTAAGTCATTTGAAAAAAGAAGGCATATTGAAGCAACGGATTTTTACTTTGACGGCTCCCACCGGGATTGGAAAAACCATGACAGCATTGGATTTTTCCTTAAAATTAAAATCCAAAATAAGAGAAAAAGAAAATTATGCCCCACAAATAATTTATGCTCTTCCGTTTATAAATATCATTGAGCAAGCATTGAAAGAATATGAAAACACACTTCCAAAAGATGAAATTCGCATTTTAGGTCATTACCAGTTTGCCGATGTATTTGGTATTCAATCAGATTCTGATGAGGAAAAATATCATCAAAAACTAATGAAGCTTGATACTTGGCAAGGAGACGTGATTATTACTTCTTTTGTACAATTTTTCGAAACCCTGATAAGTAACCGAAATAAACTGCTTAAAAAGTTCAACCATTTTGCCGGGAGTATCATCATTCTTGATGAGGTGCAAACACTTCGTTTAGATCAGATACCATTACTTGGAGCTGTTCTTTTCTATCTGTCTAAGTTTTTAGATGCAAGAATTATCTTAATGACCGCTACAAAACCAAAAATATTCGAATTGGCAGAACAAGAGATTCTGAAAGTCGAAGGAGAGCAAGTACAACCTCTTGAATTGCTAACCAGTCATGAAAAAGTTTTTTCATTATTTGAGCGCACATCTATCCATCCGTTATTAAATGAACTCCAGGAAGAAAAGGGGGATCGTTCTAAGGAATTTGTAGAAGAAGTTTTTTCAACAAGATGGAAACCTAAACAATCATGTATTGTTGTTTGCAACACTGTCAATCGATCTATTCAGTTACGAAATGAAATTGATGGATTTTTGGAGAATAAAGGACTTGAAAACCCGGTTTTTTATCTCTCTACTAATATCATTCCAGCCCACCGTTTAGAAAGAATTCAAAAAATAAAATCAGCTATAAATAATGGGGACACTCCGATTCTTGTTGCCACACAAGTTGTGGAAGCTGGTGTTGATCTGGACTTTAATATGGGATTTAGAGACTTGGGCCCAATTGATTCTATTATCCAAGTTGCAGGTAGAATTAATCGTAGCAATGAAAGAAAGCAGCAAAACGAACCACTTTATATAATTGATTTTGGTGAATGCCAAAAAATTTATGGGCAACTGACCTATCAACAATCGAAGAAAGCTTTGGAAGGTAAAAAGGTTATTACTGAATCAAATTACCTTCAGTTAATTAACGAGTACTTTGATAATATTTCAGATAAATCTTCCTTTCGCGATTCAAGGAAATATTTCAAATCCTTGAAAGCCCTTAACTATGATTGTGATAATCCTAAAAGAAACTATGCAATTTCCAGCTTTAGAATCATAGAAGAATCAGACCGATACCGTCCGGTTTTTATTGAGACAGATGACAAAAGTGAATTCCTGAAAGAAAAATACCTTCAAAAAATTATTGGGGAAATTGATAAAGAAACTTTTGATAAGAAGTATAAATTAGATTTCCAACAGCACATAATTTCAGTACCAACATATTTAACTCAAGACTTAGCTACGATTAACGAATATGAAGAAAACATTTTAATTGTACCGGAAGATCTTTTAGATATTTATTACAATTTTGAGACTGGCTTTATTCGATCCCAAGAAACCGAATCTGTTTTAATGTTTTGATTATGAACCAATATATACCTCCAAGGTCTTCACCAATTTGCCTCTTTCGAATTTCAAAACTTGAAACCTTGGAGGTTTCTTTTTAAATCAATCAAAATATCCATGACCATCCCCCAAACCATCATCCGTTTTCCTGAAATTAAGTTGCGTACGCGTGATGCGCATAAGCTGAGGGGATATTTTGGGAATTTATTCAGGGAAAAATCAGAGTTGTTGCATAATCATATGGGCAATGGAGAATTCAGATATGATTATCCCCAGGTGCAATACAAAGTTATTAGTGGAACCCCTACCCTTGTTGGGATCAAAGACGGCGCCCGGCTGCTGCCCGAGCTGTTCCTTAAAATCAGGGAATTAAAAATTGGCGGACGGGTATATCCCATCCACCAAAAAAATATTGAAGCCCATACCATTTCTATAGGGGCAGCCGAAGAGCCCCGGCCATATATCTTTAACACCCTTTGGATGTCGCTGAATCAGAAAAACCACCAGCGGTACCAACAAGCTGATCCTGAAGAAAAAACTGATTTACTGGAACGCATACTTACCGGGAATATACTGGCCTTCTTCAAGGGTATGGATCATTTTGTGGAAGAACGCATACAGGTAAATACCATGCTACACGAAAAAAGTACCCGGTTTAAAAATAATACCATGTTGGCTTTCGAAGGCTCTTTTACCGCCAATGTACAATTGCCCAATCATATAGGACTGGGAAAACAGGTGGCCCGGGGGTTTGGCACCATTCAATATACAGGCTCTTAATCTTCCTTAAACCTATAGCATTAACCTTTGCCTATTGTTTAATGCCCAATCATTTCCATTTTCTACTACAAATCCATTCAAAAGAAAAATTGGTGAATTTCTTAAAAAAGAAGAAGGGGCTTAGTCATGAAGATCTCCAAGGTCTCAAAGACCTTGGAGATCTTGGGGAAATGATCAGAAAATTACCATCTCAGCAATTCAGCAACCTTTGCAGTGGATATACCAAGGCTATCAATAAAGCCTTTGACCGCCGGGGCAGCTTGTTTCAACCTAATTTAAAACGTAAAGCTGTTGAGGGTAATGAGTATCTGCTAACACTGGTTCGCTATATCCACCTAAATCCGGTGATCCATGATTTCGTGGAGTCACCAGAGCAATGGGTCTATAGCTCATTAAAAGCTTATACCTCAGATTTGCCTACGAACATTCACAGAGAAACTATTTTTAGATGGTTTGGAGGCAAGAAATCATTCCAACAATACCACAAATCATTACTGGCAAAAGAGATCAAAAAAATTAACGAATACACTTTTGAGTAAAATACTTTCTCCCTCTTTCCCTGCCTACCTCCAAGGTCTTTGAGACCTTGGAGGTAGGCAGGGGAGGAAATGATCGTTCATCTTTTGTATTAACCACGACCTATTATGCACTTATACATCACCACTTTTGGCTCGTTTCTGCATGTGAAAGATGGCATGTTTGTCATTAAATACACCGAAGAGGGAGAAACACACAAAAAGAAAATCCCCCCTAAAAAGGTAAGCGGAATTGTGCTCGACCGGGGCACTTCGCTCACCTACGAAGTTGTTAAAGTAGCTCTCTCTCATAATATCGACATTGTGTTTGCTGAAGGAGACGGGGCTCCCATCGGACGTGTTTGGCATAGCAAACTGGGGAGTACTACCAAAATCCGAAAACGGCAGCTGGAAGCAAGTTTGTCTGAGGAAGCAGTTATATGGATCAAACAATGGGTGAGTGATAAACTTCAAAACCAAACCGACTTTATTGCCTCTCTGAAGAAACACCGTAAAAAGCAGAGAAACGATATTGATGAAGACATCCAAAAAATAGAGCAACAGCGAGAAAACATCCTGAAGCTGCAGGGTTCCCGCATCGAGGATATCGCAGATACTCTTCGCGGACATGAAGGCACCGCAGGACGGGTGTATTTTCAACTGCTCTCTTCCCTCCTTAGCAAAGAGTATCAGTTTTCAGGGCGCAGTTACCGGCCAGCCGAAGATGCCTTCAACGCCTTCCTGAACTATGCCTATGGCATTCTCTACTCACGCATAGAAAAATGTATCATGATTGCAGGCCTGGATCCCTACGTAGGATTTCTGCACCGTGATGATTACAACCAAACCAGCTTTGTATTTGATTTTATTGAACCCTATCGCCCGTTTGCCGATCTCACCGTATTTCGCCTGTTTTCCGGGAAAAAAGTAAACCAGGATCACTACCGGGAAATTACCAATGGCATCGGGCTCACTAAAGAAGGCAAAAAGTTGATCGTGCAACACTTTATCCAGCGGTTTGATGTTGACAAGATCCGCTACCGGGGGCGCAACCAACATCGCATGAATGCCATTCAGCAGGATGCTCATACGTTTGCCAATCAACTAATAACCCCTGAACAACAATAACCTCTAAACTTTCCATTACCATGATTTGCTGGGTTATGTACGACATAAAAAACGATAAAGCACGCACCAAAATCTCCAAAGCCTGTGAAAAAGCCGGTTTATCCCGGGTGCAATATTCCGTATTTCTCGGCACTATTGAAGCCAATGAAAAAGACGCACTTCAACTGCAGATCGAAGAACTTATGAATACCGACCACGATTCGGTGTACATCTTCCCCATGAGCAAAGATGAACTCAAATCCACCGCACTGCTGGGGCAGGCTTTCGACAAAAAAATGATTACCGATGAGGTAAAAGCCATGTTTATATAATAATCTTGGGAACTACAAACCCCTATCTCCTATGTCTGCTACCATAAGTGTTACCCCATCCGAAATAATACAATATCTATATTGCCCGCGGTTTATTTATTTTGAGAAGGTCCTGGATATTCCACAACATGAGGAAAACTCATACAAAGCCATGCGGGGCCGGCGGCTGCATGAAACCAAAGCCTCACTGAACAAAGATTACCTCAGAAAAAAAATTGGGGTGACTGATAAGTTGCAGGAACAATATCTCACCAACGATCTGTTAAGAGGAAAGGTCGACGAGGTACTATCACTTTCAGATGATACAATGGCCCCGCTCGATTACAAATTTGCCCAATACAAAGATCGTGTCTTTTCAACCTATAAAACTCAACTGGCTTGTTATGCCTGCCTGATCGAAGACAATTTCGGCAAAGAAGTACACCAGGGATACCTGGTATATACCCGCAGCCGAAACAAGTTGATTGAGGTGCCCATTGCAGCTCAAGAAAAAGAACAGGTCCAAGAATGTGCCCGGACCATCGCACACATTATCAGCACCAATTATTTCCCTAAAGCCACCCGCTATAAAAAACGATGCACGGGCTGCACCTACCGTAATATTTGCATTCAATAAAAAGTGTTATAACTTGGTTGGGCTATGAATACAGAGATTCCAAAGGGAAATTTATTGAAGGGCATCATCATTGCATACCACAAACAACTGTGTTTACACAACATATCCTTGCAATTTATATTCGGAAATATCTCAAATTCACCCCATTGACATGCTTTTACCTACTGATTTAAATCAAAATACCGTTGTATTTGCTTTTAAGAGCTTTATCAAATACAATTACTTAGTATCAAAGGGCTGTCGGAATACATAATCCATTAGAACAAGGATTGAAACAAACAAAGAGGATATAGCAAATGGGTAGTTCAAGAGTCGGAATACATAATCCATTAGAACAAGGATTGAAACAATAGCGCCCGGATTATCAACGATTGTCGATGTGAGGTCGGAATACATAATCCATTAGAACAAGGATTGAAACTGGCGGGCTTGGGTTGGGATCGGTTTTACTTATAAAAGTCGGAATACATAATCCATTAGAACAAGGATTGAAACAGTGGTTAGAAATATCCGGGCGTTGTTTAAATAGCGTCGGAATACATAATCCATTAGAACAAGGATTGAAACTATAAAACCCTGCGCCTGGTATAGATGTATTACCAGGTCGGAATACATAATCCATTAGAACAAGGATTGAAACATTCAGACTCATGAATGAACCATTGACCATCCTCAAAGTCGGAATACATAATCCATTAGAACAAGGATTGAAACTATCTGCCGTTACTTCCGCCCAATCATTAGCTATTGTCGGAATACATAATCCATTAGAACAAGGATTGAAACTCATCTGTCCATTTGTGATAATAATAAGGTGTACCGTCGGAATACATAATCCATTAGAACAAGGATTGAAACTCACAGATCAATCGATAGAGGCTAAAGAGGTACTTGTCGGAATACATAATCCATTAGAACAAGGATTGAAACGTCGAGGAGGTAGTCGGTGTGGTCGTCGCCTTTTGTGTCGGAATACATAATCCATTAGAACAAGGATTGAAACCCTGTGCCAAACTACTACAGCAACGCCTGGTGCAGTCGGAATACATAATCCATTAGAACAAGGATTGAAACTTAAACGTCTTGATGGGTACAGCGTTTCCGGTACTGTCGGAATACATAATCCATTAGAACAAGGATTGAAACAAGGAGTTCCCGATTCCCCAGCCATTAATGAAATGTCGGAATACATAATCCATTAGAACAAGGATTGAAACTGTGATTGTAGTGGATACATGGCGAAATGGACTATTGTCGGAATACATAATCCATTAGAACAAGGATTGAAACAGCGTTTAAAGGCCAGATGAGTATAGGTGTCTTCTGGTCGGAATACATAATCCATTAGAACAAGGATTGAAACCCGACAAGCGCCTTGCTAATGGTATAGATAAGAGAGTCGGAATACATAATCCATTAGAACAAGGATTGAAACTGTGATTGTAGTGGATACATGGCGAAATGGACTATTGTCGGAATACATAATCCATTAGAACAAGGATTGAAACTGTTGCATCGGATAGTGAAAATACGGTTAAGAAATAGTCGGAATACATAATCCATTAGAACAAGGATTGAAACATGAATGCATTGAGAATTGGGATGAATATGGATTTGTGTCGGAATACATAATCCATTAGAACAAGGATTGAAACTGAATAGTCCAAGCGGACGCTTGAACCAGGGTGTGTCGGAATACATAATCCATTAGAACAAGGATTGAAACATGACATTTCGCCTCAAACCATTGTGCTTTTATCGTCGGAATACATAATCCATTAGAACAAGGATTGAAACGAGAATTCGGTGTAGCTATGCGTTTGGGCTGGGGTGGTCGGAATACATAATCCATTAGAACAAGGATTGAAACGTGTATCATGATCAGGCATAACAACGGCGTTCCGTTGTCGGAATACATAATCCATTAGAACAAGGATTGAAACATCCTTCAAGAAAAGCCGTAATAGCACCTGATGCGTTGTCGGAATACATAATCCATTAGAACAAGGATTGAAACATTAACCGTTCACCCCTCCACCCATTCTGGAACCAGTCGGAATACATAATCCATTAGAACAAGGATTGAAACACTGCAGCAGCCCCCGCCGCCAATAGTGGAAGCGGTCGGAATACATAATCCATTAGAACAAGGATTGAAACAGGGCGTGAATTATAGTTGCATGGTCTCTTCCGCCCGTCGGAATACATAATCCATTAGAACAAGGATTGAAACTGTACCCTATCAGGGGCGCGTATTTTCGATTTCAGGCAGTCGGAATACATAATCCATTAGAACAAGGATTGAAACCGGAAACAACCCCTGATAATCATTAGACCATCAGGGTCGGAATACATAATCCATTAGAACAAGGATTGAAACGAAAAAAGCAGCAGATATATGCAGAAAAGAATTAAGTCGGAATACATAATCCATTAGAACAAGGATTGAAACTTCCAAAACTCTATACACCTTGACTCAAGCTCAGTGTCGGAATACATAATCCATTAGAACAAGGATTGAAACGTAAATCTTATCCTCTAAATCGAGGCTTGTTAGTTGTCGGAATACATAATCCATTAGAACAAGGATTGAAACTCCATAGATTAAAGCAGGCAATAAAGCCACTTAAGTCGGAATACATAATCCATTAGAACAAGGATTGAAACGCGAGTTCGTCAATTTAGAGGGTGAAATATTTCCGAGTCGGAATACATAATCCATTAGAACAAGGATTGAAACATATGTGCGAAGATTGTGAAAGGCCTTGGGTGTGTGTCGGAATACATAATCCATTAGAACAAGGATTGAAACTGATCTTCGCTGGTATACATTTCCGGGGGTTATACGTCGGAATACATAATCCATTAGAACAAGGATTGAAACAGAGAATGGAACTGTTGGCTCCCTATGTAATCCAGGGTCGGAATACATAATCCATTAGAACAAGGATTGAAACGATCAGAAGGACGAGCTATACCTTTTTCTATCCATGTCGGAATACATAATCCATTAGAACAAGGATTGAAACAGTGTCAGCATGATATTAACGGTGTCCTTGAAGGATGTCGGAATACATAATCCATTAGAACAAGGATTGAAACTAAAAAACAAGCTCAAATATTAGGAAAAAGAGTTCAGTCGGAATACATAATCCATTAGAACAAGGATTGAAACTCTTACGGTTTGGTGCGTCATTCAGGCTGAACCCGTCGGAATACATAATCCATTAGAACAAGGATTGAAACCCGATAGGTTAACTCTAAGATATCCCTTAACATCCGTCGGAATACATAATCCATTAGAACAAGGATTGAAACGGTATGGCCGGATGACGGGTGTTACGTTTTGGAATAGTCGGAATACATAATCCATTAGAACAAGGATTGAAACTAAAGCTATCAGATTGTGCATCTATTTCTACGCGAAGTCGGAATACATAATCCATTAGAACAAGGATTGAAACTGCAAAACAAAGATTACAGGCAGAGATACAGCAATGTCGGAATACATAATCCATTAGAACAAGGATTGAAACCGGTTGATTTCACGGGTTCAATCTTGACCGAAATAGTCGGAATACATAATCCATTAGAACAAGGATTGAAACATGAAAAATCCAAGCGGACGCTTGAACCAGACCCACCTCTTACGACATTATCCAGGACAAGACAAAGATGGCCCCATACACGTGGGGATAGACCCCTCCCTGGTCTTGACGGGGCGAATCCTAAGGAGGTGGCCCCATACACGTGGGGATAGATTAAAAAGTCTTCTTAAAACTAAGACTGGAAACACATAACCTGCTGCAACAAGGGTTTAAACATCAAACCTCCAAGGTTTTAAAAACCTTGGAGGTTGTTGGAATATTTAACCTATCCAAACTAATTCCCCAATAAGGCCTCCGGCATGGGTTTTTGAAGCAGGTTCTTGTAATAAAAACTGTAGCGCTTTTTCATATAGTGACGCTGCTTTCCGGGCAGGTTATACCAGCCATGCTTACCGCCCATATAGGGAATAAACTCAAAATCTTTACCGGCCGACTCGAGTGCGCTTACCAGCTGCAAACTGTTCTGGAGGTGCACGTTGTCATCTGCCGATCCGTGTACTATCAGCAGTCCGCCTTTGTATTGATCTGCATAGGTCATCACAGAACTGCTTTCATAACCTTCAGGATTATCCTGAGGGCGATCCATAAAACGTTCGGTGTAGGCGGTGTCGTACAAATCCCAATCGGTTACACTTCCACCGGCAATACCATAGTCGAATATGTCGGATCCTTTGGTTAATGCCAGGCAGGTTACATAGCCCCCATAGCTAAAGCCGGTAATCCCAATGCGGTCTTCGTCAATAAAATCATAATTCTCAATCAGCCAGTTTACCACGTAGGAATAGTCCTGTATTTCCCAGTTACCCAGGTCGCGGTGCAGGTAATCCTGCCCAACTTTTCCGAAATGTCCGGAGCCCCGGTGATCGATAGATACCTGTATTAACCCTTCTTTGGCCCACCAGTTTGACATTCCCGGGGAAGACCATCTGTCGTACACCGTGCCGGAGTTAGGGCCGCCATATATACTTACCAGCAAGGGGTACGATTTGCTTTCGTCTATACTTTCAGGCCAGGTAATTTTTACCGGCAGGTCAAAGCCATCTTTGGTTTCTACCCTGATAAGTTCGGTTTTGGGCAATTTATAATCATCGTATTGGGGCCCCCTGGCATCTGCAATGTCCCGGACCTTTTCGCCGTCGGCATCAAAAACAGAAATTTTGGTTGGGGTTGATGTATTGTTATATGTACTCACGAAATACTTACCATCATCCGACAGCTGAATACTGTGATTATACTCCCCAAAGGTAAGGCGTTGCAAGTTACTCCCATCCAGATTAATGCGGTAGAAATCGAAGCGGGCAGAGTTTTCTTTACGGGCGGTAAAATAGATAACCCCATTCTCCTGGTCTACTCTTTCCACATTGCTGAGTGCCCACTCTCCTTCTGTAACCTGATTTACAAGCTCCCCCTCCATATCATAATGATAGAGATGCATCCAGCCATTTTTGTCGCTTTTAAAGAGGAATCCTTTCCCGTTATCCAGGAATTGTAACATATCGCTGTTATCAAGGGCAATCCAGGTATCCTGTTTCTCTTCATAAATCTCTGATTTGGAGCCATCATTCAGATTCATTTCATAAATAACCAGGTGATCCTGATCCCGGTTCATCCACGGTATCCACAGAGC
This sequence comes from Balneolaceae bacterium, assembly GCA_009711805.1. GTDB lineage: Bacteria > Bacteroidota > Rhodothermia > Balneolales > Balneolaceae > VEMX01. The sequence continues at coordinate 99,938 of VEMX01000021.1, read as the reverse complement.
ACTTGCATCAGGAGTCCAGTATGGCATTCCAAAATACTGATCTTCATTTTCATCAAAGTCGGCCCAGGTTAATTCTGCTGTTTCAACCGATGCTACCCCTACTCTCACTTTGGGATTATCATAACCTGCTTTGGGGTACCGTTGCTCAATCAGGGTTCCATATGAACCATCAGCGAGATAAATAGGGAAGGTTTTTACCGGGGAATCATCGAAACGCATAAAGCCGATATTCTTACTGTCGGGGCTCCACCAATAGGCCTGGAACCGGGTACTTCGTCCCAGGATCTCTTCCATATACACCCACGAGGCCCATCCATTGGAGATCATATCACTGCCATCATGCGTAAGCCTGGTTTCTTCGCCCGACTCAACATCAATCACATATAAATCTTTATTTCGGCTAAAGGCTACCTTTTTGCCATCGGGAGATAATTCCGGATTGTTCTCATTGGCTTCTGTATCCGTAAGCTGTTTTGTTTCGCTCCCGTCTTTGTAATACACATTCCCACCTTCAACCGAAACACTTGGCTCGTCACTTTGCAGGCGTTGATAAACTTCCTCTTCTCCGGTAGAAACATTTACCCGCTTCATCACATACCCATTTTGCGAGAAGGTGGCGGTAATAAAATGTTCATTATCATCCCACCCCAATACACGCGGTACAGGGTTTACAATTCCTTTAAAATTTCGGTTTAGGATCTGTTCCTTTGTCAACTCTTTGGTTTGGGCATCAGCTTGTTGAAACCCCAATAACAGCATGGGAAAAACAAGTAACAGAGAAAGGGTTCTTTTAAGATTCATTTTGGTTTGCTTTATTATTAGTTGTTGAAAATTTAAATATGGGGCTTGTCTATTCTTTATATTCGATTTGATTGCCTAATAAATATCCATAAGGTTTAAGCTCCTCAATCTGCTCGAATATAACTCTTAAAATTCCAATTAAGGGTACAAAAAGTATCATCCCGGAAATACCCCAAAGCTCCCCTCCTATAATTAAAGCAATTAGAGCAACGAATGGATTTATAGATACTTTGGAACCAATAATACGGGGAGATATAAAGTTGCCTTCTAAAAACTGGACCGTTCCAAAAACCGCTAAAACTAATAGTGGGAGAATGAGAGAATCACTCAAAAAGAGGGCAAATAATAGTGGCGGCAAGCTCCCGATTATAATTCCGATATAAGGGATGATAGCCATCAGTGAGGCAAATACCCCAAAAAATACAGCATGCTCCATACCTATAAGAAATAAGCCTGTGGTATTGAGTACGGCCAGAATACCAATCACTGAAAGCATACCCACCAGGTAGTTTTGGGTTACATTCTGCACGCGGCTCAATACATCGTCTATTTCTTTGCTGGTAGAATTACGTTTAAACATCTTCTGAAAAAACGTTTGATACATTTCTTTATAGTACAGCATAAAGAACACAAAGATGGGAATGAGGGTAAGTAATGTAAATACATTTGTGGTGGCACTTACAATAGAGCTGGCATACTGCCCGCTTTTGTCAATCAGATTGGAGAACCCTTTTTCTAAATAATTACCCTGTTCCTCCTGCGATATCCCCAATTTACTGTCCATGTATGCGATCACATCAGAATTAACATCTTTAAGCTTTTGGGTTACTTCAGGTATCCGCTCAGAGAATTGTACAAATTGGGTTGAAATGAGAGAGATAATCCCGGCAAGCAGAAAGAAAACCAGCAACAAAGTTACCATGATGCTCAAGGCCCGGCCCAGTTTCCAGCTTTCCAGCTTCTGTACTACAGGACTTAGCAACATAGAGATGAAGGCAGCAAATGCGAGCGGCATCAGTATAAATTTCCCATAACTCATCACTACAAAAAGTAGCGTCAGGCCGATAAGGATAATGGTAGATTTTAACCAATAGGGGTACTTATTGCTGTTTCCGGTAAAATGATGTTTGGACATATATAAAAATTAAGTTCAGCTGGAACTTAATTTAAATTCATCATCAAGGAAAATTGAGTTTTTCCGGCTTCAGATTCGAAGCTGACCTGGGCATTCAATTGTTTTGAAAGTGTATTAATGAGGGTCATACCCAGGCTCTTGGATTCTATAGGGTCGATATTTCCGTTTAAACCAATCCCATCATCACTTACCATCATGCGGAGTGTTTTATTCTCTTGATGCAGATTAATCTCAATATTTCCATTTTTCTTTCCTTTAAATGCATGCTTAAACGCATTTACCAGCACTTCATTTAAAACCAAACCTAATGGAATTGCTTTATTCATCTCCAATTGAACTCCTTTAGCCTTCAACTCCATCGATATATCTTTGCGTTCGGGCTTAAGCGCTGTTTCTATCGATCGGCATACACGCCCCAAATATAGTTCCAGATCTATTTTAGAAAAGTTCTCCGTTTGGTAAAGCGTTTCATGAACAAAAGCCATCGATTTAACCCTGGTTTTGGCGTCACTTAAAATATGTTTTACTTCTTCGTTCTCAGCTCTCATATACTGCAGATCCAATAAAGCCGTAACCACAGCCAGGTTATTTTTTACCCGGTGATGGATTTCTTTTAACAGCACCACCTTTTCATCCAGCGATGACTTTACTTCCTTTTCTGCTTTCTTAAGATCCTGGGTTCTTTCTTCTACTTTTCTCTGAAGTTCCTTATTCCAACTTCCGATTAAAAAAACGGCACCTAATCCTACGCAAAGGATAATCCATATAGATACCCAGGTTATAATTTCAAATGATTCCATAGAGGTAAGTACAGCATCCTGGCTGGCTGACTTCATTCCTGCTATTTCTTCCGCCAGCCGGTTTTTAGCTAAATAATCTCCTGAATAAATAAAGACGGCTATAATAAGTGTGGTTATGATTACAGCACTATATACCCATCTTGTAGAAACATCATTAGTGCTTTCAATAGCAAACCATTGTCTTTTTTTCCTCTCAATAGCGGGGGATAGTATAAATAATAACGGTCCCACTATTACCAACGACTGTAAAAACGAACCGGTCCACCATCCATTCCACAAGGTTGCCGTATCTGCCGCTGACAAGTCATGCGCCAAACTCCAAATAAAGGATCCTAACGAACTGGCTGTTGCAGCTACAAAAGAAGTGAACACAAATACAGCAAAGCTGGCCACGCTTCTTAAGTCGTAGCGAATATTTAAGCACTGATAAACCAATGCAAAAATCCCCAATCCAAATACAAAAGAAACTGCAAACAGAATAGCCCAATAATACTCCAGGTGACTATAAAAACCGATGATAAAGAGTGATAGAAACACCGGAATAAATCCCCACTCAAAACCAAACCAAAATAATAGTAGTAGTCCCAGCAGCATGGCTGGATTGAGCATAAAAAACTGCATCAACTGGCTTTTATTACTGCTTTGGCTTACCCAGTCTTCGGGTAGATAATTAAGCGTTAACCATATACACCCAAAAATGCATGCGATCCATAACACAAGAGTGCCAATAACCCGAATGTCGAATGGTTCATATCGTTCTAATATGTCTTCCAAATGAAGCGGATTCCACATAAATAACCCTTCTGACCTGCTTGAAGCTTTACTTTTTAGCTGAAGCTCTGCTCTTTAACTCACTTATTTATTAAACAATTCTAATACTCTCACTCCTTCATGGTAATCAAAATTTTGGTAAAGCCAAATGGTTTTGTGAATTATGCTTAGTTTAGTTCAACATTAATAGCCTTAAAACTCAACAGAAACATAAATGAAGATTGAACATATAGGTATAGCTGTAGATAATCTGGAAGCTGCAACAAAAACCTACTCCACCCTTTTAAACACTCAACCCTATAAGTCTGAAACGGTTGAAAGTGAAAATGTTGAAACGGTATTCTTTCAAACCGGAGACTCTAAAATTGAGTTACTGGGTGCTATCAATGATGATTCTGTTATTGCAAAGTATGTTGAGAAAAAGGGAGAGGGCATGCATCACATTGCCTTTGAGGTAGACGATATCCATGCAGAACTTGATCGATTGAGAAGAGAAGGCTTCACCGTGCTAAACGACCAGCCTAAAGAAGGGGCAGATAATAAGTTGGTAGCTTTTGTCCATCCCAAAGATAATCATGGGGTTTTAGTAGAGCTTTGCCAGGGTAAAGGATAGAATGGTTTTAAGGCTCTTACTTTTTTGGGGATGTTTAATCACCCTGGCATGTCCGGCTACCGCTCAGTTCATGTACGAACAGCCAAAACACGGTACTACCTATGACTGGTCATTCGAAAATAGAATCCAGATTCTGGATAGCAAGCATGCCTATGGAAACTATTTCTATGACCGTGGCTATGGATGGGTTATTACTCCGCTCCTTAAACATGAGTATGAACTGGATATGGCCACCCAGGAGTTTACACCCGGAGATAACTTTGTATGGCATACCAACAGAAATGGCTTTCGCAGCCGCTTTGGAAGCTATAGTAAATCTAATCTGGCTGTTTATTCTGAACTGCATACTTCTACACAACTGGGAGATTATTCAGAATTAAAAGCTCATACCTATCTCCATCAAAATGCGCGGGCGCGGAGAGCATTGGTGGAACTTGAGTACCTGTATGATCTCGGTCAAGGCCATACCATTGGTGGATTGCATACCCTCACCGAATTCAAAAAGGATATGGATATCACCTTTAGTTATCGGTACTCGGATAAGATAGCCGGAAATTTCCGTTTCGACTTCAGCTATCAGAATTACCTGAATAACCTGGTAGATGAGGTGGGAAATAGTAAGGATCCCTTACTGGAAGAAGTAGAACAATACCGGGTACGTTATAAACGCATACCCTTCTTCCTTTATACCCGGTTTAATGCTCCTCAACAAAACAAATTCTATTGGGATATCTCGTTTGGCTGGCAACCCAATATTCGCAAACTTTATTATTACAACAGCGACCCGGATTTTGTTTTCCAGGAAGAAGAGTACACCTATTTTTTAAATGGTTCATTTAGCTTAAACCTGGGTTCGAGCACTCTTGGACTGTACGGATACATTGACCGGCATCCTCAGGAGCGTTCCAGTGGTGGTATCCCTTTTGACGGAAGGTATGAAGCAGTACAGAGACTCAGAAAAGTCGGTTTCTTTTATTTTGGAAATTATGGGCGTTTCGAACCCATATTCCGTGTTTCAAGGGAGTTTTATTTTGATCAACAGGAAGGAACAAATTTTGAGTTCTCCATCATTAAAGAACCGTTGGACCTGGTGTTTTACCGCTGGCTATATGATGCCGGTGTCGGCTATACCCCCATAGATCCATTTTTAAAATTAGTAGTGCGTTACCAGGTATTAGACCAATCTTTTGATGCGGCTGAATTTGACAAGATGCTGGAACACTGGACCAGTATCCCTTTCAGAGGATTTAATGTAAGCCAACGCCTGGCCATCAGTGTTCTCCTGAAACCACACGACAGAATTCACATCGAACTTGGGGCTTCCATTGATATAGACCGCGATCTCACCCAATATTCTACCAAGCCCAAAAACTTTGACAAGGGTTTCACTAAAATTCTTCTGAAACTGTAGTACATAATTCAGTAAACCTCACTCAGAATCCGGCATTTTTAAAGGCTGTCATATTTGTACCATTCAGGTGGAAATGAAAAATCACACTTAGACCCTGAAATTATGAAGACATCAGTTTTAACAATAGAAGGTATGGCTTGTAATGGATGTGCCGACTCTGTTGAAAAGGTCCTTTCTGCATTAACAGCAGTAGAGTCTGCTACAGTAAACCTGGATGCAAAAGAAGCAACAGTTACCTATGCAGAAAGCTCAGTTAAAGCTAATGATTTATCTCAAGCAGTAAGTGATGCCGGATACACCGTAACAAACATTCAATAAGTCTTTCTTCCACTAATCAAAAGCTTCAGACTAACAGGAATCGGATTGTGAGTACTATCATGAAAACCACCTTTAAAATTGATGGCATGAGTTGCGCCGGTTGCGCCAATGCAGTAGACCGACAGCTACTGGAACTGGAGGGAGTTACCTCCGCCACAGTAAATCTGGCTAGTGAGTCTGCAACAGTGGAGTATGAGGGAGACTTAGACCTGCAGGATTTTGAGGGAGCTGTTTCGCAAGCGGGTTATACCCTGGTTCGCGAAGATGATGATTCCGATAGCCTTTCGAAGGCTGAACAAACCGAACAGAGAGAGCAGCAAAAATACGAGAAGGCCCGCAAAAACATGATTGCATCCTGGATTCCCACAGCTGTCATGCTGCTATGGATGCTCCCTATGTGGATCTCTGGGTATATGTTCCTTGGAGAAGCAGGCATGGAACTGGCAATGATCTTGCTTTCGGGCTATGTGATTTTTATCCCCGGATGGGAAACCATGCAAAGTGCCTGGAAGTCGACCCGAAACCTGAGCCCCAATATGGATGTTTTGATTGCCATGGGAGCTCTCGCCGCTCTTTCTACCGGATTTGTGGCATTATTGCACGCCTTAGGCTACGCCCCTCCTTTCCACAGTTTTGCCATGATTGCCGGTATGATCATGGCCTTCCATCTTACTGGCCGCTACATCGAAACCAAGGCTAAAGGGAGTGCCTCACAAGCCATCAAAAAGCTGTTAACCCTTGGAGCCAAGGAAGCATCTGTACTGAAAGATGGAGATGAAATTAACGTACCGGTTACTGAATTAGAACCGGGAGATATCATGATGGTACGCCCCGGAGAAAAAATTCCAACAGATGGAGAAATTGTGGAGGGTACTTCCAGCGTTGATGAATCTATTGCAACCGGAGAATCGATGCCGGTGGAAAAGACGGAGGGCGACCAGGTAATAGGAGCCACCATCAACACCAATAGTGTACTAAAGGTGAAGGCCACCAAAGTGGGCAGTGATACCTTTCTGAGCCAGGTTATTAAGATGGTTGAGGAAGCCCAGGGCACTAAAGTTCCCATTCAGCAATTTGCCGATCGGGTGACCACCATTTTTGTACCGGTAGTATTGGCATTGGCTGTACTTACTCTGGCCTCATGGCTAATATTCCCCGGTTTTTTTACTGGTATTGTGGATTGGGCCGCGGGCTTCATCCCCTGGGTTGATCCTGAAATGGGCACCACCGCTTTGGCCTTTTATGCGATGATTGCCGTCTTGGTTATAGCGTGTCCCTGTGCACTTGGCCTTGCTACTCCAACTGCCTTAATGGTGGGCTCCGGATTGGGAGCTGAAAATGGGATATTAATCCGAAAGGGAGAAGCCATCCAGGCCATGAAGGATGTAACAACCATTGTACTGGATAAAACGGGCACCATCACTAAAGGAAAACCGGAAGTAACCGACCTTATCACCTTTGGGGAATTTCACCAAAATGAAGTATTAACTCTTGCCGCTTCCGTAGAAAACAATTCGGAGCACCCCCTTGCCCGGGCTGTCGTTCAACATGCTCAAAACGCAGACATCACATTAGCTGAAAGTTCGGATTTTTCATCCATCACCGGAAAAGGGGTGAAAGCTGTTGTTGATGGCAAGTCGGTGGTGGTGGGTAGTGCTACCCTGATATCCTCTGATCCATCCAAAGAGCAAGTCGAAAAAAAAGAAACACTTGAAGAGCAGGCCAAAACAGCCGTGTATGTAGGCATAGATGGATTAGTTGCCGGCTTAATTGGCATTGCCGATGAAGTAAAACCAGACAGTAAAGAAGCTATAACGCAGCTTAAAGAGCTTGGCCTCACCACCGTAATGCTAACCGGCGACAACCCCAAAACCGGGCAGGCCATTGCGGAACGGGTAGGCATAGACCAGGTAATCGCCGGGGTGCTCCCTGATCAAAAATCAGATGAAATTAAGAAGCTACAGAACAATGGACAGTCAGTGGCTATGGTGGGCGATGGCATCAATGATGCCCCGGCTCTTACTATAGCAGATGTAGGAATTGCCATTGGAACCGGAACCGATGTAGCCATTGAATCTGGTGATATCGTATTGGTGAAGGGAGACCTGCCGGGAGTACTGCGGGCTATCAACCTGAGTAATCTCACTTTTAAAAAGATAAAACAAAATCTCTTCTGGGCGTTTTTCTATAACCTCATCATGATACCCCTGGCTGTTATTGGCCTGCTGCACCCCCTCTTGGCTGAGGCTGCTATGGCTTTTAGTTCTATTAATGTGGTTATGAATTCGAAACGCCTCAATGATAGCAAACTCTAAAATTTGTTAATGAGCTGTTTTTATTCCCTAATTATTTAATTTTTTCTTATTTACCAGATGTTTCTTACTCTTAGCAAGATTTTATGGTCTACCGGGTTTGTAAGTAGCTCAGAATAGTTAGAACTGTCCATCTATTGAGTCAGTTTAATTTTACTGACCATCTCACTTCTGACCTGTTCTTTTTTTATCTTATTGAACTTTTATAACATCAACTATTGATATGAATAACACCAAGATTTTAATAATCGGACTAGTCGTTACTGTCGGAATTGCGGGCTTCCTTTTTTGGCCTGGAAACAGCCCACAACAAATCCTTTCCGACAAAACACAAATAGTAATGCACAAAAATCCAGGCTGCCAGTGCTGTACCAAGTGGGCAGAGCATATGATGGAAGGTGAATTTCATGTAGAAGAAAACCCTACTCCTGAAATTGGAAGAGTAAAAATGGAAAATGGCATTACCCGCGAACTTGCATCCTGTCACACAGCCATTGTAGGTGATTATGTAGTAGAGGGCCATGTACCTATCAAAGAAGTGCGCCGCCTGCTGGACGAGAAACCTGATGCCATTGGCCTTACTGTCCCCGGCATGCCTACCGGATCACCCGGTATGGAAGTAGCCGGTCGCCCCGCCGACAAGTACGACGTACTGCTGATTAACAAAGATGGTTCCACCAGTGTGTATGCTTCTTATTAGTTTTGAGGGAATGGTTGTTGTGCCTTGGTTATACCTGCGGGCACATTAACCAACTCCCTGTCCTCATAACACCCTTAGTCTCAGCACAAATAGCATATCGTCTTTAAATTTTCCAGTCTGACAGCTACAGTCCGTCTGACCGATTAGTTATGCTTAAGGAGGTGAACCCGTGAAATCCATCAGACGGCGTTGGAACCGGCAGATGGAGGAGTAGAAATGTTATTATAGAGTAAGATTCTCCCAAGGTATGCCCCCGGGAATGCCCCAGATAATTCTCCCTTCGAGGGGAGATATTACAACCGGTTGTTCCCGGTTGTAATTGAGGGGTGTCGATGAGGTTTTAAGTGCATTTGTTAGCTTAGCTGTCTATTCTCGATCCCAGAACACCCACCGGCTCAGTACAACGGGTATATTGCTTTTAGGTTTATTGTGGTCTGACGGCTACAGTCCGTCTGACCGATTAGTCATGCTTAAGGAGGTGAACCCGTGAAATCCATCAGACGGCGTTGGAACCGGCAGATGGAGGAGTAGAAATGTTATTATAGAGTAAGATTCTCCCAAGGTATGGCCTACGGCGAAGTTCAGGATGACCTTACTTTTGTAAAGTTTATGGGCTTTTATCCCCCTGCCTTTCTTCCACACATTTCTAATTGAACTATTGTTAATTGAACTATTCACTCCGAAATGGTTTACCCATAAGGGATGCCCACAGCAGAAGCCTCGACTTCTTCTGCTTTCTCACTTTTCCTAAACAAAAGCCAAAACCATTGCTGCATAAGCAATCACAGCCAGCAGGCCTGCAGATATAGCCAGGGGGAATTGGGTTTGTACATGATCCATTAAATCGCAGCCGGTAGCCAGGGAAGAGAGAATAGTAGTATCAGAAATAGGCGAACACTGATCTCCAAATACTGATCCCCCAATCACCGCCGAAAAACAAAGTGTCAGAAAAAATTGATCTGGGACAACTGCCCATGCAAGAGGAATAGCTACGGGAAATACCACGGCGTACGTCCCCCAGGATGTTCCGGTAGAAAAGGCGATGATCATACAAAGTACCATCAGTAAGCCGGGCAACAAAAAGGCCGGGATTAAATCCCCCACCAGGTCTACTACATAACCGGCGGTCCCTACGGCATCGGCTACTTCCTTTAAGGTAACCGCAAGGGCCAGAATAATAGCTCCAATAGTCACTCCTTTACATCCATCAATAAAGCCATCCACGGCTTCTTGTAATCGCATCCCCTTGGCCAGGGCTATCCCAAACCCGACTAAGACGGCCAGCACAAAAGCCTCTGCCACCAACAACACAGCATCCTCTCCCTTCCCCATAAAAAAGTAGGTAACAATATATGGGATCATAGCTACCCCCAACAAGGTCCCGATGGGACCGAAGAAATCTATTAAACCGGGTTTATAGCCTTCCGGCACTTTTTGTGTGGTAAGTTCATCGGCAGCCATGGGAGATGCCCCTTCACGATCTAACCCTTGCCCCGCACGTGCCCGCTTTATAGCAACCCGCATTTTTTTACCGGGGACAAAGGGGAACTTATCCCACGCAAACAAAAGAGTTAAGAGAATGGCAAAGATAGCATAAAAATTATAGGGTAAGGCTGAGAAAAAGAAGGCTACACTTTGTTCAGTAGTTTCCAGGAAAGGCATGGTACCGATAATGAGCCCACCTACATAAAAAGGCCACACATTAAACGGAATTAATGTGGCGGCAGGCGAAGCTGTTGAATCAACCATATAAGAGAGTTCCTCATGTGAGACTTTGTGCTTATCAGCCACCGGGCGTACCGTTGCTCCTGTAAGCACTGTACTGATTGTGCCGCCCTGATGAAAAACGAGTCCCATCATCCAGGTAAAGAACTTTGCTGTTTGCGGGCCTCGCACCATTTTACTACTGGCCCATGTTGCAAATTTTTCAGCCCCTCCGGTGCGGGTCCATATCCCAATAAGGCCACCCAACGCCCACAGATACACCAGGATAATTAACGCAAAGCTTTCGGTACCTATGGAGGGAATCAGAAAATCCTGAACGATATTAATTTTACCTGCAATAACCCCGCCCAGGCAAATGCCGAGAAACAGTGAACTTACGACTTCCCGGGTATAGAAAGCCAGCACTATAGCTACCAAGGGAGGCATCACCGACCAAAATCCATAATGCCCATTCTGCTCAGGAAAAAGATGGTTAACTCCGGCATAAACCCCGGCAATAATCAGAGTAATAAAAGCTCCGGTTCCTATTTTTCGCCGTGTACCGGGATCTTTGAATTTCTGTTTGGTTCCTGCAAAATCATTAGACATAGGATCGGGGTTGGTTAGTGACTGCCTAATGAAAACAAAGTATGGGCAGATTTCAAAACTTACCGCCTTCGGCGGAATTAAAAATGTTAAAATTATTTTTAAATGGGTGTGGGAAAGAATGGGGCAGATCCTGAGAAGATTCATCGCGGCCGCTCTGAATGACTATCAATTGAGATGTCAATAATCAATTTCGAGTTTAAGTCACGCAGAGGCTACCGCCCCCCGAGGGATGCCCATGGCAGAAGCGTCTTCTTATGATGTGGCTGGGAAGGAATGCCGGGTAATTTCTTTGGCATGGCTTCAAAAAAAGAATGGAGTAGATCCTGAGAAGATTCATCGCTCTCACTCAAGAGACAGCGGGAACCCAGTCATCTAATAAAAAAAGCCTTCGTATGATCATTCACACGAAGGCTGGGTTTTATACCTAAAAAGAACCTCACTCTCCCGTGGTGAGGGGAAAGGGAAACCTCCAGGCTTGATACAATCGGCAAGGGGTTGCAACCCCTTGTCCAGGTTGCTCCAGGGAGAAGACGCCTGATTTTGAGCTATCTGGTCGTTCGTTGCATGAGCAGGTATGAGCTGTCAACTTCAATACCAATATTAAAGATCACCCACCAGCCCCCTCCGCGCAACTCTGCGCCTCACTCCGCGAAAATCCGCGTGAAACCACTCTACCCAAACCAACTGCCCGGCCTTTTTTCCGTTTCCTCTTTCTCGCAGAGGCTCGCAGAGTGAAACGCAGAGTTGCGCGGATAATATAAATCTGGCCAGTATCCTAAAAGAAAATTTTTACAAAACCAGTCTTTCAAAGCCCTTTAAAACATATCTTTGGAGATTATCACATTATTGCCCTCGTACTTTTTGGAGGATATCTAACACTCCCAAACCGAAGTACCAATACGTAGGGGTATCTTTTGCATGAAGATTAACTCCGTAACCAAACTGAAGGACATCCCCTATTACATGAATATTTCCACCTACCCCCAACTCAACAGGGACATTCGGATCCTGGTTCAAGCTTATCGTATGAAACCCAACCGAGAATGAACTTACATTATACTTTGCTGTTTGATATCTAAACAGAAAAGTAGCCACGGGTAAGGGAGCAAATCGTTCGGAGTTGGGATAATTCAGATCGGTATTGCTGACAAACACGAGGCCGGCCGATACATCGGTATACCAACCCAATTTTTGCACCAGCATATTTTCTGAATGTTCATACCATATTTTTTCCTTTTGCCTGATTTCTACTGACACCCTTATATAGTCGCCGGGCTTCCGGTTGGTGTTAATAAGATTTAGCTCTGTTGGTAGGAGATCCCCGAGCGGTTTAGATAAAATTTCTTTGTTATCCAGGGCAGGCGGGTCTACATCTGCATTGGTTATCTTTTGGTTCTGGGTATTGATCAGTGTATACAGATCAACCAGAGGGTTATCCTTCACCAGTATATACTTTGCCTTTTGCTCTATTCCCTTCAGGTAATCATCTACATTCTTTTCAAGCAGTGCAAACAATTCTTCAGAAATAGTTGGAGCTTGTTTTGATATTTCAGTCCTCAGATTCTCCAATCCTTTAATTATATCATTCTCAATTACACTTCTAAGTGAGCGGACTTCAGCCACTGTGCCCCCTGCTATCGTATTGGCATTGTCCACAATTGAAAACAAAGCGTTTACTGGATCATCTTCGGTATCACTTACCCAGTCGTTTATTGAAACGGTTTTGAGTTTATCATATAAAGCTTCAGTACGACTTTCTACAGATGATATCGAATCCGTAATAGTTACTATTTGATCCTTTATATTTTTCAGTGTTGTAGCATCCACTTCATTAAAATCATGATCCAGCGAATCGCTCAATGCGTTGAGATCTGTCCGGCTCATCTCAACCAAATCTTTGAGCTGGTTATTCACATAATCCGGCAATGCCTTCAATGTTGAATCAATCAAATGCACCAGTTCTGATGCTCGTCTCTTCATCTCAACATTATGCTCTCCTATATCTTTTACTGTGGTTGCCAGATCCTGGTAAAACTTATAATCTTCGCGAAGTTTTTTCTTTTCCTCTTCGCTAAACTGAAAAGAAATTTTGTTAATCACCTTAGGGGTACCATACTCATACTCATCATATCCCGGAAGGTGTATTGGAATCTGACTTCCCTTTTGTATTAATTCTGCCTTCATTCTAAATTTAAAACCTGAGGAATCCCGGGCAATACTTTCGGTTTCTGAATCCAGTTTTTTAGTGATTTCTGTAACCTTACTATTGGCAAAATCTCTCAGTTTCGAATAGTCTCCTCGTCTGGGCTCCAATCCTCCAACTTTTCTTCTTAATTCATTTCCGGAAAGCCCTTCTGTTTCAAAATATTTTGTCAATATTTCTCTTCTGTCTTTTGCATACTCACCAAACTCATTCACCAGTTTGGTGTATTCCTCGCATATCTGCTCTGCCCCGGATTCCGAACATCCTTGTTTGTTATATATGATACTCCTGCTGTTGAATTTTTTTGAGATCTCCAGCAATCGCTTACTGATGTATAACTGTCGTTCAATGTGTTGCAACAAGCTGAGTATTTGCTTCCGGTCTTGTTTAAATTTCTGTCTCTCCTGTTCGCTCATCCCCGAAGTTCCCCTCTTAATCATAGCAAGCAGCGAATCATTTTGAGGGACAATCTTCAGGCGTTCGTTCACATCCAATACTATCCGGTTTCGATTCAGGTTAATTCCCTCAATTGTATCATTTGTGATCTTATAAAACTTAAACAGCTTAGAAAAATCCTTGTATTGTGCATGTACCGTTGTGGATATACCGATGCCCACTAATATTAATAGCAACTTTTTCATAAGAACTTCCTCACTTATTTAGATCTGTTTCTGCCGTACTAAAGGCATCCTGGATATCTACATAAAAACTGATCTGATCAGTCGTCAGCTCAGCGCAGCATTTCCGATTAAAGTTGCTGTCTGTGGTAATTGCGCAGGCAGTATACTCATTATTATCAACCGGCAATATTTGCCGTTCTGCATCTGTAAGCAAGCTTTTATCTTTAATCCATACGGTTCGCCTTACCCCGGGATTGTTTTGCCTGGAATCTTCAATATCGGTGAAAAAAGTATCCGGAAAGGAATCTTCATCCCCCCAAAAGCAAAAAAGTAGCTTCGACTTGTCATTCCATACCGATTCAAATTCTGTTCGATTTCCCTCATTGTCGGGAAGAGATTGATAACCCATTGTGCCTCCATTTAATTAAATATGTATCCACTATATAAGTAAGAAGAATAAAACCTCAAATCCTTACAACAAAATATTATTGATTTAGGATCATAACTGTCGAGTTGTGCCTTTGGTTAAACGATTTATAAAATGATGCGACGAGTGGTTCAAAAAACATTTTGGTTGAATTCTCGCAGAGTCTCACAGAGGAATTCGCTGATGTACACAGAAATTCTGCCCCTGGACCGGAGGACGGTTTAACCCGAATTATTCACGAATAGATGCAAAATGGCGATCTATATACTTGAATATATTACCGTTGAATTGCTTTATGTAATAGCCCAATTTTGAGGTACGGATTAGGCGGCGAAATTTCCCCGTACGCTGCGTTCAAGTGAAAATTGGGGTACTCAGTGGCTGTTTGGTACTTCCCAGGAAAGTGTCTCTTCCAGTAGCATAAAAAAGTCTTCTTGTGTAGGTTTGGCGGCGCTGGCAGGGGGCTGTGAGAAATGGCGAGGAAAACACCGGCGATTTGTCCCCTTAAACAATGAACCAAGATATCGGGCGGGGTTCACCTATCTAAACTACGGGGGTATTAAAGAAGGAGTCATCGCGGGCGAAGTGTATACGAAGACCCGCGATCTCCCTGGTACGGGCAAGGTGGTTAACAAGGAGGCCGGGGCAGGTGCACCCCATGTGGCGGGAGATCCCGGATCGGCGACTTCACTTCGTTACGCCTTGTCCGGGATGACGGGGTTTTCCCGCACGCATCCCGATTTGATCGGGAGAAAATGCAGAATCTCCTTGTTAGGGCATGTAGCCATGGACAAGCGGTGCTACCGAAGAAAAGTATCCAATTAAATACGACACGAACCTTTTTCCGCCTGAGCCAGCTACCAACTAACTCAAAAAATAAATACGTTGTTAACCTACACTAGCAAGACTTCCAGACACACTAATTGGGTAAGTACCGGCTGTTTTCATCATTTATATTCTCAATCCCAGATTAGTCTGGACAACTATGGTTTAGGATCATTATATCTGCAGAAAGTATTCAATAATAAAAAAGTCCACCTTCCGATGGACTTTTTAAATCAAATAGTAAATGAATCACACAAACTGGTGATTATTTAAATAGCTTTTTAATCCAGCCAAATGCGCCGGAATTATCATTGGGAGCGGGCCGTTTGCCTTTGCCTTCACGTCCTCCGGAGAGTCCATCATAGGTAGGCAGCGGTAGTCCGCCTTTTTTATTTTTCTTGGCTTTTTGTGGCTTACGCCGTTTACGTCGTCGGCTGTCTTCGTTGTTTTTCTTTTTATTGCTTTTCTTTTTACCACTCTTCTTCTTGCGGTCATCTTTTTTGCCTTTACTCTTTTTCTTCTCTTTTACCTCTTTAGGTAATGGAATTTCGGTTGGCGAAAAGCCTACTTCCTCAACAATCTTATTGATGTCATCCCGGTCCATTTTGGATACCAGGGATATCATACGCGAAGCTTTTCCGCGGCCTACCAATTCGGCGCGGTATTTATACTCTTCTACTTCGCTGGGCACATCATAGTTAATGACCTGGTTGGCAAATTCAATTTCAACATCGGTAGCTGAAATTCCGCCGACCAGTAGTATTTTCATGTCGCCGGAAGTGAATCGCTGAAAACGTTCGTTATAGGTTCCTTCATTCAGGCCTTCGTTTATACTTACTACCCCCCATCCTTTCTTACGGATAATCCGGAAGAGGCGGTCTGTAGTACGCTTGGATGCTGCAAAAACAACAATTCGATCACTTAGGTTATCATCAAGATGGGCAAGCAGTGTAGATATTTTTGCCCTTGGCGGCACATGAATATATCCTTGCTCCAGGTTTTTTGGGACCGGGCCAGGTTCTTCATCCGTGACCTTACTCTTATGGTCTGCCTCTTGTTTGTCCTCTTTTTCCTCTTCGGGATTAAGAACGACATCCACACTGGCTTCAGCCAGCTTGCGCTTTACTTCTGCCATATCGAGCACATATTCCTCTTCCTTTGCCTCTGCATTCTCTTCCTGCTCTTCAGCTTGGGATTCAGCATTGACAGAGTCCTGAGGTTCTTCTTTTTCACCTTTCTTTTCAGAAGCATCAGAAGCGGAAACATCAAAGCCTATCACTTCGGCATCCTGAAGAGCAAAATCAGCCAATTCTTTAGTGGCTTTGTTGTACTCTTTAGAAAAGACCAGTGTTTGCGGTCTTCCTTCTACCTGTTTAAGAATATCTTTAACCCGGCTCACCAGGCTATAGTTCTCCATCCCCTGTGCTTCATCAATAACGATGAGTTCAAGGTCAGTAAGCTTTAGCTTATTCTTATTCAGTATTTCAATGAGTCGCCCCGGGTTTGCTACTAATATGGGGGCTCCATCTTTAACGGCTTGTTCTTGCTCTTCTCTGTTTCCTTTCATGGAAATCGGAGCACTGCTGATTTGTGCATGGTAGCCCATAGCCCAAATCAGTTCATCTATATGTTTTGCCCGTTCTATTGATGGTGTTAGTATTAAAACTTTCGTGCCGGAAACCTCTCCGTTCGTTGTCAGCTTTTGTAAAGCGGGGATCAAAAAAACCCCTTCCTCTTCGGCTTCATTTTTTACAAGTATATCCTTTCCTTGTAGCGCCGATGGAATTACATCATTCTGGAGAGGTGTCGGTTTATCAATTCTTACGTCTGCCAGCCCACTCAAAATTTCTGGGCTCAGGCCAAATTCTTCAAAAGACAATGGTTACACCTCTTTCATTTTGGCATTATAGTTCAATTTTCAAAGATCGTGCCTCATCCAAAGACGAGGCAAATGTATCTAATTTACATGGTCGAGGTTAAACACTCAATTCAACAGTATAAGTCAAAAAGATATACATGCATCTTATTGAGTGAGAATTCTTTCTTTTTCCCTCAAACCTCAACTAATATACAAAAATTGAACCGCAAGCTCACCTCTCTAATCGGTTATATTTCTTTTTTCCTTGTAAGTTTGGGCAAAATCGGGAGCCAGGGCCAGGAAACCCTCTTTTATTTTCAGATAAATAAGAGAGAATATAAGTGCCAAAACAATTCCCAATAAGCCGGCCAGCCCCCCTTCCGGACCAAAATCTCCGCCGGTCCATAATTCTGTCCCACCCTGACGAATTTCAATCAAGGAGTTTCTTACTTCCAAACCACTCACCGGAAATCCATAAATCCCTCCCTGGAAAAAATTCCAGGCTATGTGTATCCCAATTGAAAGGGATAGCCTTCCCGTTATAACAAAGGGAACTGCCAGCATTATTCCTGCCACAAAAATATTAAACAAAGCAATCCAGCTAACATTAGGATTACCTGCATGGGCCAGGCCGAATATTGCCGAACTCAGAACAATAGCAATGATTGCCGATTGCACCGTGGATACTTTCCCTATTGCAAACCCCTCGGTCATATTTCTCAAAATATAGCCCCGGCCAATCAGCTCTTCATAAAAACCCACCGAAATCATTTGTATCAGGTAGGCAAGTACGGGCCACATCCATAAAGCTGAAGAGGTTCCCTGCCAGCCAAAACCGGTTACTTTTAAACTTCCCGACACCCACTCTATTCCAAAAATAAGGCCCATGGCAAGTGCCCCTATAGCCAGTCCCGCCATACCTTCTTTCACCCACGCCTTACTTAGTATAAGCCCGGATTCGTTCCATGACCTTAAATCCACATATCGAATCATTATGTAATACAATCCAAGGCATAATAGCGCCCGAACTATAAACTCAGTGCTGGTATCGGGGATAAAAACCGGAACAGACGCCACGAGGATGGTTAGCATTAAATACAATGCAATACGCACCAACGCCCGCATTCTTTTTTCCTGCTTATTTACAATGGGATGTATCATTATTCCTTTTTTATTGGCAGCAATATCCGGGGTTTTCATCAGAATACAAATTGACTTCTCTTCCTGTCATTCATGCTTCCGGAGCAAATAAAAAACACCCAACTTAATTACCGGAACATTATTGCCATTGATTTACTTGAAATTTTAGGTCATACTCACCTTACCCACTAACCCTCAATCAAGCTATTGTTATGAAACGCTATGTTCTGGAAACTGATAAATACATTATTGAAGAACATTATGGAATCAAGACAACATCGGAGGCTTACCTGGAACCCAACTATAATGTAATGGCCGGCCACACCATGCCCATCATCATACAAACCGATAATGGGAAGGGCCTGATTAGCTCTACATGGGGACTTAAGCTGGAAGGTTCGGATCAACAAATCACCTCTGTTCAACAAGATGATGTACAGGAGGATGAAACGTTCATGAAGCTTATAAGAACATCTCCCTGTATCGTCCCGGCAAGTGGTTTCTATAAATGGAAAGAAACGGTTGAAGACCCACTTCCTTTCTATATCCGCTTTTTGACAGACGAAGTATTTTCTATCCCAGGTTTTTATAGCTCCTGGAAAGATGAAAAGGGCCAAACTTATCATTCTTTTGCGCTCCTTACGATGGACGCCAATCCACTGATACAACCTCTGGATGATTCTATGCCCTGTATACTTGAACCCAGTGCATACGATCAATGGTTAAACGGACATGGAAATGAACTACTTGAAAATGGATTTAAAGGAGAACCATTAATGGTAAACATGGCTGTGGTTCGGGTACCCGAGTTAGTGAACGATCCTTCCAATAATGGAAAAGAACTCATCCAACCTATTCCTAAATTGCGAAATTATGACCTGGAAGAAGAATAGGAAACACCTGAAACAGGATCGAGACCGATAGAACATATCCTCTTCGACTTATTCTTTCCTCAACCGTTTTTACTTTTGCCGGGTATAGTACCGGCTTTTCCTTCGGTAGAATTATCATAATAGCGGATGGTAGGATATGCAAAGTCAATGTCATCTTGCCCTGAGAATCGCTCAAGTATACCCTCCCAGAGCACCTGTTCCGTACTTCTGCGTTTCCTGGGATCCGACAGGTAGCGAACCGTCAAGCTTATTCCACTATCCTGCACATTGGTATATACTATAGGGGTGAGGTACCGATATTGAATCAGGTATGATTTTTCTGCTCGTTTAACCTGCTCCCGGGCATTTTCAATAAAGCCCTGCACTTTTTCATCTACCACCTCCTGCAGAATTTGCTTCGCTTTCTTCCAATCACTCTCAAATGTTATAAGCACCTGGATCTCGTTCCAGATAAACTCAAAATCGCTGGTGTAATTTGCCAGATCCTCGACAAACACTTTATGGTTTGGTACATGAATGACACGCCCGGTACTTTGATCGGCATCTACCCAGTTTCCAATCTCAAGAATGGTAAATTTGAATACCCGAATGTCGATAACATCCCCTTTTGAGCTACCAATCTGAACCCGATCTCCTATATCAAAAGGTTTTCTCCATATAATGAGCAACCATCCGGCCAAATCACTTACAGGATCCTTAAGAGCAATCGCCAAACCCGCAGATACTAACCCCAAAAAAGTTCCTAAAGAATCGATTGCGGTAAACCAAACCTGTCCCAGAACAAGAATTCCAACGATGGTAGTAATATAGGTCAGGTTTTTCCGCCACTTGTACAGTAATTTACTGTCCTTGATTTTCTTTTGCACGATACGAACAGCCACAAACCGGAGGAGCCATAGAATGAATATTACTCCTATTGTCTCTAATACCTGGTAAGTTATAGCAGGAGATGTTGCCATAAATTCTGCTATCTTATCCTGAAGCTCATTCATGATTTATCGGATTAAAATTTTTCGGTTTCGAATGCTTGGGATAGTAACCAATTTTGAATATCTTTGTAGTCTTCATGAAAGTTAAGAGTTTATCACATGTTATATAATATACTTGTTGCAGTAATCGCGATCATTTGTGCATTACTTATTTTAGTAATTTTACTCCAAAGCGGACAGGGCGGCGGCGTATCCGGTATGGGTGGCGCAGGAGCCGTTGGTGGAGGTCATGGTGGCCTTGGCGCCCGCAGAACAGCTGATTTGTTGTCAAAAGCCACTTCTATACTCGGAGGCGTTTTCCTTGTTTTATGTGTGTTAGCAAATTTTGCTATCGATCGAGAGGAAGGCGACCGCAGTATTTTACAGAATGGGGGAACAAGTACTGAAGTTCCTATTGACGCACCCGCCAATACCCCATCTGCTATACCCCAAACACCGGATAGCTCTAATAACTAACCGACCGTTAATATTTTAAACACCTAAGAAGCCCTGTTGTTTAACAGGGCTTTTTTATGTTCTGTTCTGTCTTTTTCCACTTCTCCAAAACGGCAACACAGCCTTCCGCCAACACCGGGGGAAAATGTAGTCACATTTCAACCAAGCTTTTTTACAATTTAAAGCCGATACCCCGATTTTCATCCTGATTATTTATGATCCGTCTACCCGGACAGGTATATGTTCTCTCAACCATGCGAACAAATACCCAGGGCTGTCACACATATATCCCTTCTCTTTTCCATAGAATTATTTTTAGTTGCGTAACTAAAAAGTTACATATATATTTGTAACCAATCAGTTACATAAAATCCTGTCAATGGCTAAAGATGTATTTCAAGCAATAGCAGATCCCACCCGCAGAGCAATCATCGACCTGGTGGCTGAAGAGTACAAGCCCGTGAATGATATAGCCAGTCAGTTTCAAATAAGCAGACCGGCTGTATCAAAACACATTAAGATTCTAAATGAGTGTGGGTTGGTCGTCATCCATAAAAAAGGTCGAAAGAGATATTGCAGGGCCGACACCCGCAAACTTCAGGAAGTTATAGAGTGGGCCAATCGTTACCAAAAATTCTGGAATCAGAAACTCGATGCTCTGGAAGCAGCTTTGGCAGAGGAAGATTAAGCAAAATTTAACCCTCCAAGGGTTTTGAACCCTTGGAGGGTTATCCTAAGAAAAAACTTTATGAACAACCAAAACTACCCAATAGTCGAATCTCAAATGCTTATCCGTAAGCCGGTTAGTGAAGTTTTCGAAGCAATGGTCAATCCGGACATCACTTCCAAATTCTGGTTCACCAAAAGCAGTGGCCGGGTAGAACCGGGCAAAACCCTGGAGTGGGAATGGGGACAATTTGGAGTGAAGGATACTGTCGATATTCTGGAAGCGAAACCCAATGAATACATCTCCCTTCAATGGAAACCCGGAGGACTAAAACCCACAGTTGAAATGAACTTTGAACCTAAACCGAATGACACCACATTGTTTCGTGTCACCGAAAAAGGATTTTGGAAATCAGCTCCCGCTGAAGACAAAAACCTTGAAGAAAAAATAGGTTTGATGCTGGGACAAAACGGTGGATGGACTCTCGTGCTATCCAACATGAAGGCATGGATTGAGCATGGAATAGACCTGAATGTAATCGCCGATCATAAACCGGATCTTATCAAACAATCCACTTCGAAGTTGCTTTGGATACCACTTTACAACAAGCATGGGACCTTCTGACAAAGCCTGATCACCTTGTCAACTGGTGGGGAGATCATCGAACCCAAACTCAACGGAACGAACTAATAAATGCTCTTAAAGATGGATGGTCAACCTATTTGAAACAGCTTAAAAAGTATGCTCGGGCTTCTCAGGCCAGCCAGTTTTTCAAAACAGACAAATTCACTTGAATGTTTATGAACCACATAAAAGTATATAAAACGAATATAGATGAACGCCCGGAGGCTGATTCCATCCGAAATGACATTATGAACCATTTCGAAAATTATGTGGTGAGCCTGGACCTGAACGATTGCGACAAAGTACTCAGAGTTGAAAGCCTGAACGGCCCGGTGGATGATGCGACTGTACAAACAATCGTATCCGCACGAGGACATTACATTGAACGACTACCCTTACACTAAAAAGTAATCTCATGAAACGAAACGTACTGATATTCGGATCAATTATTGGAGCTATCCTTGTAATCCATATCATGTATATGGTGCACCTAATTTACAACAAGCCAGACTTCCAGAGTAATGACGTCTTGGGATACATTTTCTTATTTGGAGTGTTTTCTTTGGTCTTCTTTGGGGTTAGAAATTACCGAAACAAGGAATTGAACGGGTTCATATCACTGGGAAAAGCATTCAAAACCGGGACATTGATTGCCTTGCTTGCGGCCACTATTTATGTGGTTTTCTGGTTGTTTTACTATTACTTATATGTGCCCGATTTCTTAGACAAATACATTGAACACGTAATGCTTGAGGCCACACGCGAAGGGGCCACAAAAGCTGAACTGGCTACCCAATCTGAGCAAATGGACCAATTCAGTGACATGTATCAAGGCCCTCTTATGGTAAGTTTAATTACGTATATGGAAGTGCTGCCCATTGGACTGGTGGTTGCCTTTGTCAGCTCCCTGATCCTGAAGAAAAAACCTAAAACCACAACCGAGACTAAGAATTCATCGGAAGAAAATGAGTGAACCAATCAAAGTTATCATTAAAAAGAAATTCAAAGCCGCCCCCGAAAAAGTCTTCGATGCCTGGCTTAATCCAGACTGGCTGAACCGATGGATGTTCGGTCCGGATGTTCATGATGAAAAAATCGTCAAACTGGAAAATAATCCTGAAGAAGGCGGACACTTCTCTTATGTGGTGGAGCGGGATGGCCAGAAAATCGATCATATGGGAACTTACCGGGAAATTCAGCGGCCAAACCGACTGGTCTTTACATGGGGTGTAGATGTGGAAGCCGGTGATGAAAGTGTAGTGACTATTAAGATTGAATCAACGAAAAACGGTTGCCGGTTGACGCTTGTGCATGAGATGGATCTAAAGTGGGCCGAATATGCCGACCGTACCAAGGAAAGCTGGACATACCTGATGGACAAGTTGAATGTTTTGTTGTCAAACTAAAAATTTTTAGAAAACCTCTAAGCCCTCCAGGAAGCAAAGGGATCGCTTTGCGAAAAACCCTGGAGGTCTACCCAAACTTCAAACTAAAAATCATGAAAATTCAACTCACCAGTATTTATGTTAACGATCCAATAGAAGCGTTTAAATTTTATACTGAGACAATAGGATTCAAAGAACAGATGTATATGCCAAAGGCAAATTTGGCAATTGTGGTTTCTCCTGAGGAAGAAAACGGAACCACACTTCTTCTGGAACCAAGTGACAATCCTATTGCAAAGGAATACATGACGAAACTCTATGATGCCGGCCTCCCCGCCATCGTACTTTCTGCAGATGATCTCCAAAAAGAACATAAACGCCTGAAACAATCCGCGGTAGTTTTTAGAAAAGAACCCACTAAAACAGAATGGGGATACGAAGCTATTTTTGATGATTCCTGCGGGAATTGGATTCAACTTGTTCAACAATAACATCAATCATCGATTATGCACGACTTAAACAAAAAACATGGCGTCTTCACAGAAGCTGGCACTATTCAATTTAAACGATTGCTTCCAGGTCCTATAGAGCGGGTATGGGATTACCTCACTAAATCTGAACTGAAAGCAAAGTGGTTGGCCGCCGGGGATGTTGAAACCCGGGAAGGTGGAAAAGCAGAGCAATATTTCAAACACAAAGACTTATCAGAAGAAGACGATCCCGTCCCTGAAAAATATAAGGTAATGAAAGATGGCACTTACTTTGCGGGCACAGTTCTTGAGTGGGACCCTCCAAAGCTGTTAAAGTACACCTGGGCTGGAGAAGCCGGAGATGATTCCATTGTAACGTTCGAACTCACTCCTGAAAAGGACAATAAAGTACTCCTGACGCTAACCCATCAGAAACTCGGAGATGACCCGGATATCCTTAGCAGTGTTGGTGCCGGATGGCATACCCACCTGGGAATACTTGTTGATCATCTAAACCAAAAAGCACCTAAAGGGTTTTGGAGTGCACACACAGCTATGGAAAAAGAGTACACCCGGATTCTAAGTTCCGCTTAATAACAAGTTTCCTGCCTGACGTATGCCATGAAGTTATGCAACAAAGAGAATATATTTTATGTTCTGGCTGAATACTTTATCAATCATTCAGTAAGTACATCTATGTGGAATACTAAGGAAAAAGAATCTTCGCCTTCGAATATAAAGTTTACTATTGAGGGGGAATCAACTCATAAAAAAATAACCAACCGGCATTTCCTGGAGCTGCTGGAGGGGAATAAAGCATTCCGCATATTCTATAACTCTGTTCTAAGTAATGCTGGCTTTGACGCTTTCTTTTGGGAGAACAAACCCATGACTCAACAAACATTGAATGAGGTTTATGAATGCAACCTTGTCAAAAGTGACTACCTGGCCGGCGTACACCCCGACCACAACACTTTTGAACAATATTTCGAAGATCATAAAGATGTAGTGGTTTTCCCAAATCTTGGTAAGGATGCCCAGCTTATAGCTCCATGTCCAAGGCAAGAACACAACATCTATACACATATTGGTAATTTTGTAAGGAAAGCAGATCAAGATCAATTACATGCTTTTTGGAAAACGGTTGGCAAAGAGGCCGCCTTCCATATTGGAGACAAGCCCCGTTGGCTAAGCACATCGGGTTTAGGGGTGTTTTGGCTACACGTACGCATCGATTCTTACCCCAAATATTACCAAACCCACATTTACAAACACCTCTGATATACCTACATTCAGGCTCTTAACTTACATCTTATCATTAACATGGATTCCAGGATACTCTCAGATCAACTAAAAAAGCCAACCGGTGATACTGGCCGCGAAGTAGCTGAAATGCTGAACAACTCGAACCAAAGCCTGTACGACCTGGCTTTTGAAATAACCAATCTGGAAGCTGATCAGCACCTCCTTGAAATCGGTTTCGGAAATGGGAGGCATTTCCCCCAGTATTTTGACCAAGAAGCTGAGCTCCACATTACCGGGGTTGACTTCTCCCGGGACATGTGCAACGAAGCTCGAACCCATAACGCTGATCTTATTAAAGAAGGGAAAGTCGAAATACAGTGCACCGACTCTGCCTCCCTTCCTTTTGCAGACCATACCTTTGACCTGGTTGTGGCTATTAACGTGGTGTACTTCTGGGATCCTCCCGCTCCATATATCCGGGAAATTAGGCGTGTACTTAAGGATGGAGCACATTTCCTCATTGGGTTCCGCCCCCGAAATACCGTTGAACACCTGGAATTCACCAAGCATAACTTTACGTTATATGAAGCCGGTGAACTGCTGACGCTCTTATCAAAACATGGTTTTAGTGAAGTACAACAAAAGACGTTGACCCGGGAAAAGAACGCCATGGATGGTACAAAAGTGATGGTTGATGACTCTTGTCTGCTGGTTAAAAAAAATAATCCCAAGGTGTAGAATTCTTTCTGCGACCTCTTGTAATCATTTCTCCAGCAACAGGTTTAACCCGGAATATTTTGTCGCTATTATTACCACTGGCATTGGACCAAAACATAAGTGCCGGCATGATCATGACATAGTAATGAAGGCGGCAGGAAACCAAGCCATTGTAATATGCGAAGGCCAAAACAATATGAACTACAAAAGGTTGAGAATTGGCCGATGAATTTGTTTTATGGAAGAAGGCTTACACAAAAGCTTCCGTATTGTACTTATTGCGATAATCCAGGGGCGTCATTCCGGCAATACGTTTGAAGAGGTCCCGGAATGATTTCGGATCCGAATAGCCCACATCATACATCACCTCATTGATGTTTTTACGGGTAGTTTCCAAGCTTTTTTTGGCAGCTTCAACCTTTACCCGTTGCATGTATTCTGTAACCGTGTTGGATGTGGCCTTCTTAAATCTACGCTCCAGGGTGCGTCGGCTAACGGCTAAACGATCCGCTATGTCATCAACCCGAATGGTTTCCTCGTAGTGCTCTTCAATATATTCCTGCGCCTGCCTTACCTGTTCATCTCCATGATCTTTTTGTCCCTCAAAAATAATAAAGGCCGACTGGCTGTCCCTGTCTATATCGATAGAGAAAGCTTTGGAAGCCATAACGGCAGATTCCCGCCCGGCATATTTTTCAATCAGATGTAGCAAAAGGTTTAAAAAGGCATAAGCCCCTCCACTTGTGTAGATACCGTCTTCCTCCGTCATAATTTTTTCATCTACCACTTCTACTTCCGGAAATAAATTTCGGAGGTTATTGGCATGCATCCAATGGGTAGCACATTGTTTACCTTTCAACAAACCGGTATGAGCCAGTAAAAAAGCCCCCACACAAAAACTAGCCACTTCGGTTCCATTTTTATATTGATCGACAATCCACGGGATAAAGGTTTGGTTTCGCTCTACGGCAACATCCAGAGGGTCGTGAATGGCCGGAATAATAATCAGGTCTGTCTTTTCGATGTCGTCCATCAAACAATCTGGGCTGATAGAGAAAAATCCGGTCGTCTGTTTTACTTCCTTCTCCAGCCCTACAAGATGTACATCAAAAACCGGAGGTCTTTTCATATTCTCCAGCATTTCATTCACCATATTCAATATCTGGTGAGTAGCTCCAATGTTGACAACACTGGTATGTCCACACGGTATAAGTATAGATATATGTTTCATGGGAATAGTGTACATAATGATTTTGTCGCATTCAACCCCTTAGCTTGTCGTAATCACCCATAGACACCTGTCAATCAAGTCATTATACTGTCAATAAACAAAACCAGAAAAGGAATATGAAAAAACCACTGTTATACCAGTTCGACTTGCATCAGCAATTATATAACAATGTATTGGATGGGTTTACGGATGTAGAATCAAATCGTCGCCTTCATAAGAATATGAATCATGTAAAATACCTGGCCGGACACATCCTGAACTCGCAATATGGCTTGGGGATCCTGGCGGGTGCCGATCTCGATATTAAATGGCACGATATGTTTGCAGTAATGGGCCAATCAAAAGCCAAAGATGACTTTCCTTATCCAACAATAGAAGAAATTAGAGCGGAGTGGAATACAATTTATCCCCCCCTTCGTAAGCAGCTTGATGATCTATCCCCTAAAAATCTCAACAGTAAACCACCTGAACCATTCGATCAGATTGGAGATTCTGTAGCCGAAGTATGGACGTTTATCAATCATCATACAGCTTATCATTTAGGCCAGATTGGGATACTGAGAAGAGGATTCGATAAGGAACCTATGAAATACAGCTGATACTTAAGAATGGTATACGGTACATACAACTTCCAACAAAATCCAACAAACTATGACTCATGATCTTGTTTTCACTCGCCAATTCAATGCAGCCGTTGATCAGGTATGGAGAACTTGGTCTGAATCCGAATATGTGAGGCAGTGGTGGGAACCGAATGGGTTTATCGATATGCATTTACGTGAGGGCGGGACATCATTCGTCTGCATGCGCTCACCGAATTTTGGAACCCTCTGTAACACCTGTACTTACACCAAAATTGTTCCGAAAGAACGGATCGAATTTACCCTGAAGTGGGTGGATGAAGAAGGCAACATTGTCGGTCCTGCTGAGGCGGGTGTACAAGCGGATTTGCCAGATGAAATGTTTCATAAGATAACCATAAAAGATCTGGGTACCCACCCGGTGGAACTGGAACTGGAACAAACAAAGGTGATTGAAGCCTCGGGGGTCACACACCTTCGATATCAGGTTAAAAAATGAATAACAACTAACCATGAAAACACTACATTTTTCAAAAACAATTAACGTATCGGCAGACAAAGTCTGGAATACCATGCTTGAAGACGAAACCTATCGGCAGTGGACCACCGCTTTTACCGAAGGCTCGCATTTTAAGGGAAGTTGGGAAGAAGGTGCGAAAATTCTATTCCTTGACGCTGACGGCCAGGGTATGGTATCAACTATCGCCGAAAACCGGCCGCATCAATTTATCTCCATTAAACATATTGGTATCATCTATGATGGTGTCGAGGATACCGAGAGCGAGGAAGCAAAAAAGTGGGCTCCCGCATATGAAAATTACACCTTCACCGAAAAGGATGGTAAAACTACCCTAACCGTCGACATGGATATCCAAGAAGAGTACGAAGAGATGTTCAATAAAATGTGGCCGAATGCTTTACAGAAGCTGAAGGAACTGGCAGAAAGTTAGAACACCATCAAATTTCCCCATAATAAACCCATACCTTATGATCTTATTACCAGGATTGTGAAATTCAGGGTACAGGAAAACATTGAAAAACATAAACAAAAGTGAGTGAGTTTTTGATGGGCTCTATTCAATACCAAACAAGATATGTTGTTGAATACTCATCCTGTGCTACATTTACCCGCTCATAGATCACCCAAAAAAGAATACGTCATGATTGATACTATAAATGCATTCAGTAGTTTTTCGGTAGATGATTTGAACAAAGCAAAAGAATTCTATAGCCAAACTCTTGGTATCGAAGTAGAATCAAAAGACGGAATGGGGCTAAGCCTCCACCTCGGTAAGAGCACTTCTGCTTTCCTTTATGCCAAGAAAGACCATCAACCGGCAACCTTTACGGTCCTGAATTTCGAGGTTGATGATATAGATGCCGCTGTTGCTGCTTTGGAAAA
Organism: Balneolaceae bacterium; assembly: GCA_009711805.1. Classification (GTDB taxonomy): domain Bacteria; phylum Bacteroidota; class Rhodothermia; order Balneolales; family Balneolaceae; genus VEMX01. Next base: position 71,052 of record VEMX01000021.1, on the reverse strand, counting down.
GGAGGGAGTAACATTTGAACACTACAATAACAAAGACCTACCCCAGGATGAAAAAGGTATCCTTCGCGGATCCAGGGCAGGTCGGGGACCGGATATTGCCTGGTTCAAAGATCCGGCTGGCAACATACTGTCTATAAAACAGGTTGAAGATTAGAGATTGGTGGAGTTTCTATATTCAACTGTGATGGGGGGGGGATGGACAGGATGCTTGTGATCAATTGATATCACAGCTTATTACAAAAATCATGGCCGCCACAGTTAAAAGTGAACGAGCGGGAAGTATTATTACACAAAGCTGTACAGAAAGGATACCCTTCCCGAAGGGAGAAGCATCTCCTCATGCTTTGACTGCGATGGGGATGCGAGCAGGATTTGTTGATGTGCCCCGGACCCCCCCCAAAGGGGTTGATCACCCATGAATAACCCCGGATACCATTCCCAGAGATTGAGTTAAAATTTAAATTGCCCACCGGAATAATAGTCCTTATATTTGGTGCTCTCTTGAAAACGGATCATTCTTTTTTTGAGAATCGATTTGATGCGCACGTAGCTCAACTGGATAGAGCACCTGACTACGGATCAGGAGGTTGGGGGTTCGAATCCTCCCGTGCGTACTCGTTGCAACCTCGTGAGTCTCCGACTTGCGGGGTTTTTTGTTTTTGTGGGGGCATGTAAATAATTAATCTAACAACCTGAATTACCTTTTCAATAGGTTCTGAATTTTACTACAAGCCCGTGGTGTAATTCCCAGTTTTTTATAGCCGGTTCCGCCTGGCGAATATCGCTTATGTCCTAAATAAGTCTAAGTATTCTTTAAATACATACAAACGGTTCCGTTCTGCCCCTGTTACTTCCTTCAATATCTCTAATTCTTCAAACGAGTTAACCAATTTATATGCAGTAGGCATTGATACTTCTGCCACTTTCGGTCAACAAAGGTAGGCTCAGGACCCCTGATCCGAGTAGGTACCTGCTTTAAAGTTTTTCATATAAATATTAATAGTCGATCTCTTAATTAAGAAATCACCTGAAAACTTAAATAAGAAACTTACTAATTAAGACAAGTGGATTTTTCTTAAATAGTGAGTGCCGCTAATTAAAGAAATCACCAAACACTTTAATTAATATTGGGTTAAAAAAACACCACAATCCCCCTCCCCTTCTGTAGTATTTATTCTATATAAGCTCACAATATTCGCGCATAGACAAACCGCTTGTACATGGTGATACTTGTGCTTTATAAAAAAAAAGAGTTTAATGAGGTAATAGTACTGCAGGAGCGTAGGTAAATATATACGAGAGATACATTTATGATTCGGAAACCTAAAATTTTTGCATTAGATGCCATTACCATAGCTGGCTTCTATTTCATCTTTTCCGTGTTTTGGGTTTTGCTCTCTGATAAAGTACTCCAACTTCTTACCAACGATCCGATACTTCTCAACACTCTCCAATCCGTTAAAGGTATTTTTTTTGTAAGTGTAACCAGCTTACTGCTCTTTATGCTGATAAAGTTAAGCAACCGCCATATCAACAAGCAGAAGAAATCCCTCAATCTTGCCCTCAGCTCCGCTTCCATGGCTACCTGGACTATGCACCTCGACACCAATGAAGTGGTTGGATCGGAAAACCTGTATCGTTTTTTTGACCTGGACAGTTCTTCGGTTTGGGACTATGAGCATTATATGCAGAAGATTCACCCGGAGGATGCCAAAAGAGTAGACCAACAAATTGAAGCTGCTATAGAAAATGATACTAAGTATAATATAAAATACCGGATTATAGACCCTGAGGGAGATTACCGGTGGATTTGGAGCAGAGGCCGGATTTTAAAAGATAAACAGGGGAATCCAGAAAGCCTTTCGGGCATACTGTTCGATATTACCGAACAGAAACAAATGGAAGAGTCCTATAAAAAAGAACAGGAATTATTTGAAAAAATCTTCCAGAATATCCCGGTCATTATTACCATTCATGATCCTGAGTTGAACTCTTTTAAAGTAAATAAACAGTTCGAGAATAAGCTGGGATGGTCGAACGAAGAAGTACAGCATATCGACATCATGAAGGCCTGCTATCCGGATGAAAAAATAAGAAAACAGGCTGTCGAATTTATGAACAGCGGAAGTACCGAGTGGAAACTACTGAAAGTAACCAATAAAGAAGGCAATAAACGAATTCAACAGTGGACCAATATTATCCTCAGCGATGATACACAAATAGGTATTGGGTTCGATATTACGGAAGAGAAAGAACGAGAAAAAAAACATGAAAGAAATCGCCTCGAGCTCCAAACCGTATACGATCATATTCCGGTTTTCATCAACCTGTTTAATGAAGATGGGAAGATATACAGGGTTAACCGACATTTTGAAAATGTTGTTGGATATACCAATGATGACCTCGACTCGATAAACCTCTTATCCAGTATATTCCCGGATAAAAAAGAACGAAATATACTAAAGCAACATATGCGGGACAGTTCAGCCGAATGGAAAGATTTTAATGTGACTACCCGCTCGGGGGAAGTCATATATACCACCTGGACTAACGTAAAGGTGACGAACGAACTTACCCTTGGTATTGGCATTGACACCACCGATATCAAAGAAAAAGAACGAGCCCTTGAAGAACTGACCCAGCGGTATCAAAACGCCGAAAAGCTCACTCATATAGGGCATTGGAAACGAAATGTGGAAACCAATGAAACGGTAGTATCTAATGGACTCTATCGAATTATGGAGATCGATAAATACACAGAGGAACTAACCTTTGAAAAACTAAAAACCATCATTCACCCCGATGATCTGCCAAAGTTTTTAAATGGCCTGGATGAAGCCCTGCGAACCGGTTTTATTAATACTCAGTATAGAATCATCAAACAAAAAACGAACACAATTGCTTATATACATGAAATAGGAGTGGTGATTTATAATGAAAACCAAACTCCCGTCAGCATAGAAGGAACTGTACAGGATATTACAGACCGTGTTAAATATGAAGAACAGCTGAAAAAGCACACCGAATTTATTGAAACTACTCTTGAAGAACTCCCCATAGGGGTAGCCGTGAACCGAACCAACACCGGGGAGGTTACATTTATGAACAAAAAGTTTTGTGAGATCTATGGATGGCCCCGGGAAGTGCTTACCGATATCCATGCTTTTTTTGAAAGTGTATACCCCGATGAGGACTACAGAACTGAAATACGCCAACAAATTATGGGCGATATCCAGAGAGGTGATCCTCAGCAGATGACCTGGAACGAAATTACCATTACAACGCAGGATGGAGAAGAGAAAAATGTCGATGCCAAAAACATTCCGGTGTATGATCAAAGCATTATGATTTCTACCGTCATAGATGTTACTGAACAAGTTAAAGCTGAACGGAGGCTGGCCGAATCAGAAAAAAAATACCGGGAATTGTTTGAACAAAACCCACTGCCCATGTGGATTTATAATCCCGAAGATCTCTCCTTTGTAGAAGTAAACCGGGCTGCTATTGAGCATTATGGTTATTCCCGTGAAGAGTTTAAAGAACTAACCCTGTTGGATATTCGTCCCCCCAGTGAACGGGAAAAAGTGAAAGAAAATATCCGCACCGAAACCAGGAAATACAGTGATGCAGAGATCTGGAAGCATCAGAAAAAATCGGGAGAGGTTATTTATGTTCGCATCTCAGCTTCTGCCATCAACTACTATGGGAACAATTACAGGCTGATCCTGGCCAATGATATTACGGAACAAAAAAAGGCGGAAGAACGCGTTATTGCCTCTTTCATAGAAGGAGAAAATAAAGAACGCTCACGGATGGCCCGCGAACTGCATGATGGTTTGGGGCAATACCTTGCAGCAGCAAATATGAACCTGAATGCCATGAAAGATGCCGTGGAACAGCTAAACCACAAAAAAAAGTATCAGTTTTACAGTGGGCTTAATTACCTGCGCAATGCAATTGAAGACACCAGTACCATATCGCATAACCTGCTTCCACGGGTTGTTGAAGACTACGGATTGGCCCTGGCTTGTGAAACACTGGTAGACAACTATCAAAAAAATACCGGCATTGAGTTCACTTATTTCCAAAATATTGATGATAAAAAATTAACCAAAGACCAGCAGCTTAACCTGTACCGTATTGTGCAGGAAGCTCTTTCTAATGCCGTTAAATATGCAGAGGCAGATACCATAAATGTACAAATAATTACAGACGACCTTGATTTGATCTTAACTATTGATGATAATGGGGTTGGCTTCAATAAAGAAGCATCCGACTTTGAGCCGGGTTTGGGGTTACAGACCATTAAAACAAGAACAGGGGCTCTGGGCGGCTCCCTTGATGTTGAAAGTAAAAAAGGAGAGGGGACTTTTATTAATGTCGTAATCCCAATGGGGAAAAAAACAGGAGTATAAAATGTCGAATATTAAAATTGCCATTGTTGATGATCACAAAATTGTACGGGATGGCATTATGTCTCTTATTGAAGAAGAACCTGGATACAAGATTGTATGCGAAGCAAAAAATGGTATACAAATTCTGGAAGAATGTGAAAAACAAGAGATTGATGTCATTATCATGGACATAACCATGCCCAAAATGGATGGCATTGAAGCCACCGAAACAATAAAGGAGAAATACCCCGATATAAAAATCCTGGCTCTCTCGATGCTGAATGAAGACCAACACATCCGCAACATGATTAAAGCCGGAGCCTCGGGATATGTATTAAAAAGCACCGGCAAAAAAGAATTGATTCATGCCCTGAACACTATTAACGAAGATCAGTTTTATTTTAGTGATGAAGCTACCCAGTCTATTCTGCATGAGCTGGTTAAACCGGAAGTTTCTAAATCAAAACACAATCAGAATGTACACATCACTGATCGGGAGCTTGAGGTTCTTAAACTTATTGTTGAAGAGCATACCAACCAGGAAATAGCCGATGAACTATATATTAGCGTGCGAACGGTAGATGCCCACCGCAGAAACCTTTTACAAAAAATTGGAGCCAAAAATACGGCCGGACTTGTTAAATACGCCCTCAAGAACAATCTCTTTAGCTAAAACCAGCAAAATCGCTTTTCTCGCACAATCTTTTTTATCCATTAAAATGTCATTTTAAACCTTTAGCTCCTTATAGCCAATTCTTTTCATCTTTTGCGTAGGTAAAATCACCTATACAAAAATAGGTGAAACCAACTATTATAAGCCTGCCCTGTATCGTGTAGATTACAATAAAGTATTATATATCATCACTCCCTGGGCTTTGGAATATTCATTTGTATATATTGGACAGCGAAATCAAACAAATACCATCATCAGTGAAACCCTGATCGATGAGTTTGGCTGTGCCGTTCATTTCCACAATGTGGATGAGATACTAAAAAATGATACCATATTTGAAAAGCTACAACCGCACCTTATCATCATCGATCTGTATACATCCCCCGGTAGTGCACCCAGCCAAATACGGAAAATACGCGCTATAGCACCAGCCTCTCCTATCCTGGCCCTTCATGTGTTCACCGAAGCCAAACTAAAGACTCCTCTTCTCGATTCTGGTGCAAACGAAGTACTAAGTACAACTCCCTCCCAAACAGACTTGATAGACACAACTTATTCTCTAATAAAAAAGTCTGGCTCATCTACCGGTACCAGAGATTAAAGAGAAACCTTAGGTAAATATACCTATTCAAAATTAGGCTTTTCACGTGTTACCCGGCAAGCATTGAACTGCTAAGTTGAGGGTGAAGAAATTACAAAGAGAAGAGAGAAAAGAGAAAAGAGAACTCTTGAGGAATATGACTAAAGCAAACCAAATATTTTCATCAGTTAATTTAGATAATATAAGCGTGCATGTATTAAATGCCCTGGATGCACACATTGCAATTCTCGATGAAACAGGCATGATCGTAGCATTCAACAAGAAGTGGAAATCTTTTAATGAACGCACACCTGATAAGTGGACACGTCCGCTATTACATCAAAATTATTTGAAGATGCTGCAGAAGCCCATATCGGAAGGTCAGGATTATGCCTTGCGGTTCCTTATCGGCTTAAAAGCTGTACTAAATGGTGAAAAAGAAACTTTTGAAATCAAGTATCCGGCAAAAACAACCACGGATACCGCATGGTTTAAGGCAACGGTTAATTCCCTTACAGATGAAAAGGGAATCATACTCATACACGAGGATGTCACTTCGGTAGTCAACAATCAGAAGTCTGCTAAAGAAACCCGGCAAAAATTTGAACATCAATTTGAAAACAGTCTGTACGGTATACTCCTGGCTGATGAAGACAACAGGATACTGGAAGCAAACTCTGTTGCTACCCAACTGCTGAAAGCCTCGGTTCATGACCTCACTTTCAGTAATCTCTCCCGTTTCTTGAACGTTGGAGACTCTTTAATTGAGATACAAAGAATTATTAATAAACACGGCAATTTCCTGGGCGAGCACCATGTATTTGATACCAAAGGAAATCAGATACCTGTAGAGTTAAGTGTTTCACTCTATCGAAATGAAAGAGGTGCCGTAGTCAGCAGCTGGTCGTTCAAAGATATAACAGAGAGAATACAAGCCAAGAGAGAGCTAGAGAGAAAAGAACAGCAATATAGAATGCAGTTCAATAATACCCTGGAAGGAACAATCATAGGCTGCCCGGATGGCTTCATTATTGAGGCTAATCCGGCGGCTTGTGATATTCTCGGCTATGCGACTGAGGAACTGGCAGGAAAACATCGAAAGCTAATCATTGACGAATCTACTCAAGAAAACCAGGCTGCGCTCAGTCAAAGAGCCAAAAAAAGTTCTTTTTCAGGAGAAGTTGACCTTATTCACAAACAAGGGGATAAAATCAGAGTAAAGGTGAATTCTGTTGTCGTACCTGAGGAAGACGGAATGGCACATACCATAATGACTTTCTCTGATATTTCTGATAAAAAGAAAACAGAACTGGAGCTCAAGAGAACTAAACATTTTAACGAACTTGCGGTAAACGGCTCAAATATTGGACTTTGGGAAATGGATCTGCAGACTGGCGATGTGTATTACAATGAAAAATGGTTTGCCATGCTGGGTTATAAAGAAGAAGATATAAAATTCAACCGGGATTTCTTTTATACCCTTATTCATCCCGATGATTATGATATACCTGAGCAGGAACTCCAGCGTTACCACGATAAGAGAGACCAGTATGAGACAGAATTCAGGCTTCGTGCCAAAGATGGCAGCTACCGCTGGATACTAGCCATTGGTAAATATGCCGACCACGATGAACACGGCGAACCACGCAAGATTGCCGGTTCGCACCTGGATATAACTAAACGCAAAAAAATGGAGGCTGACAACAGTAAAAACCAGCAACTCCTGAATCAACTTTTCCAGAATTCGCCCATCGGTATTGTACAGATTGATAAAAGCGGGAAGGTTATAAAAGCAAACCCAAGCTTTGAACGTATTTTTGGATATAACCGAACCGAACTTATTGGGAATGAACTTGATGCCGTTATTGCTCCCAAAGAGCTCGAAGAAAAGGCTGTCAGCCTTTCCTCCTATACCCTCTCCGTAGAAAAACGGGGTGAAATCATATCCAGCTTTGGCATGTATATGGATATTACAGAGCGTAAAAATTTAGAAAACCAGATTATCGAGCTCCTCCAAACCGAACAAAAAGCCCGCATTCATATGGAGGATATGTTTGAGGAAGCACCTTCTGCCATTGCCATGCTCAAAGGGAAAGAATTAACATTCAGTTTTGTAAATAACACATACAAAAAATTGGTGGGGCTGGATACCATAATAGGCAAAAAGGTAGCTGAACTACACCCCGAGCTTGAAGAACAGGGTTTAATTACCCTCTTACAAAAGGTCTATGAACAAGGCGAATCTATGACCTTTAAAGAGAAAGAAGTTTACATCAATAGAAAAGGAAAGCAGGTCACCTTATACCTCGATTTTGTTTATAAGCCTTTGTTTGATGATCAGGGAAAGGTATATGGTATTTTCTTTGAAGCCGTAAACGTGACCGAACAGGTAAAAGCCCGAAAGATTATTGAACAATCACTGGCTGAAAAGGGAGTATTGCTAAATGAAGTCCACCACAGAGTAAAAAATAACCTGGCCATTGTAACCGGTCTGCTCGAATTGGAATCCATGAGTGAAACAGGGACCAAGGCACAGCATTTTCTTAATGTTTCTCAATCGCGAATATCTACCATTGCAAAAGTTCATGAACTGCTGTACAAGAATGACAGCCTCTCGCATGTGAAGTTTGATGAATACATTCAGGATATCATCTGCGGCAAACACCTTACTCCTCACCAAACAAAGATCGAATTATTTGTTCAGACCCAACTTGAAGATGTAAGCATGAATGTGAACCAGGCTATTCCTGCTGCCTTACTGCTGAATGAAATTATCAATCAGTTAATAGAGCAATCTACAAGCACCGATCCTGCCGGAGACCTTCTCCCCTGCATCGATTTCACCCTGCGTGAAGTCAATAATAAAATCCAGTTTCACCTACTCGATAATAGTAAACAGTTACTGAAATACCTGTGCCTGAAAAAAGACGATGTCTCTTCATTGCGTAAAGAACTAATGGACGCTCTGCTGAGACAACTTCAGGGAGAAATGGAAGTACATTGTGAAGAAGAATACACCCTGACAATTTCGTTTAACAAGAAAAACATAAAAGGCGCCCATAACGCACTGGATACCGAATATTAGGAAGCCCATCGCAAAAAAGTGAAGCAGTTTGCATGGATTCCGAAGAGCCGCTCGTGATTTAGAGGCGGCTCTTTCTTTTCTTGGTAAATTATTCGGCTTAACCCTCTTCAAGATAAAGAGTACTGCTTAGCAAATCGGATCTTATTTATTCTCCATCATCTTTAAAAAGCTTTTTTAACACATTACCGGCTTTATTCTTCAGGTAATCTTTTACTATGGGCTTTATAACATCCTGGTCTGGTTTTACAGAAAGATTATCCTGCTTACCCGATACCCGCAACGGCACCATGACGGTTCCATTTTCTTGCGTAAGGGCATCTGCTGCCTGTTGGGTTATAACAGCTGCAATCCCTTTTTTGAAGCGAGAAGGCAGCAATAACTGCACTTGATAATCAACTTCCTCATGTACCAGGTGCTGCGAGCCATTGAGCTCCAAGCCAATATCTTCGCTGGTTAATTGCAGATTATTCACCTTCAGTATGCTGCTGTCCATGGCAAAGCTGGTTTCCCATTTATCGAGGACCATATTTCGGAACTCTTTGGTTTTCAAAAACTCAGCTATGGCATCCTGTACGGGATGTCCCTTTAACCGCGATTTGCTCATCGAAAAATCCCCCTCCATATCGGATGTAGCAAGCAACGGCTTAAGATAGCTATTGAGCCCGGAATGGTAGTTAACATGAGTACTGAATGAACCCGAAATATACTCGTGAAACGCACTCTTCTCTCCCATAATGGCATATTCCCTGAAAAATGACGCTGCCCTCAGCGTATCCAAGGCGCCCTGAAAGGAAATTGAGGTACGGTCGGGACGCGGGACATCCCATGTAAAAGCTCCGCTTGCTGTTCCTTCAAACATCTGGATGGAAGCTTCATTCAGTTTAATCTGCTCCGGTGTAGTTCCCACGCTGGCTTTTAGGTTACGCATTTCTACCCCGGTAACCACCAGCTTATCTATGGAAGCTTCAAGGATACTGTTGATCCCGGGCAAATGGATTAACACCTCTCCTGCCTCGGTGGTATCGCTCCAATCTATCAATTCATCCAGGTTAAAATAATTGCTTTGGAAAGTACCGGTTAGCTGCGGAGTAGTACCTCGCTGAGATTCTTCTTTCAATAGCTCCATATAATCCTGAAGTGACCCGTTTAATGATATATCGGAAGAACCCAGTTTCATGGTCAGGTTTTTCAGAGTCATTGTGGTCGGTTTCAGCTCCATTTCGGCATTCAAATTTTCAACTGGCTGAGGAAGAGAACTTCCATCAGCATTCATTTCTTTGATCGCAAGACTCCCATCAAAACTTATCTCGGAAGGAGTATTCGCCGGCCCTTCTGCTATTAAATCCAGGTCGGCTTGTCCGGTAAGAGATGAAATGCCATCAAGCTTGTAATAATCGGTAAGTTCATAGAGTTCGGCATGCCCCTTTATTTGCAGGTTGATGTTGCGGTCATCATCCAGGTAATCGGTAATCAGTCCGCTTAGGGTCAGGTCATTATCCCCGCTTTTGAATCCGGCCTGTACAATAGTCATCTTATTGCCTTCCAATACCGACTCCAGGGAAATATCCCGAAGGGGTTTACCTGCTTTTTGGTAGTCGATCAACCCATTCTCCAGGTTCACACTTCCGCTCTGCACTGCCTGCTCAATCTGTTCGGCCTTTCCTTCAAGCCGGGCATGAGCCGTCAACAAACCAGCCATTTTGAGTGTATCCTCATCAATGGGGTAAAACTCTTTGATGGTAGCCAGATCAAAATTCAGATTGGTTTCCAGGTCTATAGTTCGTGTATTCTTATCCAGGGGATTGAATACATTTCCGTTTATATCAAACGTATTCCCGGCGGCCCGTAACTTCATTGTTTTTACCTGCGCTGCTTGTTGGTCTCCTTCAATATCTATATTGATATTATGGATAGCCTTCGGCACCTCAGCATATTTAAGGGTACCATCCTGAAGTACCACACTTCCGCTAAATGTAGCCTGGCTCATTTCTGCCGTATTACCTGATGCCTGTGCATCCAAACTCATACGCCCCTTCATCTGCTCTATATCAAATGTGGTTAAATCAATAAAGCTGCCAACCGTAGCCAGGTTGATGGCTCCATCTATATCCAGCTCAAAATCTCCTTCATCCCCTAACGGATTTTCAATAACACCATGGCCTGATATCCTGTTATCTCCAGCCGTTGCATTAAAAGTATTCACAGCCAAAGCATCGTTCGACAACTTTGCTTCTACCTGTATATTCTCGATGGGTTCTTCGAGGTTCGGGTTCCTGAGGTATCCCTCTTCTACCTTCAACAGCATATCGAAAGCAGGCAGCTCTTCACCTTTTAGTGAACCACGAACCGTACCTTTTAACGTAAGGATGCCATGCGTTTCCAATCCCTGGACGTGCGACTCAAACTCTTCGGGCACCAACCGGAGCAGTTCCCCAAAATTATTAGAGGAAGAATTAAACACCAGGCTTACATCCGGCGAAGTGCTCCAATCCCTGAATGTCCCTGACAGGTTTAAAGCGAGCCCTTTTATAGAAAATGTGCCCTCATCCATACTCACCATTTCTTCTTTTAGGTTGATAGTGGATGTCTCTGACAATTCAACCGGTAAACCATTTACGTAGGTACTTCCGCCTGCCTTGGCATACAAGGCACCGGCCTGCAGGTTTACCTCACTTTTAATCAACTTGGCATAATGTAGCGAAATGTCTGCGTTGACATCTTTTAAGTACACTTCCGTATTCTCAACAGCATCGCTGTATGCAATATCTCCATTGTTAATCTCGAAATATGGAATGTTCACTCCCATCTCTCCTGAAGAAGAATCTGAGCCTCCGGAAAACAAAGGGTCTACATTTGTAGTGCTGTCTTCATAGACTTCATACCAAATCCTGGGGTTGTTTAATTGTATTTCAGAAAAACTAATCCCATCCCCGAAAAGAGAAGAAATAGCTTTTATCCCAATATCCAATTCATCCAGGCTAATCAAGGTATCCTGGGGAGTAGTACCTGTCATATTCATTTTTTCAATGCTGATTCCCGGATGGGGGAAAGTACTCAGGAATGTTAGCGACATGGTCTGAACCTCAACCCGGTCGCCCACAGCCTCTTTAATGTGAGGCATAACCGTTGTTTTAAGCCGGTCGCTGGTAAAATATAGGTTCAATCCAATAGCGATGGCCACTATACATAATAATACGCCGGCTGTAATCTTCAGAAAAACTCTCATAGCATTAATTGTTAACTCGCATTATCCATCATACCATATAGATGTAAATAGAATATTACGGTTAGGGTTCCCTTTTTTGGATGCGAACTTACATATTCGGTGAGCTAATGCATATTAGAAAAATAAAACCAATGTGGGGGAGTCCTAATCGGAAGATTCGATTATTCAGTAAGCTGTTCCATAAGAAGCATGAATTTTTCAACCAAAATTGACCTATACCCCGGGCAATAGTACAGCTAATTTAGTCCTAATTCGGAGATATATCCTTTCTGTTACACTCTTCCATTTTCTCTCTCAGAAAAGCTTTATCGGCTTCTGATACCGCCATATCACAGGCTACCTGGTAATAGGACCTGGCGGCGGCATAATGCCCCATATCTGCCTGCAGCTCTCCGCGGGCTGCATGCAGCAGGCTCAGTTCATTTTTTGATAGTCTGGTATCAATCTTATCCAATACTAAAATTCCTTCCTGGGGGCTTTTTGCTTTACCAAGGGCTATGGCATAATTAATTCTTATCAAAGGAGTGCCTTCAATATGCAATAGCTTTTCGTAGCAGCCTACAATGGTTTCCCAATCGGTTTCATCGAACGAGGCCGCCGAGCAATGCAGTGAAGCAATAGTACTCTCCAGGTGATACTTGCTGAGCCTGGTGCTCACTCGTGATTTCCTCAAGTGGTGAAACCCTGCCTGTATATACTGTTGATTCCAATGCTGCCGGTTCTGTTCTTTCAGATCTACCAACAAAATGCCTTCCCGTGTCCGTGCTGGAAAGCGGGCCATCCCAAAATACATCAATGAAAGCAATGCATGGCATTCGCCGTGATTTAACTCTTCAATTTTAAGCAGCAGGTGGGCCAGTCTTATCGCTTCAAAACAAAGGTCTTCATCTACGGGAGTATCTTTATAATTGCTTTTATAGCCTTCGTTAAACATCAGGTATATTACCCTGTAGATAGTATCTACCCGGTTTATAGCCTCCCTGGTTCCGGGAATTGTACTTCCATCATGCAGGACTTGCACTTCTTTTTTGGCTCTGTAGATGGCTTTTTTAACCGCCGCCTCAGTCATCAGCAGGGCACCGGCTATTTCCTTGTTATGAAATCCCCCGATAATTTTGAGGGTAAGCATAATTTGTACCTTTACCGGGATTTCGGGATAGCAACAGGCCACCAGTACCCGCAACTGACTGTCTCTGATCTCTCCATCCAGAAACAAACGCTCGATGTGTTCCTCCCCAACCTGCATATTCTGCGACCACTGGCTTAGCTTTTTTCTTTTTTTGATGACATTCAGGGTTTTGTTCTTTGCCACCTGCATGAGCCAGGCCGGGGCATTCTCGGGTACTCCTTTTACCGGCCATGTTTTTAAGGCTGCAATAAAAGTCTCCTGTACAATGTCTTCAATAATCCCTGAGTTGTACAATCCAAAGATACGGCATAATACCGCCGTCATCTTTCCGGATTGTTCCCGGAAAAGATGATCGACGAGATCTGCCGTATTATTTGAAGTAGAAGCACACATTTAAAACTGTGCAATCTCCCGAACCTCAACATTACCGCCGAGCTTCAGCACCGGGCATCCCTTCGATAATTCTGTAGCTTCTTCAAGATTATGGGCTTTAAGAATGTAAAAACCGCTCACCAGTTCTTTGGATTCCATAAATGGCCCGTCTGTCACCACTTTTTCTTTGCCGTTCACCGTTTTGGCGGCTTGCTCCAGCGGTTCACCAGAATCGTAGTGTTTGCCCAGTTCTTGTATCCATTTACCATGGGCTTCTATCTCTTGTTGCATCTCCTCGGGAGAAAAGTTTGTGTATACATCTTCTTTCTCGAAAAGTATAAGCAGGTATTTATTCATGGCAATATTATATATGTTAAAGTGATTTTGCAGCATCAATAAGTTGCAAAATCTATGTTAATGTTCACCCTTATAATAACCCAGGGAGAGAAAAGGGGACAAATTAATAACCAACTTTTTTAACAAATGTACATTCCATCATCATTCCGCGAAGAAAACCCAGAGAAACTATACGATTTTATAGAAGAGTATAGTTTTGGAGTGCTATTTAGTCAACACCAAAAAGAAGCCGAAGCCACCCACCTCCCCTTTATGGTTGACCGGGACAACAACAGATTATATGCCCATTTTTCCCGGGCTAACAAGCACTGGGAATGTATTACCGATAATGAACCTGTATTGGTAGTTTTCCATGGCCCTCACACCTATATTTCCCCTGATTGGTATGAACAAAAAGATACGGTGCCTACCTGGAATTATGCTGCGGTGCATGTGAAAGCCAAGCCGGTTATTATACATGAAAAAGAACGGCTCCGATCAATGGTTGACCAGCTCACCCATCATCATGAAGAAATGGTTGATTCGGAATGGGATTATGAAGCGGCCCATCCCAAAAGAGACCGATTACTAAAAGCTATTGTTGGCATTCAGCTTGAAATACTTGAGATGGAAGGGACATTCAAATTCAATCAAAACAGAAGTCAGGAAGACCAAAAAGGAGTTATTGAAGCTCTTTCATCTTCTAAGCGTGAAGCAGACCAAGCCGTTGCAGAAGTTATGAAGAATACTTTTGAGGATGAGGTATAAAATTAAAGCTATTGAGGGAAGGCGCTCTTAGTTTTTTATATACTTAAGCAGCTTACTTTCCAGTTCGGCAGGATTGAACGGTTTGGTCACAAAATCGTTCATCCCGGATGCATATACCCGCTCTTTCACTTCTTTTAGTGCCGCCGCTGTTAATGCAATGATCGGTACTTTTCTTTTATTGGGATCATCCAGTCTGCGGATTTCCCCTGTGGCCTCATAGCCATCCATTGTGGGCATCTGAAGATCCATCAGCACAACATCATACACATTCTCTTTTGCGGCAACTACAGCTTCCTGTCCATTAGCTACAACTTTCATTTCTACATCCCAGCGCTCCAGAAAGCGATTCATCACTTTCTGATTTACCAGGTTATCTTCGGCAAGCAGTACTCTGAGCCCTTTCAACCCTCTCCCATTTACCGAGCTGTCCATATTGATATTAGCGTCAGCGGTATCTGTGCCTTTCTCAAACGTCAAATCTACATAAAACGTACTGCCTACCCCTTCTTCACTTTCCAATGTGATGGAGCCATTCTGCAGCTCCACCAGCTGTTTACAGATCGTAAGTCCTAAACCCGTTCCTCCAAACAACCGCTTGGTATTTTGGCTGGCCTGAGTAAAACTCTCAAAAATTGTTTCTTTACGTTCTTCCTCAATTCCAATGCCGGTATCACTTACAATAAACTGCATATGCAGCTCTTTATCGACACGGTCTGATACTTTAATAGCCAGTTCCACCTCACCCTCTTCGGTAAACTTAAGAGCATTACTGAGCAGATTATTCAATATCTGGGTTAACCGCGCCGGATCTCCTACCAGGGCATTGGGAACTCCTTCATCCACTGTCACTTTTAAATTAATGCCTTTGTTTTCTGCCGTAACCCGGAAACTTTCCAGGATAACATTAATCAGCTTATCCAGCTCAAAGTCAATGTGTTCAAACTCAATTTTTCCCGCTTCAATTTTTGAGAAATCAAGGATATCATCAATCAGAGACAAGAGTGTTTTTCCGGAAAAATCAAGAATATTAATAGGCTCAATTTGATCTTTACGGGGCTCATCTTCTTTCAAAAGATGCGTCATCCCAAGGATAGCATTCATCGGAGTTCGAATCTCATGGCTCATAGTTGCCAGAAAATCCGATTTAGCCCGGGTACTTTTCTCCAATTCCCTGGAAGCTACTTCCAGCTGCTCAATATAATTTTCCAGTTTCTTTTGGTTGGCACTTAATTCACGGTTCAGCTCTTTTTCTTTTTCGAGCAGCTCAAGCGTACGGTGTTCGGCCTGTTCTTTAAATTCTGAAAAGGTATTAAAAATGATCCAGGTAGTAACAAAAGAAGCTGTAAGTATGCTCCACCGCACAACAGAAAATCCGCTCTCTGTCATATGCAGGCTTTCAAATATGATATAATCGAGTATAAAATAAGATATAATGGAGAACATGATCCCTGCATTCCGAAGCTGTATATCTTTATTATCGAAAAGCAAAATCGACAGTCCCATCGCAGGTATAAAGAAGGCCTGGATCATAGCCTGACTACCAAATACGGAGCTCAATATGATAATCCCAATGTTCACATATATAATCAGGAGCATCTTCGACGTTTTCTCAAAGCCCTGCCGTGCCAGTATAGGGATTAACAAAAAGGCGACCGCTTCGGATAGAAAAAACCAGGTAAGTGAAACCGATCGGTTAATCTGAAAAGCAATAAGAAAGAGGACAGAAACCCCTACCAGGAAAAAAGAGACTGAATTAAGTATATACAGTCCACCTGATTTACCAATTTCTTGTTCTTGCTGCCGGAGGTCTTTGCCTAAAGCAATGTTTGAAATACCCGTAAATGAAAATTTGGCGCTCATATAACCTAATTTAGGTGTATAAAAAACTGATTTTTTTACTTCCGAACAATTAGATTAAGATAACGATTCTTTCGTTTTGAAGGCCATAGCATAGATTTTCATCTGCTTAACCATGGACGCCAAACCATTAGCGCGCGTTGGAGATAGGTGCTGAGCCATCCCAATTTCATCAATGAAATCAGGATTTGTGGTTAAAATCGTATTCGGATCGTGCCCCGAAAAAAACCGTACCATCAGCGCCACCAGTCCTTTGGTAATAGCGGCATCACTATCGGCGTAGTACTCTACTTTTCCATCATTCATATCGGCAGTTAGCCATACCTGGCTCTGACAGCCTTTTACAAGGTTTTCATCCACTTTGTCGGCTTCCGGGAGTGGATCCATTTTGGAGCCCAGCTTTATGATGTATTTATAACGCTCGGGCCAGTCTTGTAAAACCTTAAATTCTTTAACAATACGTTCCTGCTTTTCCTGAATACTCATTTTTTGTTTTAAATATAAGCTTTAAGTCAGCGATAGAAAAAGAAAGCCCACTATTTAAGCAGGCTTTTTTTCTCAACGTAAATTTACCAGTTTTCAGTTCTCAACTTCCAGCTCTATCATCCCCACACATTTTACGCTATCTACCTGAGCAGAAGATTCTGCGTAGCTGGGCGAGAACGACTGAATCACCGAAATATAATCACCTTCTGCCGTTTTGTATTTACAGCGTACTGAGTTTTTTTTGCCCTCAAAAGCATCTGTGAGAGCTTTTTTATTCTTGGCAATATCTTCCTGGTGTACGGCACCTTCCAGCCCTTTTTCTCTTACAGCATTGGCATTCATTCCTGTAATCTCAGAATAGCCTTCAGATACAAATTGGCAATGAATGGTTCCATTTTCTTTCCTTCTGAAACGGAACATAAACTCGTCCTTTTGGTTCAGCATTTTTTCGAGGCTCTCTTTTTTCTTTTTCAAAGCCTCTATAACGCGGTTTCGCATTGTCAGGTTATCAAAATTGATGCGCACTACTGTTTCTTTATTCTTATTCACAAAATGATGCACATTCCCGGCCAGCGTTATAGGCTGCCCTTCTTTGGTCATGAACTCCCAGGGATACGGACGTTCTTCAATACTGTTGGCGTCAAAGTCAGCAAAAAAGTATCTCATTTCTTCACTGTCTTTACCCTGGGTCAGTTCCCATATTTTAATCTCTTTGAGTTCATCATCATCGTATCCCAATGTATCTTTAAAAGCGTTGTTTGCTAAAATAAAATTACCTTGAACGTCCAGATCTACAAATGTCCTTTTTGATTCTTCAGGTAGATTTTCAAAATCCAGGCTGGTATTAAATACCAGTTTACTTGTTTCTTTGCGGTCTGTAATATCCCGTTGGTAAGAAACCCAGTGGGTAATTTCTCCATTATCGTTGGTAAGCGGATGAATATCCCATTGGTTTACAAATTCCGAACCATCTTTTCGATAATTAATGGTATGCCCAAAAAAGGCCTGCCCTTCGATTAGCTTTTCTTTCAGGCGATCCAGAACTTCCTGATCAGTCTTTTCGCCCTGAAGTATACGAGGGGTTTTTCCGATCACTTCTTCTTTGGAATAACCTGTCATTTTTGTGAAACCGTCATTCACATATACAATTTTGGGGCCGGGCTCCACCAAATCCAGTTCCGTGATTAAAATAGAATCATAATCATATCTAATAGCTTGTTCCAGCAAGTATAATTGTTGAGATATTGATTCGTACTTGTCCTTCAGTTCTCCAAATATCTCTTTGAGTCTTAAAAATGAAGCTTTATCTTTGCAACATTCCTTTAGCTCACGCACCAATGGCGCCTTCAACTTGTTTCCCATATTACTCTGATTTTTTTGCCTAAGTAAGGATATTGACCGTCTTGTTCTGTCGAACTACAACTCTGCTTTTCCTCTCATCATTCCAATTTAATATTAATTTTTTATCACGTACTAACTGCCTGGAAGAATTGCCTTGACACTGTGAAATTTTCTCCTTTTTCAGCAAAGAAAAATACTGTTTTTTGATTCCTTAAAACCTTATATCGAACACTCTTACCTATTACACAATAAACCTATATACCTATACATACCCCCATAAAAAAAGGGGGCCGAAGCCCCCTTTACTCACTCACTCATCGAAGTAGCAACTTAGCAATTGTACTGAGTTGCATGTTCGTTGTACCCTCGTAGATTTTACCGATCTTTGCATCACGGTAATATTTTTCTACGGGATATTCTTTCACATATCCGTATCCGCCAAATAAATCTACTGCCATTGAGCTTACTTTCTCGGCAACTTCAGAAGCGCGATATTTTGCCATCGCTGCCTCTTTCAGAAAATTCTGTCCCGCCATCTTCATGCGTGCAGCATTGTAGACTAACAGACGAGCCGTTTCAATATCGGTTGCCATTTCAGCCAACTGGAATTGAACTCCCTGGAACTCCGATATGGATCGCCCAAACTGTTTGCGATCCTGCACATAGGCCAAGGCTGCATCAAAAGCACCCTGTGCAATACCTACCATTTGTGCTCCAATCCCAATGCGGCCTTCATTCAATGTTTCAATAGCTACTTTATATCCTTTTCCGAGTTCTCCCAAAATATTTTCTTTGGGAACCCTGCAGTCTTCCAGCAGAATTTCACAAGTAGAACTGGCTCGGATTCCCAATTTATTCTCTTTTTTTGAAACCGAGAAACCCTCCATCTTCTTTTCAACAACAAAAGCGGTAATCCCTTTATATCCCGCTGAAGGATTCGCATTGGCCAACACAATAAAAATTTCAGCTTCCTTGGCATTGGTAATCCAGAGCTTGGCTCCATTCAACACATAGTCGTCGCCATCTTCTATAGCTGTGGTCTTGAGTGCAAAAGCATCGCTTCCTGAACCGGCTTCAGACAGGCAATACGCCCCTACCTTTTCCGTGGCAAGCTGCGGCAAATATTTTTGTTTTAATTCTTCTGAACCATAATTCACAAAGGCATTATTTACTAATGTATTCTGTACATCCATAAACACCCCGGCAGAAGCGTCTACCTTGGAAATCTGTTCAATGGCTACAATCGACATCATAAAGGTACCGCCGCCGCCGGCATACTTTTCGGGCACGTCTATTCCCATGAGCCCCATCTCAAAAAACTGTTGCACCAGTTTGGGATCTAACTGAGCCTTTTCATCCATTTCTTCGACCAGTGGCTTAATAGCTGATGCGGCAAAATCGGCTGCCGCTTCCTTAAGCATCTGTTCATCTTCGGTTAGTTGTGATAACGAAGGAATTTTTTCTTCTACTTGATTCATTGCTTAATTTCGTTTCAGTGAATACGGCGGGCAATATACAAATTGTAAGCGCTTTTTTGCTAATTATTCACACATTTTGTTCACAATTCTTTAGTATTGTATTGAACCGCTCTTTATTTTGATTCACCAACCAAGATAATTTTTTTCCATTGAGTAAAATTACATTTAATCACACATTAAGCTTCAGTGAATTTCCTCCCGTCTCTCTGGAGGAATGGGAACGCAGAATTCGGAAAGACCTGAAGGGAGCTAATTACAAAGAAACACTTCGATGGGTAAGCGGAGAAGGAGTTCAGCCCCTTCCTTTTTACAGAAGGGAACACAATGATGAGCTAATCCATACCAGCACCCCGCTGTATGACAAAGCCCAATGGACGGTAATCGAAAAAATTGATCTAACCCAAATATCGGAAGCCAATCAACAGGCACTTCAAGCTCTTGAAAACGGTGCCTCCGGACTGGAGTTTGATTTACCCCCCGAATCAATTACATCCAGGGAAGGTCTCGAAGAGCTGCTTAAGGATATTAAAATTGAACTGATTGGCCTTTATTTTGCCCCTCAGCTTTCAACAGCTGAGATGCTCTCTTGGCTTCAGGAAATTTGCGAAAGCCGAGAACTGAACACCGACGCCCTTTCTATCTTTTTTCAATATGATGCATTAGCTCAATCATTGCGATCCGGGAAACTCCCTTCATCTTCTGAGCTCTCAGAACTGTACGCAAGTTTAGTGTCCCCTTTTTCTTCGTTTTCTGTTGATGCGGCCCTTTATGCAAACTCAGGAGCCACTATTGTACAACAGCTGGCAATTGCTCTTGCTGCCGGAAACGAATTGCTTGGACAAGCCGAAAAACTTGATCTCTCTATACCTCAAATGGCAAACTCCATAACGTTTCGCTTTGCCACCGGCCCCCTTTACTTCCTTGAAATTGCTAAATACCGGGCATTCCGTTTATGCTGGGATCAGGTGGTAACCGCCTACGAATCAACCTCAAAAGTCCCTCATCGTCTCAATATAAAGGCAGATACTGCACGATGGAACCAGGCGCAGGCAGACGCTCACAACAACATGCTGCGTGCCACAACTGAAGCTATGTCGGCAGCACTGGGCGGCTGTCAGGCCGTTACCGTTGCCCGCTTCAACGAACAATATGCTGAGCACTCAGCTTTTGCGGCCCGTATTGCCCGGAACATCCAAATCATTCTCCAGGAGGAGGCTTACCTGGATAAAGTATCCGATCCTGCTGCAGGCTCTTACTATGTTGAAAAGCTCACCGATAGCATCGCACAACAGGGCTGGAAGTTGTTTCAACGCATAGAAACCAAAGGAGGCTTATATACATCTGTTAAAGACGGCTTCATTCAGGATGAGATACGAGCTTCCAAAAACGAAAAAATCGAATCCTATAATCAACAGCAGTCGGTGTTGGTGGGTATCAACAAATATCACCCTCCGGAAAATCAACAGGAAACAGGGGGGAATCCAGCCGATCAAAGCATCCCCAAGATCGCCTACAAAGAGTCCCATGAAGTGACGCAATTGCCAGAATTAAACATTGAAGCTGAAATTGAAACCGGAGTTCAGCAATGAAAAAGGATTTTTCGAACATCAATTTTACCCCTTCTGCTGCTTCTCAAGCAAAGGCTACCCCCGAAAAGTGGGAAACACCGGAACAGATTAATGTAAAACCTCAATTCAGTGCGAACGACATTCAGAATCTGGAGCACCTGGATTATGCAGCGGGCATTCCTCCTTATCTGAGGGGGCCTTATTCTACTATGTATGCCGTGCGCCCCTGGACCGTCCGTCAATATGCCGGATTTTCAACAGCTGAGGAATCCAATGCTTTTTACCGCAGGAACCTGAAGGCAGGTCAAAAAGGGCTTTCCGTGGCTTTCGATCTGGCTACGCACCGCGGCTACGACTCTGATCATCCGCGGGTAACCGGCGATGTGGGTAAAGCCGGGGTAGCCATCGACTCGGTTGAAGACATGAAAATTCTCTTTGATCAAATCCCCCTGGACAAGATGTCGGTATCTATGACCATGAATGGGGCTGTAATTCCGGTCATGGCTTTCTACATCATAGCTGCTGAAGAACAAGGAATACCTCCTGAAAAACTCTCCGGCACTATACAGAATGACATCCTCAAAGAGTTTATGGTGCGTAACACCTATATCTACCCGCCGGCTCCATCCATGCGCATTATCGGAGATATTTTTGAATACACTTCCCAAAACATGCCGCGCTTCAACTCTATTAGTGTAAGTGGCTACCACATGCAGGAAGCCGGGGCCACTTGTGACATTGAACTGGCCTATACCCTTGCTGATGGTTTGCAATACCTGAGAACAGGAATTGAAGCCGGACTCGACATTGACCAGTTTGCACCACGCATCTCTTTTTTCTGGGCCATTGGAATGAATCATTTTATGGAAATTGCCAAGATGCGGGCGGCTCGTTTACTTTGGGCTAAAATGGTGAAATCATTCAATCCACAAAATCCTAAATCTCTTTCGTTGAGAACGCATTGCCAGACATCCGGCTGGAGCCTGACTGAGCAAGACCCTTATAACAACGTAGCCCGAACAACGATTGAAGCGCTTGCCGCCGCCTTGGGGCACACCCAATCGTTGCATACCAATGCCCTGGATGAGGCCATTGCCCTGCCCACTGACTTCTCGGCCCGCATAGCCCGGAACACCCAAATTTATCTGCAGGAAGAGACGGGCATTACCAAAGCTGTAGACCCATGGGCCGGCTCTTACTATGTGGAGTACCTGACCGACCGCATTGCGCGCCGGGCATGGGAACTTATTGCTGAAGTAGAAGACTTAGGTGGTATGGCTAAAGCTATAGAGACGGGCATCCCCAAGATGCGAATAGAAGAAGCTGCTGCACGCAAACAAGCCCGCATCGATTCGGGCAAGGATACTATTGTGGGCATCAATAAATATGTAACTGATGAAGAATCCCACATTGATATTCTGGAGGTGGATAACGAGAAAGTCCGTAAATCTCAGATTGCCCGCATCAACAGGACAAAAGAAGAGCGAAATAACAAGGCAGTTGAGCAGGTATTGAATAAACTTACCGAAGCAGCTGCATCTGGTGAAGGAAATTTATTAGCTTTAGCCGTTGATGCTGCCCGCGAACGTGCTACACTTGGTGAAATCTCTGACGCTATGGAAAAAGAATTCGGGCGGTACAAAGCAACTATAAAATCAATATCTGGCGTGTATTCTTCAGAACTTAAAAATAATGACCAATTTAAAGCAGCCCTTAAACTGGCTGATGAATTTGCTGAAATAGATGGCCGACGTCCCCGTATCATGGTTGCTAAAATGGGACAGGACGGGCATGACCGGGGAGCCAAAGTTATTTCTACCAGCTTTGCGGATCTCGGTTTTGATGTAGATATTGGCCCTCTTTTCCAAACCCCGGAAGAAGCAGCCCGACAAGCCGTAGAAAATGATGTCCATATTCTGGGCGTTTCGAGTTTGGCTGCAGGCCACAAAACACTGGTGCCCCAGGTGATTAAAGAATTGAAAAAACACGGACGTGATGATATTATTGTGATCGCAGGCGGAGTGATTCCTCAGCAGGATTATGACTTCCTTTACGATGCAGGGGTAACCGCCGTGTTTGGGCCGGGAACAGTTATCCCCAAAGCAGCCAAACAGATCCTGGAAGTCTTAATCCAGAATTATTCGAACGGCACTCAATAGGAACTACTGCTATCAACGTCATTCATAATACACGAACAGCTGGCTAAAACAGACCTTCTTAAATGAACGCACTGAAACCCCAGGAATATATAGATGGCATCCTCTCGGGAAACCGTATGTTGCTAAGCCGCGCCATCACCCTCATTGAAAGTACCCGACAAGAACACCAGGATTTGGCACAAGAAATTATTGAAGCCTGTCTTCCCCAAGCTGGGAGTTCCATTCGTATTGGGATTACGGGTGTACCGGGCGTAGGCAAAAGTACTTTTATTGAATCCTTTGGAAATTATATTATCGAAGAACAAGACCGGAGCCTGGCAGTTTTGGCGGTAGACCCCAGCAGCTCTAAGACCAGGGGTAGTATACTTGGAGACAAAACCCGGATGGAGACCCTTTCCAACCATCCCAAAGCGTATATACGCCCCACCCCTACCTCAGGCTCGCTGGGAGGTGTAGCCCGAAGTACCCGGGAAACCATCACCCTTTGTGAAGCAGCCGGCTTCAACACTATACTAATAGAAACGGTGGGTGTCGGCCAATCTGAAACAGCTGTTCATTCTATGGTAGATTTCTTTTTGTTGCTTATGCTGGCCGGAGCCGGGGATGAACTGCAGGGAATTAAAAGAGGAATCATGGAGATGGCCGATTCTATTGTTATCAACAAGGCCGATTCCGGGAATATGGAAGCAGCCAGGCGTGCCGTAGCTCAATACAAAAATGCACTGCATCTTTTTCCGCCAACCGAATCGGGCTGGCAACCGCGGGTAACCACTTCATCAGCCCTCGAAAACAAAGGAATTTCCGAAGTATGGGATATAGTAGATGAATTTATACGCCATACCAAAACCAAGGGCTATTTTGATAAAAAGCGAAGAAAACAAGCTAACTACTGGCTGAACGAAAGCATCAACCAGGAACTGCATAACGCCTTTTACAATAATGCGGATTTAAACGCTTCTCTTACCACCTATCGCCACCGGGTACAAGCTGGAGAAATCTCCTCCTACAAAGCTGCCAAAGACCTGATGCAGCTTTTTCTGGATACTACGGATTAACCAACAGATGAAATGAAGGCAGAGGCCTGCTTTTCACTTTTCACTTCTGCCTTCTCACTTGCTGGTTAATCCTTCATTCCCTGTCCAAGATACATTAACAAATCATCCCCTTAACCCGAATTATTCACGAATGGATGCAAAATGGCGATCTATATACTTGAATATATTACCGTTGAATTGTTTGGTGAATAATCCGGGCTAAACAGCCTTTTCCTACTACTCAAACATTCCTTAGATTTAGCAAACTCTATAACCACAACAATACACATCCCTGCATGATGAGAGTTGGCTTACTTACCACCCTGTTTTTGTTCATTATTCATTCATCCGCTTTTGGCTTTCAGCAAAAGGCAGACTCAACGGCAGACCCGTTATTGAATACTCCAAGGCGGGCGGTGCACACCTTTCTGCACTGGCAACAAACCGGGCACAAACGTCCCGAGTATGTTATTAAAACCATGAAGCAGGCAGAAGTACCAGATGCCGACAAGCTTAAACTTGCGGCCCATCTGCTTAAGATCCTGGATGCCCGCGGTTTGCTAAT
Source organism: Balneolaceae bacterium (assembly GCA_009711805.1). Lineage (GTDB taxonomy): Bacteria > Bacteroidota > Rhodothermia > Balneolales > Balneolaceae > VEMX01. The sequence goes on along the minus strand of VEMX01000021.1, from coordinate 46,001 downwards.
CGACTATGAAGAGATTCCTGCATCTCCGAACTACACCGATTCACTTTCAGGGCTCCAGCAGTATATTCTGTTTCCCTCTCTGCCCGAGGTCTATCTCACAAAAGAAGATGGAGAGTGGATATTCTCAAAAGCCACCGTTAACCAAGTTCCCGTTCTTTACCAGGATACCTTTTCGACCTATATAGCTGTACTCCTCGATTTCCTTCCCCAATGGTCCCAACAACAATGGCTGGGAGTAGAAATCTGGCAATATATTGGCATTTTTATCTGGTTGTTGATGGGGATTATTCTCCGAAAGATTTTCGAGTTCATCCTTGATAACTATGTAAAAAGACTTACCCAAAAAACGACCATACAATGGGATGATGATTTAATTAAAAGTATCGAAAAACCGGTGGGTTTCATTTTTCTAATGACTTTCTTTTTAGTCACTTATTCCAACCTTCAACTTTCGGTAACCGTCAACTACTACTTGTCTGCCATATTGGAAATAGCCGTTTCTGCAGGTGTAATATGGCTGTTGTATAATCTCTCCGATGTATTGTCGAAATACCTTTCGGTGTATACCTCTAAGACGGAGACCCAGCTCGATGATCAGTTGGTCCCCTTAATTCGCAAAACCCTCCGCTTTTTTATAGTGGTGATGGGAATCATTGCCATCCTCCAGAATAACGGCTACAACGTAGCTTCCCTTATTGCCGGACTTGGTATTGGAGGCCTGGCTGTAGCTCTGGCCGCAAGAGATACGCTGGCCAATTTCTTTGGATCAATCACCATCTTTGTGGATCGCCCTTTTAAGATGGGCGACTGGATTAAAGTGGGAGATGTAGAAGGCACGGTTGAAGAAGTCGGGTTTCGTTCAACACGCATTCGCACTTTCTATAATTCGTTGGTTAGTGTGCCCAACTCCAGTGTAGCCAATACCGACATTGACAACCTGGGCCTCCGGAAATACCGCAGGTTCAAAACCATGCTGAACCTCACCTACTCTACCACTCCCGAACAGATGGAAGCTTTTGTAGAAGGCATTAAAGCCATTGTTAAATCCAATCAACATTTCCGGCAGGATTATTATGAAGTACACTTTAATTCTATGGGAACACACTCTCTGGACGTGCTGGTTTATGTATTTTTTGATGTTCCCGACTGGACAACAGAACTGCAACAACGCCACAATTTTCTGCTGGAGATTATGCGCCTTGCTAAAGAAGTGGGGGTTGAGTTTGCCTTCCCCACACAAACCCTGCACTTGGATTCTTTTTACCAGGACGAGCCCCGCGAAGTGGGCACCAACCCAAGTGAAGAAGAACTGGCCGCAGCTGTATATGCTTTTGGCCCCGGTGGTGAAAAAGGGAAACCCGAGGGCATCCGTATTTTTAAAGATGGCAAAGAAATAGACTTTGGGCGAGACTAAGAAATGCTTTAATGCGCTCCATTATATCCTCCATCCAAACCTGAGATCATCCATTAATGAAACACCTTTTCCTTCTACTTCCTTTTTTGCTTATTTCCTGCTCCAATACCCAGCAGGATAACAAAACATCTGCAGAAACAGATACCATAGAACTTCTTGACATACGGGTTCACAGTAGTGATCAGATATTGGTGCGTGGCAAGCTGATATCATCCACAGCATTAAAACCTCAGCTCAAGGATATCCCATTGGATTCCTCTTCCACGGTAAGAGTTCTATTTAACAAAAGTGCTCCATGGGAATTGATGAATGATATGCAGTCTGCTTTTCAAAACAGACTAAGGCTAAACAGAGCTAATTTTATAGCCCTGAGCAGCAGCAAAATAGAAGCTTATAAAAAGAAATACCTTCATATTGATGTACTTGCCAACGGCAACATACTACTCAGAGGTAAAGAGATTCACCCTGATGATCTGCGAATTGCCTTAAATTCTACGGCTATCGATCGTAACATTACTATTCTTCTGAGTGTTTCCGACGGCGCTTCCTCCGGCACTGTTGCAGATGTACGGGCAGAACTCAAAAGAAATGAATTCCTGAACATCACTCAAAATAAAAACCGGCTCTTCAAAAAAAATTAAGTGCCATTTTGTTTATTCTGTTTAGAGAGCAAATACTTTACTGCCTTTTTTAACCGACCTTCGGTAATTGGTTTTTTCAGGAACTTGGAATTTGAAATAGTACCAGCTCTTTTTACATGAGTGACATCTGAATTTCCCGTAATAAAAACGATAGGAACGCCGGAAAACTCGCGGATTAACTCTGCAGCCTGGATGCCGTCCATGTCCCCTTCCAGCATGATATCCATAATCACTACATCGGGCTTGTATTTTTTGACGAGTTCTACCGCCTGCTCCCCATTCTTGACTTCCCCTACTGTTTTAAATATCATTTCTTCCAGATAATTCTCGTACAGTATCGACAAGATTAAATTATCTTCTACAATAATGGCTTTTTTTGTGATTTCCATATATATCCCTGAGGCTAATCCGACAACCTTTTAAATATACCATATATACAGAAAAGAGCCAGTTTTAAAGCGAAATAAGCTGGGAAGCCCATCTTAGGATCCCGGAGGATACCATTCTACAGAAAGCCGGTGAACAAAAGTATTAAAAAAGCCGGCTACATAGAGCCGGCTTTTCAGAATCTCAGTTTTAAGTCAACAGAAGCGGTTTTTATTCTTCCGCTTCTTTCTCCTCTTTACCGAATGCCTCAAATACCATCTTCAGGTCATTGGCCACTTCCTCTTTGGTTCGGCCTTCGATACGGTGACGTGGGATCATAGCTTTGATTTCACCATCTACAAAATAGGCAAAAGCTGGCGAAGAGGGCGGGTACTCACTAAAGTAATCTCTTGCATGAGCTGTCGCTTCTTTATCTTGTCCGGCAAATACCGTTACCATATGATCAGGTTTCGCATCGCTTTGCTCAAGAGCAATTCCCAGGCCCGGGCGGGCATTACCTGCCGCACATCCGCACACCGAGTTAATGGCAAGTAACATCGTGCCTTTATATTCTTTCATTGCACGATCCACATCTTCTGTGGTCTTCAGTTCTTCAACACCAAACTTAGTAAGTTCTTCTCTCATCCAAGACGTGTCGGGTCCCATTCCAAATCCAAATTGCATAATATTACCTATGTCTTTTTTTGATTCTTCTAAATATACAAACTATTGTAACAAAATTTGATGGCCGTTAATTGCCAGATCTCTAACTTTTCAAAGCTTTCTTGAAACTCAAACAGCTTAATATCTCATGTAAAGAAATGACGGTGAACAAAAAAGTCCACCGTCATAAATTGTTAGTCAATCGCTGTGCTTACCTGGCTGCTTTGTAATTTTTAGCAACCTGGTCCCAGTTCACTACGTTCCAGAACGAGGAGATATAGTCGGGGCGGCGATTTTGATAGTTCAGGTAATACGCGTGCTCCCAAACATCCAGCCCAAGAATAGGTGTATAACCATCCATCAGCGGGCTATCCTGATTAGCTGTAGAATGAATATTCAGGTTTCCGCTTCCATCAACAGAAAGCCAGGCCCAGCCTGAACCAAACCGACTACCGGCGACATTACCGAACTGCTCTTTAAATGCATCCAAGCTGCCAAATGTATCATTAATAGCATCTGCTAAATCACCCGTGGGGTTGCCTCCTCCGTTGGGAGAAAGTATAGTCCAGAATAACTTATGATTTGCATATCCACCGCCATTGTTAATGACCGCTTGTTTTTTATCGTCAGGTAGTTCGTTTACACGTCCTAATACCTCTTCAATATCAAGGTCAGCGAACTCATGTCCTTCAAGTGCTGCGTTTACCTTGTTTGTATATCCCTGATGATGTTTAGTATGATGAATTTCCATGGTACGAGCATCAATATGTGGCTCTAAAGCATCGTAATCATACGGAAGTTCAGGAAGAGAATAAGCCATTGTTTCCTCCAAATTAATTTCAAATTAACAGGCGCTTATGTGATGTGCGCCTTTTGTTTACAGTTCTCAAATGTAAGCAATGACTTTATTAAAATCGTTCCTCTTCCTATCTATAGAATCTATCCATGATATATGCACCTCCTATAAGAAAAATAGACCTCTGAAATACTCTCAAAATTCAGCTATCTTGGGGGACAAACTCACTAACTCAATTTATGAAATACGACTACGACGTCATTATACTTGGCAGCGGACCAGCAGGGTTTTCCTGTGCCATGCAAAGTTCAAAATTTGATAAAAAAGCACTCATAGTAGAAGCCAATGAACAAGATTTTGGCGGCAACTGGATAAACACGGGTACAGTTCCCAGTAAAGCTCTCCGGGAAACAGCACGTATTATACAACGTTTTAAAAAACAATTTTCTGAGCTGGAACATGAAAAAACCTACAAGCGCCACCAGATGGCTGATCTGCATTTCTACAAACAGCAAATACAAGAAAGCAAAATCAGAAAGGTTGAAACCGACTTCGATAAAAATGAAGTAGACACTATTCGCGGGCATGGGAAGCTTAAAAGCGACCATGAAGTTGTAATTACTACTCACGAAGGAGAAGAAAAGACCTTGTCTGCAGAGTTTATCCTCATATCTACCGGAAGCAGGCCGGTACAACCCAAAGAATTTCACATTGATCACGATAAGGTACTGGATTGGAATTCCGTACTTAAGCTCAACCATATCCCTCACCAGCTGGTTATTATTGGCGGCGGGGTTAATGCGGTTGAATACGCCACTACGTTCTCAAACCTGGGATGTCGTGTATCTCTCTTAAATCCCAGAGACAATTTCCTGCCCTTCCTGGATCACGAAATAAAAGAAGAGTTTAAAAGCATTCTCAAGAAAGAGAAAGTTGAGGTACTCACCTCTGTCTACGACATTGATGTTCAGGAAAACTCACTACGCAACACTACAGAAGTGAAATACAAACTGAATAACGACCATGAAGAAGGCCGTACGCATGTACTTGAAACCGAGCACGTTCTGTTCCTGAGTGGTAAAATCCCAAATACCGATACCATAGGGCTCAGCAAGGCGGGCGTAGAAACGGACGAGAAAAACTACATTGTTGTAGATGATAATTACAAAACCAATGTAGATAACATATATGCCGCAGGTGATGTAATCGGATACCCCGCCCTGGCTTCTGCTTCATTCTCAGAAGGACGACTCGCCTCCTGCCGCATGTTTGGTATAGATGCTCTTGACGTGCCGCCGGAAATCCCTTTTGCCATCTACTCTATCCCTGAAATATCCAACATTGGCCTCACCGAAGAAGATGCAAATGAAATGGGCCTGAATGTAACCGTTGGGCGTGCCTACTACAGGAATATTACCCAGGGACACATCAGTAACCAGGACGACGGCATGCTGAAACTTGTATTTTCTACTGAAACGCTCAAGATCCTCGGTATCCATATTATTGGCGAACGGGCCAGTGATCTCATTCACCTTGGGCAGGCCGTGATGTCGCTGGGGGGAGATATTCGCTATTTCATTAATCACGTACTTAACTATCCTACCTACAGCGAAGCATACCGCACGGCAGCACTTAATGGCATCAACCGGGTGTATAAGGCAGGGGTTAAATACAAAAAAATTCTAAAGCATCAGAACAAAGAAGACTAAAAATGCAGAACCGTCCACCATCAACCTAAAACGATGGCGTGATGCGATATATAACGGATGCTTTAAGCGGTTAGCCTATACAAAGTGTATAGCTTTCCGCATTCCTTCCGAGTCGTAAGGTACTTCTTCCGGCAGGGTTTGAACTCCTTTTTCCTTCGAAAGCTTGGCATAATATGCCAGTACCATGGCATCCACTATATCATCTTCTTCCACTTCATTGCGGCGAAAGTCTTCTTTGATATCCCGGAAAAAGTCATCACAAACAGCTTCTTTATCTTCTACCAGTTTCAAGCGGTGTTTAATGCCTTTCTTTAGGTTTTTTTTCTGATAAATCATTCCACCGTTTAATTGTTGAAACAACAACTCGGGATGACTTTCCAATACTACCTCTTTTAACTGCTCACTCTGTTGAAGCAAGTCGTCTACCATCTGAATCTTGGGAACAATATTCCAGGACTGCAGCGATAGTTTTTTTTCTGTGTAATCATATAACACAGCATTAGCCTCAGCATAGGTAGGAGCATATAAAGCGGGACGTATAGGCGGACTGAATACACTGGAAGCATAATTCCCGCCCAGTTTTTTTCGGAGCAGGGCATCGCAATCGCGTGTGTATTTGTCATCTTCCAGGCCGATAGGCATATCAATGAAAATACGTTCGAAGGACTCAAACGCTTCTTTGAGGTCTTCCTTATCTCGGAGCACCTCATACTTTTCATTATTCTCATCAAAACTGATGAGCAGCCAACCTGCCTGGCAGCCGTCTAATCCCGCTGTTTTCACTTTAGTTGTTCTTTTATGTTACGCTTTATTGAAATATGTAATTCATCAAGCTGATGCTCATCTACGGTATCCGGTGAGTTGTCCATCAGGCTCTGTGCTTTCTGGTTCTTAGGGAAAGCAATAACATCACGCAGGCTGTCTGCCCCGGTAAGTAACATCACAATACGGTCTATCCCAAAAGCAATTCCGCCATGTGGAGGCGCGCCATATTTGAACGCATCCAGCAAAAAACCGAATTTCTCTTCTGCTTCTTGTTCGCCTACTCCCAGCAGCTCAAACATCTTGCGTTGCACTTGCTGGTCATGAATACGAATAGAGCCGCCGCCAATTTCATTTCCGTTCAACACCAAATCGTAGGCACGTGCTTTAACAGCCGCAGGATCCGTATCAATCAAATCCATGTCTTCTTCTTTGGGAGATGTGAATGGATGGTGCATAGCATGATATCTTCTGTTTTCCTCATCCCATTCCAACAGAGGAAATTCCGTAACCCACAGGAAATTGAACTTATCAGTATCAATAAGATCAAATTCTTTACCCATCATCAGGCGAAGCTGCCCAAGTTGTTTCAATACTTCGGGGTTGGGGCCGGCTAAAATAAGTACCAGGTCACCTTCTTTGGCTCCGGCCTCTGCTACCATTTGATCTACGATTTCATCCGTCAGAAACTTAGCCACACTACACAAAGGGCCGCCTTCCTGCATCTTGATATAGATAAGCCCGCCTGCTCCGGTTTCATTTTTAACACGGTCGGTCAGCCGGTCAATAGCTCCCCGTCCCATATCTCCTCGTCCGGGAACGGTAATTCCCACTACAGAACCACCGTTTTTAACCGTTCCGGAAAATACTTTAAATTCAGCGTCCCGAACGATTTCGGAAAAATCGGCAAACTCGAGGCCAAAACGGGTATCCGGTTTGTCGGAGCCGTAGGTATTCATTGCTTCCTCGTAAGTCATGCGAGGAAATGGTGTCTCAACATCTGCTCCAACCGTTTCTTTGAACAATTTTTTCATCATGTCTTCGTGGGCACTAAAAATATCTTCTTCGTCCACAAAACTCATTTCAACATCCAGCTGGGTAAATTCGGGCTGCCGGTCGGCACGCAGGTCTTCATCGCGGAAACACTTCACAATCTGGAAGTACCGGTCGTATCCCGATACCATCAACAGCTGCTTGTAGGTTTGTGGACTTTGAGGAAGTGCAAAAAACTTACCGGCATTCACTCGGCTTGGAACCAGGTAATCACGGGCCCCTTCGGGGGTGCTTCTCATCAACACAGGAGTTTCCACTTCTGCAAATTCATGCCCGTGATAGTACGAGCGTATGGATTGATACACTTTTGAGCGCAGCATCATCCTCCGCTGAACTTCAGGTCGTCGCAAATCCAGGTAGCGATATCGCAACCGCACTTCCTCGTTGGTTGGTATATCATCCTTAATCTCGAAGGGAGGAGTTTCTGCCCGGGAATAAATCACCAGTTCGGTAGCCTCAATTTCAATCTCTCCTGTAGGTAAATTCGGATTTATATTCCCTTCACCTCTTTCAATAACCTTTCCTTTAATTCCAATTACATATTCGGCTCTCAGTTCTTCGGCCTTAGCATGCAATGTATCATCTTCTTCGGTAAATACAACCTGGGTAATTCCGTATCTGTCTCGCAAATCGATAAAAATTACTCCACCCAGGTCTCGTCGCGGGCCCACCCATCCGTTGAGGGTTATTTCCTCTCCAATGTTATCGGTTGATAGTTCTCCGCAGGTGTGTGTTCTTTTAAATGTCATTATATTTGGTGAATGTGAGTAAAAAATTTTGGCCGAAAGCATCCCTTCGGGAGATTATTAAGGCGAAGAAAATACACATTATGTAAACGAAACGCTTATACCAATGTCATATCAACTTATTTTTTTCCTGAACACTTTTTCTTCCTTCTTTTTGATGGGGGTTATTTGGTGTGTACAACTGGTACATTACCCTTCTTTTCGCTATACTGACGAAGAAAACTTCCCGCTTTTCCATCGCCAACACTCTCTTCGAATTGGACTTATAGTAGCACCGGTGATGCTTTTGGAACTCATCACATCCACACTGCTTTTTTTAACTGAGCACTGGTTTTCTTTTAACTCAATAGGTTTTTACCTGGTATTGTTGATTTGGATATCCACCGCTTTACTTTCGGTTCCTTTACACTCAAAGCTCCGTAAAGAAAAAAAGAGTTCTCTCATCAACCGTTTGGTATACACCAACTGGGTACGCACGCTGCTCTGGACAGCCAAGTCGGCGATCAATTTTTGGGTCCTGCTTACCATTCTGTAGTGGAAATATTTTTTAATCAACACCCGGTGTTCTCTTTACAGAAAAATACTCCAGCCTTTTAATTCCTTTTTTTTGAGAATACTAACCCGTTTACCGGTTATAAGTACCATTTAGAGAACCTACGAGCGTCCGCAGGTCCTCGTAGCGTTCGGCTTTCCAGCGAGAATCCCGTAACGCTCGCAGGACCTGCGGACGCTGCGAGGTTACTCCCTTTCAATACTGTTTTAAGCTAATCTCCAACCGGTAAACGCGTAATACTAATATGCCAATATGGATTCTTCAACATCTCTACAAAAATAATATTGGGGATTATCCAATCATTTTAATTACATTATTTGTCCTTTCTCCGATTGGGTCGGAGGAAATCCATTTGCACCTGGGGAGGTAATAATGAACACAATCGATACCGTTGTAGCAGACGGCAACGAAATATTCCGTTATGGACTTAGCTCGATTTTAAGTGGGCAGGGTTCGTTTAACATATGCAGCGAAATTGACAATGGAGCGCTTGTACTTACCGCTTATGAAAGTGTTCAACCCCAACTCTGCATCCTTTCCTTCGAAATGCCCGAGATGGATGGCATTGTAATAGCCAAAAAAATTATCCACCGCTATCCCGATGCCAATATCCTGATCTTGGCCCACAACACCGACCAAAAAACCCTGGATGATTTCCTGGATTGCGGGGCTTACGGATTGCTCCATAAATCAGCCCACCATATAGAACTGATTGATGCCGCCCAAAAAGTATCTCAGGGAAACCGCTACCTTGGTAAAGAGTTCTCCCGCATGATGACCAAAGAGTATATGCGGCTGGCCCGGCAAAAAAAGCGACACGATCCTTTTAAATCCGTCACTAAAAGAGAGAAAGAAATACTTGGTTTATTGGTACAGGGATTAACCAGTGCCGAGATTGCCACCAAGCTGTACATTAGCCCACGCACAGTAGATAAACACCGCACCAACCTGCTAAAAAAGCTGAACCAAAAAAATACGGCATCCCTGGTTCGCTACGCTATGGAAAACGAACGATTGCTGCTCGGTAAGTAGAGATCATTTGCGGGTGTTTACAAATTAAAAAAAAGAGAAAAACCAAAAGAAATGTTCAATATTCAAAACTACGTATTTTTACGTAGTCAAATTACGTATTTCACTCCATTGACGAGTCCACCCTGTACATGTATGTTAAAGGTGCAAATGGGGTAATAGCCGTCTGTAGATGATATTAGCCGCCGCTCATTGAGTTGAGGGCGGCTTTTTTATGAATTTATTTTCCCGTTAGTTGCTGGATTTGCGCGGCCCTTAACTCATGATAGGTATTTTCCTCATCTACCATACCGGACAAAGCGAAGACATCATACAATGCTCCCATCCCAAAAAGTCCACCGGTAAACAGCCAGGCAATTCCTGTTCCGGCCTTTCCCAGGTAAAAGCGGTGAAGTCCCAATATTCCGAAAAGGCCAAAAAACCACAACAGATATGCTGTAGTCTTAGATTTTTTATTCACATAAAAAGGAGCTTCCTGTTTAAGCCTGCTCAACTTTTTCTTACCTCCAACCTTTTCTATGAAATCCTCATAACTCGACAACATTCGCTTGGCTAGCCTTCTGAGACGAACCGGTTCCCTCTTACCCATTTCCAGCTCATCCTCCACAATCTCATATTCAAACAGGAACTCATCCACCAATTTAGCCAGGTTAATCTTACCGCTTAGATAGGCCTCTATCTTCCTGGATAAATTTTTTAGTGAGTCATCAATCGCAATTGCCAGATCAGAAGAGGTGTCTTCATTTTCCAGCTCTTTTATTATTTCCTCGTACTTGGCATAGGCCTTTTCTAAAGCTTGGCTCGCCATAACTACAAGATCATTTTTGTGAGATTCTTTCATAGCTGCAAAGTAAAATTTTCCGTCTTAAAACTAACACAATTTTTTTCACTCCCAAATCCTGACTCAAACCTGGATGCTATGGCCTTTGTCTATTTATGTCATTCTATATTTTCATCGCAGGTATAGCTGTTATTTCTATTCTCAAAATTTATGGTTTAATTGCCATATGGATCGAAAAGAATTCTTAAAAACCGGACTTACTGTAACTGCAGGGCTTCCTTTTGCATGGAGATTTCTGAACCGCATCAACATCAACAATGGCCAAACTGATTTTAATGTGTGGCACAAAACCGGCGGTCCTATTGGCGGGCTTGGCTACAATGTTCGGTACCGACCTGATAACCCCGAGACCATTTTTGTGACCGATGCCTGGTCGGGGCTGCAAGTAAGTTTTGATTCCGGCCAAAACTGGGAAACTGCCAACAACGGCATCGACTTCAGGGCCGGGGCCTCATCAGATGCCATCCCTGTGTTTGCATTCCGTATCGATCCCAACGACAATAATATCCTGTGGGCAGGCATGGAGCAAGGCGGGGGACTCTACAAATCCACTGACGGAGGGAACAGCTGGGTTAAAAAAGACAACGGCATTAACCTGGATCCCAACCCCGATACCGGGCCGATTACCATCCGCCATATTGAAGTAATGCCCGGTAACTCGGATTTCGTTTTCGTGATGGGAGAACAGCACACCGCAGAATGGGGAACCGAGTTTGAAAAAGTAAAAGGCTTCATCTATCACTCCGAAGATGGCGGAGAGAACTTCACCCTGATGCAAGAATTTAACAGCCTTACACGCTGGCTCTTCATCAACCCTGAGAACACCGACGAGATGTTGGTAACCACCGGTATCTTTGACCGGGAAGCATTCACGGACGACCCCGACGAAACCTACCCATCCGGGCCCGGGCTTGGAGTGTACCGTACAGTAGACGGCGGGCAAACCTGGAGTGCTTCCAACGCTGGTATCGATCCTTCAAAAAGCATGTTTATAGGTGGAGCACACCAGGATCCCGATAATCCTGCCACCCTTATTATAGCCGCCGGAAACAATAACGATTATAATAAAGGGCTTTACGGAGCCATCTACCGCTCCACCGACTTTGGCCAAAGCTGGACCGATGTTTCCCCATCTACCTTCGGGTGGAACCAGGAACCATTGACTGCTGTGGCATTTTCGCCATCTAACCCATCCATTGTGTATGTGGGATCGGCACAGGCTATTTATCGCTCAGCGGACAACGGCCTTAACTGGACTCGACATAGTGGAGCCTTTGGTGCCCCCTATGGTCCGGAAGGGGTGCGCAGTGGGGTTCCCATCGACATGGTGGTAAGCCAGAATGACCAGGACAAATTGTATGTAAATAACTACGGCGGTGGAGTGTTTAAATCCGAAGACGGAGCCCAAAGCTGGGTAAGCTGGAGCAAAGGATATACCGGGGCCGATATCCACAGTATTGCCGTAGATCCCAACGACCCCGAACGCATCATGGCCAACGGTCGCAGTGGTGTGTTTGATAGTGATAATAGCGGTGATAACTGGAATGGTATCAGTAATGGACCTGCCGCTTTTCCCGAAGGTTTTGGTGTCGCTTTTGATCCCTCGGATCCATCCGGGGATACCCGCATCACCTCTGATGAACATGAAAGCTATATCCTCATTAGTGAGGATGCCGGACAAAACTGGGAGTCAGCATTATATCTTGAAACCGGTGCAGTAGGGGATCGTCATGGAGCCCGCAATCTTGTTTATGCCCCCTCAGATCCCCTCATTGTATATGCAGGATTTATGGCTGCCGGGTTTCATCCCAACCCCCACCAACTTGATTTTCCTGAAAGTCAGGGGGTGTACCGTTCTGCCGATGGAGGGTGGCATTGGAACGAACGTAACGATGGCCTTCCCACAGGAGCTCAGGCCAAAAATGTCACCGATATCGGCATCAGCTACCAAAATGCAGATTTGGTGTACATCACCTTAAGGGATGGTGGTATTTATAAATCTACCGATGGGGGTGCCAACTGGCAAGATGCCAAGGGGAATCTGCCGGATGGACAATCATGGGATGACATCTGGCATGAGGATGATCCCCTGCCCCGCCACTCCCTGCTCTCGGTAGCGGTACATCCCGATGACGACCAGGTGGTATATACAGGCTGTAATATTTTTGGAGTATATAAAACCGAAGATGGTGGACAAAACTGGGCTCAGGTGTTAAGTCCGGCACTTCTTATCGATCAGAGTACCCGGGATCATGCCCATATCACTTCTATTGTGATTGACCCTGTTGAGCCTTCCCATATATATGCCGCCGAATGGCATGGGGGAGTATATGTCAGTAAAGACAATGGCCAAAGCTGGGAACAGATTAATGATGAACTATCAACCCGCTCGGTGGCCATGCTCAAATTCTCTGCCGGCGGTGAATTCCTCTACGCTGCCACCCAGGGTGAGGGAGTATTTCGTTATCAACTCCGGGAAGTCGTTACCACTTCAACTGAGCCCTCATTAGACGTCCCCAAACAAATCCGGCTTAACCAGAATTACCCGAATCCGTTCAATCCATCTACTGTAATCCGCTATAGCCTTGCCCAAGCAGCCATGGTACAATTGGAAGTATTTGACACATCCGGCCGCAAAGTTGCAACCTTGGTACATCGGCATAAAGCTGCTGGCGAACATACAGTTACCTTTGATGCTTCTAAGCTTTCTTCTGGCATATACCTGTATAAGCTTAACGCCAATGGACATCAAATCAGCCGCAAGATGACGTTGGTTAAGTAGAGGATATTAATTGTCAGCTATCAGCTTTCAATTCAAGACCACCAAGGTTTTCTCGTTGGTGCATTTAGTCGATTAGCCAGATTGGAAACCTTGGAGGTTTAGACGCCAAATAATAACTCTTTTATATTCACGGGCCGGCAGATAACAACCTTGAAACTATTTGGATTGGATTTACTATACTCAAAGCGTTATTTAAACTAAGCAAAGGGGTTTGTATGAAATCAAAAGCGATTATTTCTTTTTTACTGTTGGTACTTGTAGCAGGCAGTGGTTATTGGTACTGGACATCAACACCGCGATATTCCATTAACCAGATAGAGCAGGCCGTAAAAACTCATGATGTAACCACTTTCAAAAAGCATGTTGATATTGAAGGCCTCACTTCCCGGATGATTGATGATATGCTGGACGAGGCCACCCGGGATGTATCCAGCGATGATCCCTTCGAAGAGCTGGGAGCTGCCATGGGCAAAGGATTGGTGAAACTGGTAAAGCCTATGCTTGTGAGTCAGGCCGAAAAACAAATCATCCGCTATGTTGAAACGGGAGAGACAGACATAGAAGCCTCAGAACAAACAAAAGGACCCAGCCTGGATGGTTTTGCAAGAAAACTCGGATTTAAGGGAGACCTGGTAGAGAGCATCAGCTATATAGACAGAGATGGCAAAACCGCCTATGCCGGACTCGAATTTAACCACGCAGACTTAGACACTACCCTTACCATTGAACTGATGATGCGGGATATGGACGGCTATTGGCAGGTAGCCGAAGTCTCTAACATCCCACAGCTACTGAGTGATATTGAGGCGATGGAGACGTCGAATTAATGAAATACCTGGCATTATTTATTGTCCTCTATACCACATTATTTAGCGAGCAAGGGGTTTCGCAATTCCAAATAGAAAAAACTGGCTCATACAGCATCGTCATAGAGGATGAATTTATCCTTCCTCAATTGTACAAGGCTGCCATGGATGATGATGGCAGCCTATACTATTGCGACTTACAGAACATTCTTGTTTTTGATGATACCGGAAAGTTTATCCGAAAAGCAGAGCAGATCGGAAGGGGGCCGGGTGAGTTTCAAACGCTTATCAACTGCAAAACATCCGGCAACTATTTTGCCGTACTTCCATTTAATGAATTCAAAGCAATCTTGTATGAAAGAGACGGCACTGATCATCTGGAGCTCACCTTAAAAAACTTCAGAACCAAGAATTTTACCCTAATAAACGACTCGCTTTTTGTAACGATTAATGAAGTTGGATATGGGGAATCAGATAAAGCATTGGCCATTTATGATATTTCATCAAATACTCACCTGGGGGCAATTCACGATACACCCCCAATGGCCTATGTTGGTAAATATGTTGATGGGACATATATCACTTCGGATGCTGAGAATGTATATTTCTCTTATCTCTCCTATCCCGGCATTTGGAGATATTCCATATCAAACCAGGAAATCGACTATTGGTCATCAACCCCAGACTACTTTATCGAATCGGATATCTCAGAACTTGAAAGCTTAAAAAAACCAGATAGCCGAAGTTATATTGAAGGCTATATGTATTCCCATTCCACAGGAATTTCCCCAATTTCAGTTTCTTTAAATCCTTCTCTGGCTGTCATAAATCGTTTTGTTCTTAGCTGAATTAATTCGTTGTCTGTAGGTTGCGGGATGCCGAGCATGTCCGGTAAAATGTCCCATAAGTTCATCTGGGTTTTGTTAACACAAACCGGCTTAATGTATGCATAAAAGGTGTTTCTGTGATCAAATAAATTTCACGAGCGTTTCAAAATGTCCCATAAAATGTCCCATAAATTTTTAACGTTTAAACCGAAGGTGATACCGGGTCCCCTTACCCTTGCCGGTTTTTTCAAATAATTCCTGTTCAACCAGCTCAGTTAAGTCCCGGGTAATCGTTTTCCGGTTTACTTCCGGATAATTTTCGTGCAGGTCTGAAGCCTGAATTTCACCCTCACGGGCAAGCTCAACAGCTTTTAGTTGTCGCTCATTTAAATCAAGACTATCCAGATCAACCGGTTCAGGAGCAGCATCAAAACGTACCGTAAATCTGTTTTCCTCCTCACTAAACTCCGGATCTGGGTGACCGGCTTTTCTAAGAGTTTCTTTCATCCTTAAGGTTCCGGTACCAAACTGCTCAATATAACCTGCTCTGAATAAAGTCTCGGCAATCAGCGGGTTCCTTCGAACGGAGGGATGCGACTTCTTTAACTGATCAACACTAATCCCCTCCGGAAGTGAGCCGGGGCTGCTGATCAGGATGTGATCATCAAAAATCTTTATTTCTATATGCGCATTGTTGATATGATAATCCCGGTGAACCAAGGCATTTAATATGGCCTCACGAATAGCTTCCAGGGGATACTCCCAGACTTCTTCACGTTGAAATGATTTACCCGTAATCCTATACCTCTTATTGAGCAGCGTTTTTATAACACGCTCAGATTCCTGTAGCTGGTTTATTAAAGTACGGCCAATGGTATGGTCAGCTACAATCGTGGATTCTCCTTTAAACCTTCCGATACGCACTTTAGCAAATGGGAAAGAAGGGCTTTGATTATCACCAAACATCAATAAAGCGGCATTAGTGATTTTCCCACCTTTAATCAATCCGAGATGTTCAAAGAAATCTTCTTCATCAAGCGATTCGGGCGAAGCACCATGAATATTTTCGTAGGCTCGAATAGCAATCGGAGTGGTCAAATTAGTGGCAAGATTATCGAAGGTTATACCTTCTCTTACTTGAGAGTCCCAGGGAACATCTTTAAGCAAAAGCGTTTTTTGCTCTTCAAGGCTTAATTCCCTGGTGGTATTTCCTATTCGTTTATAGAAGCGCCCACGAAGATTAACAGGGTACGAGCTCTTTGATACCTTGATTTCCAGGAACTCGTTTCCAGACTGTTCATGTAGTACGACTCCAGGTTGAATATTCAACTGATTTACAATTTTATTAATAATCTGCTGCTGCTTTTCATCTGAGATACTTCCACCAAGAAGTGTGCTGTCATCTTTCACCCCAACAAACAAAGATCCGCCTTTTGTATTCGCAAAAGCACAAAGTGTTTTCAAAGCGTCATCTTTAAATGACTCTTTGAGCTCAACGGTTTCGCTTTCTTTCAGGTTGGAAGGATTCATATCTCTATCTCAAAATCCCAGTTCTTTCAACACCTTGGTCAGTACTTTTTTTGCTTCAATTGATCCCAACGGTACTCTGGAGGAATATATACCCGAACATAGTCATGATCCTCAGCTACTATTTCTTCTGTAATCTCTCTGTCACCATATTCCTCAGCGAGTTTATCCATTTCATCCTCGAAGACATCTGACAGACGTTTTATAAAAATAAGGGGCTGGATATAGTCTTTGTACTTCGAAGCTTCTACTGGTCCACGTATCCGGCTTGCTGCATCCCATAGCCAGTTGCTTAATTCGTTAGTATCAAGTTTACCCATTTATAACAGTTTAGACTCACAGTTTCTGCTTTGGGCAATGATAGCTGTAGGAAAAGTGGCAATCAAAAATTTATTCTCTCTCAAAACAAAAAAACCCAAGCTGTTTCCAGGCTGGGCTTTATTTATGTACCGTGGGACGGAATTGAACCGTCGACCTCACGATTATGAGTCGTGCGCTCTAACCATCTGAGCTACCACGGCATTGTTGTCACTATGTTCTCGCTTTAAGGGCTCACCTCCTCAGGATCACCCCGATTTTTCGAGAGCAGTAAATATAAGGCATTCTACAACAATGGGAAACATTTTTTCTGTTCCTTCGCTCAATTCTGTTGGATAAGTTTCTTACCTTTGGGCTCATGATGATTTAAATGACTCTGTTAAATGATGTGGCTATGAGCGGAATAAGAAGTCTTCTCCCAAAAACTGATTGCTAAAAACAGTTTGAAGACACTGCCCTTCACTCACGATATCCCTCATTTAACCGGATAAGAAAAACACACAACAGCATTTCATGGCTAAGAATATAACATCACAGGAAAAAGATTATTCACAATGGTATCTGGACGTCGTAAGAGAGGCCAAGCTGGCAGAGCATTCGCCCGTACGCGGCTCTATGGTAATACGGCCGAACGGTATGGCACTCTGGGAAAATATGAAACAAGCCCTCGACCAGATGTTCAAAGACACCGGACATGAAAATGCCTACTTCCCGCTGTTCATCCCCAAATCTTTTTTATCCAAAGAAGCCCGGCATGTAGAAGGCTTTGCCAAAGAATGTGCCGTGGTCACCCACAGCCGTCTCAAAAGTGTGGATGGGGGGGTAGAAGTAGATCCTGAATCTCGCCTGGAAGAAGAACTGATTGTACGGCCGACTTCCGAGACTATTATATGGGACACCTACCGCAACTGGATACAGTCGTACCGCGACCTGCCTATACTGGTGAACCAGTGGGCCAATGTTGTGCGCTGGGAAATGAGAACCCGCCTGTTCCTCAGAACCATGGAGTTTTTATGGCAGGAAGGTCATACCGCCCACGCCACCGAAGAAGAAGCTGTTGAAGAGACACTGCAGATGCTGGAGGTATACCGCACCTTTGCCGAAGATTTTATGGCCATGCCCGTACACACCGGGGTTAAAACTGCCGGCGAACGTTTTGCAGGCGCTGAAGAAACCTATTGTATTGAAGCCTTGATGCAGGACGGAAAAGCCCTCCAAGCCGGTACCTCTCACTTCCTGGGACAGAATTTCGCCAAAGCTTTTGATGTGAAGTTCCAGGACAAGGACGGGCAGCACAAACTGGTGTGGGCAACAAGCTGGGGCGTATCTACCCGTTTGATTGGGGGGTTGATTATGACTCATTCTGATGACCAGGGCTTGGTGCTTCCTCCAAAACTGGCCTCGGTACAAGTGGTGATCGTGCCCATCTACAGAAGTGATGAGCAACGCAAAGAGGTGCTGGAATACGCCGACAAAATCTATAATGAGCTGGAAGAACTGGGAGTCCGCATCAAATTGGATGACCGGGACAACTACAACCCGGGATACAAATTTGCTGAACATGAAGCAGCCGGGATTCCATTGAGGATTGCCGTTGGACCCCGCGATGTGGAAAACAACAATGTAGAGCTGGCCCGCCGCGACCTTCTGGAGAAGAACATTGTAGATCGTGATGGTATTAGTGCTAAAATCAAAGACATGCTGGATGACATCCAGAATGAGCTGTTTGAAAAAGCCCAAAAACGCCGCGGTGAGATGACCTCTGAAGCAGGAAATTATGAGGAGTTCAAAAACATCATCGAAAACAAAGGCGGCTTTGTATGGGCTCATTGGGATGGCACGCCCGAAACTGAAGAAAAGATTAAAGAAGACACCAAAGCCACCATCCGCCTCATCCCTCTGGAAGATGGAGAAGAAGGCGAATGTATGGTGAGCGGTAAGCCTTCGAAACAAAAGGTATTGTTCGCCCGGTCGTATTGATGTATAGCTTACAGCTAAAAAAGAAAAGGGCTGTTGAGAGTATATTTATCAGGGGCAACCAAAGCTATGTTCTGAGTTTTAGTGAAGTAAAGGAGTCACCCTGAGGCTGTTGCCTCCCGAAGGGATGCCCATGGCAGAAGGGACTTCTTATGATCTGCCCCTTTCATAATTTACCGGCGTGTAATCGCACCTCTTCAGCTTCAGTTTTATTGCTTTAGTTTCTTACTTTACCAGGGTAATCAAATACTTATCAAACAGCTAAAAAGCCCTGATTATGCTCAACATTCCTTACTCCTACTATTTGTGCTCTGCGGGACAATGCCGGCATATGGATGAAAAAACTATATCAGATTTTGGCATTGATGGGTTCACCCTCATGGAAACCGCCGGAACCCGGGCCGCCGATTATATTGAAGCGGTTACAGAACAAAAATCGCATGGACTTTTCATTTGCGGGAAAGGAAACAATGCCGGAGATGCCCTGGTAGTAGCCCGCCTGCTTTCGCAGCATGAGGTTGATATCACCATCTGCTTTATTTCGGGGACTGATTCCCTGACTCAGGATACCTCAAAAAACCTGGATCTCTTAAAAAAGCTGGATACAGAGATCAATATCCACAACTGGGATACCTTTGCTCCGGGCGAATATGACTTTATTGTAGATGGGATGCTGGGCACCGGACTAGATTCTGAGGTTCGAGAACCATATTCTGATGCTATCAAATGGATTAATCAGCAGGAATGCCCCGTTTTTTCCCTGGATGTGCCCACCGGTTTACATGCCGACAGTGGTCGCATTCTGGGAACAGCTGTTAAAGCTGATTACACCTTAAGTTTCGGTGCCCTGAAAACAGGCTTCTACCTCGATCAAGGTTTTGACATCACCGGTCAGGTTGTCCACTGTGAGCTTTCTTTCCCTAATAAATACAAGAAGGCAACTGCATACCTGATCGACCAGGAGTGGGTAAATGCAAATTCTCCGGATGTACAAACTCCAAAGCATAAATACGACAGTGGTGTGCTATACATCATAGCCGGGTCGGAAGGATTAACGGGAGCAGCGGTTATGGCGGCACGCAGTGCCTGGTCGGCAGGCCTGGGCGCTGTAGTGCTGATTACACCTAAGGGCCTGCTGGAAATCTATGAAAAGAATCTTGTACAAATCATAAAGAAACCGGTCGGCAATACAAGCGATTCTTTTTTTGAACCCTCGCACCTGGACGAGATTCTCAATACTATAAAAGAAAAACCCGGAGCTGTTTTAATTGGACCGGGGCTTGGCCGGAAAAAGGTAACCATCCAATTCGCTCAACAATTTATCCAAACCTATAATGGAAAATTAATCATAGATGCCGACGCATTATATGCCCTTGGAAAGCAAGACAAATGGGACAAACCCCAAGCCGCCGAATGGATTCTAACTCCTCACCCGGGAGAGTTACAGCTGCTTCTCAATCCTGACTTTGGTGACAGTTATGAACGGATGATGGAGACCTGCAGCACGTCAAAAGAAAAAAAAGTCACTATTTTATCAAAAGGATTGCCTTCAATAGTCGCAACAACAAGCGGCCAATCCTTTATAACCGGCTATGACACTCGTATTTTCGCGCGGGCAGGATTTGGTGATATTTTGGCTGGTAAAATCGGCGCTTACTGGTTAACATATCCCTCAACAAAACTGGCTTGTTTCCACGCTTTGCTAAATGGTTACGAAAAAGCAGCTCACTTCATCAGAGAGAACGAAAGAGGCCCCGAACCACTCGATATTATATAACAAGATGGCAATCGTTTCGAATCTGCTTCCAAAATCATGGAAGTTTTATTTATTCAGCCTTGTGGTGTGCACATTAATTATCCTTGGAGGTACATTAACGCCTGCAAATCACGATTTACCTCCCGAATTCTGGAGCAATGACAAATTAGTACACTTTTTTGCCTTTTTTATATGGACATTACTCCTTGGCCTCTTTCGTTTCTTCAAAAAAGATTACCGTTTATGGCCAATCATAGTTTGGGGAATATTATTTGGCCTGTTCATTGAAACTTTACAGCATTATTTGCCAATTCAGCGAAGTGCTGAACTCTACGACTTTATAGCCGACGGGCTTGGTTCTATCGCTGCTTTAGTTTTGCTATCTGTCATTTCAACAAAGATTAAGCATTTTAACCGCTCGCTAACACCGTAATAGAACCTATTGTACTCTCAACTTCGAACAATCATCCATTAAAAATATGACACCCCGATATCTTTTTCTTGATAGATAACTGTATCATATAACCCTCTCAGGAATTTCTGAATTGTATATACTATTTCGTTGTTTGCTTAGTTGAACATATGGATTAGTACTTGCAGGCTTTTAAAAAAATGTCGTTCTTTTAAGCTGCATTTAGATAGAATGAATAACACGAATTTTTTGCTATGACAAATCAAAGAAAAAAACCTGACGCTGACTTAAAGAAGTCATATCCTGTTTATTTGGAAGCAGGGTTGATTGTGGCTTTGCTGTTCATGATAATAGCAGTGAAGGTTCAAGTTGAAGATGCCCCTCCGGCTCCACCTCCCGCCGCTGAGCAAGAGGTTGTAAAAATGGAAGAAATTGTTCAAACTCAGCAACAAGAAACACCCCCTCCTCCCGCTCGTCCACAGGTACCTGTTGAGGTTCCCAATGATGAAGTCATTGAAGATGACATCATTGAGTTTGATTCTGAATTTGATCTGGACGGTCCTATAGACTTACCTCCACCTCCAGCTCCTGAGGAAGAAGAAGAGGAAGATGATTTCTTCGTAGTTGTAGAAAATATGCCGGAACTTATTGGGGGCATGAAAAAATTACAGGCTGGAGTAAAATACCCTGAAATGGCTCGAAGAGCAGGTATTGAAGGGCGTGTAACCGTACAGTTTATTGTAAACGAACGCGGAGAAGTTGAAAACGCTCACGTGGTTCGCGGTATTGGTGGTGGATGTGATGAGGAAGCTCTCCGAGCCGTTAAAAATGCCAAGTTTAAGCCGGGAAGACAAAGAGGGCGTCCCGTACGTGTACAGTATGCGCTTTCTGTCAACTTCCGCTTACAGAACTAATACAGTTTCGTTAATTATACTATCATTTAAAAAAAAGGCGTGATTTAAAAATCACGCCTTTTTTTGTTGCTGAAAGGCAAGCAGAATCTCTTTCAGGTTATCATAACCTACTTTCTCTATAGCTTCAGCCAGCCGGATCCAACACACATCTGTTATGCCTTCTTCCTGCTCCGGACGTAAATCTTCTTCCTGCTTAGAAAAAACCATGGAATACCAATGTGTGGTTTTCCCCAGCAGCTTTCCCTTCTCTTTATACTCGTGGTAGGTGGTTCCTGTTTTTGAAATAATTGAAGGCAAACTGCTGCCCACTTCTTCTGATACTTCGCGAACAGCGCAGCTATCAATAGTCTCCCCCTCTTCGAGCTTACCTTTCGGCAAATCCCAAACATCATTCCTGTAAATGAGCAGTACTTCGGTATGCCCTTCCGAGCCAGTACGGTGTACAACGCCACCGGCGGCCTCAATCACAACCGTTTCTTCTGATGAGTTTTCAGTCATCAATCATCCTTCTTCTTCTTCTTCTTCTGCGTTGTCCTCTTCCGATTCTTTAGCATAATTGAGCCGCAGATTCGTCAGGGTTTGCTCCAGGTAATTCTTTGCTTCGTCTGGCAAATTGCCTTTAGTATATGCCTCTATCATGTTCAGTGTATCAATAGCATACTTGGCCGACGAAAGCTCTTTCTGCGTTTCACCTGTTTCCGGATGCTGGATCTTGCCCATTCCCATCATCGCAATTTGCTGATGTTGTTGTATCAGCATCATAAAAAGCAGCTGATTTTGCTGTTCTTCATTCAAATTATTCATGTTCATATTGTTTAAATCCATATCACCTTTTTCTTACATTTATATTGATCTTAAAACTAAGGGGTTTTTAACTAAATAAAGTTCAAATTTGTGTACATTTTGACTCTAATTTAAAATCATAATCTATTTCATAAATTTAAAATCATAATCTATTTCATAAAAATATGGCGGATTTAAAGTCTTTTCGGGCATGGCGACCTCACTCTGAACATGCAAAAGAAGTAGCCTGTGTGCCTTACGATGTAGTAAACTCAACCGAAGCAAAAGAACTATCGAAAGGTAAACCCAATAGTTTTCTGCACGTGATACGTCCGGAAATTGACCTACCTGAGAATATTTCCCTTTACGACACTAAAGTATATGAAAAAGGAAGTGAGAACCTTAAGAAACTGCTTAAATCTGATTTCTTTCAGCAGGAAGATTCAGATTCTGTCTATATTTACCAGCTGATTATGGACGGTCGCTCACAAACGGGCATATTTGGTTGTGTAAGTGTTGATGATTATAACAATGATGTAATCCTTAAACACGAGCTTACCCGCCCTGCCAAAGAGGATGACCGTACCAAACACATTATCACTCAGCAAGCACACGCCGAACCGGTAATGGTCACCTTCAGAGATCCGGGCGATGTAAATGCGTTTATGAATTCGCATATGCAAGCTCATGATCCTATCTATGAAATTGAAACGGAAGACGGCATCAAGCACACTATTTGGAAAGTTGAGGAAACCGATGAACTCGAAAACACCTTTGGCAACATTCCCAAACTATATATAGCCGATGGCCATCACCGATGCGCCAGTGCATCACGGGCAGCCAAAGAAATGGAAGCCCAAAATTCAGGTCATACCGGAAATGAAGAATACAATTTCTTCCCAGCTGTACTTTTCCCGATGGATCAAATGGAAATTCTGGCTTATAACCGAATTGTATATTCTATTCCCAATGGTTTCCTTAACACCCTGAAACAGCAATTTGACCTCGACGAAGGAGCCTCAGCTGTGCCTCATAAAAAAGGAACCATTTCTTTATACACGAACGGCAGCTGGTATGGACTTACTCTCCCGGAAAGCAACAATGATGATGTAGCCTCCAGCCTGGATGTAGCTCGTTTACAAGAACATATCCTGGAACCACTGCTGGGAATCAAAGACCAAAGAACTGATTCAAATATAGACTTTGTAGGGGGCATAAAAGGAACAGCCGAACTTGAATCCTTGGTAGACAAAGGAGAAACCCAACTGGCTATAAGCTTATATCCTACCAGTATTGAGGAGCTATTGGATGTATCGGATGCGGGCTTACTGATGCCTCCCAAATCCACATGGTTTGAACCCAAACTGCGTTCAGGACTATTAATACATACCTTTTAATCCGCCACTTATAAACTCAACCAATTAACCAACCATCCCATGAAACGCGTTCACAACTTTAGTGCCGGACCGGCCACACTACCAACAGAAGTTTTAGAAACTGCTAAAGAAGAAATCCTCGATTATAAAGGATTGGGGGCTTCCGTTATGGAAATAAGCCACCGCAGTCCCGAGTATACCCAAATTGATGCTGAAGCCAAGGAAAGCCTGAAAAGACTTCTTGGCCTTAATGATGACTTTCACATTATGTTTTTGCAAGGCGGGGCAAGCGGACAGTTTATGCAAATTCCATTTAACTTTTTATCTGAAGGACAAACTGCTGATTATATAAGTACCGGACGATGGTCAGTGAAAGCGATCAAAGAGGCGAAATTATTTGGCAACGTACATGTTCCGTTTTCAAGTGAAGATGACAATTTTACCCATGTGCCCGGCAACAAGCTCGATTATACCGAAGATGCAGCCTACGTTCACTTCACCTCAAACAATACCGTTGTTGGTACTCAGTTCCCTTCCGAACCCGAGACAAATGGTATTCCCCTGGTGTGTGATGCTTCCTCAGATATCCTTTCCCGCCCTGTTGATGTGGATAAATACGGAATGATTTATGCCGGAGCCCAAAAAAACCTGGGCCCTGCCGGAGTAACTATTGTAATCATAAGAAAGGATTTCCTGGCAGGAGCAAATAAGAAGAATATTCCCACTCTTCTGGATTATAATACCCATACCCAGAAAATCTTTAATACTCCACCATCCTATCCTGTTTATATGGTGAACCTGGTGTTGAAATGGATTGAAGGCAAAGGAGGACTTCCCTTCTTCCAGGAACTAAATACCAAGAAGGCCAACCTCATCTATTCTACTATTGATGAGGACGATTTTTATCGCGGAACTGCCCAAGTGGACTCCCGATCTAAGATGAATATCACTTTCCGGCTCCCTTCTGAAGAACTGGAACAAACTTTCCTTGAAGACGCCAAAAAGCACGACCTGGTTGCTTTAAAAGGACACCGAAGTGTTGGTGGTATCCGCGCCAGTATCTATAATGCCTGCGAACTGGAAAGTGTGGAAACGCTCGTCTCTTTCATGAACGATTTCCGTTCTAAGAAAGGCTAAAACGAAATTACGCATTTATACAAAATCCCTTCTGAGATAAATCAGAAGGGATTTTTTTAATTCTTCTACCATACACCCTCCTCGCATAACTCTGGAAAATGCCATAGGTTTTGCCAATCCGACAGATTGAGTTAATGGGCTTTACAAAGACCAAGATTCCTTAACTACGGGCAATCTCTTTTCCACTATCCTGAGATGCGCAACGGGATAATCCCGTGCTGAAATACGGTAAATGTACCAAAGAAATGGAATACCAAGACAAAGCAGACTCATAAGAAGAAGAGGATGACTTGAACAAGCTCATAGGAATGAATGGAGTACATTCTATCCAATCTGCAATGACAATATGTTGATTTATCCTAATCATCATAAGTTTGTAAACAATTAATTTTGTTTTGTATAGTTACTAACAAGGATAAACATTTAAATTTTGTTATATCAGCAGAAACCATAAAACAGAACTTGGCCATTAAATTGAAAACATAACATATCCAGGTTTAATACAATAGCAAAAGAATGAAGTATACAACTTTACTACTCTTCGGGTTAATGCTTACCCTCACCACTGCTAATGCACAAACATCGACAAACGCCGGAAAGCTTGGAATTTCCTTTTCATCGCTGGGCAATAGCCAGATCATAAACTCTAATGGTGCCGTTGGTACAGGATCACATGAGGGAGAACGGTTCTTCTCACTTGGAATAAATTATACTCACCCTCTGAAAAAATGGCTGGATATTGAAGTGGCAGCTGAATATTCAAAATTCACTATGAAGTACAATCCCCCTTTCCACCCTGGAACAGCTAACAACTCCCACAACGAACAAATATCACTTTTAAGTCTCCCTGTGACCTTGAGGGCTAATTTTTTGAACTACTTTTATGCAAACAGCGGATTACTGATTGACATAAGTTTAGATTCGAATAGCTCTACCAACATTAATAACCAATCCGGTATAGGTGCCATGGCAGGTATTGGAGCCGAATATGATCTTGCCTCGGGAACTTCGATATTTCTAAACCCCTATGTTAAATTCCACTCTATGATCCCATTTTCTCAACTAAATTCAATAGAACAAAAGCTATGGGAAGCCGGCGTTCGATTTGGTGTATCCATTCCATTAGCTAAATAGCATAACCTTAATCTCTTATTTCGTTTAAAAATTTATCTGAGAAAATCTCATGATCCCACAGCTTGGAGCTGCTACTAATTCTAAATAAGCCCCAAAACAGTCAGTATATGATCAATGGTGTTGGGAACAAATACAAGCAGGTATAAAACACCCCAGATGGCCCCGGCTATATGAGCTTCATGATTAATCTTCCCTTCTTTCTTACTGGCATAAAAACTATACCCCAGAAAACAGGCCCCAAAAACAAACGAGGGAATTCCAATGGGAACCAACATGATATAAATAGGTTCAAAAGGAAAGAGTAAAATAAACCCAAACAATACGCTTTCAACTGCTCCGGAAGCCCCTACTGTAGCAAAATCGGGGTTTTCTTTATGTCGAATAACTGAAGGAACACTTGAAATCAACAAGCCGGAAAAGTAAAGCATTATAAACTGTGTTTGACCGATCGTATTTTCCAATACAGGCCCAAAGAAAAACAGCGTAAACATATTCAAAAACAGATGCCCCATACCAGCATGTATAAAACCAGAGCTTATGAGTTCGTACCAACTATTTTCCCGAACTACCCGGTAAGGTTTTAGCATAGCTTTATCGAATAAACCGGGTATGGCATATAAAGCCAGAAGAGATACCACCGCATTGGCGGCAATCAAGGTTAGCGTTGCAGACATATTTTTTTCTTTTTAAGGTATAATTTATCCCTCTCTATTGCAGATCATTTGAGAAGTGTTGTACATTACAAACTGTGGTCAACAGAAACCGGTTTGCTTTGGAAGACATCCACAGAAACAGCTTGTTGCTAATGCCGGTGTAACTCAGTGGTAGAGTAATTCTCTCGTAAAGAATAAGTCGCTGGTTCCACCGAAGGCGTCCCTACGGGGAAATCCAGTCACCGGCTCACCGTTCAACCTTCTCATAGATATACCTCGGAAAGCACCCTTGTTAAAAGATAGCTTTTCTAGCTGAAGCAAGATATATTTTAGGGGTCTACATAAACTCCATTTGCATGCAAAAAAGATTCATCTTCATATTAAGCAGCCTGCTTGTAGGTTTGCTGCTGTCTTCCTGTGGTATTGCCCGAAAAGCAACCAAATCCACTTCAGATACTCCTTCCGGAGAAGAAGTCTATACCGACGCATCAAAATCGGAAGGCATGCTTATTGAAACGGGCGTCAGCAGCTGGTATGGCCCCAATTTCCACGGCAAGCTAACTGCCAATGGAGAAATTTATGACATGGACGGGATCACTGCAGCCCACCGAACCCTGCCCTTCAACTCTATTGTGCTTGTTGAGAACCTGGATAATGGGAAGAGCCTGCAGGTTCGTATTAATGACCGGGGTCCCTACGCCAAAGATCGCATACTGGATTTATCGAGGGGGGCAGCCCGAAAGCTTGGGGTGATAGGTCCGGGCACCGCTAATATTAAGCTGTACCTGTTAAATGGTGATCTCAAAAATTCCCGCATCACCGATCTTAAGGTTCCCAACTATACAATTCAACTGGGCTCCTATAAAAAAGTAAATCAAGCCAAAGAACAATCCTCCAAAATTAAAAACAGCCGGGTTGAATCCATTCAGGTCGGATCAGAAAAAATATTCCGGGTGTATTATGGGCGATATACGGATGCCAATAAAGCCAAAAAGGAACTATCTAAACTTAAGAGGAAAGGCTTTGCAGGTTTTGTGAAGCAAATTGAAAATGGATGATTTTTCGGGATTGATTCTTCCTGATTTCCCGTTTTTCGACGTGACGGTCAACCGAATGAATCTATGAAAAAGAATATAATTGTCATTGGAAGCGGCTTTGGCGGACTGGGAGCTGCATCCCGATTACTTTCTGCGGGGCACCATGTTACCATCCTCGAAAAGAGAGATAAACTGGGTGGACGTGCATACGTCTATGAAATAAACGGTTTTAAGTTTGACGGCGGCCCCACGGTTATCACTGCTCCCTTTATGTTTGATGATATATTTGAAGCCGCCGGTAAAAAGCGGGAAGATTATATAGAATTTGTTCCCTGTGATCCCTTCTATCGTATTTTTGATGCGGATGGTCGCAGCTTCGATTACAACAACGACCATGCATTCACGCTGGAGGAAATTCATAAACGGAATCCCGGGGATGTACAGGGCTACGAAAAATTCATCAGGACCACCAAGGCGATTTTCGATAAAGGCTTTATAGAACTGGCCGACCAGCCCTTCCTGAAATTTACTGATATGCTGAAGGTTGCTCCCGACCTCATCAAGCTGCAGTCGTACAAAACAGTGTATAAATATGTGCAGCAGTTTATTGATGATGAATTTCTGCGGCGTTGTTTCTCTTTCCATCCTTTGTTGGTAGGTGGCAACCCTTTCGATACCACGTCCATCTATGCTATGATCCACTACCTGGAGCGGGAATGGGGCGTTCACTATGCCATGGGAGGAACCGGTGCCATTATAGAAGCTCTGGAAAAACTGATTCGGGAACAGGGAGGAACCATTCATACAGAGTCTGAAGTAGAAGAAATCCTGATTCAAAACGGATCAGCCAAAGGAGTTCGCCTCAAGAATGGAACAACCTTTTTTGCCGATGAAATTGTATCTAATGCCGATGTGGCTTTTACATACAAAAACCTCATCAATTCCCACCATCGAAAGAAATATACCAACCGTAAAATAGAACGCACCAAGTACAGTATGTCTCTTTTTGTGATTTATTTCGGAACCAAAAAACGCTACCTCGATTCTGGACTGGCCCACCATAATATCATTCTTGGGGAACGCTACCGGGAGCTCCTGAAAGATATCTTTCACCATAAAAAGCTGGCAGATGATTTCTCCCTTTACCTGCACATGCCCACTCTCACCGATCCTTCGATGGCACCAGAAGGCTGCGAGGGATTCTATGTGCTTTCCCCCGTCCCCCATCTCGACAGTGGAACCGACTGGAATGAAATGGCCCCAAAATACCGGGATGCTATCCTGAATTTCCTGGAAGAAAACTACCTCCCCAACCTCCGGGAAAACATTATCGCTGAGCATTACATTGATCCCCTGCACTTTCGGGATGTGCTCAATAGTTACAAAGGCTCTGCTTTTTCTGTGGAACCCATCCTGACCCAATCGGCCTGGTTCCGCCCACACAACAAATCCGAAGATGTAGATAACCTTTACTTTGTAGGAGCCGGCACTCACCCCGGGGCAGGATTACCAGGGGTGCTTTCGTCCTCTATCATAGCGCAGAACCTGATTGGAGAGGCATAGTCCTTTTAAGGTTGGCGTTGTGATCAACGTTGATATTCATTGCGCCCCGGGAAAGACAACCCTTTTCACTTCTGCCTTCTGCACTACACCACTACCAGTCTTCATCAATGGGTGAAGCGCCTTGGAAATGAACCACATACTTGCCATAAATGGGATCATAGTAATGGCCGTTTTCAAGATAATCGGAATTCCATGTTTTGGAACCGTCTTCACCAAGCTGGTACAGAAAGGGAGAAAGCTTGAGGCGCTCGAGGTGCCATCGGCCATCTTTACCAGATGGGATATCTTCTCCCTCCCCATAGAGCATCAGTCCCCCATCTGCATATACTTCATGTTGCGGTCTGGTGTCTTTATATTCATGACTTACATTCATCACCTTATGCCCTAATTCATGAGCTATGGTTCTTATGAAGCGGTCGGGACGGTCCAGGTTAGTAATGGTGATGACACCCCGGTATTCTTTGGGGATGGTGCCCGGATAGGAATAGCCCGGAAATGAAAGCCCGCCGGTGCGTACCGTTTTCATCATCCAGTTTCTGCCTTCGGAAACCGTTAAAAATGGATAAAATACATCCTGTAAAGCAACCAGATAAATAGTTCGATGATTATCGGGGGCAGGCTCAACAATATGCTCAAATGCTTTTTTAGTCTCTTCGGTTAGCTTTGCGGGATTGCGATAGCTGTGCTCATACAAGTTTGTATAGCCGGCATTTGGGATACCCGGCACCTCATTAGCCTGGATTGAAAAATAGCGGGGGTTTACCTTTCCCGTCTTCACCCAAAGCAGCTTAATCTGTACTCCGGTGGGCTTATATATTTCTTTAGCGGCTTTCAGACTTTCCAACATCCTGCTGAGGGTGACCTTGTTGAAGGTGCTGTCAAAATTGGAAGGAAAGTAAATACCAACATCCATGGTTAGCTGGCCGGGCTGCAGGTCGCTGTTAAAGCCATTCACATCAATAGAATCAATTTCGCTCCATGCCACCCGGGTTTCTGCTTGTTGCACTTTATCATGATCCTGCCCCGGGTGCTTTCCACCTGAACAAGCACTGAGAATTGCGAACACCATTGCAAGAAACGGAACTAATACCCTCATGAAATTATCTATGGCTGGTTAAAGAATGACCGAAAGCTAATTAAACAAGTTACTTTCTACAACTTTAGGGTATCTCCTGTCCAACAACAGGGGGATGCTCACTTCCCCCGGGAGCTAAGTCGGGGACTGCTATTGGCAAGGGAACCTGTTAATGCAGCCAATCCGCTAACCAAACCACCTACAACGGCAGTTACCAAAATCACAGCAAAGGGAGAGCCTGCATTCAGCATCTCCGCTATGCGGGAAGATAAAACCCCATCATTGGCTATATGGATATAAAACGCCTGTCCTCCCCACAAAAGAAACAACGCCAAAAATCCCCAGCCAAAAGACGCCCTTCCTTTTTTGTTGAATACATACCCAAAAATCAGTCCGGGAATGGCAATACTCCACCACGGGAGAAGCAGATTGAGGAGGAACGCAAGAACCAGTATCGCTAATGCTAATATCATGTTTTGATCAATTTTTTGTACTCAGTTTCAGTTTTAGTGCAGTCAAGCTATACTGACACTTTGCACTATTCAGAATCAGAAGGTTGTAGTTTCATCTTGTATAAAAAAGTGTCCGGGGCTTGCCTGTAAAAATTCAGCTCAAACAACTCACCGGTACGCCAGGCATCTACCATAGAATCATAATTAGGAGATCCCGGATTACCAGACGCCCCGCCGGGGTATACGCCATACCCTTTAACTTCGGGACCCAACTCTACGACCATTCTCCAGGAGGGTCCATTTTTTCCCCGGGTAGCATTAACCGCGTCATAATTACCGCTGCTGTATAAATCCTGGCGGCCAAAACCAGGAATCCGGGCCAGGTGGTCTATATCATTATTAATTACGATGCCCCACTTCCAGTCATCACCAAAAGAGCCGTATGCGTCGGTCATCTCCTGTAGTGTTTCCTTAAACGAGGTTGTGGCCAAATGCCGGCGGCTTTCGGTTTCGGCAGTGTTCACATTATCCACAAAAGACATTTCGGACTCCTCTGTTATCACCTCTACAAATCGGTCGCGTGGCGGCCATCTCAACCTTGCTTCAGTTCTTTCAAATTCATCCTCAAAAACCGACCGGTAGAAATTACTGGCCCAGTTTCTGAATACGGACGGGGCCAGTTGATCTGCTTTCATGTGGTAATTCCAGTTTTGCACCACATTCAGCACTTCCTTTTCAGCTTCACTTAACTCCTCTTTCTGAATCCATTCCAGTAATCCCGGAAGCAAGGTGGCTGCATAATAGCTGTAATCGTCCATCTGCATTTTCTGTATATCTGCGGTTGTGATATTCTCCATCTCTCGCAGCAAATCATTAATCCGGCGGCCGCGTTCAAAAGGGGCAAAGTCATCGTCCAGGTAATAGGGGTAGTCGGGAGCGGCAGATTCCTGGTTGGCCGAACTCACAAACCCCCGTTCGGGATTTTTAATATGGGGAACATGATCCCGGGGAATCCAGCCCTTCCAGTCGTATTTCGGATCCGTTCCATCACTCACCGTCCGCCCCTGATATTTCCATTTTTTGGGGAATAGTCCGTTCACCCAAAGGGCTATATCTCCTTCATTGCTTGCAAACACAAAATTTTGAGCCGGAGCAATATAATGTTTGAGCGCATCCACATAGTTGTCATAACTGCGGGCCCGGTTCAACCCATAAAAAGTCTTGAGTTCGTTGGAGCCATCGTGGGCAATCCAACGCAAAGCATGATAAACGGGATCTTTTTCATCTCCCGTACTTGAGGATACTTCGGTAACAGGTCCATGGTGAGTGTAAACCACCGAATCAAGAACCGTTGCTCCTCCACGTACTTTTATTTCCTCTATCCGGGTGGTTGTTGGTTTCCATTGGCCGCCGTGCCGGTATTCCTGTTTGGTGTCGTCTTTGAATTTCACTTCATACCAGTCAAGTACATCGGCGCTTACATTGGTTACTCCCCAGGCTACCTCTTCGTTAAACCCAATGATGACGGACGGTACCCCCTGCAGAGATACCCCATAGGCGTTCACTCCCGGGGCATGTAGCTGCACCTCGTACCAAATTGACGGCAATGTAAGATGAAGGTGAGGGTCGTTTGCCAGGATAGGATAACCTGAAGCCGTTTTGGAACCATCAACAACCCAGTTGTTGCTTCCTATGCCTTCCGGCATTTCAAAAGCGGGGAGCTCTTCGGCCGAAGCCGATACATATAAACTGTCCGGGGCTTCGGGAAGGTCTGCTTCAAAATCCCATGTTCGGCTGGGCGGGATAATGGGGTCATTCAATTCTGGTTTGGTCTCGAAATATTTCTCAATAAAATCGCTGCCAAAGAAAGCTATAGAGTTGCTGGTGGCCTCTTCGGCATTACCAGCGGCCAGAGTCCGTGTCATGTTCTTCAGTAATAAAGTAGTCTTAATAGGCTTCCACTCTTCCGGAGCTATATCCAACACTTTATACTCTAATGGATAATCAGCGGGACTAAGCTGATTGATGTAGGCATTTACCCCTTTGGCATAGGCTGAAATTACGGCATACATTTCCGGGTCCTTCCGAATCTCTTCCATCGCTTTTTCAGCGCCATAGGGCATACCCCAGCGCCGGGTTTGCTGATCTCTTTCAAGCAAAGCGGGACCGATGATTTCGGCCAGTCGTCCTGCGGCATCGTACGTTTGCATCTCCATCTGAAACAGCCGGTCGCGGGCTACTACATAGCCCTGGGCCATATATAGATCATGATCGTTCTCTGCAAAAATGTGGGGTACTCTGCGTTCATCAAAATAGACCGTCACGTCTCCTTCAAGTCCGGGTAGATTCAGTTCCCCGCTGCCAGGGCTTGTTGTTTCGGCATTGGCCCAAAAACCCCCATCAGGATCTACAAATTTACCTACCGGTGGTAAGGGTCCCAGTTTAAGGTTCAGAGCAATAATAATAGTGAGAAGGAGTATCCCCGAAATCGCGGCCTTGACATAATTCATAGCCTACACAAGTTTTTTTACGGATTGTTAAGTGTTAAATGACCTCTCACATTTAACACTTAACAACTAAAATTACAACTCTACCACAGCAGCATCTTCATGCAGAATACCGAGCCGCCGCTTTTCAGAAACTCATAGGTACTGAATTCATGAATTTTAAAACCAAGGTCTTTCAGCTTGTGATTCACATCAACACAGCCTTGCTGAATAAATACATTTTTGCCGCTAACAGAAGTAGCATTACAGGCAAACAGCTGTTCTGCTTCATATTTTGATACTTCAATTACATGTTTGAACAGTCTGTTGATCAGCTCCAAACCTTCATTGGTAAATGCTTTCGGATAAATCATTGCTGTATCCGTATCCAGCACGCACAAACAAGTGTCAAGATGATAGAAGCGTTCGTCGATCAGTTCCAGTGCAATGATGGGAGTACCAAACACATCGGAGATATGTTCATACACCTCTTTGGAAGAGCGGTAACCGTAACCGCCCCAAATCAACCTTTTTTTAAAGTGCCAAAGCGCATCTCCCATCCCTTCAAAATTGTCGAACTTGTTTTCATCCAGGTGCACAATTTCGTAGCTGCTCTTCTCATATTCTTCCTGAATAAAAGGGACTTCACCTTTACGCTCATCCGCATGCATCACACTCATTATCACCTGCTTTTTGCCATCACTGGTAATATTCGGCAAACTTTGATTGGCACAAAAAACCATATCAGGGTATCCCCGTTCGCCCTCCAGTTCATGAACATATAAACCAACCTCCTCATAAGCCGACTTCAAATGTTCCCATTCATTTTGGGCAGCCAGCTTATCTACTCCGCCTATATTTCCTTTCATATGAGGATTAATCACATAATCCACTGAAAAATAGGTTGGTTTTACCAGCAGCACTTTAGCCGGTGCCGGCATGTCCTCTATTTGATCTATGTCAAAATTTAAATCCTCTACAGAGGTGATTACTTGTCCCATTTGCTTTTGCTCCGTTTCTTGATAAGAATTATAAAGATTGGAAAAAACACTCTTTGGAACAAGTCTTGAATTTATAGATTTTCATTCAATATTCGTTGAGATACATTAACAATTAAATGATAACTGTTCTATTTTCGGCCTAAATATTTAATCTTAGCCTATGTCTCAAAAAAACCTTGTTATCGCTTTTGGCGGAGTTTCACCTGAACATGAAGTATCAGTATTAACTGCTATGCAGGCAATGTCTGCTTTAGAAGATAGTTCTTACCACTGCATCCCCTTATATATAACCAAATCAGGGCGCTGGCTCACTGGCCCCGTGTTATTGGATCTCAGTAACTTCGAAAACACTTCTGCGCTTGAACAAGCTGCAACTGCCTGTGCCTTTGTAAAAGATAAACTGGGGAAAACGGTGCTGCGCGAACAGGAAAAGAAAGGATTTTTTTCCAAACAGCAGAGCTATGATGTGTATGCTGTTATAAATGCTTTTCATGGAAGCGAAGGAGAAAACGGGGCCTTCCAGGGAGTGTGTGAGATGATGAACATCCCCTATACAGGAAGCGGAATCCTGGGTTCTTCTGTTGGAATGAATAAAGTGAAGGCCAAAGTGCTGGCTGGTACTGCCGGTGTGAAAGTTAGCCGGGATATTAACTTCTATGAAGGAGATTGGGAAAAGGAGCAGTCGGATATCATAGAGGTAGCCGAGCGTTTTGGGTATCCCCTTATTGTAAAACCTGTTAACCTGGGCAGCAGTATTGGAGTTGCCAAGGCTGATAACCGGGATGAACTTATTGATGCCGTGGAAACTGCATTCCGCTTCGACGCACACCTGCTTATAGAGGAAGCGGTAAATCCCCTG
The DNA here is from genome assembly GCA_009711805.1 of Balneolaceae bacterium. GTDB lineage: Bacteria > Bacteroidota > Rhodothermia > Balneolales > Balneolaceae > VEMX01. The sequence continues at coordinate 10,553 of VEMX01000021.1, read as the reverse complement.
ATGGAAATAAACTGTTCGGTTATAGGTACTGCTGATGACTGCAGAGCCAGCGTATGTGAGAAACCGCTTGGGCAGACAGAGACACTTTCATTTCAGGATAAATACCAAAGTGAAGGAGGTGCTGAAAAGGGAATGGCTTCAGCCGATCGTGAAATCCCTGCCAACATCTCCAACGAGCTTAGGCGAAAAATCCAGGATCTGGCGACCCGTATTTTTTCTACCCTTGACGCTGCCGGACTTGCACGCCTCGATTTCCTGGTAAATGCCAATACCAAGGAAATATTTTTTAATGAAATTAATACCATCCCCGGATCTTTTTCTTTTTATTTGTGGAAAGAATCAGAACTGAACTTTACCCAGCTGTTGGAAGAACTTATTGCAATTGCCCTAAAGCGGCACCTTGAAAAGAATGGCCGGCTTCGTTCATACGACACCAACCTGCTGAACGAAAAAGCAGCCAAAGGAATCAAAGGACTGAAAGGAACAAAGTAAACGGTTATATTCATTAGCGGATATGGGAATTATTTTGTCTCCCTATGTTTTATCTTTACACAACAAAATTCACAGTCATGAAAAAACTAATCGCTGTCTTTACCTGTTCCATACTTTTACTTTCGTGTGGGAAAGGTCCCGAAACAATTATCGCCGACTCTGACCCTCTGCTCCCTTCTGACAGTGAATCTACCGCTGACCAGCTTACTGAAGAGGAACCAACCTCCGCTTTCACGCATTACAAACTGGGCGAATTTGATACCATTTACTCTTTAGATCCTCTCTTCGCCACTTCTGAAAGTGAAATGCGCATGATTAAGCTGATCTATGAAGGATTGGTACAACTGGACCCAAAGGGAGAACTCCAGCCTGCTATCGCCAAAAGATGGGAAGTAAATGTAGATTCGACCCGCTTCACCTTTTACCTGAAACCAGATGTATTCTTCCACGACTCTAATGTGTTTAATAGTGGTATTGGCCGAAAACTAAAAGCAAGCGATATTGAGTATGTTTTTGAACGAATGGGCTCGGTACAAGTACCAGATCAGCCAGCCAATATGTTTAATAATATTCGGGGGTTTTATGCATACCATCAAGAGCAAACACGGGTAAAGGATCCTGCCAAAAGAGCCCTGAATGCTATTGACGGTATTGAAGTACGTAATGATTCCACCATTCTCTTTGTGCTGAACAAACGGTCTGGTAATTTCATCCATAACCTGGCTCATCCATATGCCTCCATCTACCCGCGGGAAAGTGTACAAGCGGCCAAAGGAGGTCCTATTCAAAACCCCGTAGGTACGGGGCAGTTTTATTTGGTGAAGAAAGAACCTACCCGGTTTATCCTGTCATCCAACAAAGAATATACAGGTAGCAAATCCCAGGTAAATCGCCTGGATATCGTGAACGGTTTATCTGAAAGCAAACTCTTTCACCAATTTGAGCAAGGTAAAATTGACCTGTTAATTCAACCCAGTCCCTCGGTCATTAAAACAATTATAGGCAATGACGGAAAGCTGAAAGAGGCCTATGCCGGTGCTTTTAACTTTACTGAAGCCGGGCCATCTACAAACTATTATGTGTACTATAACCCGGCTTCCAACCAGCAGCAGGAAGTCACTCAGCTAATCCAAAGTCTCCAGGAGGAACAGCTAATTGAACACCCCAGCCTGGGCAAGGTACGGTTCACTAAAACTGATACTTCGGCTGTCTACTCAAATACAACAAATCGTATTCAGGTTACCATTGCAAACACTCCCTGCATTTATCCCCTTTTTCTCATAAACAGAGTGGCAACACTATCCACTAACTATGGATATTCAACCACCATGAATCCTTCCTATGCCGTTTATAGCAATACTACCTTTAGCACCCGTCCCTTCCCCGGAACCATTCCCGTGATACAATGGACAACCCCCCTCTACCTGATGAGCCAAAATGAAATATCAGGTGTCACTTTTGGGAAATACGCCTGGAATATGGATTTATTCGGTTTGACCACATTGGGAGGAAGCTAAGTCGATGAAATTCGCTATTGTAGCAAATCCGCTTAAATACGAAGTTCGCGGAGTACTTGAGAACACCATAAAGTGGGCTGAAGAAAACGAGGTTTCTTTATGTATTCATCAACTTACATTTGAAGAAACTCATATTGAAGGAAGCGACATACTTGAGTTTACTGCTTCAGATGAGGAATCAATAAAAAAAGCTGATCTTGTACTGGTAATGGGAGGCGACGGAACCATTCTATATACCGCTCGCATCTCCAAGGGTATTGGAAAACCTATGTTAGGCATCAACAGCGGCCGGCTGGGCTTTATGGCCAACACTCAGAACGAAGACCTCGTCCAGGCTCTCAATAATCTTAAGTCCGGCAATTATACGCTCGATAAACGCGCCTACTTAAAAGCCACCGATGGAACCGGCAACGAATATTATGCGCTTAATGAGTTTCTCATTACCCGGAAAGATTCAACCACAATGGTCAATATTTCTGCCGAATATGATAATACCCTCATCAATACCTACTGGGCAGACGGACTTATTGTAGCCTCCCCCACGGGTTCTACCGCTTATAGTTTGGCTTCGGGAGGCCCCATCGTTGTACCCGGTACTGAAGTTTTTTTGGTAACCCCCATCAACCCGCACACCCTTACCACCCGGCCGCTTATTCTAAATGCCAATCACCCTCTCAAAATAATAGCCGAGAAACAGCAAAGTGAGATGTTGTTTTCATACGATGGTCAGGTTCATGAAATCTCTGAATTACCTTTTGAAGTGGAGATTGTACTCTCAAGTTTAACGTTTGATTTAATCCACCTGCCTGGACAGCATTATTTTGAAACGCTTAGAAAAAAATTAATGTGGGGTATGGACAGCAGAAGAGAACATTGATCCATAATGAATCTTCAAAATTATTTATAAGGAATCTGAGTTCTGAATTTTGATTTCTTATCTTAACACCAAATTCACAGACTGGAACGTATTTTTAATCAAAATCGATAATTTAAAAACATCTTAACATGAAAGTAACAGTAGTTGGAGCCGGAGGTAATGTAGGATCTACCGTGGCTGATTGCATTGCACAACGTGACTTTGCAAAAGAAGTAGTAGCCGTAGATCTTGAACGTAAAGACGGAGATAAAACCTTTTACCCTTCCAAAGGCCGCGCTCTCGATCAGTGGGAATCCTCGCCTATTCATCTTTTTGACACTCGCATTACCGGAACCGTTGACTATGCCGATACTGCAGGTTCTGATGTATGTGTAATTACAGCCGGTGTTCCAAGAAAGCCAGGCATGAGCCGCGACGACCTCCTCGAGATTAACGCCAATATTGTAAAAAGCGTTACCGAGCAACTGGTTAAGCATTCACCGGATACGATCATTATTGTAGTATCGAACCCGCTGGATGTAATGGTTCAGGTAGCTAAAGAAGCAAGTGGTCTCCCGCACGAAAAAGTAATGGGGATGGCTGGCATACTGGATACGGCCCGCTTCCGTTCTTTTATAGCGCAGGAACTCGATGTTTCTCCAAAAGACATTCAGGCATTACTGATGGGCGGCCATGGCGACACAATGGTTCCCCTTCCGCGTTTTACTACTCTTTGCGGAATGCCAATCACCCACTTCATTGATGAAGACCGACTAAACGAGATTGTAGAAAGAGCCAAAAAAGGCGGTGGCGAAATTGTAGGCCTGATGGGTACCTCAGCATGGTACGCCCCCGGTGCTGCTGCCGCACAAATGGTGGAAGCCATCATGCTCGATCAAAACCGCATTTTCCCTGTATGCGCACACATCGATGGCGAGTATGGCATTGATGACCTCTACATCGGCGTTCCCGTTAAGCTGGGTAAAGGCGGAATCAAAGAAATAATTGAGGTTGAATTAAACGAAAAAGAACAACAACTTTTAGTGGAGTCGGCCAAAGCCGTTCGCGGTACCCTGGAAGACTTCAGAAAACTAATGAACAAGTAAACTAAACGAGGACAAAAGGTCTTCACTACTTGCACTTATCCCCCGCATGATTTTCGTGCGGGGGATTTTTTATTGGGGATTGTGCCGTGGGATCCCTTCTGGGCAAACCCATTTCGGAGTGGATAGTTCAATTAACAATTAGGGATGGGGGCAGTGACAACTTTTCACCTTTTACTTTTGCCTTCTGTCTTTTCACTCCCACCTTGTTCGTGCAGAGCGAGACCAGGGAGGCAACTAAGGCGAGCTTTAACTGTTGTATTTGATGTACAGATCTCAAATCTTAAAACACCTTTTAATCTTCATAAGTTTTCGTTCTATGGGAAATCAAATATTGACTTTAGATAATACCAGAATGCGTTGGCTGTTTTTCGTGCTGGCGTTGGTATGGGTAACCGGTTGCGGCAATAGCGAGGATTCCCCCACAGATCCCGGAGGCAATAATTCCTTCAGTCATAAAAAAGCACCCGGAACTTCAGCCGCAGAACTTCTGGCATCCAATGCCTACAGCAGCCTGTTAATAGAGGTAGATTATGTGCAAGGCTATAAACCCGAACAAGAAGCCCTGGATAACTTAAAAACTTTTTTACAGCAGCGATTGTACAAGCCAGACGGTATTTCCATTACCCTGGATGATGAATTCCCGCTTACTAATGACGGCTTCATCACCGCAACTGAGGCTGCCAGCTTGGAAGATGCCCACCGGGATCATTTTACTACCGGCGATCAGTTAGTGGTGCATTTGCTGGTGCTGGATGGGCGGTTCGAGGAAGAAAATGTTCTGGGTATTGCCTACTGGAACACGTCTATAGCCCTGTTTTCTGATCTGATAGAAGAGAACTCAGGAGGTTTTGGCCAGCCGGCCGAGGCCACGGTAGAATCAACCGTACTACAGCATGAAATGGGGCACCTGTTGGGCCTGGTCGATAATGGTACGCCGGCGCTCACCGATCATGTTGATGAGCCTAATGGAGCCCACTGCACCAACGATAACTGCCTGATGTATTATGCCGTCCGAAATGCAGGCTTCATCAGCAATCTAAGTGGTGGTTCCATCCCCGAAATCGGTGAATTCTGTCTCGAAGACTTATCCAACAACGGAGGAAAATAAAAGCCATTGACCAACTACCCTTGCTTAAACTGGAATAGGTTTTCGGTACCTGCCTTATCCTCGCCCTGATTGAGGGCATGCATGAAATTGAATCTTACGATGAGGTTCTTCCATGTGTTTGGTTAAGTGGATGGAGTAGCTGGCAGAAATATTTTTTATCGGACAAGTCAATGTCCTGTTCCTGAATTTTGGGAGATGAATCCTTAAGCTTTTTGGCAAATTTATTTTTAAAAAGGGGTTTTCAGATACACCTTTATAGCTCTACCTTTCTGCAGCCGCTGAAAATGTCTCGCTGGCAATGTCTTCTGCCGTTTCAATGTGCGCAATGCCGAAGAGTTTACAGAGTACAGCCGTGATCTTACTGAATTCTGTTTTGAATAAATGAGGGATTATCTCTTGTTCCATTCTAAAAAAACTTACTATGGAAACTGACAAAATCGAAACTGGCAGCTAATGGGGAGCCACCTCCCACTTAACCCGGATTATTCACCAAGAAATTTAATCGTAGGCAAGGCGAAGTGGAAATGGGAACGGAAGGGTACTGTGGTACCCTGAGTACCCCAATTTTCACTTGAACGCAGCGTACGGGGAAATTTCGCCGCCTAATCCGTACCTCAAAATTGGGCTATTACATAAAGCAATTCACCGATAATATATTCAAGTATATAGATCGCCATTTTGCATCCATTCGTGAATAATTCGGGTTAATGTGCATTGTTATAGGGCGGATTATAAAAAAGTCAGTCGCCTCAAACTCCAGCAGTACCCGTCTCAACTTTTCCGGCTCGCTTGTAATAGGCAATAATCACTCCGGTTGAAGTAACGGTACTTTCCGTTAATGTAAATGCTGCCGGTATGGTGCCATTATTAAACAACTTTTTTCCTGTTCCAAGAGTTATCGGGAAAATCTTGAGCCAGAGTTCGTCAACTAAATCATTTTCGAATAGTGTTTGGATGAGCCCACTGCTGCCCCAAACCTGAATGTCAGAACCTTTTGAATTTTTGATTTTTTTGATATCTGCCACATCATTGAGGAATACAGAGTTTTTCCAATCTGACTGTTCCCTGGTCTCGGACATGACGTATTTTGTACCATCATTGATACCCGGCCACATCTCTGCATGTTCTGGCCAGTAGTCTTCCCATATCTCAAATGTTTTTCTGCCCAAAAGATATTCTGCAGGTTTCATCTCTTTTTCCACCACCTTACCAAAATCTTCGTCACCATGCGGTGCAACCCAACCGCCATATTCAAAACTACCTGATGTATCTTCCTCAGGTCCACCAGGTGCTTGCATAACTCCATCTAATGTGATCATTGATATAACAATTACTTTTCTCATAATCTTTCACCGTTTAATTTATAATTGATTTTTTTGTCGGCCTAATATTTGACCCTTTATGTCTCTGATTTAATTTTTGTTTATTGATTGCTTATAGTTGGTAGTATTTCGGCTAACTCTTCCAGTATAGCTGTGAACCCTTCCTTGAAGCCCATTTCGATCATCTTCTCCAAATCAGAAAATTTTTCGGGCTTGATTTCGACATACACCGTAGTAGAACCATTAGATCCGGTAAAATCTACGCTCCAATCTGATTGTGGCATATCGGTGTTTAAGTTCCCCTGGCTGTCACAAAAACTGCTGTGATATTTGAAATTCGTTCTGGGAGTAATAGACTTGAAGTCAACCAATGACCAATGTCTTTCTCCTTCCGGGCTAACCATGGCATAGAGTCGTCGCCCGCCTTCTCTGAAATCCATTGCCTTGGTTTCAGACTTCCAGGGTTTGGGTGCCCACCATTGGTCGAGAAGCTCAGGCTCCGTCCAGGCTGCCCATACATGTTTTTTCGGGGACAAAAATTCTCTTTTTACTTTCAGAATTTTGTTCTCCTTATCTACAGAGAAATCTGTCATTAATTCATTCTTCATTTTTTGTGTTTTTTAAGTTATTGAGTACCTGGTCAAGCTGATTGAAACGATCTTCCCAAAGCTGCCTGAATTGCTCAAGCCATTCGTCCACTTCTTTAATTTTTTGAGGGCGAATGTAGCAAAACCGTTGCCTCCCTTTTTTATGCATAACAACCAAACCGCTTTCATCCAGTACTTTAATGTGCTGTGAAATAGCGGGACGGCTCATATCAAAATTGTCCGCAATTGAATTCAGGTTTAACGGCTCTTTGGCAATCAGGCACAGTATTTCCCGCCTGGTTGGATCGGCAATAGCCTGAAAGACATCTCTTCGCTTTTCCATATAAAATATTATGTAAGTATTTGCTTACACGAATATAAATGTAAGAACTTACTTACGCAAGTACGCTGGTATTTTTTGTTTTGCTGCTTTAAAAATGAGAGAAAGGTAGAAACATGAGCTATAAGGATAAGCTGTAAAGAGAAGCCCTAAAACAGTACCATGCTTAACCCGGATTATTCACCAAGAAATTTAATCGTACGCAAGGCGAAGTGGAAGTGGGAACGGAAGGGTACTGTGGTACCCTGAGTACCTGAGTACCCCAATTTTCACTTGAACGCAGCGTACGGGGAAATTTCGCCGCCTAATCCGTACCTCAAAATTGGGCTATTACATAAAGCAATTCAATGGTAATATATTCAAGTATATAGATCGCCATTTTGCATCCATTCGTGAATAATTCGGGTTAAGCGGCACATTTAAGATTTTGTTTTACATAATACATTTTAACTCAAAAATCAGAAACGGCTACATTAGGCCGGGGTGCATTCGTCTTAAAACGGAGGTTAGCTGGCCGGACTCAATGTACAGTTAGCATTTTACTTTTGATGAGTTCAAAATCATGTTTGTCTATTTCTAAAAACCCATTCATTAGCTTATATCCCCATTTATTAACGTTATCCACGAAATGTAACTTCTTAAGAAGAGGATGTATTTTGACTTCTTCACAATCTAAAAAGTCAATATCTCTGCGATAAGGGTTAAAATCAGAATTTATTTTAGGTTGATATACTACCCTATCCTCAACAAAACCGATTGCAGTAAACTTTTGATAAGATTTACCAGAGCTGAACTTTTCTTTGGAAGAATAAAATAATATTCCATCGCCAGTATTCATTTTTGCTAATGGCCATCTCTTTCCATGACAAGCCTGACAAAAGCCTCCTGCTTTTGCGTCTTGCATATGATCTTTAGAGGCAACAATAATCCAATAATTCATGATGATTATTTACATCGATATAGAATCTACGACTTCGGTTTGAATGGGTTCAAAGCTGTTAACAAGTTCTTCAGCTTTCTTCATATGCGGAATAGCAGAGGAATTGGATAACATTTTTTGAAAATGCTCTTTACTTTCCCATTGGGCATAATTGACAACTTGTTTCCCATCTAAACTTTGATGAATGTTTGCTGAGATAAATCCGGACAGATTACGCATTGTTTCTTCGGTAGCTTTAATCAGCAAATCAACAAGTTCTTGCTGGTTAGCCGGGTTAACATGAAAAACATTTATTAGCGTAAATAGATTTTCATTTTGATTAATTGTGGTCATAGAAATTGAATAAATTATAGGTTATGTTATCAGTGTACTGACAATATAGTATCAGCATACTGATAAATCAAAAAATAATTATGGTTGACCAAAGGTTAGGATATGTGATTAAACGCTTGCAACAGTTGTTACGCTCACGGATGGATGAAAAATTGGCTGCTGTTGGAGTGACAACACCTCAATATGCCACCTTAAGTATTCTGGAAGAAGATCAAGGGCTGTCAAATGCTGAATTAGCCCGCCGCTGTTTTTTAACGCCCCAAACGATGCATAAGATCGTGGCAGGATTGGAAGCAAAGGAATTGATTGAAAGGAAATCAGATCCATCCCATGGAAGGAAAATAAATACTCTTTTAACTTCAGAAGGAAAAAAATTAGTCGAAAAGGCACATGAGATTGTACAAAATATCGAAGGTGAAATGACGGGTGATTTAACTCAAGAGGATATTGAACAAACAAGAAAAAACTTAGTTAGATGCATTAAACCACTCGAAAACAGCTAACGGCCCTCCGAATAAGCTGTACATATGAATATTGAATTGAATAAATAACAAGCGAAGAGGGAGAAAGCCCGAAGGCGGCAAGTCGTGGCGAAGTGTGTCTGATTAATACGCTGGTTAACCTGTAAATTAGAAACCACCAAGTAACATTAAGTCTGATTCAAATTCACCTACTGAAGAATCGAAAAGATTTGAGAAATCACTTGACTCTCGACCATGCTGCAGGGCTTATATTACAAGAGCACACTATTGTTAACGCGTTTACCGGGTGGAGATTAGCTTAAAACAGTATTGAAAGGGAGTAACCTAGCAGCACCCGTAGGTCCTGCGAGCGTTACGGGATTCTCGCTGGAAAGCCGAACGCTACGAGGACCTGCGGACGCTCGTAGGTTCTCTAAATGGTACTTCTAACCGGTAAACGGGTTATTGTTAATTAAAATGGAGGAATAATTATGCCTTTAAAAAAAGGAGAAGTATACCAATGCCCGGATGACAGTTGTGGTTGCGAAGTGACTGTTACCAAAGGAGCTCCGAGTGATTGCAAAGGTGATCAAAACCCCACATGTTGCTGTGGCAAAACCATGGTCAAAAAATAAATAGAGTAGGGGGGAGGTTTGTCGACTCCGCCCTATTTAAATTCAGGCTATAGTTCCCGATGGAAAGACGTGAAATGGATCGGTATCTAAATAACTGAGATATAAAAGTCCCACCTCAATCCACTCTTTTCGTTGCAATTCGATAAGGAAACAGCTCGGCCTGTCCGCCGTTGACACGCTTTGCTATACGGCGCTTTGACTGGATGAGCTGGATGATTGAACGAACGACCGGAAGCCTCCATACACCATTCGTTCAGCATCAAAAATCAATCTTTCAGGGTTGGTCAACGGGGCGACTAATTCTGCCATCCTTGGGTCGTTGGGAACTTGTTTGTTTGCTAAATCACGGGTCTCCTTCGAAGGAAACAAAACCCATCCAAATACAATTGCTTCATCTTCTTTCAAATCCACTACTTCAATGAAAGAACGTGTGCCTTCCAATTTCAAATCTTCTCCGACATACTCGAAGTAAGCAAGTGCACCATATTCTTTCCAAATTTCAGCAACTTTTTCAGCCACACTCTTGTATTCGTTCAGGTGAATTCGTGGAACCGGAAGTACAAATCCGTCGATATATTGTGTCATGTTATCCTCCAATTTTATTACTGAATTTTATTTTACGGCAGGCAGATAACCTGCGTGGAGATTATTAGTGTAATTAAGCAGAATGGGCGGATTTCGCAAGGGAAGGGGCGACTGGAAGGCAAGGCCACGTCAGGTTAATGTGCTTGATATTATTCATGGCCTCCTCCCAGCTCGTACATTACGGCTTGGAAAAACTCATAACAAACCCAAGGAGGAAAACCATGAACGTATATACGGGTATCCATTCATATTACTGCGGAATCGACTTACA
>VEMX01000007.1 GCA_009711805.1 Balneolaceae bacterium | reverse complement strand
GGCGAAATTTCCCCGTACGCTGCGTTCAAGTGAAAATTGGGGTACTCAGGGTACCACAGTACCCTTCCGTTCCCATTTCCACTTCGCCTTGCGTACGATTAAATTTCTTGGTGAATAATCCGGGTTAAGTGAGAATTCATCAGTCTTGAGATCATCCCTATTGGTAGATTGCACATGGTATTTGGGCTTTGGAGATATTTTTTTCGGGATGAAAGCTCCGATAATCGGGGTCGTTTTTTTGGTACGGCTTCAAAAAGAAAATGACTTTCCAATAAGCCCCAAAATCTCAACAGTGAGTAAACAATCTATTGGTTAGCCAACAAGTCCTCTCCTCCAGGAGAGGATTTCCCCATAAGGGGTGCCTTCGGCAAGGTGAGGTGAGAGTACACGGCAGCCTCCTCGTCTATGGCTACTGATGTGAACAGCGTTGATATAGATTCCAACCATATTTTAGGAGATTGCCGCGTCGGTGGGGTACCGGGCCTTATTAAAGCATGAGGTTCCTCGCAAAAGGGACTTTTATATTGAGAAGACCACCTGTATATCAACGAGTTCAAAAAACAATACACATCGGGGCAGAGCATAAGAAGATCCTTCTGCCTTGACATCCCCACGGGGAAAGGAGAGGGCTTTTCAATAGGTTCCAAAATCTCAACAGTGAGTAAACGATCTATCGGTTAGCCAACAAGTCCTCTCCTCCAGGAGAGGATTTAGGTGAGGTGAGAGTATATGGCGATCTCCCTGTTCATGGCAACTAACGGGATCAGCATTGATGGATATCCCAACCATATTTCGGGAGATCGCCTAGTTGGTAACGAACCGGGCCGTATTTAAGGTTTGAGCTCCTCGCGTACCGAAGACATCCCCACGGGAAATGGAGGTTCTTTCCCTCACTCCTCCCTGTTAATGGTCCAGCAGCGCAGGCCTTCGCGGGTTTGAGCAATAAGCTCCTTTTGTCCGTCTCCATTAATGTCAGTAATCAGGGGGTATTTCATGCCGGAAGTGGGCAGTCCGTATAACCGCTCTTCAGTTAGTATTTCCCAGGCATACAGCCGACCAAAATCAGCCAATGCAACCAATTCCATATTATCATCAGAGTTGATGTCGACAATAGAGGGTGTAAAAGTGTTGGAGACAGGTTGTCCCATACTCTGTGTGAATCTCAGTTTCCCATCTTTATTATACAGAAAAAGCGAGCCGTTCAGGCTTTGAGTGGTAATCAGGTCTTCGCGATAGAAGTCGGTACTGTCTGCCAACAACACATTCTCTTTTATGATTGTTTTGGAAAGCTCGTTATTGGTTACATACAGGGATTTCACTGAAATATCATCTTGTGATAAATAGGTGCCCAGAGAGTCTGAAAATAAAGGGTCCTGTCCAATGGAATACAGATGTCCGTCAGCTGCACTGCCCAGCACCTGATCTTCATAAACAATTGGAGATCCCGAAAAACGGGCATTAATAAATTGGGGATATCCCGGTCTGGGGGATCCATCCCGAAGCCAGCTGTGCAGGGCATTTTGGGAATAAGCCCACACCGACCATACGTCATCAACCAGCGTATATACGGGAGTGGATTCCACTACGGCATTGGTATTTTTAGGCCAGCCGCGGATATTATCGCCTCTGCCGTCTAATGCATGAACTTTTCGGTCTTGAGTGGCAATCACGATCTCCGGAATTCCATTTCTCTGGACATCCGTCACTAAAAGAGGAGATGAAATTTGTTCATCCAACTCAATGGGGAAGCTGGGAAGAAGAGTGCCGGTTTCGTTCCAGGCAAAAATTTTGTTGCCGGCCGGAAGTAAAATTACGGGCTGCCCACTGCCATACCAGTCATAGAAGACCGGACTTCCGATAGGTTTTAAACCATCGGTAGAGGTTTGCATTACAATGGTCCCGTCTACAGCTAATGCCATCACTTTTCCATCCTGGGTGGAAAAGATGACTTCATCAGCAGAACTTCCCACAATATCACCAAGTATGGGGGGCCCGCTCAGGTTGTTGTTCACCAGGGGCATCACCCAAAGTTCTTCATAGGGCAGTAAAGAGCCTTTTTTGGAAAAGGTATTAATAGAGATGTCAATGTTTTCCTGGTTCTTCCCAAAGTGAATGGCCGTTATGTCAAAACGATTTAATAAGCCGCCGGCCACATTATCGGTTTTTAAAAATGGTTTCAGGAATGGAAGTAAGGCGTCCGATTCAGCCCATACAAAGCCACTGAGGGAAGAGGGTAGTGAACTGCGAACCGGCGAGTAAGTGTCATCATAATAAATAACCCGGCGGCGGGTACGATCCGATTCTACACTCTCTGCAAGCCCTTTACGGCGGGCTATAACGGCTACATCACCGGATATATCCAGGTAGAAATTTCGGAGGGTAGAGAGTTCAGATCCTATCAATGCAGAAAAGACAGAACTGTTGATTTGATAGGTTGAGCCCAGTTGTGAAATTACGCTGTCCTGAACAAGGACGTTCAAAGCCTGGGCAAAAGCATTCGGTTGGGCTAATTTTCTTATAATGAGATGCTCTCCTCCCGCCGATAATCCGGATTCCGGAAATGCTTCAAAAGCAAACTCATCATCCAGATAACCAGCAAGGCGTTGATATAGATCCAGGTTAGTTATCAGGAGCGAGTCGAGCTGGGTAACCGGGGATTCTGGTTCAATAGGAATGGATACCGGGGGGAGTCTCATTAAAGCAAAGGCAGCTGCATTACTGCCGATATACCGGTCGAGCGAAAGGGGTTTGTTTTTAAAGGTGAGTGCATCGATAAGTACAGAATGGGAGTCTGCTTCAAGTGCCATGGTCCCGTTCAGGGAGATATTATTTTGTAACGAATCTGTATATCCTCCAAAGGAAAAAGAAACGGGAGAAGCGCCATCAAATACATTTTTAATTGAAGGGCGATAGGAGACTGATCCAAACTGCTTCAGCCAATGGTCCAGTCCCGGGACATTTACAACCAGCGTCTGTTCACCTTCCTTAATATGGGCGTCCAGGGGAGGTTTTTGGGAAGTGTAAGAGCGAAGGGCGTTTTCTAATGCAAGGCTGGATTCTGAAAGCACAAGCCACGACCCCGCCTGCGCTGCAAAGATGTTGTCTTTATTGAAAAATAGTTTGTGTATTTTAATATCATTGAACCAGTAGTTGTTCTGGGTGAAGGGCTGATAAAACCGGTAGACCCATTGCTCAATATCCTGGCTAGGGTTTTCAGTGATCCAAACCAGGTTCGACTCAGAGGAGGTAGAAGGATAGAGTACCAATGCCTTAATACGAAGCTGCTCAGATACTACCGAGTCTAAGGCAGCAATCTGTTGAATGGCAACGGGTGTTAAGTCATCAAGCAGGGAAGCATAATCTTTTGATGGTACCTGGGCCAGGCTTAAATTTTCTTGGGGAACAATAACAAATGAAGCATCTTCCGGGATAAGAGCTGTCCAGTTTTTGTTGGATAGTGAAGAACAGCTGCATAAGATCAACGGTATGAAAAAAAACGTAATTAAGGTACTAAATCTACGTTGCATCAATGATATTAATAGGGCTTTTTGAAATATTAAGGTTGTTATGGCTAATTACTATTTTGTAAAAAAGTTCCAGTTTAACAACGATTGTAAGTTAACATTTTTTGGACGCTAAATGAGTTTTCTGAACCCAATTTTTTTATTTGCACTATTGGCAGTGGGTTTACCCCTGCTAATTCACCTTCTGAATCTCAGAAAACCGCAAAAAATAGATTTTTCTACCCTGGCCTTCTTCCAGGAACTTAAGAAAACAACCATCAAACGCATACGCATTAAAAAATATTTGTTACTTTTTTTGCGCTTACTGGCCATCGCTTGTCTGGCTATGGTACTTGCCCGGCCGTTTTTGCCACCGGGGCTTATAGCCGGAAGCAACAGCCAGGCACCTTCGCTCAATGCCATTTTGCTGGATAACAGCATCAGCATGTCCCGGATTGGTACACAAGGTCCCCTGCTCGATTATGGTAAGGATATTATTCGGGAAATTGAGAAAGCATCCAAAGACGGCGACCGTTTTATTTTGCAGAATACAAATGGAGAGGCTGAATATGGCGGAATTCTGAGTCATTCCAATTTGCTGAATTCTTTAGAAGAAATTGAAGTGTCAAAGTCAGGTAACTATACCAGCCAACGGCTAAACGGTTTGATTGAAAGAGTGAAGGAAAGTCCATATGAGAATAAAAAAATATTTATTGTTACAGATGGTCAGCAAAGCCAGTTTTCCCGCATGGAGGAGGCCGGGCACGAGAATATTGCCTTCACAGTGATTGATGCAGGAGAAATAGGAGTCCAAAATACCCATGTGGAACAAGTGGCTACCTCCACCAATATGATTGGGACCAATATTCCTTTCCTGATCAATGTCACGGTGTCAAATAAAGGAGAAGTACCCGCTATTAACCAATTTGTATCTTTGGAATTTAAGGGAGAGCCGGCCGGTCAGTACTCAGTATCGCTGGCAGCCGGCGAAAGTGAAACCTACACCTTCGAGGTGAGTCCCTCCAGTACGGGATCATCGCAAGGGCGGGTTTTAATTGAAGGGGATGAGTTCCAGGCCGATAATACATATTATTTCACAGTACAGGTCCCTGAGACACGCCAGATTCTTTGGATAAAAGAAGACAAAGTTACCCAGGATTTTATTTCTTATACCGGTGCGGTTCTCCAGGTTGCAGGTGAGAATGATGCCCAGCTTAATGTAACAGAAGCAAGCCCGGGAGCATCGGGAAATGCAGATCTTTCGGCTTATAATGCCATTATACTGGATGGGGTAGAGGAAATTCCGGAGTATTTATTTCAGCCGATTCAGGACTTTATTCAAAGTGGAAATGGATTGTTGTTTTTTCCTTCAGAAAATGGAAACATAGCCAATTATAATGATTTTATTGCCCGTTTTAATGCCGGCCGTTATGTAGGTTTGAAAGGGGAATACGCTTCTTTTAATGCTATAGCCTCTGCTGATGAATTGTTGGAAGATCATCCAGCCTTTAGCGGATTATTTGAACGGGAGGAGAATGAAGATCTCACCTTTACTAATCCGGAGATCTATTATTATTTGAAATTACAAACAAATGACAATGGATCGGGATATGATTTACTTGAGCTGAATAATGGGGATGTGTTGGTTCATGAAAAGAAATTTGGAGAAGGAAGCCTGGTTCTCTCGGCTATTGGAAATGATCCGGGCTGGTCTGATTTTCCTGTAAAACCTCTGTTTGCTCCTTTCTACTATCGTACACTTTTGTTTGCGGCTTCTTCGGATGAGGGTGGTTTTGCAAATCATACCCTGGGCCGTACATTTAGCTGGACGGGAGATATAGAATCGGATCAGGCTGTACTGGTAAAAGAAGTGGCTCAGATTAAGCCAAATGTAAATGTAGTAACCAATGGGATAGAGCTGAGTTATCCCGCAGAAGAATGGCTCCCCGGCTGGGTTACGGTTACCGATGGTGACAAAGAGGTTATTGTTTCCGTGAATATGGAAAATACTGAATCCGGCTTTGCCGAAATGACAGAAGAAAATTTTGAAACGACATTCCCCAACACTAATGTTGCATTAGTAGATGCAGCAAATGTCGGCGATGAAGAGCTTGAGCGGGAAATACAAGCTTCAGGTTTTGGCCAGGAAATATGGCACTGGTTTATGTTGGCAGGATTATTGTTGTTAGTAACAGAGTCTATGATATCTATTTGGTATAAGGCTGAAACAGTGAGCTGATATGGAATATTTCTTAAGCATATTTTTTAAGGCTGTGATGATATTTTTCACCATCGCTTCTACCTTATTAGCGGGATATTCTATTCAAAATAAATACCGGTTGCGAAAAGTACGTTTAAGCTGGCGTGCTGGAAAGATGGCCGGATATCCTTTGTTTGCCACTGTTTTTCTTGGGCTGATATGTTCCCTGGGGGTACTTGTTTACTTAACCGAGGACTCGGGAAGGTATGGCGTTTTGGCCTGCTATGTATGGATTGGGTGTATGTGGTTTATTTCAAGTTACCTCGCATCCAAACACTATATTACAGATTACGGCATTGCAAAAAACATTAATGATCCCTCGCAGACGATTCCATGGTTTCAAATTCTGGATTACGTGGAAAAAGAGGATCGGAAAAACCCCGAATATACCTTTACCTATTTTGAGATGGATAAAAGCCTGGTGGACGGTTACAAACAACTAAGGCTTACTGTGCCCGAAAACAAGTATAAGGCATTTAAGAAAATCATATCTTTGAAGCTGGAAAACAGATTTGAAGGAACGTATATCCCTGATATAGACATCAAGAGAATACAAGAAGATTAATTAAGAATTAAATCATTTGTTAGACGACGTAAAAAATTCTGATATACAACGGGAACGAGTAATACTTGTAGGACTCTATGGGCCTGATACCACCCGCTTTCAGGCGGAGGAGTATCTGGACGAGTTGGCTATGCTTGCCGATACGGCAGGAGGTATTACTGTGGAAAGAGTACTGCAAAATCGAACCCGCCCCGATGTTTCCACCTATATAGGAGCTGGGAAACTGAAGGAGTTAAAACGGATTATGAGTGAAGAGAATATTGATACTGTCATTTTTGATGATGACTTGTCTCCCACTCAAATCCGAAATGTGGAAAATGGCACCGACGCCAAAGTGTTAGATCGCAGCGCGCTTATATTGGATATTTTTGCATCCCGGGCAAAGACTGCGGCAGCCAAAACACAAGTGGAATTGGCACAGCTTCAATATTTGCTTCCACGGCTTACCCGCTATTGGACTCACCTTTCGCGTCAAAAAGGGGGCATTGGAACCAAAGGGCCCGGGGAAACTCAGATTGAAACTGACCGAAGGTTAATTGGCCAGCGTATTGCAACACTCAAAGACAAACTGGAGAAGTTGGAGAAACAGCGCACTACCCAGCGAAAGTCGAGGGAAGGAATGGTGCGGATTTCATTGGTTGGATATACCAATGCCGGAAAATCAACTCTTATGAATGCACTTACCGAAACTGGGGTGCTTGCCGAAAATCAGTTATTTGCAACCCTGGATTCAACCGTGCGGCGCCACGAATTGGAAAATCACGATGTGCTTTTATCCGATACGGTAGGTTTTATCCGCAAATTACCCCATAATTTGGTAGAAAGTTTTAAATCTACTTTAGATGAGGTCGCAGAAGCCGATATACTATTACACGTGGTAGATGGTTCTTCACCTATGACGGATGAATATATTGAAGTAGTAGAAACCACACTCGAAGAAATAGGTGCAACCAATAAACGCACTATTTTAGTAGTTAATAAGGTAGATAAGATGAAAGCCGAGAAAATAACAGAAATGAAACGAGATTTCCCTAAAGCCGTATTTGTATCGGCGGAAAGAGGAATGGGGCTTTCAGCGCTTGAAGAAGAAATTGAAGCAATGATTGAACTGGATTATGAAAGACACACCATGCAAATTCCTGTTTCAAAATACAAAGCAGTTGCTTTTATTCATGAAAACGGAAATGTTGAAAACGAGAAGTTTTTGGCAGATGAAGTAGAACTAACTTTCAATATATCTAATAAAAATTATAAGCAATTGTCCCATTTGTTAGATACTATTGGAGCCAATGGCGAAGTTGTATAACATATGTTAGTTAAGGAAATACTAAATACCGAAATTGCTCCACTGCGTCTTAGCGACTCAGTGTCGCTTGCTCTCACCAAGATGGACTTGATGAACTCCACGAAGTATGGGGTTATCGACAATGAGAAAAACCTGGTGGGTATGGCTACCCTGGAGCATCTTATAGAAGTTGCAGATGAACAGACTCCACTTTCCGAAGTTGAGCTCGCAGAGCCTCTCTATATACCGGTGAACCAACACCTGTTTGAAGCAGCACGCTTAATGCTTGCTCATGAATTATTGGTGCTGCCGGTGATAAATGAATCGTTCGGTTACGAGGGTATAGTAAAACGCAGAGAAGTACTCAATGCATTGGGTAACTTGTTCAATCTTTCTACTTATGGTTCTGTTATTACCGTAGAGGTAAGCCAAAAGAACTTCACCCTGACTGAGATGGTGCATATCATCGAAACAGAGGGGGCTAAAATTTTAAGTGTAGCCGTACGGCAACCCACTGCAGAAAATCCTTTTTATAGTATTTCATTTAAGCTAAATTTAAAGGACTCGTCGGTGGTAAGTGCTGGTTTGCGACGATTTGGATATACAGTAACTTCCGAAGCTCAAAGCGAATCGTTTGAAATGAATTTTTCTGACCGTGCTGACGAACTTATTCGCTATCTTGACATATAAGAAGTAACTATTAACCATTTTATCCACGACGAACTACATGCACTTCGTCCACAAAAGCAGTTTTCTACTTTTTGTATTGGGTTTGTTTATCATCACTGAAGTTCATGCTCAGCATGTTCAGAACCCGGAAACCGATAATTACAATGCAGGTGTTAATCTGTATGAAGAAGGGTTTTTTGAGGAATCGGTTGATCATTTTACAACATTTCTGAAGGGGCATTCCCAGCACGAATTGGCCATTTCTGCTCATTATTTTATTTCGCGGTCCAAAGCCGGAGCCGACTCATCTAATATGGAAGCGTATTATCAAGAGTTTATTCTGAACTATCCCGGCAGCGATCTTTCGGTAACACTATTAAAGGATCTGGGACACCGCTTTACCGATAATGGGAAATATGACCAAGCCATTCATTACTACTCCCAGGCCATCGACTCGTGGATGGGCAATACCCGTGCAGCTCAAACCCAGTATTGGATTGCCGAAGCCGTAGCAGAGAACAAAGATTATGATGAAGCCCGGCAATATTTTATGGAACTGGCCGATAAATATCCTGATTCGGAATGGGCACCCAAAGCCTTGTATGCCCGGGGAAGGCTCTATTTAGAACAGCGTAAATATGATGAGGCCTCTTTAGCTTTTGAGGTGCTCACGAGTAGATATCCCAATAAACCCATTACCCGGCGGGTGGGAACAGCATTGGGAGAGTCTTATTATCTGCAAAAAAAATACGGCGAAGCCATAGAAGCTCTTGAAAAAGCATTGCCTTACCTGGATGAAGAATCCAAAACGAAAGCTGTATTCCTGATAGCGGAAAGCAACAATTACTTGAATAATTTTGAGGAAGCCTCCCGTTCATATTTGCAGTATATCAATATGACAAAAGGAACCCCCGAAGAAAGAGAAGCACACTATGGGCTGGGATGGTTATATAACAAACAGGAAATTTACCATTGGGCGGCAGAATCATTTGGGAGAGCCGCAACCGACGATGATATTTTGTCAAGAAAAGCCCAGTATTACAAAGCAGTAAATGAAAAACTGGGTGGCCAGTACAAAGAGTCGATTGAGTCGTTTCGGGAGTTTGGTGAGCGCTACAAATCAGGCATGTGGGTAGAACAAGCCTATTACGAATGGGCAATATCGGCATTTCAGGCAGCTTTATATGAGGAATCCATAGAAACATTGTTGAGCTTGGTACGCAGTCAGGATGAACTGAAAGAGCCGGCTAAGATCTATACTATGCTGGGGGAGGCTTTCTTCGCCAATGCTGAATATACCCGAGCTATACAAGCGTTTGAAGAAGCCGAAAAAGTGGCGGGTTTGGATCCTGCGCTTAAGCGTCAGGCCCGGTTCCAAAAGGCATGGATTCTATTTCGAAATCAGGCGTACCAGCAGGCACAGCCTATTTTTGAAGAAGTATACGCCAGTGCACCATCATCTAAGATGGGGAAAGAAGCTTTGTTCTGGAGCGCCGACAGCTATTACAAATTACGACAGTACAGTGCGGCCGCCAAACGATTTAAAATTTTTATCGACAATTATTCCGACCATGAACTCACAGGGGCGGCCAAATACTCACTGGGATGGAGTTATTTCAAAATGGGAGAATATGCCAAAGCTGTGGGGCCGCTGGAAGATTTTCTGAACAATTATGAAGCTCCCTCTGTAGCCCTTTTCCCCTACGATACCGATACCAAACTGCGGATGGGGGATGCTTATTATGCCCTGGGGCAGTACCGGAAAGCCATTGCCAACTACCGTAAAGCCATAGGCGCAGAACCCGGAGGGGATTATGCCATGTTCCAGGTTGCCAACAGTTATTACCGGGATGGCCGTACTTTTGAGGCTGTAACCAATTTCAGAAAAATGTTACGCATTTATCCCTTTAGCCGGTTGCGGGAGCAGGCACAGTACAACATCGCCTACATTTACCTGAATACAAATAATTACTCCCAGGCGGTAGAAGAATTTCAAACAGTGATTAACAAGTACCCGGGCACGGCTTGGGCGGCGCGGTCTCAGTATAATATTGGAGATGCCTTTTATAACGCCGGCGAATATGAACGGGCGATGGATGCTTACCAGGAAGTGCTGAATACATATCCCAAAAGTGATTACATCATTGAGGCCATTAACGGAATTCAATATGCCCAGCTCTCGGCCGGTAAGTCTGACAGTAGTTCAGCTATTTTAGAAGAATTTGTAAGTGACAATCCAACCAGTTCTACTGCGGATAAGCTTCGGTATCGCCAGGCCGAAACCGTATTCCAGACGGGAGATTATGAAAGAGCTATTCGTGAGTTCCGGCAATACCTGCGTGTTACCAACTCCGAAGAGTTGATTCCTCAGGCATATGCAAACCTGGGAGAAGCCTATACGCAAACCACCCAGTTAGATGAGGCCATCGGGGCGTATCAGGCAATAATAAATGAATATCCGAACCATGATTTAGCGCCTTCTGCTTTAACATCCATGGGACTGTTGTATAGCCAGGAAGGGAATCACAGCCAGGCTCATGCTACTTTTGAGCAATTGCTGGAGATAGCTCCCCGCTTCCGGCAAGAAGCGTATGTAGGTATGGGGAATGCCAGTCTTGCACAAAACAGCTTCGATCGGGCAAAGCAAGAGTTTGAATCCGCCTTGCAAGTAAATACTAATAATGAAGCGGCTAAGGTTGGCCTCGGTAAAGTTGAGCTGGAACAAGGAAATTATGAACAAGCAACCGCACATCTTGAGCCGGTGGCAGAGGTCAGTACAACAGAAATTGGAGCAGAAGCACAATTTTATCTTGGCGAAGTTAAAAAGAAACAAGATAATTTTGAGGAAGCCATTGATGCCTACGCTAAAGTAAGCGTGCTTTTTGAAGCTTTTGATGTATGGGTGTCGAAAGCACTATATAGCACCGCTGAATGCCATATCAGGTTAGGCAACAGAGGGGAAGCCATGGGGGTATTGAAGAATATAGTAAATACATATCCTGGAACAGAAGCTGCCCAAAAAGCACAGGTATTGATCGATCAAACAGACGATTCATGATTAAAGAAATTAAGCCGGCAAACTCACTGAGAGGTGAGATAATCCCTCCCCCAGATAAATCCATTTCACAACGGGCTGCAATATTTTCTTTGCTGCACGATGGAATATCCGAAGTTAAAAATTTTTCTAAGGCGGAAGACCCGAATAGCACCTTAAGTTGTGTACAACAGATGGGAGCGCAGGTTAAACGCAGCAACGAGAGTTTACTTATAACCGGAACAGGTCGCAGAGGGCTCCGAAAGCCTGAGAAAGATCTGGATTGCGGTAATTCAGGTACAGCCATGCGGCTGTTGTCGGGGGTGTTGGTGGGCTCATGTGTTCCGGCACGACTGGTGGGCGATGAATCCCTTTCAGGCCGTACCATGACCCGAATTATAAACCCTCTTGAGAAAATGGGGGCTCATATTTTGGCCCGCAACAGTGCCTATGCTCCCCTTTTTGTAACCTGTAACGATGGGTTGAAACCTATGAAATACGAACTGCCCATCCCCAGTGCCCAGCTTAAATCTTGTATTCTGCTGGCCGGATTGTTTGGGGAAGATGTAACCCAGGTGATAGAAATACTGCCAAGTCGCGACCATACCGAGCGGTTGCTTGAACTGGATTCGGTAGTTACCCATGGGCGAAAAATTATTTCGGCCAGCCGGGCGGATGAGATTCCCAACCAAAGCTATACTATACCGGGTGATTTCTCCTCTGCTGCATTCTGGCTGGTAGCTGGAGCTATTCATAATGATGCAGAAATCATGCTTTCAGGTACAGGATTGAACCCTAGCCGTAATGCCCTTTTAGGAGTATTAGAAGAGATGGGCGCCGACATTACCATTGAGAACGAACGGCAGGAAGGCGCTGAGCCTGTAGGTGATATCGTAGTTAAAAGCTCGGACCTGAGGGCCATTAAACTCGATCCAAACATAATCCCTAATTGTATAGATGAACTTCCCGTGATAGCCATTGCTATGTTATTTGCCGAGGGTATTTCGGAGATATCCGGCGCAGGCGAGCTTCGCCATAAAGAAACCGACCGTATTATGGCCACAGGAGAAATTCTGCGGGCAGTGGGTGCTGACTTTGAAGAGAAGGAAGATGGCTTTATCATTCATGGTAACCCCGATTTCACCTTCGATTCCGCAGAATTCAAGAGCTACCACGATCATCGCATTGCCATGGCTGCTTCAATCTTATCCCTGAAAGGAACGAATCCCAGCAAAGTTATAGATGCTGAAAGCGCCGCTGTCTCCTATCCGGAGTTTTGGCAGCATTTAAAGGCTGCTTCTGGCAATTAAGTGAGCATGTGTCAGAGTACTCACGTGTTTGGGTGGTAGCATGTTTGTTTACCTTACCTCTCCTCTTAGCCCCAAGGGGGCAACATCAATAGCCCCGGTAAAAGAGCCATGACAAACAAACCTCTGTCTGAATTGGGGTAAAGGCTATGTGTTCTGGCGAAGGGTGGTTCGAAGGTGTTTTAGGGATGTATGTTTTTATTGCGTACAGAGGCAGCTCATGAGAGGATCCATCTCCCGAAATATTCGGGATCTGGATGACCTCCTTATCGAAATTATTGCCTGGATCTATAGTGTTTCATAATCCTTTGTGAAACTCTGAGTTTCTCTGTTAATGTGTTTTGGTGCTAGCGTTTCCTTGCCTGTACATGTATCCCAGTCCCAACGGGACGGTAGCAATAGCCCCGGACGGAGTCCGGGGTGAAAGACCATGACAAACAAACCTCCGCCCGGATAATGAATAAAGGCTATGTTCTCATCCGGAGGTTGGGATGAGGGGGGGGTGGAGGTAATATGTTCGAGTGTCATTGTGTTAGAGATCATTTGTTTTGTAGCGAGAAGACCTCGGGAATTTACAATGAGTGCCCATTTTTTGTTTTTAACACTCCCCCTCAGGCATCATTATTTGAACATTTTAAACAATGATGGTTCCATGTAAGTGTAAGTTTTATTTGTAACTATAATATTGTATTATCAAGATAGTATTAATGGGTGGAATGCTGATTATCGTTTAATAAAAGACTTTATGAAAAAGATTCTGAATATATTTTTTCTATTGGTGTTTTGGATCGCTTCAGGATGTGTGTCAAAGCAAAAAGAACAAGTAAAGGTAGATTCTGGGAATCTTGCTTCTATAGATGTACCAGAGCGTTTAAAAGATTTAAATAACCTCAGTGCTTTTACCGCTGATACAGAACCGACATACAAAATTCAGTTGCGGGAAGATCGAGAGTATGGCACTATTTACCCTGCATTAATGCCGCCCACTCGTGGTTTTGGTGAAGAAACGGCTGTTGATGGTAAAGGAAAAGTATACAGGGCAGATAAGGGAGAAGGCACAATTCGCGTGTATGCTCCGGATGGTAAAGAGCTAACGAATATTGGCAGACGGGGGCGGGGCCCGGGTGAGTTCGAAGAAATTACATCCATTCAAATTTACAAGTCTCAATTAATGGTCTATGATTCAAGATCTGTTCGTATAAGCATTTTTAATTTAGATCCGGTTAAGTTAGATCAGTCCATTTCTATTGATTACCAGGGGCAAGATATACCAGAAGGGGCATTGAGTTTATATCCTGCTACTTTTCTCAGGTTGAATGACGGAGAATTTCTAACAGCTTTAAGATTACAGAAGGAAGAAAGCACCCATCACTTTGGTTATTATAAAGCAGACAAAGATGGAAATATTAAATCTGATTTGATTGTCAAACAGCAAAGAAAGCAAACCCACTCGGGCAGAAAAACAGGGGGACAGCTGGTTGGCATTGTATTGCCATTCAGTACACATGGGATTGTTAAATTATCTGCTGAAGGTAGTATTTATCATGTTAATACGGCAGAATTTTTAATTCAGAAATATGATGCTGACGGCACATATCAGCGGGCGATTTATTATCCCTTCAATAACGATCCGTTAGAGGAAAGTGAGGTGTTGGCTGAGTTTTATCACACCTTACACAGTGTGGTAGAAAGTGCAGATTACCCAGAAACCTGGCCGGCAATCCATTCAATGCTGATAGATGACAAAGAACGTATGTGGATAGCTACAATCATAGATGATAAAGAGTATCATGAGTGGTGGGTGCTTGCTCCATTGGGAAAGCTATTAGCTAAATTTGTACTGTCGTCAGGGGAATCGATAGAAGCGGTAAGAAATGATAAGATCTACACAAAAAGTATGGATGAGGATAAGGGGGGCGAGGTGGTTCGGAGTTATCGAATAGATATGCAATAGAGTGGTTTGTATTGAATGTGTCATACTTTGTTATATGGATAGGTTTTTACGTTGCTAATAACAGAATGTACCTATTAACAATAAGTTAATTAATCAAATAATTATGGCAGGCAACAAGTTCTACTTAAATCTCAGGAAATAATGAATAGACGATTTATTCTTTTACTATTGTTAAGCTGCTTTTTTATTCAATGGTCTTGTACTAAAAATGAATATCGAGAACCTGTGGAATTGTTTGAGGTAGAAGAAAATGTATCAGGAGAGCGGATTGATATTGAGGGGTTGCAGTTTAGTATACCATTAAATATGCTCTTATTAGATTCATTATTAATTATACATGATAGATATGAGGTTGAAGAGGATAAATTTTTCTTTAGCATAAATAATCTGACAACGAATGAGAATATCAGAATTTTTGGAAGAGAAGGGCGTGGGCCGGATGAGTTTTCCTTTCCTGCTATGCTAAGCCGGATACCTAATAAGAGGGAAAGTATTGGAATTAACAATAGAAGTTTCTTTTCATTTAGTGAAGTATCTATCCCTAAAGTTTTAGCTGATACTTCCGGGTATACAATATCGAAGACCAACGAGATAAATACCGGATATTCAAAAGTTGCTAAGATTAGTGATGACAGATTTATAGGGACTGGTTTTTTTAATGATGGACGATTTGGCCTGGCAGATGGCAATGGAAAGTTGTTAAGTGCACAGCTCAAATATCCATTTCAAGATCTGTTTGAAAACATAAAAAATCAATCACTGGGCATGGCATTTCAATCACACTTTTCTGTACATCCTTCTGGGAAGATGTTTGTAGCTGCTACTACCGGTTCGCCCAATATTGATGTACTTAGTCTGATGGACGATTCATTATATGTTATAAAAAGCATTCATTCCAGTCCACCATTATTTGAAGATGAATCAACAGCAAATATCTTTTCAGTGAAAATGTTACCTGAGAATAAGGGCGGATATAAATATTTAGCTTCAACAGAACAGTTTTTTTATGCGTTATATTCGGGAGCAAAGTATGAAGAGGGAGCAGATAAATACAATTCTGGAAATAGAGTTTTGCAGTTCGATTGGGATGGAAATCCGATAAAGCAATATAATCTTGACAAGCTTGCAACACTGATCGTTGTTGATGAAGAGGATCGGTATCTGTATTCTATAGCAAAAGACAGTTTGGGAGCTTACAGTTTGTACAAGTATGAATTGTAGTGTGATATTTGGTAAAGAAACAGGAGAGGCAGTTTTTGTGTGTTGATGTGCTAAAGTGCTCATGTGTTAGAGTATTAAGGAGCCCTCCTGAACCCAGTCCCAAGGGGACGGCATCAATAGCCTCGGACGAAGTCCGGGGGGGATGCAGCCAACCACCAAACCTTCGCCCGGATTGAGGTAAAAGCTGTGTGTTCGGCCGAAGGTTGGCTCGGGCGTGTTTTAGGGATGTATGTTTTTATTGCGTACAGAAGCAGCTCATGAGAAGATTCATCTGCCTTGGCATCCCTACGGGGGCGCGCTCTGAATGAATGAGCCTTGGTGGGAATTATTGCCCAGATCTAAAGACGTACTCCGTAACCCTCTGTGAACTCTGTGCCTCCACTGTGGGCTCTGTGTAGCCACACCTCACTACCTATCGGGGCGTATGTGATGGCCACGCCCCTACTGGTTTATATGTGTTAATGGTTGCTTTCCTCCAGTCTCAATTAAATTTAGCCATGCTCTATTTGCCCCACCTGACATTCCGTCCGTCAATACGGCAGTTTTCAAATCAGCCCGGCGGCTTGGCATTGGGATTGCTTATTCAACAATGACTTTAAACAAAGACCGGAAAGCATATGGGAGATTTTACAGAATTTGGCATAGAAGTGGAGCGGCACTTATCCAAACTGGGTAAAGACATCCAGCAATTTGTAGAGAAAGTGGTACCTCTGGCTAATGAAGACAAAGACTTTGCTCCTGATTGTGATATAGTAGAAAGCGAAGAAGAATTTAAAATTCTGCTTGATCTGCCCGGGCTGTCTAAAAAAGAAATAGGCATTGCCCTGAAGAACAGCGTGCTTACTGTAAAAGGTGAGCGTGAAGTTAAAGCAGGAGATGGTGAAGAATTCAAGCGGCAGGAACGCAAAAGAGGAGCATTTGCACGCTCTTTTGCCGTGCCACAAGATGTAAATGCGGCCGAAATAAAAGCCAATTTCAGGAATGGAGTGTTAACGATTGCTATGCCGAAATCGGAAGCGTTGAAAGACTCCCAATCAATTCCGGTTAAGTAGGAGTGATGAAGTGATGAGTGATAAAGTAGGCCGATAAAAAATTTGAAGAAGTCTCGGCATATGAACAAAAAGTTTAAATTAACTACTTCATCACTTTCTCACTTCGTCACTAACAAATTTAGAAATTGATTTTTGAAGAAAAATCGCATCAAAAGAATATTTATAACAATAAAAGTAAATAGATTATACCAATGGGAAAAATCATAGGAATTGACTTAGGAACTACAAACTCGTGCGTTGCCGTAATGGAAGGCAATGAACCGGTTGTAATTCAGAATAGCGAGGGCGGACGAACTACACCTTCTGTAGTTGCTTTTTCAAAAGATGGAGAGCGGCTTGTAGGAGCACCGGCTAAGCGACAGGCGATTACAAACCCGGATAAAACCGTTGCCTCTGTGAAGCGATTCATGGGGCGCATGTTTAACGAAGTAAAAGGTGAAACCAAGCAGGTTGCTTACGAAGTAGCTAAAGCTGATGACGGTACAGCGCGTGTCAAAATTGAAGATCGTATGTATGCACCTCAGGAAATTTCAGCGATGGTCCTTCAAAAAATGAAACAGACTGCGGAGGAATACCTGGGTGAAAAAGTAACAGAAGCCGTAATTACGGTACCCGCTTACTTTAATGATGCTCAGCGTAAGGCAACACAGGAAGCAGGTAAAATTTCAGGCCTGGAAGTAAAACGAATTATTAACGAACCAACCGCCGCATCCCTGGCATATGGACTGGACAAAAAAGATGATGACCAGACCATTGTAGTATATGACCTTGGTGGAGGTACATTTGACGTATCTATCCTTGAGTTAGGTGACGGAGTATTTGAAGTGAAGTCCACCCACGGTGACACTCACCTTGGTGGAGATGATTTTGACTCTCGCCTGATTAATTATCTGGCTGATGAATTTAAAAAGGATGAAGGAGTTGATCTAAGAGAAGACCCAATGGCGATGCAGCGTCTGAAAGATGCAGCCGAAAAAGCCAAGATTGAACTTTCAAGTTCACAAAAAACCAATGTGAACCTGCCATTTGTAACGGCAACCGATTCTGGACCAAAGCATTTGGATATAGATATTAGCCGCTCCAAGTTTGAGCAGTTAGTAGATGATCTGGTGAAACGAACCATTAGCCCATGTGAAAAAGCATTAAAGGATGCGGATTTCTCTAAAAGTGATATTGACCAGGTAATACTGGTTGGTGGATCAACACGTATCCCCAAAATTCAGGAAGCGGTTAAAGAGTTTTTTGGCAAGGATCCAAGTAAAGGTGTAAACCCTGATGAAGTTGTAGCCGTAGGTGCGGCCATACAAGGCGGTGTATTATCTGGTGATGTTGAAGATGTAGTACTTCTGGATGTAACCCCCCTTACACTGGGAATTGAAACCCTGGGTGGAGTGATGACTCCTCTGATTGAGGCTAACAGCACAATCCCAACCAGCAAGTCGCAGGTATTTTCTACTGCCGCCGACAACCAGTCGAGTGTAGAGATTCATGTATTGCAGGGTGAGCGAGCCAAATCACAGGATAACCGTACCCTGGGACGTTTCCACCTGGATGGAATACCACCGGCCCCTCGCGGAGTGCCTCAGGTTGAAGTTACCTTCGATCTTGACGCCAATGGTGTGTTGAATATCACAGCCAAGGATAAAGGAACGGGTAAAGAACAAAGTATTCGAATCGAATCTTCTTCAGGATTGTCTGATGAGGAAATCGAAAAAATGAAGCAAGCTGCCGAAGAGCACGAAGAGGAAGACAAAGAACTTCGTGAACGTATTGAGAAGCTGAACAAGGCAGATGGCCTTATCTTCTCCACCAAGCAGCAGCTTGAAGAGTACGGTGACAAGATTTCAGAAGACAATAAAACAAAGATTAACGAAGCAGTTGAGCACCTCGAAGAAGTGCACAAAGCAGAAAATATGGATGAGATCGACTCAGCCATTGATGCTGTGAACGAGGCATGGTCAGCCGCTTCTCAGGAAATCTATAAGGCTTCCCAGGAAGAAGCTGCTGCTGGCGCAGGCGCTGCCGGAGGACCGGGAGCAGGTGCAGGAGCTGCAGGCGGCCCAACACCGGGAGCCGATGGAGCCGAATCAACAACTGAAAGTAGCGACGAGAGTGGCGAAGAAGCCGTTGACGCTGACTACGAAGTAGTTGATGATGAAGATGAGAAGTAAATAATCTCTTTTAGGTTACAATACATTTAAAATCTCGTTCGGTTTTCCGGGCGGGATTTTTTTGTTTTGAGATGATGGTGAGTCATGGAATATAAATGTCTTCTAAAAGGCGAGTAATCTGCTCGATTGCAATATGTGAGAAGGGAAAAGGGAGAGCTTTAATTCAAACACCGGGCATTCGGGTTGAGATACATTCAACACTTCCTTCCATTTCCGTGGGGATGTCTACGGCACGCGAAGAGGATGGCATGTAAGAAAGAGAAGGGACTTTCCACCAACGCGGCAATCTCAGCCGATGTCTCGGGGATGTTGCACAATGATCACTTACCATGAAAAGGAGATTTTTTATTATTCCTCCGGCGCCCTAAATCATTCATCAAAAGTGTCATTCACCCACAACATTCGTATCTTTAACGCATGAATATTTTAGCTATTGAATCATCTTGTGATGACACCTCAGCAGCTGTTTTTACTGCTGAAGGAATCAAATCTAACATCATTGCCTCCCAGTCTATACACCTGCAATTTGGAGGTGTAGTCCCCGAACTGGCTTCACGAGCCCATCAAAAAACCATCTCACAAACAGTAGAACAAGCACTGGACGAAGCGGGTGTCTCACTGGAAGAGATCGATAGTATTGCGGTAACCCAGGGGCCCGGTTTGTTAGGTTCGCTACTGGTTGGAATATGCTTTGCCAAAGGATTGGCTACTTCGCGGAACATCCCCATTATTGGTGTAAACCATATGGATGCCCACATCTACGCTAATTTTATCGATCATGAGCCGGAATTCCCGCTGGTGGCTCTCACTGTTTCTGGCGGACATACGCAGTTGGTATATGTAAAGTCTCCTTTTGAGCATGAGGTTATTGGAAAAACCCGTGATGACGCCGCAGGAGAAGCTTTTGACAAAATCGGTAAAATATTGGGGCTGCCTTATCCCGCCGGACCAGAAATTGATAAACTTTCCAAAGATGGGGATCCGGCTTTTCACACATTTCCCCAGGCGATGTTGCATAAAGGACTGGATTTTAGCTTTTCTGGATTAAAGACCAGTGCACTCTATTATGTGCGGGATCAGGAAGAGGCATTTGTAAAAGAACACCTGAATGATATTTGTGCCAGTGTGTCTTTTGCTATTGCTGAAGTGTTGGTTAAAAAGTTAAAGAAAGCCGTGAAGCAGACAGGGGTTAAAACTATCCTGCTGGCCGGAGGAGTTTCCGCCAATTCCATGTTGCGGGATAAAACAGAAAAGATGGCTAAAGAGATGGGATTGAAGTTATATATCCCCAAAATAAGCTATTGTACCGATAATGCCGCCATGATTGCGATCACCGGGAAAATGAAAGCCGACCTTGGACAGTATGATGATTTGGACTTGAAGCCTTTTTCATCTCTTTAGAGAATATCGATTGTTAGATTAATAGTGAGCTTGTCGTTTTGGGTGAAAAGATTTCCTTAATGCGGCCGGAAAGTGTAACAACAAATCGTTGGTGAATAGGTTGCC
The DNA here is from genome assembly GCA_009711805.1 of Balneolaceae bacterium. Taxonomy (GTDB): domain Bacteria; phylum Bacteroidota; class Rhodothermia; order Balneolales; family Balneolaceae; genus VEMX01. The sequence continues at coordinate 122,961 of VEMX01000007.1, read as the reverse complement.
ATATGTCGGAATATGTCGCTCGTCCTTTGTCTTCCCTCATCCGTCCTTCACCATTCGTCTTAAAACTTCTTCGATTCGGTCACCGCAAGTGCATCCACCCGGTCGTTTAGCGGATGTCCTGAATGTCCTTTTACTTTAATCCATTTCACTTCATGAGGCTGCATCACTTTTAACATCTCTTGCCACAGATCTTTATTTTCCACGGGCTTTTTATTGGATTTACGCCAGCCCCTTTTTTGCCAGTTTTGAATCCATCCTTGTGTAAAGGCATTGATGATAAGTGCACTGTCACTATGGATTTTAACCAGGCAGGGTTTTTTCAAGGCTCGCAATGCTTCAATAACTGCCTGCATTTCCATACGATTGTTTGTTGTTTGAGGATGACCACCCGAAATTTCTTTTCGTTTCCCCCCCCATATTAATAAAGCTCCCCAGCCTCCCGGGCCTGGATTTCCACTGCAGGCGCCATCAGTGTATACAATAACTTCGGGTTTTTTAGACATATTGATTAGTAATAGGCATTAATTCGTTTCGGGTTTTCTTGGCTTTTTCTTCAACCAGTTCGGGCCAGTTTTCATGATCTTTACCCGCATAAATGATCCCACGGCTGGAATTAATGAGAGGTAGGCCTGCATGATTAATGAGCGCCTTTTTGAGTTCATTTATAGAGCCTCCCTGCACTCCAATTCCCGGAATTAACAATGCTCCCTTAGTATGCTGCTCAATCACCAGGGAGGCTTCCTCAGCCTGAGTTGCTCCAATGACCATTCCCAAATGTGATTGATAATCAGCCGACTTTGCGGCAAGCTTGTGTGCTATATATTGCCCCATGGAGTCAAATTGGGCAAAGGGTTTTTTGAAAAAATCAATAGCCCCGGCGTTAGAAGTGAGTGTTAACACATAGATGGCTTTGTTCTCATCTTTGCCAAATGCTTCCAGTGTTTCAAATCCCATCAAGGGGTTCAGGGTTACCGCATCAACGTCAAAATAATCGAAAAAAGTTTTCTTATAATGTTCTGCAGTGGAACTGATATCTCCTCTTTTGGCATCAGCTATAACAATTTTATCATCCGGAATGTGATTGATCACTTCTTCCAGAACGCCCAGCCCGTTTCGTCCCAGAGCTTCAAAGAAAGCAAGGTTTGGTTTGTAGGCTGCACTGTAACCCAAGGAGTAATCAATCACCAGTTTACAGAAATGGGTAACTTGCTCTTCGGCTGTTTCAAACTGATTTTTTACCGGTTGGGGTAATAGGTCCAGGTTTGGATCAAGGCCCACACAAAGGGTCGATTTTGTACTTTTGATGGCTGTTTCCAGCTTCTTGGTAAATGTCATGAGAATAAATTTTTGGAAAAGATAACACTTCTTATTCCCAAAATAAGAAGACTTTTAGCTGCTGAATAGAATTAACCCGAATTATTCACGAATGGATGCAAAATAGCGATCTATATACTTGAATATATTACCGTTGAATTGCTTTATGTAATAGCCCAATTTTGAGGTATGAATTAGGCAGCGAAATTTCCCCGTACGCTGCGTTCAAGTGAAAATTGGGGTACTCAGGGTACCACAGTACCCTTCCGTTCCCATTTCCACTTCGCCTTGCCTACGATTAAATTTCTTGGTGAATAATCCGGGTTAATGCAGACCTGGGGTGTTTCTCCCTCCGAGGCGGGAGATGCTTCTTCCAAAAGGGATCCTTTCGGGAGGCAATACCTGCTGTGTGACTCCTTAATATCGACTTGGGTTAATTCTCCCATCAACGAGGTTATCCTGAACTGCTCTGCCCGGTGGGAGGCTCCAATTCTCACTATACTGCGTTTTCGCCTTTTTACTTTTTTAACTGTGATAGGCTGTGATATCAATTGATCACTGTCCATCATACCTATCACAGTTAATCCGGGAAAGAAGAAAAATGATCTTCTAACCTTCGGAAGAGGATATGCACTTATCCCCCGCGGGATTGTTCCGGAGCATACCAACAAGCCATTTCCTGTATCCCCATTCCAATCAAAGCATCAAAAGACACTCTCTGCATGACTTGGGACTTAGTAAATAACCCGGGTTAAATGGGTTAATGATATATTTTGAAAAAGGATTGGGGGTGCTGATCCAATTTTTTTAGCTTCGGGCAGGGAAATTATAACCTATCACAAAAGCATTATGAAATACAAGAACACGATGACAGCCCTGCTAAAAATAGTGTCGGCTGCATTACTAATGGGAGTACTTGCGTATCAGCAAGGGTTTAGTCAGGATAAACCAGTGGAAGCTGATACCACCAAAGAAGAAAAGAAGAATGAACTGCCACTTGAAGCAGGCAGAGAATTTAGTTTCGATTTAAATGAAGGATCCTGGATCGCCGTAGATGTGAGTCCCGATGGGGAAACCATCGTTTTCGATTTCTTAGGAGATTTGTATCTCCTGCCCATGCAAGGGGGAGAGGCTACTCAGCTTACCAGCGGTATGCAGTTCGACAGCCAGCCCCGCTACAGTCCCGACGGTAAAAAGATTGCATATATCTCTGATGCTTCAGGTGGGGAAGCCGTCTGGATTTATGATTTGGAAACCGATGAAAAAGAAGCGCTAACAGGCGGCAAGAGTAATGAATATCAATCGCCTGAATGGATGCCGGACGGAAACTATGTGATAGCTTCTAAGAATAGCCCGGGCAACCACAAGATCTGGATGTATCATATAGAAGGTGGATCAGGTACTGCACTGGTTGATGAACCCTCTAACCTCAGAATGTTGGAAGGAACTTTTGGGAAAGATGACCGCTATATATGGTTTTCAAGAAGATCGGGAAGTTGGGATTATAACGCTTCACTCCCGCAATACCAGATCGCCACCTATGACCGGGAAACGGGAGATATTACCACTCAGACAAACCGCTATGGATCATCTTTCAGACCTACATTATCCAGTGATGGTAAATGGCTGGTATATGGTTCAAGGTTTGAAGAGCATACGGGTTTGGTGAAAAGAAACCTGGAGACAGGCGATGAAAGCTGGCTGGCTTATCCGGTGCAGCACGACGACCAGGAATCCAGAGCCTCCCGGGATGTGCTGCCGGGAATGTCGTTCACTCCTGACAACAAGTTTGTGGTAACTTCTTATGGCGGGAAAATATGGAAAATCCCAATTGAGGGGGGAGAGGCTGAGGAAATTCCTTTTAGTGTCAATTCAAGTATTGAACTGGGACCCGAGCTGGATTTCGACTACCCCATCAAGGATACCCCTCAGTTCGAAATTACACAGATCCGCGATGCCGTGCCCTCTCCGGATGGCAAAACACTGGCTTTTACAGCTTTGAATGAAGTGTATACTATGAAGCTCCCAGATGGAGAGCCTAAAAAACTGGTAGATCTTGATGAAACACAGGCTCAGCCGGTATGGTCGCCGGATGGCAAGTGGATTGCATTTGTAAGCTGGACACCCGAGAGCGGTAAGGTCTATAAGGTGAAACCTAACGGCCGGAGCCTCAAACAACTAAATAAAGAGGAGGGAGTATTTCAGGATCCGGTTTGGAATAATGATGGTTCCCGCATTGTACTTATAAAAGGGCAGCCCCAGGACTTCAGGAATGCAACCCGCCGTTCGGCATTCAGAGGAACCAGTGATTTGATCTGGATTGATGTCGAAGGCAGCGAGAACAATTTTATCACCTATACTAATGGAAGGTCTAATCCGCATTTTGTGAAAGCTTCGGACCGGATTTATCTTTCAGGAAGAGATGGGTTAACCTCCATTCGTTGGGATGGAACCGATGAGAAGGAACATGTACAGGTAAGGGGAAAAAGTGCCCCCGGTTCATCATTCCGGCCAAGAGCATCCTGGATTGAGATGGCCCCGGAAGGTGATCAGGCCCTGGCCCAGGTTAATAATAACCTCTTTGTGGTTACCGTACCCCAGGTAGGTGGTGAAGCACCTTCTATTTCTGTAGGCGGATCTTCCAGTTCATTCCCAAGTACTCAGCTTACCGACATAGGTGGGCAATTCCCTGCCTGGAGTTGGGATGCGGAGAAGGTGCATTGGTCGATAGGCAATGCGCATATGATCTATGACTTTGAAGCTGAAGAGGCCTATAAGGACAGCCTTGAAGCCGCTGAAGAAGCTGAGAAAGAGAAGGAAGAGGAGAAGGAAAAAGAAGAAGAAAGCAAGGAAACCTCCGAAGATGATGAAAAGGAAGATGAAGGCTATCAGCCCGATGAGATCAGGATAACAGTAATGGCTGATCGGGATCTTCCCAAAGGCGTGTTGGCTCTCAGGGGAGCTACCGTCATCACCATGCGGGGAGATGAAGTAATAGAAAATGCGGATCTGGTTATTCGGAATAACCGAATTGAAGCAGTAGGGGAAAGAGGGTCCGTAGACATTCCGGAAGAGGCCGAAGTAAAGGATATGGCGGGTAAAACGATTATACCTGGTTTTGTAGATACACATGCTCATTTCAGAGTGCCGGTAAACCTGCACCGCGGAGAGTTATGGTCGTATTTGGTGAACCTGGCTTTTGGGGTGATAACCACCCGCGATCCGCAAACTGCTACTACCGATGTGCTGACATATGGGGATTTGGTACATGCCGGGAAACTACTGGGCCCCAGGGTATATTCTACAGGTCCGGGAGTCTTTAGCAGCGAAAATATTAAAGACCTTGATCATGCACGGGATGTGTTAAAACGGTATAGTGAATACTATGATACCAAAACCATAAAGATGTATGGGGCAGGGAACAGGGAGCAGCGTCAATGGATTATACAGGCAGCCAAAGAGCAAAAGCTGATGCCCACCACCGAGGGCTCCCTGGATTTCAAAGAAAACCTGACCCAGGTGATTGATGGATACCCCGGACATGAACACTCATTTCCGATTTTCCCATTATATAAAGATGTGATAGACCTGGTATCCTTTTCGAGAACCGTATATACCCCAACATTATTAGTTGCATATGGTGGTCCCTGGGCCGAAAACTATTACTATGCAACTGAGCGTCCTCATGACAATAAGAAGATGCAGCTATTTACGCCTCATGAAAACCTGGACGCTCATACAAGAAGACGAGGGGCCGGCTGGTTTATGAAAGAAGAACACGTATTTGAAGAGCTGGGAGTGTTTGTAAAAGACCTGGTGGAAGCCGGAGGAAGAGCCGGGGTAGGAAGTCACGGACAGCTTCAGGGGCTTGGATATCATTGGGAGCTGTGGGCAATGCAGTCTGGCGGGATGTCGGAGCATGACGCTCTTAAAACGGCGACTATATTAGGGGCCGAAGCAATTGGCCTGGACCAGGATCTGGGAACAGTGGAAGCTGGAAAGGTGGCTGACCTTGTGATTCTGGACAAAAACCCACTGAATGATATCCGAAATACAACCTCTATTTCATACATCCTCAAAAATGGATATATGTACGAGGGGGATACTCTGGATGAAGTTTTCCCAAATAAAGAAGAACGAGGTACATTCTGGTGGCAGCACGATGCCCCCGACAAAGTGCCTGGTGTAGATCAGTAACAAAGAGAAAATTACGATAGCTGAAATACGATATGTAACGTACCGCATTTCTTCTTAGGTTGGAAGAACGTTACATACCGAATATCATCTGATAGCAAATAAAAAGAGAATAATGAAATCGGTATCTTGTTATCCTGATGGGATCACATTTTTTACCAAGGGGTATATCATTAGCGAATGAAGGAAGAAGAATCAATGAACTGGTTTAAACAGTGGTTTGACAGCCCACTTTATGAAAAATTGTATGCCAACAGGGATGAGGCGGAAGCGGCCTGCCTGGGAAGATTAATAGAACAGATTATACCCGTTGATGAGTTTCCGGAAATTCTTGATTTGGGATGCGGCCGTGGTCGCCATTCGCTCTACTTTGCTCAGCAAGGATATACGGTCACCGGCATTGATTTATCTGAGGAAGCCATTGACACCGCCCGTAGAAAGACAGAAAAACTAAAGCTGGATAATATTTCATTTCAAATCAGGGATATGCGTCATCCCTTAAACGGTAAGAAATTCGATGCTATCATAAACCTGTTTACCACCTTTGGATATTATGATAACGACACCGAAAACATGAAAGTTCTGGACGCTCAAAATGCTATGGTCCGAAAGGGCGGTAAAATTATAATTGATTTTATGAACGCCCGAAAAGTGAGAGCGGATTTTGAGCCACACTCAGAGGGGGCTTTTGACGGAATAGAGTATAAGATAAAACGGCAAGTTGAGGGAGATGTAATAAAAAAAGAGATTGAATTCAGCGGGCCAAAACTGGATGGATCGAAGAACTATATAGAGAGGGTGAAATTGTATGAACCTCAGTGGTTTGTTTCTGAATTAACAAAACGTGGTTTTCAGGTAGAACAGACGATGGGGAATTATAAAGGAGCAGATTTTGAAGAAACCGTTTCTGAACGGTTTATAGTTGTAGCAGTTAAAAAGTGAGTTTTATTCATCACCCGTGTAGATGTTAAATAAATCGTTGACAACATTTGAATAGAAACGACCTTCACCACCTCTGACCTCACTCCGCGAAACTCCGCGTGAAACTATACTATCCAAACCAAGCTCCCCAGCCTTTTTTCAATCTCTTTTCTCTCGCAGAGGCCCGCTGATGAACCGCTGAGTTACGCAGATGGTTTGGGAATACCGGATAGGCATGAGTGCAGGAATTTCAATGTGCCATCACCAGGCCTGCAAACAACCCCGCCACCCCTCCGCGAAACTCCGCGCCCTACTCTGCGAGAATCCGCGTGAAACCACACTACCCAAACCAACCTCCCCAGCCTTTTCCCCACTTCCCTTTTCTCGCAGAGGCCCGCAGATGAACCGCTGAGTTGCGCAGATGGTTTTGGAATACAGATTTCTGTATAGGGGCTAGTACGACTGATGAATTTCAATGTGCCATCACCAGGCCTGCAAACAACCCCGCCACCCCTCCGCGAAACTCCGCGCCCTACTCTGCGAAAATCCGCGTGAAACCACACTACCCAAACCAACCTCTCCAGCCTTTTCCCAACTACTCTTCTCTCGCAGAGGCCCGCTGATGAAATGCTGAGTTGCATGAAATCTATAATCCCCTAATCGCATTTGCAATCTGGGCCGCAGTCATTGCCTGAACCTTTTTTGCGGAGAACATTTCCGGCAAACTTCCAGATAAGAAACCCAATGCTAAGTATCAGCAGCAGAATAGCTATGACAGATTGTATATCCATATTCAGTCTATCTATGATAAAGATTATAGGGAACTTCCAATTTGAAATGCCAGGAACGAGCAGAGATACGCTAAGGTGGTCATATAGCCAAACATGATAAGTGGCCACTTCCAGGAATTGGTTTCTCTGCGGACGATGGCCAGCGTACTCATACACTGCATGGCCAGGGCAAAGAAAATCATCAGTGATACCGCCGTAGCTGTGGAGTATACAGCTTCGCCTGTTTCCGGATCACGGTCATTAATCAATTTCTGTTTGAGGGTAACTATATCCGAGTTTTCATCCTCAATACTGTAAATGGTATTCAGGGTTCCTACCATAACTTCCCTGGCTGCAAAAGAGGTAAGTAATCCAATTCCGATTTTCCAGTCAAAACCCAAAGGTTCAATTACAGGTTCTATAAAGCTGCCAAACTGCCCGGCATAACTGTGTTTTAGCTGGTACGCCTGGGGCATTTGCTGAGGACTGAAAGACGATGTTGCTGTTTCAGTCTGGCTGGGCGTGTCGGCCGGGAAATCTGTTTTTGGAAAAGAAGCCAGGAACCAGAGAACAATAGAGATGGCAATAATTATTCTTCCGGCTTCGGTTACAAAGATACGTCCACGATCAATTACATTATGAAACACCACCGACCATTTGGGCATTTTATAATCTGGCAACTCCATCATGAAAGGACTCTGCTGTTCTTTCGGGAAAAACTGGTTCATAACCAGAGCGGCAATAATGGCCATCACAATTCCAAAAAAGTAAAGCCCAAAGAAGGTGAGCCCCTGCATATTTATAAATCCAAAAACAGTAGTCTTGGGAATGAAAGCCGCAATCAGCAGGGCATATACCGGCAGGCGGGCCGAACATGACATAAAAGGCAGTACCATAATAGTGATAATGCGGTCTCGCCAGTTTTCAATGTTTCGCGTGGCCATGATGCCGGGGATGGCACAGGCAAAACCTGAAATAAGGGGAACTACGGAACGTCCGTGCAGCCCAATACGTGTCATAAAGCCATCCATTACAAAAGCGGCACGCGCCATATAGCCACTGCTCTCTAACACATAGATAAAGAAAAACAGAAACATAATTTGAGGTAGAAAAATAACTACTCCTCCAAGTCCGGCAATTACTCCTTCCACCAGCAGGTCGGTCAAAATACCGGGAGGTAAAGCAGAAGAAAGCCAGTTTCCGGATTCAATAAATACCAGGTCTATCATATCCATGAAAGGGGTAGCCCAACTAAAGATGGCCTGGAACATTACCAGCAATATGAGGACAAAAGAAATAGGTCCAAAAACCTTGTGTGTGGCTACAGCATCAATACGATCAGTAAGGCTAAACTCATCTGTTTCTTCTTGTTCTACAGAGTCTTGGGTACATTCGTTAATGAAGTCATAACGGGCCATCACTTCAGCAGCTACTGGATTGCCTCCTTCCTGTTCAATAATAGAGCAAGCCTCTTCTATGGCTTTTTGTCCTAATTCAGCCTCTTCAAAATTGTAAAAAGAATCGGGGAGCTTGTTATTACTAATCAAGCGCAGGGCTTCAATGGCATAGGAACGGTCTGGGAGATTGGTATGGGGTTCAATCCACTTTTCTACCAGGTGTGCTATGGCTCTGCGGAGTGGTTGTGGAGGTTCCCATTTCAACGGACCCGGCCGCTTATATTCATGGGAATGTATAGCTTCTTTAATGGCCTTAATCCCTTCTTTCCGGTGGGCCGAAACAGAGAGGACGGGTATCCCCAGCTTCCTTTCAATCCGTTCTTTATTGATGGTGATGCCTTTTTCCCTGGCTACGTCATCCATGTTAAGTACAATCATGGCCGGTATTTCCAGATCCATAAGCTGGGTGGCCAAAAACAGGTTGCGTTCAAGGTTGCTTGAGTCTACTATAATAAGTACAAGATCGGGTACTTTTTCATGTTCATATTCACCAATGAGCGCCTGGTAAGTAATACGTTCATCAATCTTGGTATAATTGAGGCTATAGGTACCCGGTAAATCTACAATATGATATTGCTGACCATTCACCCGGGCTGTTCCCGTTTTTCGTTCTACGGTTACCCCCGGATAATTGGCGATTTTCTGTTTCAGACCGGTAAGGCCGTTAAAGATGGTAGATTTTCCTGTATTCGGGTTTCCCACCAAGGCAATAGTAGGTGAATGATCAGCCGGTTGTGTATTCACTTCTGCTCTATTTCTATGCATTGGGCTTCAGACTTTCGCAGGGAAAGAGAATAGCCTCTGAGTTTAATTTCGATAGGAAAGCCAAGAGGGGCCGAGCGAATTACTTCAATGGAAATGCCTGGGGTTATACCCATTTCGAGCAGCCGGGGAGCATTACTGCCTGTTATATTTCGAATCTGACAAACACCAGGATCTGTTTTTTCGGATAATAATAGCGGCATATATGTTCTGCTTGATTAAGTTGTAGTGACCAGAATAGATTTGGCCAAATCTTTACTGATGGCCAGCCGGGTATTTCCTATTTCCAGGATTACACGCGAATAATTGGAGATGACTTTCCCGGTTACTCCTTCAACACATCCCAGCTGTTGTAGCTGGCAGGCTTCTTCGCAGCTGCAACCCAAACACTGGATGGCAAACTGTTCCCCTTTTTTGGTATTTATGATTGGTTTCAACATGACCCCGGTAAGATAAATAATTATTTAAACACAGTCTAAATAAAAAGATGTAATATGAATGTTTTATGAAGAACAGTGGAGCAGGTTATGAGATGCATTTTTATTTAGAGAACTGACTCGGGAAAGACTTCTTCAAAGCCATGCGGGGGTTTGTGGAGCGCCCAGGTTTCGAAGTAGAAGTGCCGCTCGGACCTGAATTTTTTGCCATTGATACTGAAGAAGCGAAAAGCATCAGGCACAAGTTCCTGCAAGGGGAAAAACATATCACGGTAGATATTTTTCTTAGAGAAGATATGCAGGTCGAAGCCGTCTTTGGCCTGTTCTTTATATACCACAATCAGCTCTTGTTCAAGAGCTTCCTTTAACTCGCTTTTGAAGTGCCCCACATTGGAGTTAGTGTCAATATGAATGGTTGAGACATCGAAATCTATGGTATCACTTTTTGCCAGTACTACAACTTCACCCAGTTCTAATGCCGGTATAGCTTCGTTCAGGGAGTTATACTTCTGTTTAGCAGTAAAATAAGAGACACTGTCAAAAGCTTGCTCCAGCGCAGATAACACCTGTTGATAATGAGTGAGGGTGTTTAACCCAAAGCGTTCATTAGCCAGGTCGGTTCCGGTAAGGTAGAATTTGGAATAGGTGGGATCGGGCTTCATGAAATCAGCCAGGGTGGCTTCCACTTCTTCTTTTGTTCGGTTAGCGTTTCTTTTGGCCAGTTTGTCCAGCCGCATATCGTGGTGAAAAAAGAGTTTGAAAATATCGGTAGGTGATGCCATAGAATAGGTGCTTTTATTGGGGTGTCGTCCTGAGTGCAATGTAATTAAAGAAGTTCTGGATTGATTCGCGAAGGATTTCAAAAAAGGTGTATATCCTCTATTTGGAGATGCCTCGTGTTAAAGATTTGCTCTCGGTTCTTATTTTGATACACTCGGGATAACTCATTTCACGGTTAATTATGATCAATACTTTAAACAAAAAAGCCCCACACTTCATTGCGAAGTCCGGGGCCTGGAATATACAAACTTGTTTAGCTTAGATCATGGTAGCAATTACAAGAGCTACTACTGACATCAGCTTAAGCAGGATGTTGAGTGAAGGGCCTGAAGTGTCCTTGAAAGGATCACCTACGGTATCACCAACCACACCGGCTTTGTGAGGCTCAGAACCTTTTCCATACTCAACGCCGTTGATGGTCACACCTTCTTCAATCATTTTTTTGGCGTTATCCCATGCACCACCGGCATTAGATTGGAAGAGGGCCATCAGTACACCCGCTGCAGTTACACCCGCAAGCAGACCGCCCAGCATCTCCGGGCCACCTATAAATCCAAATAGTACCGGTACAATTACCGCCAGGAGTCCTGGGAGAATCATTTCACGAATAGAAGCCTGAGTAGAAATAGCCACACATTTTTCATATTCAGCTTTACCATCCGCAGCTTCAAAGGTGGTGCGGTCTTCATCAGACCAATCTTCAAGTTTTTTACCTTCGTTTCGGTTCATTGCACCAAGTGCTTCAGTCAGTTCAGGAATATCTTTGAACTGGCGCCGCACTTCTTCAATCATGCTCATGGCAGCACGGCCTACAGCCTGCATAGAAAGAGCAGAGAATAAGAATGGAAGCATTGCCCCTACAAAAAGAGCAGCCATAACCGTGGGCTGTGTTACATCAATACCTGTTAGCGGGGTAGCGTGAGTTGCATTGTAAGCGGTAATGAAAGCAGCAAAAAGGGCTAGAGCGGTAAGAGCGGCAGAACCAATCGCAAACCCTTTACCGATAGCGGCTGTTGTATTACCTACCGCATCCAGCTTGTCGGTACGTTCCCGAACCTCAGGCTCGAGTTCCGCCATTTCAGCGATACCACCAGCGTTATCAGAGATCGGTCCGTAAGCATCAACGGCCAGTTGAATACCTGTATTTGAGAGCATCCCTACAGCAGCAATAGCAATACCGTACAAACCTGCAAAGTGATGCGCTCCAATAATAGCAGCCGCAATAATGATAATCGGAATAGCGGTTGAGATCATACCCACTCCAAGTCCGGCAATGATGTTTGTGGCAGATCCGGTAACAGACTGCTTAACAATAGACCAAACAGGGCGAGTGCCGGTACCTGTGTAATGCTCGGTAATCAATCCGATCAACAGGCCGGCTGCAAGACCAAAAATAGTAGCCCAGAATACTCCAAGGGAAGTCAGGGTTTGGCCATCAAAAGTCCATTCGGCAGGCAACATCCACCGGATGATGAAAAAAGAAGCGACCAGCATTACAAATGCAGAAGCAAACTCACCAATGTTTAGTGCAGTTTGTGGATTTCCGCCTTCTTTAACACGTACAAAGAAGGTGCCAAGAATAGAAGTAAGGATACCGGTTGCAGCAAGTACTAATGGAAGCAGTACCGCAGAAAGGCCATTGAAGCCGTCTGTCCATTCAGGAATAGTCATAAAAGCGGCACCCAATACCATAGTACCAATAATTGATCCTACATATGATTCAAAAAGGTCGGCGCCCATACCGGCAACGTCACCTACATTATCTCCAACGTTATCAGCAATAGTAGCAGGATTCAGCGGATGATCTTCCGGTATACCTGCTTCAACTTTACCTACAAGGTCAGCTCCAACATCGGCTGCTTTAGTGTAGATACCTCCACCCACACGTGCAAAAAGTGCAATAGAAGAAGCTCCAAAAGAAAAGCCGGTAACAATAGCTAATACTTTGTTTACTGCAGCAGGACCTTCGAGGCCGAAGAGCTCACCAAACAGTATGAACAATAAACTCAATCCTAAAACACCCAGGCCAACAACGCCAAGACCCATTACAGAACCACCGGCAAAAGCAACTTCAAGTCCCTTGCCCAGGCTGGTACGTGCGGCGTTTGTAGTACGAACGTTCGCTTTGGTGGCAACTTTCATACCGAGGAAACCAGCCAAACCAGAACAGAAGGCTCCAAATACAAATGAGATCGCAACCATCCAGCTTGATGTAGCGGGATCAGCACTGACTGCAAGAATTATAGCCACAACAGCTACGAAAATGGAAAGAACTTTGTATTCAGCTTTGAGGAAAGCCATAGCACCACGAGCAATATGCTTGCTGATGCGCTTCATTTTTTCGGTTCCAACTTCTTGCTTGGTAACCCATGAAGTTTTAAAAAACGTGTACAAGAGTGCGATTACCCCTGCCACCGGTACTAAGTATGTGATTGTTTGCATAATTCCGATTGCGTTAGTTTATAATTAGCTTATGCCCGTAAGGCTTGATCTGTGTAATTAATTAAAGTAGTTCATCGTTTTGTTGATGCCGTCTCTTACAAAGTTGAGAGCTGCATCATGGGCTTTTTGCATCCCGTCTTCAACATATTGTATTTCTGATTTCTTAAAGCCGGATAAAACAAAGTCAACTTGCTTGCCTTTGGGATAGTCATTCCCAATCCCAAAACGAAGTCGGGGAAAGTCCCGGCTGCCAAGCTGTTCAATGATACTGGCAATGCCGTTGTGCCCTCCATGGCTTCCGGTACTTCTGAGGCGGATGTCACCTACAGGAAGGTTCAGGTCATCATACACAATAAGGCAGTCGTTACGATCTGCCTTATATTTTGCGAGTGCCTTGCGAACGGCAATACCACTCCTGTTCATATATGTAGTAGGTTTAACCAGAATCACTTTCCGTCCGCGATGACGGCCCTCTGCAACGTCAAATGGCCCGTTAGCCGGGCCAAATGATGCAGATATAGTATCGGATAGTAAGTCTACAATATCGAAACCAATATTGTGGCGTGTACCTTGGTACTTCTGTCCAATATTTCCTAATCCAACAATGATGGACATATCAAACAGTTGCCACGGTTAGAGGTTGATAGATATTATTCGGTGTCCTGTTCACCTTCAGCGGCTTCTTCACCTTCTTCCGGCTCTTCACCTTCAGCGGCTTCTTCCCCTTCAGCAAGTTCGTCTTCAGCAACAGCTTCAACCGGCTCGTCTTCTGTAAGACCAGAAACGAGATTTTCGAGGAAGTCGGCTCCTTTTGGTGGACGAATGGTTATAATAGTTCTGCTGAGATCATCCAGTGGGATAATGCCTTCCAGTTCAATGTCTGAAATATGCAGTGAGTTACCTATATCGAGGTCGGTAATATCCAGTTTAAATACAGCTGGTATATTTTCCGGCAGAACCCGAATACGTACAAAGTTCATAGGCTGAAATACCCGGCCGCCACTTTCAACAACTCCTTTGGCATTACCGGTAATTTTAACCGGAACACGCAGGGTTACTTTGTGGTCATCCGCAAGCACGTAAAAATCGGCATGAAGCGGACGATCGGTAACCGGATCAAATTCAGTTTTTTTAAGCAGTGTCTTGTAGGTTTTACCATCAACTGTTAACTCCTGCAGTTTAGTTTGAGCACTGCGAAGAATTTTCTCCAGCTCTAACTCATCTATTGAAAAGTGTACATTCTCTTCAATTTTTGGTCCGTATAGAACCGCAGGAACTCTAAATTCTTCCCGAAGAGCTTTGTTAGCTTGTCGGCTAAGTTCTCTTGGTGTACCGTCAATTTTTACTAATTCTGGCTGTGCCATAATGCGTTTACCTTAGTCAATTAATTATCAAAAAGTGCACTAATAGTGTCATTGGTGTGGATGCGTTGTATAGCTTCGGCAAAAATATTTGCAATACTTAATACCTTAATTTTGTCAGAAGGCTGACGAAGCGATACCGTATCCGTTACCAATAGTTCATCAATCGGCGAATCTTCAATTCGCTGAAATGCCGGTCCCGATAGTATCGGGTGGGTACATGTTGCAATAATATTCAAAGCGCCTCGATCTTTAAGCGCTGATGCTGCATTTGTAAGTGTTCCGGCTGTGTCGATTAAGTCGTCGACAATCAACACATTCTTTCCCTCTACCTCACCGATCAGGTTCATGATCTCAGATTCGTTTGCCTTGGGTCTTCGCTTATCAATAAAAGCAAGACTGGCTCCCAGTTTCTTAGAGTATGCACGGGCCATTTTTAAACTTCCAACATCCGGTGCAACAACCACAAGGTTCTCGATTGGGTTAGAAGTAAAATGATCAATAAAAGCCCTGCTCGCATACAGGTGATCCAAAGGGATATCAAAAAAGCCTTGAATTTGGGCTGCATGAAGGTCCATTGTTAAAACTCGGTCTGCTCCGGCTTTCACCAGTAAGTTTGCCATCAGCTTAGAGCCGATAGAAACCCGGGGTTGGTCTTTCCGGTCCTGGCGTGCATAGCCAAAATACGGAATTACAGCCGTTACTCTTTTCACCGATGCTCTCTTAGCAGCATCCAGCAAAAGCAGCAGCTCCATAATATTATCTCCGGGAGGCGGAGTAGACTGAATGACAAAAATATCCTCTCCGCGAATGCTTTGTTCATACTTTACATAAAGCTCACCGTCAGAAAATTTCTTAATCGTGACTTCACCCAGCGTAGTGCCGTAGTTCTCAGCAATGGCTCGTGCTAATGCAGGATTACTTGTTCCTGAGAATATCGCGAGAGGAGTATCCAATGTTAATTAATTAGGCCTTCGGTTCGGTGTTTATAAACAAAAAGGATGGCTCTTCAGTCATCCTTTATAATTTTGTGTTGCCCGGGGAGGATTCGAACCCCCACTGACTGGACCAAAACCAGCTGTCCTGCCATTAGACGACCGGGCAATAATCCATGTCGTTGACAGACCCCAAAGATAGAAATCACTTTAAAATCAATCAAGACTGAATTGCTTTTTTTAGTACAAAGCATTCTGAACATCTGCCCGGCTTACAGTAGCTGCGTAATTGATAGACGGCACCGAGTTTATTCCTGAAATCAGATTTATCCACTGAAAGGGTATTAAACAATGATATCACCTCTTTGGGGATAGGAGATTTGAGGGAGAGCCACGCCGAATACGCAGCTTCAGAAATGGTATCAGAGGCATACAAATTCCCTAAAATATAGAGCGCAGGGAGAAAAACAGTGCCATATAAAATTTTAAAATGCCCGCTTTGAGAGATCTTTGCCTGCGTCAATAATTGAGTCCAGCCTTGTTGGGGATGCGGATTTAGAAAGTCGGCAAAATCAGTCCGGTTAATCCAATAGGCCAAACGTGCTGCTTGTTGAACCCTTCTGCGGGGATGACTGGCCGGGCGCACCGATTTCAGCTTCCAGTGTGCTTTTGATGCTGCCTGCATCGCCGTTTGAATAGTTTCACCCAGAGAGCCCGGCATGCCTGATAGTAAGGTGCCGGCTATTTCACGCATGGCTCCCCGGTTATGCGGAATGCCCAGACCGTCGAACAGGGAAATAATCAGGGCCTGTTTCCAGGATTGGCTGGGCAGTAGTTCCGGATCGTAAAAATGGATAAAGGCATCGGACTTATGGTCAAAATATTCCTGGTGTGCTTTGGTAATTTGTTTTCTGAAGGCGTCTTCAGATATAAACGATAGCCCGGAACCGCAGGGAAGTCCCGAAGTGTGATCTCTGTTTTTAAGGAATGGGCGGAATTCAGCTTTTATGTATGGGAGAAGATTCAGCGTGTAGGGGATGTTCCCGTTGGCACATTGTACCGGAGCGGGCTCAGGCTCTGCCACCACATGCAGTATTACGGTATTGAAGTTAGGATCCACTGCATGCCCGTGTTGATTCCAGTTTCCGGAGAGGGTGTGAAGTTCAACATCTCCATGCCACTCAATATCATCAATAACAAGGGCGGCTCTCTTAAAATCGGGACCATCTGTGCGATTGGATATTCCCTGATGAATAATCTGTACACTCTTTCCACAAGTAGTTGTTAGCTGGCGTGGATTAAACAGTAACTGTTCCCAAATCCACTGAAGTACACGCTCGGAATAATCAAAGCCAGGTTTAGGAGTCATGACTTTCAGTATCGGAAAAGTGCAGGGATTCGGTAGCACGGTAAAGGTCAGGTACATTTTCCTTTACGGTATTTTTTAATCCTTTTGAAAGGCGGTCAATCCTCTTTTCACTTTCTTCAAAAAGCTTGTGGCCGTGATCTTCTATCCAGTTTTTGGTATCTCTGGTATGATTACTAATCCACTTTCTGTTTTCTTTTCCGTTTTTGGGGCTCAGCAGTAATCCGGTTACGAAGCCGCTGGCAAAGGCAACAAGGCCTGTAATAATGGTATTTGTTCTCATAACTAAACCTCTCTTTTTAGTAGATGTTACCGTTTCTAAGGTATAAAATTTTACCCATATTTTTTTGGATATTTTATAACACTAAGTGTACAAAACCTTACCTTTGGTGCGAATACATAAATTTTTCTATGAAAAAACAAATAGTATTGATGGATCAGCCTCGCATTGAGCGGGCTCTCAAACGTTTATCTATACAGATATGGGAACGGCTAAATCCTGAACAGGAAATAGTCCTCATTGGGCTTAATGAACGCGGCTATGCAACGGCTACACAAATATCTGCTTATTTGGCAGCTCATCTTGGAGAGGAAAAGCCGGTACAGCAGTTTAATGTTTTTGGGGATAGTCCGATGGTGAAGATACCGGATTGCAACGATAAGGCAGTATTCCTGATTGATGATGTGATATTTTCAGGAAAAACAATGTTTCGTGCATTATCAGCCATATGCAGTGCATATGAACCTTTAGCTATCGATATTGTTACTCTGCTCGACCGTGGGCACCGGCGATATCCACTTTTGTCTGAACTTACAGGAATGAGTGTTCCTACTAAAACCGGGGAGCATATTGAGGTAATGTTGAAAGAAGGCAAGTTACATCAGGCGGTACTTTTTAAAAACAATTAATCATAATCAGTCATACTAATCAGGACAGAATAACTATTCCATGAAGCGTTTTTTATTTATTAGCGGTACGCTCTTTTTCATTCTATCAGTAACAAATAATGCTCACAGCCAGGCAGTCGTGGTTCCCGATACCCTGAATGGATGGGAAAACACATGGTCGGCTAATCTCTTTGGAGCCCAGGCATCTTATAATAACTGGTCTCAGGGTGGGGTAAGTACACTAAGTGGCCGGGCCTCAACAGTATATATGGCTATGTACAGAGATAAACAATTTGCCTACGGGTTCAGGGTGAATATGAAATACGGACAAAGTAAGGTGAAAGAGGAGGGAGTGCGTAAAACAGATGATGTTATTGCGGTAAGAAACCGCTTTACCTATGCCCTTGAAAGAAACGGGCAGTTTTCAGCTTATGGAGCTGTTTCTTTGCAAACCCAGTTTGATGAAGGGTATGAATATAATGCAAAGGTTGCCGGAGGTGACTCCCTGATTTCTAACTTTTTTGCCCCGGCCTATTTTAACGAAGGAATTGGTATCTCATACCAGCCTAACACTGAACTCACTTTTGAGTTTGGTGTAGGTTTAAAACAGACCATTGTAAATGACGACAGCCTCACCGAGAACTATGGGTTAGAACCGGGAGACAATTTTCGCTCAGAGGGTGGTTTAACAACAGGTATAACTTTGCAGAAAGAGATCATGGAAAATGTGAATTATGCCAGCAGTCTCGAAACGTTTACCAATCTGCATATGACCATTGACAAAACGGATATTATGTGGGTCAATGAACTGGCAGGGCAGATTAATAAAACCATTAGCGCTTCTTTTCAGTTTGAGATGAGATACGATGCCGACTTCTCTTCCAAGCTGCAGTTGAAGCAAGTACTCTCGGCCGGAGTTACCCTAAGCATTTTTTAATGGATAGTAATGGACAAGCATACAGAGAAGCATTTTAACAAGGGATTATCAGAGCTAAAACAGTGGCGAGAATCGTTTGGTGATGCGGCAACAGATAAATCATTACAGGTAGACGATGAGAGAGTAGCCGAAGTGTTTGGTGAACTTTCTACTCGGTTAAAAGGAAACTACCCGTTTCACCACCCCGTGTATGCCGGACAGATGCTGAAGCCCCCGCACCCATTAGCCCAGGCAGCCTACGCCATGGCCATGACCATTAACCCAAACAATCATGCCCTGGATGGCGGCCCGCCTTCTTCCGAAATGGAGAAGGAGGTAATAGCAGAGTTGGCCTCTTTTTTTGGTTATGGGGATGAGTATCTGGGACACCTTACAGCCAGTGGCACCATTGCCAACCTGGAAGCTCTGTGGATTGCACGGCAAACACATCCAAAGAAAAAAATTGCCTTTTCAGCGAACTCTCATTATACCCACGAACGTATGTGCGGGGTGCTTGGAGTTGAAGGGATAAAAATTCCGGTTGAGCTTTCCGGAGATCTAATGCTGGACCAGGTGCAACCAGAGGAGATAGGAACTATTGTGGTAACCCTGGGAACTACCGGGCTGGGAGAAGTAGAACCCTTGCACAAGATTTTACCCTGGGCCCGTACACATGGTATTCGTATTCATATTGATGCTGCTTATGGCGGCTTTTTCAGAACGCTGAAAGACTCGGATGTTATCGACGGCGCCTCCTGGAAACTCATGCAGGAAGCCGACAGCATCGTCGTGGATCCTCATAAACATGGTTTGCAACCCTATGGTTGCGGATGTGTACTCTTTAAAGATCCTGAAGCGGGAAGGTTTTATAAGCATGATTCCCCCTATACCTATTTTACTTCCGATGATTTACACCTCGGGGAAATAAGCCTGGAGTGTTCACGAGCGGGAGCAGCAGCCGTGGCTCTGTGGGCAACCCTGCAATTGTTTCCCCTGAAAGAGGGTGAAGGGTTTGGGCCAGTCATGAGAAAATGCAGGGAAGCCGCTTTACGCATGGAAACCTTGATGAATGAAAGTGACGGTTTAAAGGTGTTCAAAAAGCCGGAGCTCGATATTATCGGGTATTTCCCAGCGGAGGTTCAAACAACATCCGAAATTTCGGCTAAATCCAAAGAAGTGTTTGATGCGGGGATGAGAGAACAATCATTTTATCTCTCTTTGTATAAAGTGCCGGCTTCCGGTTTTGCCGAGTTTCATCCCCAGATTAAAGTGGACACCGGGCAGGTTACGATTTTGAGGAGTGTACTGATGAAGCCAGAGCAAAAGAATTTTGTTCCGGAGCTTATACAGCGGATAGAAGCACATCTTTAGGTACAGGCAATAGCTGGTCATTCTTCTTGGGGATGAAAGAAATTTAATTCCACCCGGAAATTCTGCTCCAGAACTCCGCACCAAACCAGCGGGCCAGCAAGCCAAAGGAAAGTATCCCAAAACCAAGAGCTATCCAGGTGTAGGTTTCCACTTTATCAAATCCATACCGAAAAACCACCCGCATACCGATCAACCCAAAAACGATCAGGCCTGTAATCAATCCACCCATGAAATCCCGTCGTTTACGACGTTTTTCTTTTGCAAAGTGTTCCTCTGTAGGTACTTGAATCTTCACTTTATTTGTGGGTGATCAATTAAGAATTGTTCAATTAGGAATGTGTATTAAGCGACAATTGACAAAAATGTCGTCCCTCATCTCTCGTCTTTTGTCTTTTTCAAGTTTCACCTAAAAAACAGTTGGTTCTTCTCATCATAAAAAGGCACTCTCACAAGGAGTTGATTGATAGCCGGCATTGATATTTTTTTAGTTTAAAAGTGGTTGATATACTAATGATTTTATTTAAAGGGCTGAATAATTTATTGTGCAGCAACCAGCTCGATTTCAAAAATAAGGTTGGCATCTGCGGGAATATCATCTCCAGCTCCTCTTGAACCATAGGCATACTCACCCGGGATGTATAATGTGATGGAGCCTCCCGGTTTTACAAGCGGTATCCCCACCTGCCAGCCTGGAATCAGGTTTCCGAGGATAAAAGAAATCGGCTTGTCGGAACGGTCAAACACGTCGTTATTTTCCATCAGTTTTCCGGTGTATTTCACAGCAATTTTGTCGCAGATGGTTGGGGCGGTGCCGGTGCCTGCTTCATTAATAACATATCGCAGTCCGGATTCTTGATGGGTTTGGGCACTAATCTCATGCTCGGTAAGGTAATCATCAATTGCGCTAAGCTGGGAATCCAGTTTATTCTGATCAGCATATGAAAGATCAATGGATCTGTTACATTCGCCCGGGGAGGGGCTATTAAGGCAGCCGGTTATAAATAAAGTAGAGGTGATGATAACAACAGATAAGAGCTTGTGTAAAGGGTGTTTCATGAATTTGTTTTTGGAAAAAGATACACAGAGCAGTGAATAGATGTAAGTAGCTATTGGGAATTGGTCAATTAAGAATTGTTCAATTGGAAATGTGCGTTCAGTGACAACTGACAAAAAATCTCGTCTTTTGTCTTACCAAAAAAACTAGACTTCATTAAGGGCCTCACTAAGTTCCTGCAGGCTTTTCTTGGCATCCCCGAAAAACATTTGGTTTTTCTCATCATAAAAAAGAGGGTTGTCGATGCCGGCGTATCCCGGACTCAGACTTCTCTTGAATATCACCGTGCGCTTGGCTTCATCCACATTCAGGATAGGCATGCCATAGATGGGGTTGCCGGGATCGGTTCTGGCCATGGGATTTACCACATCATTGGCTCCAATAACCATCACTACATCCGTAGTAGAAAACTCGGGATTGATTTGGTCCATGTCATAGAGCTGATCGTAAGGCACATCGGCTTCAGCCAGCAGCACATTCATGTGTCCGGGCATGCGACCGGCTACCGGGTGAATGCCATATTTCACCGTTACCCCCTTTGCTTCCAGTTTTTCGGCTACTTCTTTTACCACATGCTGCGCCTGAGCAACAGCAAGTCCATATCCCGGTACAATGATGACCTTGTCGGCATAACTTACCTGTATAGCCATGTCTTGCGGACTGGTTTCCCGGACAATCTTGTCGCCATCGGCAACCGTTGGCCCTGACCCACCCACCCCGTCATTTCCGCCAAAGGATCCGAAAATGACATTGGCCAGTGATCGGTTCATAGCCTTGCACATGATTTGGGTAAGGATGAGTCCGGCGGCTCCCACCAAGGCTCCGGAAACTATTAACAGGTTGTTGTTGAGTACAAAGCCAGCCATGGAAGCAGCGATACCCGAATAGGAGTTCAGCAGGGAGATCACCACCGGCATATCAGCCCCTCCAATAGGGATGACCGAAGTGATCCCAATCAGGAGAGAAACGCCCAGTACAATCCAGAAAATGGTTTGGTTGGTGGGGTCGAAGGCGAATATTCCCACTAAAGTCAGTACTCCTATCATAGAACCAATATTGATAAGATTGAGTCCCGGGAAGGTGATGGCCCGTCCCGATATAAAACCTTTTAGCTTACCAAAAGCCACAAAGCTGCCGGTAAAAGTGAGAGCCCCGATGAAGATACTCAGTCCGGTGGTGATCAGGCCGTCGGCGGGGATGAGGGTTGGATCTGCAGTACGGGTGAACTCTCCCCATGCAACCAGGGCCGAGGCACCACCTCCGAAGCCATTAAATACCGCTACCAGTTCAGGCATGGCCGTCATCTCTACTTTTTTGGCCAGCACGGCTCCTATAAGCCCACCAATCAGCACTCCGGCAATAATCCACTCAAAAGAAAGAATCTGCTGGTCGAACAAGGTGATGACTACACCAATTAACATCCCAATGGCTGCATATTGATTCCCCCGGCGGGCCGTGGCAGGCGAATTGAGCAGCTTAAGGCCCCGGATAAAGAAGGCAGTGGCAATGAGGTAGATAATTTGAATGAAATCAGGCAAAAAAGTCAGGATAGATTCAGGCAGAAACTGGCTCATGCGTTAGTCCTCCTTTTTCTTAAACATTTCGAGCATACGGTCGGTAACCATAAAACCGCCCACCACATTAATGGTGGCAAATATAATAGCCAGGAAACCAATGATATGGGCAAGTTGACCTCCCACGCTGCCTGCAACAATAAGGGCTCCCACAATGGTAATGCCCGAAATGGCGTTAGCCCCGCTCATTAAAGGGGTATGCAGGGTTGGCGGTACTTTGGATATGAGTTCGAAGCCAATAAAACAGGCCAATACAAATATGAATAAGGAAAAGATTAAGGATGACATAGTATTCAATTAGGAATATCAGAGTTAGAAATCATAGGGCGATTGCTAATTCTTAATTCAATTATTCTTAATTAACGGTGAAATAACTTCGCCTTTATGGGTAATAGTGGTGTTCAGTAAAATTTCATCGTCAAAATTGAAATTCGGCTTACCCTCTTCAATCAACAGGTCAAGGAGGTTCAGCATGTTTTTGGCATATAACTGGCTTGCATGATGAGCCAGCTGGCTGGGAATATTCAACGGGCCAATAATTTTGACTTCATTCTCGATAATAGTTTTTCCTGCCTCCGTCAGTTCACAATTTCCCCCGTTTTCAGCAGCCAGGTCTACAATTACCGAACCGGGATTCATGTCGTACACCATTTCTTTGGTCACTAACAGCGGTGCGGGTCGGCCAGGGATAAGAGCTGTGGTTATCACAATATCCGATTTTGCCACATGCCGGTGAGTTACCTCCCGCTGCCGCTCCTGGTTGTCTTTAGATACCTCTTTGGCATAGCCGCCTTCGGTTTCAGTATCTTCTTCCTGCAATTCAATTTCCACGAACGAAGCCCCCAGGCTTTCCACCTGTTCTTTTACCACAGGGCGAATGTCATAGGCCTCCACTCGAGCTCCCAAACGCTTACAGGTAGCTATGGCCTGTAGCCCGGCTACACCTGCTCCCAGGATAAGTGCTTTGGCCGGAGGAATGGTACCCGCGGCGGTCATCATCATGGGGAGATATTTGTCCAGTTCATTAGCTGCGATAAGGGCGGATTTGTATCCCGCAATAGAACTCATGGATGAGAGGGCATCCATATTTTGTGCCCGGGATATTCGGGGGATGGCATCCATCCCCATACCGGTTAATTCGAGCTCTTTAAGCAGTTCCACTAAATCGGGATGTTGCAGTGCCCACAAGAAGCAGATTACAACAGCTCCTTTTTTAAGTTTTTTGAGATCTTCGGCAGGGGGCGTTTGCACGGCCAGCAACAGGTCGGCGGTTGCCAGTAATTCCTCTCGCGAAGCAGTTACAGTAGCCCCGGCTTTTTCATACTGTTCATTCAGAAAACTTGAGGCTAGTCCAGCTTCACTTTCGATCCATACTTCAAGCCCCTTGTCGATTAATTTTCCTGCTACATCGGGATTGAGGGCAACCCGTTGTTCATATTCAGCCGTTTCTTTTAAAACTCCAACATTCAAAACGTCTCCATTAAGGTTTTGACCTAACTTAATGAAATAAGCGAATTTCGCAAATATAGTTGTTCATATTGTTAGGTTTGGATTAGTTTAATTCTCTTAATGGAATAGGAAAACTTGTTGGATATCTAAAAATCATAATGCATGTGATCGCTATTATACCCATTGCTCTTGCTAAAATACAATAATTGGCTTCTTGTTATTGAACAATACTTAAATGGCTGCATGTTAGGGTTAAATGCCATAAGTTCAACAGAACAAGTTTTTTAATTGCAGTAATGACTTGAACACAGCTTACTAAAAGAGATGACATAATAAATATCAATCATCTATTTTAACAAGAAAATTGTTTATATGTATAAAGCGTATGGGATATTTTTAACTTTTATTGTACTATTAATTTTATGTGATCTAACTATGGCTCAGGATAAAGAGAATAAACTTGAGATCGATTTAAAGATTGAATCTGATGATGGAACTTATTTTCTGACAAGGCCCGCATCAGTATGCACTGATAGTGAATTTAATATTTATGTTTCTGATAAGATGCAGATGCAAATTCTTGTTTTTAATGAAAACGGAGAATACCTGAATTCAATTGGACGTAGAGGAAGAGGGCCGGGAGAATTTTTAGATTTCACTGCTGTTTATTGCGAGGAAGACCACCTCATTGTTCTTGATAATTTAAATAAACGGGTAAATAAGCTTTCTTATGAAGGGGAATTAGTAGAGACGGCTGTAATGCCTAAAGAAATGTTATGGCCGAGGGAAATAATAAAATTGGATGAAAAATACCTTGTTATTTATAAATTACCGTTGAAAGGTAAATATAATGACGATTTACTTCATGTTTATGATGGAGCATTTTCAGCTCGGGAACAGTCATTTGCTCCATTTAAGAGTTTAAAGTACACATCTGCATTTGCGGATTCGAGGATGCAAATTTATCCGGGAAATTCCATTTTAGATGATAGAGGGAGGGTTATATTTGTTCCGGGTATATATTATGGGGAAATTTTTGAATATGTATTAAACAATGAGATGAGATGGAAGCTAAATCGGACAATTGCAGGTGATAAAGAATTATCTGATGACGCTGTGACCTCGTACTCTAATAATGATAATCCAAAAGTTCCTCATTCTACCAGTTATTCTCGCGATGGAAAAGTAAAAGGGAGTGTTAATTATTCTACTGAAGGTATATATCAGTTAAAAGATGGTACTATAGTTATAATTTATTCAAAGCTTAATTTGAATGGGCCTTCTAATAGTGAATCTGAGTTAAATTATCATTGGGAAGTGATTGTAGAAACGTATAGTGAAGATCTTGTGATGCAGGGAAAGAGCACAATCTTAAAGATGGCAATACGAAATCCTACTACTTCAATATTTATGTGGAAAGATACTAAGGATAGATTTTATTTTATTGAAATGAATGAAAGCGATCTGAAAGTTTCTATAAACAGAGGTACGATAAAGTAAGAGAGAAACTATAGCGCTATAAAACCTATTCAAGCTTCCACAACACCAACTCATAATCCATGGTTATCCCAGCAATCAATGAATCAGAAACGCTGTGTTCAACCCATTAGTGCAACAGAGGCTGCGCGGTGTTTTAGGGTTTGTTGTATGGGTGAAAGGTAATCTAATTTTACTATCTGATTTCTACCACTCTCAATCACAAAACCTATCAAACCAATAGAGATATTCGACTCAAAACGAAGCTGGTTTTTTTGTATCATTGGGCTCCCAAGAAAATCAAGATATTATTATGGACGACATTGCAGGAAAAACATTTGATGTAGTAATTATAGGAAGCGGCCCGGCCGGACTCACCGCCGCACTTTACGCCGCCCGTGCTGATCTGAGCCCCATTGTATTTGAAGGGCCTGAGCCCGGTGGTCAGCTGATGACCACAACCGATGTGGAGAACTACCCTGGATATCCCGAGGGAGTGATGGGACCTAAGATGATGCAGGACTTTCGCGAACAGGCCAGCCGTTTTGGAGCCGATTGTCGATACGGTTTTGTCGATAATGTGGATTTCAGCAAGCGTCCTTATAAACTTTCGGTAGATGAAAAAACAGAAGTGTTCGCCAAGAGTATTATTATCTCAACCGGGGCTTCGGCCAAATGGCTGCATCTCGAAAGTGAACAGAAGCTGAGAGGGAAGGGAGTATCAGCTTGTGCAACTTGTGACGGTGCATTTTTCCGCGATCAGCATGTGATTGTGGTGGGGGGGGGAGATACCGCAATGGAAGAAGCGACTTTCCTCACTAAGTTTGCCAGCAAGGTAACCGTTATTCACCGCCGGGATGAGCTGAGAGCATCCAAGGCTATGCAAACACGTGCCTTCAACAACGATAAGATTGAGTTCATGTGGGATAGCGAGCTTATTGAAGTATTAGGTGATAAGGTGGTAGAAGGTGCAATAATCAGGAACAGGAAAAATGATGAGGAAACAACTCTGGATGATGTGACCGGGGTGTTTATAGCCATTGGTCACAAGCCCAATACCGATTTATTCAAAGATGTGCTTACGATGGATGATGTGGGATATATCCAAACCAAAGGACAATCAACGGAAACAGACCTGCCGGGTATTTTTGCCTGTGGCGATGCTATGGATGCCGTATATCGCCAGGCGGTAACGGCTGCAGGGACAGGCTGTAAAGCCGCCTTGGATGCGGAGCGTTTTTTAGCCGAAGATGATATTGGAGAAGAAGCTATTGCCGAAGAGCACTGGAAGTAGGTCGTTATAAAGTGACAAGTGATGAAGTAGAAAAACTTCATCACTTTATTACTTGATCACGTCATCACTTATCACTCTTCTTTTTCTTACCTACCGTTTTTTCTTCAGGCTCTTCTTCCCCTTCCTGCTCTTCTTCTGCTGTGGCATCAGGGGTTTCTTCAGTTTCATCTTCTTCCTCATCTTCCTCATTAATTTCGATGACTTCAGCATCAACTGAATATTCTTCGTCTTCGTAGTCAGGATCTTTTTCAACCAAAATAGTTACATCATTGATGAACATAGCAAACATCCCTATAGCAGAAATAACCGGGGCCATAGCACCAATCAGCGCTGCACCGCCAACTCCCATAGCCAATTGAGTCTGAAATAGAATTTTGCCCTCTTTATTCTTGATGATAAGCCTGCGTGCACTGCCCTCTTTTATCATTTCACGAATTTTGCCTATTACTTCATTCACTCCACCCTGTACTTCTTCATACATGGTTTTTGCTTTGGATTTTGCTTCTTCTTTATTCATGACTCTGTGCTTTTTCTGAAAAATTATTGTAAGGAGTTTGCCTCGCGCCGCTCTGACTACGCAAAGAGAATATAAAAGATTCAGGGGTAAATTATGTTATCACGCGTATTTTGTGCTTCGACAGTTGGTGTAGATGCAAAAATTATTGATGTGGAAACACATCACACAAATGGAATGGTTAAATTTTTCCTGGTTGGATTACCTGACCGAGCTGTTAAGGAATCCCGGGACCGGGTAGAGGCTGCCATTCGGAATACAGGTTCCTACTATCCGCTGGGAAGAATAACGGTGAACCTGGCTCCGGCCGACCTCCCCAAGGAAGGGAATGCCTTTGATTTGCCTATCGCCATCGGAATCCTGGATATGTCGGGGCAGCTGCATACCGATAAACTGGACGATACGGTTATGGTGGGCGAATTGGCCCTGGACGGGAAAATCCGCCCGATAAAAGGAGTATTGCCGGTAGCTGTGGAGGCCAAACGGAAAGGGTTTGAATACCTGGTGGTACCTAAAGAAAACGGCGGAGAAGCAGCGGTTGTAGAAGATTTACAAGTATTTCCCTTTGAGCATATCAACCAGGTAAAAGACTGGCTGGAAAACCGGGGAAGCCTGGATCCTCTGCATGTAAACGTTCAGCAATATTTTTCACAGAATGGAAAGCTGAATCCATTGGATTTCAGCGATGTACGCGGGCAGGAAAATGTAAAACGGGCTTTGGAAATAGCCGCTGCCGGCGGGCACAATGTGATTATGGTAGGGCCTCCTGGTTCCGGTAAAACAATGATGGCGCGGCGTATTCCAACTATACTACCGCCCCTCACTCTTGAAGAAGCACTTGAAACCACCAAGATTCATTCGGTGTCGGGCATACTGGAAGCCAATAAAGCGCTTATTACCAACCGGCCGTTTCGGGCACCGCATCATACGGTTTCGGATGTAGCTTTGGTAGGCGGAGGGAGTATTCCCATGCCTGGGGAGATTTCGATGGCGCATAACGGGGTGTTGTTCTTGGATGAGCTGCCTGAGTTTAAACGGAGTGCGCTGGAAGTAATGCGTCAACCCCTGGAAGATGGGTTTGTATCCATTTCGCGAGCCAGAATGAGTGTAACCTATCCCAGCCGGGTGATGCTGGTGGCTTCCATGAATCCTTCTCCCTCCGGTGATTGGTACGATCCGAATGAAATGGGTGGGAGTACATCCGTACAAATGCAGCGGTACCTGAGCAAAATAAGTGGTCCGCTTTTAGACCGGATTGATTTACATATAGAGGTACACAAGGTGAGTTATGAAGAACTATCAGGTAAAGCCAAAGGGGAATCTTCAAAGCAGATTCGTGAACGGGTAGTGGTAGCCAGAGAGATACAATCGAAACGGTTTATGGGAGTGAAGGGGGTATATGGCAATGCTCAAATGAATACTCGCATGGTGCGAAAAGTCTGTAAACTGGATGATGACGGTTCGCAAATCCTTAAAAAAGCCATTACTTCTCTGGGACTTTCGGCCCGTGCCTACGACCGTATCCTGAAAGTGGCGCGAACTATTGCCGATCTTGATCACTCCGAATCCATCAATCCCAATCATATAGCTGAAGCTATACAATACCGAAGCCTCGACAGGGAAGGATGGCTCGGTTAACTTCTGCTACATGGCGAAAAATCTCGGTTATTTTCCTTTAACTTCCTTCCAGCTAAGTTCATCCTGAACCAGTGTAACAAAAGAAAAGACATGGGTAGACTGCCAGTGCTTGGTGACTTCTTTTATAGGATCCTGGTACGAGTAGCTTCGGCTGGTATCCTCAAGATGTACAGTAAAGGAATATACTCGTTTAGGCATAGTCCCCGAATCGGGCACCCATCCCTCAATTTCATGCTGAGCGGGTAACGAATACAAATCGAGGTGGTTTACAAAGAGATCAAAATACTTCCAGGAACTGTCTTTGACCACTTTGTATGTAACCAATAATTGTTTCTCATTTTCACTATTCAGTGAGTATAGCATTTTATGCCCCGTCCATGTAGAATCGGTTTTCTTAAACACATATCGGGTAGCTTCGTTTACTTCCATCATGATGGCCTCTGAGGCATTGTCTAACTCAGATCCAGCAAGAGTGTGCTCAGAGTGACTACAGCCAATCCAAAGTACGGCTATAAGAAGAATTAACATATAAGGGAATAGAGTTCTTTTCATGAGATTTCGTTTTCTACCATTTCTACTCTGTTGGCATATTCTTCCCACCTTGAGTATTGGTCGGTTAGATCGGTTTTAATTTGTTCATATTCAATCGTGCATTTTTTTACCTGTTCACTGTCATCATAAAAATCAGGCTGGGCCATTAAGTCTTCGATTTCCAATTTGCGATTTTCCATCTCCTCAATTTCTTTTTCCAACGCCTTCATTTTGTTTTTAATGGGGCGTACCCGGCGGTTGAGTTTATTCCGCTGTTCGGCTTCAATTCTGCGGATTTCTTTACGGGAAAGTTTTTCTCCGTTCTTTTCTTCTTTCTGCTGGGTGTTTTTTTGCAGTTCAGTTTCTTCTCTTTTTTTATCCAGATAATAACTCACATTACCCAGGTACATTTTAATATACCCCGGCTGAACTTCCAGTACTTTATTTACAATGGGATCCAGGAAAGCCCGGTCGTGAGATACAATGGCTACAGTTCCCTCATATTGCTGAATGGCTTGTTGAAGGATGTTTTTACTGCTCATGTCCAGATGATTGGTAGGTTCATCAAAGATGAGAAAGTTAGCAGGTGACAACAGCATTTTGGCCAGCGCCAACCTGCTTTTTTCACCACCTGAAAGTACCTTAACTTTTTTAAAAACATCATCACCCTGGAACAGGAAGCAGCCTAAAATAGTCCGCAGGCGATTTTCTTTTTCTCCGGAACCCGCTTCATGCATAACTTCAAGGGCATTTATGGTCGGCTTCAGTTCATCAGCCTGGTGCTGGGCAAAGTAATTGGTTGTTACATTGTGTCCAGGTTTCCGTTCCCCCTTTTGATAGGATTCGTTACCGGTAAGTATACGAATCAGGGTAGATTTACCTGCACCATTAGGGCCTACAATGGCAAATTTATCGCCTCGTTCAATTTCGAGATCTATGCCGTCAAAGACGATATTGTCGCCATAACTTTTGTGCAGGTCCCGGAGTCGCATTACTACTTGTCCGCTGCGCTCTGGCTCCGGAAACTGAAAAGATACATTGCTCATCTCTTCTTCTACTTCAATACGCTCTATCTTTTCAAGCTGCTTGACACGGCTTTGTACCTGCCGTGCCTTCGAAGCTTTGTATCGGAAGCGATCAATAAATTCCTGGGTTTCCTTAATCTGCTTTTCCTGGTTTTTCTTGGCATTCAGCAGCAGTTCTTTTTCTTCTTCCCACTTTTTTTCATAAAAGGTATAGTTGCCTGCATAATCGCTGAGGGTTCCATCTCGAAGAGCCAGGGTCCGGTTCGTGATGGTATCCAGAAACGCCCGGTCGTGAGAAACTACGACTACAGCTCCTTCATATTCATTCAGAAAATTCTCCATCCACTGCAGCGACTCAATATCCAGGTGGTTAGTGGGCTCATCCAGAAGGAGGTAAGTAGGTTTTTTAAGCAGAAGTTTGGCCAGGGCAATACGCATGAGCCATCCGCCGCTGAATTCCGAGGTGGATCGTTCAAAATCGCTCTCATCAAACCCTAAGCCCATTAGAACTTTTTCAATTTCCGAACGCAGATTATAGAGTCCGGACGTCTCCAGCTGGGTTTGGAGTTTACCATATTGCTCAAGGTAACGTTCGTGCTCCCGGCTTTGAGGATCTGTATTTGCAAGCTTATGCTGTATGTCTTTAACCTCTTGTTCCAGTTTAAAAAGTGAGGCAAAGGCTGTTTCAACTTCTTCTATTACCGTGAGAGAAAAATCGGGATCTACCCCGTCCTGCGGAAGATAGCCGAGTGTTTCCTCATTGGCCATCTGTATATTTCCTGAATCTTTTTCCAGCTCTCCCATTATAATCTTGAGGAGCGTAGATTTGCCAGCTCCGTTAGGGCCTACAAGTCCGATACGTTCACCGGGATTTATAACGATACTGACTGCATCCAGGAGTTCCCGGTCCCCGAGATGTAATGTTATGTTTTCTAAAGCGAGCAAAGTATAATACGTCTCCTTAATTAAATAGCTGA
This sequence comes from Balneolaceae bacterium, assembly GCA_009711805.1. GTDB lineage: Bacteria > Bacteroidota > Rhodothermia > Balneolales > Balneolaceae > VEMX01. Next base: position 91,515 of record VEMX01000007.1, on the reverse strand, counting down.
GCGAGGGCACAAAGTTAGCGGAAATTTTATAGAAGTGTGTACAATATTCTATCTTACGATCTATGGGTTTACTGATAATTTATTTATTACTGGCAATTGGAATTTCATTTCTCTGTTCCATCCTTGAGGCGGTGCTGCTTTCTATTACCCCCTCGTATGTGGCATTGCATGAGAAAAAAGAGTCTCGAACGGGTAAAATATTAACAGCACTGAAAACAGATATTGATCGTCCGTTATCGGCAATACTCAGTCTCAATACCATAGCACATACAGTGGGGGCAGCCGGAGTTGGAGCACAGGCACAGATTGTGTTTGGGAATGCCTATGTAAGTGTTACCTCAGCAATACTTACTTTATTGATACTGATATTTTCAGAAATAATCCCCAAAACACTGGGTGCTACCTATTGGAAAAAGTTGGCTCCTTTTTCAGCCCGGACTATTAAAGCTTTGATTGTTATTAGCTATCCTTTTGTGATTCTCTCGAAAGGAATTACTCATTTGCTTTCCAGTGATGAAGATACCCCAAGTCTTAGCCGGGAAGAGTTTAGCGCGATGGCGGATAAGGGAGTGGAGGAAGGCATTTTTGAGCAAGGGGAGTCCAATATCTTCAAAAACCTGATTCGTTTTAAATCGCTGAAGGTAAAAGATATTATGACTCCCCGCATTGTAGTAGTGAAGTTTGATGAGCAAACAACGATTAAGGATGCTTTAGAGGATGTGGAAGAACTTCATTTTACCCGCATACCCGTATATGGGGAGAATGAAGAAGATATTCTGGGATATGTGTTGAAAACAGACTTATTCTATCAACTTTCGAAAGGAGATGGAGACAAAAAATTGAAAGAAATAAAGAGGGATGTGTTGATTGTTCCCCAGTCTGTATCACTCAAAACACTCTTCGAACGACTCCTTAAAAAACAGGAGCACATTGCAGTGGTGGTAGATGAGTATGGAGGGTTTTCCGGGGTGGTAACCATGGAGGACGTAGTGGAAACCCTGCTGGGAATGGAGATTGTAGATGAAATTGACGCCATCGAAGATATGCAGAAGCTGGCTCGCCAAAAATGGAGAGAACGAGCAGAACGGTTGGGAATTGTTAGTAAGGAGCAGATTGAAACGGCAAGAGGAACGGGCAAGAATACTTCTTCAAAATAAAAGAATCTGTCTGCCCACCCACGAATCCGATATTCCAAAACCATCGGCGCAACTCAGCGTTTCATCTGCGGGCCTCTGCGAGAAAAGAGGGATTGAAAAAAAGTTGGGAGGTTGGTTTGGGTAGAGTAGTTTCACGCGGATTTTCGCAGAGTAAGGCGCAGAGTTTCGCGGAGTGAGATCAGAGGTGATGAGTAATTTTCTGATGATGGCATATTAAAGTTCATACGCCCATTCTTGCCCATATACAGAATCCGGTATTCCCAAACCATCTGCGTAACTCAGCGTTTCATCTGCGAGCCTCTGCGAGAAAGAGGAATAGAAAAAAAGGTCGGGAGGTTGGTTTGGGTAGTGTAGTTTCACGTGGATCTTCGCAGAGTAAGACGCAGAGTAAGACGCAGAGTAAGACGCAGAGTTTCGCGGAGGGCCGGGGTTGTTTGCAGGCCTGATGATGGCACATTGAAATTTCTACACTCATGCCTGTCCGGTATTCCAGAACCATCTGCGCAACTCAGCGTTTCATCTGCGGGCCTCTGCGAGAAAGAGGAATTGAAAAAAAGGCTGGGAGGTTGGTTTGGGTAGTGTAGTTTCACGCAGAGTTTCGCGGAGAGGAGCGGGGTTATTTGCAGGCCTGATGAATGGATATTGAAATCCCTAAGCTCACACCTGTCCATCCATAGTTCGATATTCCAGAACCATCTGCGTAACTCAGCGTTTCATCTGCGAGCCTCTGCGAGAAAGAGGAATTGAAAAAAAGGTCGGGAGGTTGGTTTGGGTAGTGTAGTTTCACGCAGAGTTTCGCGGAGTGAGGCAGAGGTTGTTTGCGGGCCTGAAGCTTGTGGAGGTTCGTTTTCGCAATCAACATTAACCGTAATGTTGGTTTTGCTGCTACAAATCCTACTTACTAAAGAGGCTTTTGTGAATCTTTTGAGTACTCTCAACCAGTTGATCTTCATTCAATACCAGGTTCAGGATTCGTTTTTCTTTACTAAATGAAAGCAGATCTACGTCTACATTACCGACTGCTTTGAAAATGCGATCGGTAAGGACCTGCACAGAATTTACAGAGCAGCCAATGAGGGTAATGATGCCTTTTTTATTTTCTATGGAAACATTTCCGATTTCTATGAATTCTTTGGATAGCTTATCAAGCATGTCAGAATTGTCCAGGGCAATAGTTACAGATGCTTCGGTTGTATTTACGGCATCCACAGCCAGGCGATAGTTTTCGAGTACCTCAAACACTTTGGTAAGGAAGGAATAGCCCATAACGGTTTCGTAGGCGCTTACGGTTACCGTGGCTATGTCACCTTTGAAGGAGAGAGCCAGTACCTCCCGGTCATGATTGGATTCACGTACAATCCGGCTTCCTTCTTCTTTCGGGCTGAATATATTCTTCACTAAAACCGGGATGTTTCTTTCCTGGGCTGGTTTTAGCGTAGAAGGATGCAGTACTTTTGCTCCAAAATAGGCCATTTCGGTGGCATCAAAATAGCTGAGTTCAGGAATAGGCTGAGCGTCAGCAATTGAGCGTGGGTCGCTGGTATATATCCCACTTACATCGGTCCAGATTTCAATGGAGGCCGCGTTCAGGGCACCCCCTAAAAGGCTGGCCGTATAGTCGGATCCTTCAAATCCCAGGGTAGTGATGGTTTTATCCGGGGCTTCGCCATAAAATCCGCCTATTATGGGAGTAAAGCCATTTTCAAGAACCGTTTCCAGGGAACCACAGTGTTGATTAATCTGGAACAGGTTGGGGTTGGCTCTGCCGTACTCTTTATCCGTTTTAATAATCCTTCGGGCTTCAATGTGTTGGGTCATTTGGTTCACCGCCAGCCCACACTGAGCCAGAAGGTAAGAGGATATTTGCTCCCCGATACTGGCTACGGCATCTTTCATTTGTGGCAACAGCTCCCCACTCTTTTCAATATAATGCAGCAGTTTGTTCAGCTTAGAAATCTTTTCGTCGATTTTTTTTATGCAGCTTTGAAGAATAAGTGCATTTTTGCTGCTATCATTTTCTTTGAGGAACTCTTCTATCAGTGTGATATGCCGTTCCCGAATGCCGTTCGAGATCTCTTCTGCCTGTTCTGATTTTCCTTCAGCAGCCAATTGAGCAATTTTCACCAACTGCCGCGTGGTTCTTGCTGTGGCTGAAACTACCACAACCGGATATTCATATTGCTCAATGATGTTCAGAACCTGTTTCCAGGTTTGGTGATCGTTCATTGAGGTGCCGCCGAATTTAAGTACGTTTATCTGCATAGATGCCTTTTAAAAAATGAGCCGAAAAATAAAACGTTTTCAAACCTATTGCATGTCAAATTCCGGATTATGTTTCCCTTTTGCCAGGACATCATTTAAGCAGTAAGCTCCAGCCAACATGATAGGAATGAATGAAAGTTCGGGCAGAGACTGCCCTGTGGAAACCTTATCTTTAGAAAACGCTCTGAAGTATATTGATATCAGAGACAGGCAATTACTCAAAAGAAAGTTCATCAAGACAAAAAACATGCAGATTGCAGTAATAGGAGGAGGTGCAGCAGGATTTTTTAGCGCACTTTCAGCCAGCAGACATCATCCCAATGCAAAGGTGACGATTTATGAAAAATCGAATAAACTGCTTTCTAAAGTGAAAGTATCGGGCGGTGGCAGGTGTAATGTCACCCATCATTGTTTCAGGATCAGTGAGCTGGTGAAATTTTATCCCAGGGGAGAGAAGCCGCTGAAAAAAGCATTTGGCGTGTTTTCACCCAAAGATACGGTAAATTGGTTCGAGTCGAGAGGGGTAGTGTTGAAAACAGAGGAAGATGGACGCATGTTTCCGGTATCCAACACCTCTCAAACGGTTATTGATTGCTTAATGGGAGAGGCCGGCAGGCAGGGAGTGGGAATTAAAACCAAATTGAATGTCCAGAGCATTACCCCATTGGAAGAGAGGTTTCGGTTGGCATTCAGAGGAGGGGAGAGCAGGACAGTAGATAAAGTGATTGTAGCAACAGGGGGAAGTCCAAGAGCCAAGGGTTTAGCCTGGCTGAAATCACTGGGACATGATATAGCAGAGCCGGTACCTTCTCTTTTCACCTTTAACATGCCGAATGAGTCTATCAAGAAATTGATGGGAGTGGTGGCTAATCCTGCTTCTGTTAAAATAATGGGAAGCAAACTCAGCAGCAGTGGTCCTTTGTTGATTACCCACTGGGGGATGAGCGGCCCCGCTATTTTAAAGCTGTCAGCCTTTGGAGCCCGTGATCTGCACGAGGTGAATTACAATTTTAAGGTGCTGGTGAACTGGACGGGAGAAAAGCCGGAACAGGAAATCAGGACAATACTGAAAGAAGTTATAGCGGATCATCCTAAAAAGAAAATTTCAAATGTGAATCCTTTTGAGCTGCCAGGAAGGCTCTGGGATTTTCTGCTGGATAAATTAGAGCTTGGCGAACATATGATTTGGCAAAATATGGGAAAGAAAAACATAAACAGGCTGGTACATCTGCTCACCAATGATGAATACCAGGTAGAGGGCAAAACAACATTTAAAGAAGAATTTGTAACCTGCGGGGGGATTAGTCTCAGAGATGTAGACATCAAAACCATGCAAAGCCGTAAGGTGCCGGGACTTTATTTTGCAGGCGAAGTTCTGGATATAGACGGAGTTACCGGAGGGTTTAACTTTCAAGCTGCGTGGACTACAGGATTTATTGCCGGACAGCTTCAGTGAAACTGGTTCTCTTCCGGGTTAGTACAGCAGCTGTAATCATAAGGTGAATCAATTATTACAGGGCATCAGAATAGACGGAGGGCCGTGCAACTCTCAGATTATAAGCACTTCGCATTACCTCTCCATATGCCCCGGCGCTGCGAATGGCAATCAAGTCGCCGCGTTCTACCTCGGGGATGGTAACATCTTTCCGGAATGTATCAGAACTTTCACAAACCGGGCCAACTACATCATAGTTTTTTTTAGGCTTGTTGCTGGTAAGTACATCAATGCGGTGCCGGGCCTGGTATAAAGCAGGGCGGATCAATTCGGTCATGCCGGCATCAACAATGGCGAAATTTTTGGCCCGTCCTTTTTTGGTGAAGAGAACTTTGGTGATAAGACTTCCGCACTGGCCCACTACAGATCTTCCCAGTTCGAAATGAAGGTTTTGATGAGGTTTTAATTGAATATTTTGCTCAAAGAGATCAAAAAAGGTTTTAAAGTCGGGAACGGCATTATCATTCGGATGATCGTAGTTAATGCCAAATCCACCACCTACATTAATGACGGAGAGCTTGAATCCCCGACCCTCGATATAGGAACTGAGTTCGTTGGCGCGCCGGCAAAGCGTTTTAAAAGGTTGCAGTTGTTCAATTTGTGATCCAATATGAAAATGGATACCAATGAGTTTGAGGTTGCCGAGATCAACTAAGGCATCCAGTACAGAATCCAGATCTTCTTCATTAATCCCGAATTTATTCTCTTTCAGGCCCGTGGTGATATACTTGTGGGTCTTGGCGTCAACATTAGGGTTGAGACGCAGGGCTATACGGGCGGTTGTATCATGCTTGCCGGCTAGTTCATTTAATACCCTCAGTTCCTGGGGAGACTCACAGTTAAAACAAAAGATATCGTGAGAAAGGGCCAGTTCAATTTCTTCATCGCTCTTGCCCACCCCGGCAAATGCTATTTCGTCAGGAGAAAACCCACAGTTGATGGCTTGTTGAATTTCACCTCCACTCACACAGTCGGCACCCAGGCCGGCTTCCTTTACATACTTCAACATTTTCTGCTGATGATTAGCTTTGAGAGCAAAATGGATGTGAAATCCTCGCGAAAGGCCTTCAGCCTTCACTTTTTCAAGTGTTTGCTGGAGCACCTCAATATCGTAGTAATAGAAAGGGGTTTTATGGTTTCTCAGTTTAGAGATAATGGAATTCGGGTACATGGATTATCCTGATACTTGGTTCTGGGCGGGAGTATTAGCTTCCGGGAACTCTGAATCGGGTTCAGACAGCGAAATTACAATATCTCCGATCTGAGGTGTAGGAGGATTGTCGATTACAAAAGGAAGAATGTTATTGTCTTTTGAAACCAGTAACAACGGCACAGCTTCATTCTGATAGGTTTCCTTGTAGGTTTCAAAAGTAAAAGTCTCGGTTAATGTTGCCGTTTTTATCACACGCCCCTGGCTTTCCAAGGAGGAGAAACGGTCAAAATTCAGGTCTTCCTTAAACAAGGTGCGGCCGGTCAAACTTTTGGAAACATCTTTGCTCTCTTCTTTAGAGGTTTTGGAGTTAGGTGGAAGTTGAAATACATGAGAACGTCCAAATATCTCGCTAAACCGAATGGCGGCCAGGGTATTCACTTCATCGTTGGGCGTTAGAGATAGCAGCCTGCCAATGCCATCCAGGTCTATGTATTCAAGCGCATACTCCGACAAAACGTTACCGTAATAGGTATCGATATTTTGTTTTCGGGCCTTACTGATATTTTTCCAGTTAGAATCGGCTACTAACACTTTACCGCCTACATCTTGTATAGCCTTGGCAATATCCAGGGCCCAGTCGTGGGCTCCAATAATGAGGAAACCTTTGGGGATGGGTTTGGCTACTCCCAGCTTTCGGGCTACCCAGGGTGCAGTGAGCCCATAAATGGCCACCGTACTAATAATGGTGATGAAGACAATAGATACAAGTTGTTCGGCCTCAGCAAAACCATTCTGTATCAGTGAAATGGCAAAGATTGAGGAAATGGAAGCTGCTACCACACCCCGTGGGGCCATCCAGCTCAGGAATAATTTCTCTTTCCAGTTAAGAGATGAAAAAATCGTTGAGAGATATACAGCTGCAGGCCGTACAATAAAAATCAGAAAAATCAGGAAAGCCAGCATCTCCCAGTTCAGGTTGTTCAGCAGATTCGATAGTTCAACCCGGGCCGCAAGCAGGATAAAGAGAGCTGAAAGGAGCAGAAGCCTCAGGTTCTCTTTAAACTCAATAATATGATGAATCCGGGCCGCCTTTTGATTGGCAAGTGCAACCCCCATTACAGTGGTTGCCCACAGGCCAGATTCGTGCTGGAACATATCTGAAGCCGTAAAGACTGCTACCACAACCATTAAGCTTACCGGATTTTGAAGAAAATCGGGTAACAGGTGTTTTTTGAGTAACAGGTATAACAATCCGGCTCCGGCTAATCCAATTACGGTACCAAAAAATACGGTTTTAACAATGCTCATAACCGCTAAACTGGTAGCTTCAGACAGTCCACTGGACAATATCACCTCAAATACCAAAACGGCGAGCATGGCTCCGATAGGATCAATAACAATACCTTCCCACTTCAGGATAGAACCAACTTGCCCGGCCGGGCGCACCTGGCGAAGCAGTGGTATAATAACGGTTGGACCTGTTACAACGAGAATAGCTCCCAATAAAACAGCTAATTCCCATCCAAAACCAAATATGTAGTAGGCAAAGCTTGACGAGAGTATCCAGGTAAGCACAGCACCTATACTAACCAGGTTTCCAATAACTCCCCCCACGTTCTTTAGCTCGGAGAAACGCAGACTTAACCCACCCTCAAAAAGGATAATGGCAACGGAGACAGAAATAAAAGGGGTAAGCAGATCCCCCATCAGGCGGTCAGGTTCAACCAACCCCAAGACAGGTCCTGCTACAATTCCTGATATAAGCAGCAATAATATAGCGGGTAACTTAAGACGCCAGCCCAGCCATTGGGCCCCTACCCCAAAAATAATAACACTGGTAATACCTATGAGAATATGATGTTCCATAATAAAAAAACCGTATCTGTGAACGAATACGGTTTGTTAAATTAAAACTGATTTTATAAGAATGAGTTACAAGATAAATAAAATGACATAACTTTTGAGTTCTTCTTGCTATTTAAAATTTATGGAGATGTTCGATTTTTTTGATGAGGTGGGAATGGAGTGTTTCAGAGGAGGGTTTTAGGTAGTGTATGTATACAATGATCAACTGTATGGATAGATTAAAGCGAAATATCATGATCAAAGAGCTGGTTTGGCTTTCACTGGTATTTGTTGTCTCTTTCTTAATAGAGATGCTTTTAATCGAAATGCTGATAATCGGTTTAATTAATCTCCACCCGGTAGTGGGAGTAAAAATTCAGGGACTAATAGGGTTGCTGATTATTGCGTATATCATACGGATGTTTTCAAGAATCAGAGACTTTTTTAATTCTGATTCAGATCCTACAACGAATGGGCGGAATATTTTAGAATAGCCTACCTCAACCGATTCGAATCTAACCAACACAAACCTAAAATATATCAGGGACAGGTATATGGAGCATAAGAAACTATCAAAGGAACTCGGACTATCTGACGTATATGCCATTGCAACCGGGGCTATGTTTAGTTCTGGTTTCTTTCTGCTTCCCGGATTGGCTGCTGCAGAAACGGGCCCTTCGGTGTTTTTAGCTTACCTGGTATCAGGCATCTTGGTTCTCCCCACTTTATTCAGTAAGGCAGAATTGGCCACGGCTCTTCCGCGGGCAGGGGGAACTTATTATATACTTGACCGCAGTCTCGGGCCATTGATGGGAAGCATAGGTGGATTTGGATCCTGGTTCTCACTTACCTTTAAAAGTGCTTTCGCTCTTATAGGAATGGGCGCTTATATATCTATCTTTTTTGAAGTCCCGATTACACCAATTGCCGTGATTCTGACTCTTGCATTTGGAGCCTTAAATATATTCGGGGCCAAAGAAACCAGTTTACTCCAAAAAATTTTGGTGGCTATATTAATCACAATTATGGCATTCTACCTGGTTCAGGGTTTCTCATACTTTTTTCAGCTGGATTTTCTGGATGTAAACCGGGAGCAATTCACGCCATTTTTTATCAATGGATTCCAGGGCTTTTTAGGAACGGTGGGTATGGTATTTGTTTCCTACGCAGGTTTGACAAAGGTAGCCAGTATAGCTGAAGAAGTTAAAAATCCAGATATAAACATACCCCGGGGTATGTTTCTTTCCATCTTCACAGCCATAGTGGTATATGTGGCAGGGGTGTATTTGATGACAGCTGTCCTGGAGCCGGGTGCCTTCCGGGAAGACCTCACTCCGGTGGCTACGGCGGGTCGGGTATTCATGGATTGGTTGCCGGGTGACACAGGGTTGATTTTAGTAGTTATAGCTGCCATTATGGCCTTTGCCTCCACCGGCAATGCTGGTATTCTATCCTCCTCTCGTTTTCCGCTGGCTATGGCGAGGGATTCACTTCTTTCTTCAAAATTTTCCAAGCTTGGAAAATATAATACCCCCACTACCTCCGTTGTGGCTACCATGGGGATTATGATTTTTATCATTCTGGCTTTTAATGTATCTGAAGTGGCCAAGCTTGCCAGTGCCTTTAAACTATTGATATTTGGATTGTTGAATTTTGCCGTTATTGTGATGAGGGAAAGCCAGATTGAAGAATATGATCCCGGGTACAAATCTCCTTTTTACCCTTGGGTACAATTAATTGGAATGCTGGTTTCTACGGTATTGATTTTTGAAATGGGAATCGTATCCATTCTTTTTGTTATTGGAGTGATGATCTTTTCCGTGGGTTGGTATTACTATTATTCTTATGGTAAAATTGACCGGCAAGGGGCAATTTATCATGTTCATGCCCGGTTGGGTAAATTTAAGGATCGCGGACTTGAACGGGAGATGCGTACCATTCTAAGAGAAAAAGGGCTTCGCCGGGAAGATCCATATGAAGAAATGATAGCCCGGGCCGACGTACTCGAATTTGAAAGTGATATCAGTTATGAATACATCATCGAAAAAGCCAGTAAGAGGTTGGCGGAAAAATCAAATCGCTCCGTTAGTGAAATACACAGCTTTCTTTCTAAGATGGACGAGGATAAGGTCATTTCCATAGCAGACGGCGTGGTATTAAATCATGCCCGCATCAGCGGAGAAATTCTTCCGAGAATGGTGATGGTGCGAATAAAAAGTGGTTTTGAAATTACTAAAATAAAAAAACTGGACAACCAGAAAGTAACGTATGAAAAATTGCAATGTATCCTATTTTTCATCGGTTCAGATAAAACCTCAGGTCAGCACCTGCGCATGTTGTCACACATAGCAGAGAGGGTAGGGGCAAACAATTTCCTTCAGCGTTGGGTTGCAGCAGAGAACAGGGCAGAACTCAAAGAAATCCTGCTCAGGGACGAACGGTTTATTCGTTTAACCCTGAGCCGTGATAACGGCACCAGGGTTTTTATTGGAAAAATGATTAAAGACATAACCCTGCCTGGACAAAGCCTGATAACAATCATCCGAAGGAATGGAGCCATCAAGATACCACATGGTGTTACCGTGCTTCAGGAAAACGATGAATTGTTGATTATTGGAGATAAAGATGATATCAGCAAACTGAGGGCACTCCAGTAACTGGCATATTATCGGCTGGCCAGTTTTTCTATAATCTGATCAAAACTCAGCGACATTTCTTCACTTTCTCGCATATTCCGCAGGGTGAACTTCCCTTCTGCCAGCTCATTGCTTCCAACAATAACGGCATAATCTGCATTTTCACGGTTGGCGTCTTTCATCTGGGCTTTCATGGAGCGTCCCATATAATCCATGGTGGTAGATATCCCGGCTTCCCGAGCCTTGGGCAAGTGCGTTAATGCCCACTTTCTGGCTTCATCCCCCAGTGATACAAAATATACATCCACCGATTTGGGCTCGGCGAGTTTGATATCCAGTTCTTCGCAGGCAATAAGGAGCCGTTCCATTCCCGCTGCAAAACCAACAGCCGGTGTTGAGGGGCCACCTATTTCTTCTACCAGCAGATCGTAGCGTCCGCCGCCGGCCAGGGCATCCTGCGAGCCTAAATCGGGGCTGGTAAGCTCAAAAGCGGTACGGGTATAGTAATCCATGCCGCGCACCAGGTAGGGATCTTCGGTATAAGAGATACTCAGGTCATCCAGATAAGCCAGTACATTTTCGAAATGCTCTTCCGTCTCTTCATTCAAGAAATCCCGTATTACCGGTGCCTGTTTGATGAATTCCTGGTCTTCAGCTTCTTTGGAATCCAGAATGCGCATGGGATTCTTTTCGAAGCGTTTTTGGGAAACTTCGCTGAGTTTATCCAGGTTGGGTCCCAGGTAATCGCGCAGGGCGGTTTTATAAGCTTCCCTGCTTTCAGGATCGCCCACGGAATTCACTTTCAACTCAAAGTTCTCAATCCCAATACGCTGATAGATACGCATCATAAAAGCAATGCATTCTACATCGGCTACCGGATCATTACTGCCCATAATTTCCACTCCAAACTGGTGGAACTGGCGTTGGCGTCCTTTCTGAGGTTTTTCAGCACGGAACATGGGGCCGATATAGTACAGTTTTTGAGAGCCTCCGCGTTGGTTCAGGTGGTGTTGCACATAAGAGCGTACCACAGGGGCTGTTAGTTCAGGGCGTAACACATAGTGGCTGTCTCCTTTTTTAAAAGCAAAAATCTCTTTGGATACAATATCGGTGAGCTGGCCAACACCGCGTACAATCAGTTCGGTTTGTTCCAGGATGGGAGTGCGTATTTCCTCAAAATTGAATTTTGCTGCTTCCTCATGAATGATAGCTTCCAGTGCTCTCCATTTTTCAACTTCTCCGGGGAGGATGTCTACCATTCCAATATGCGTGGTGTACTTTGCCTTAGCCATGTATAAACTTTTGAGTCGATTCAAATTTGAATGCAAAGATAAGGGTAGAGAAGGAGAGTTTCTTAAAGGAGTTTTTGAATACTCTTATTTTTTCGCAAGCACATTGAGGATCTGTCTCCAAAGTTTATTCACTTCATCCGATACATTCAGGGTAACCATCGCAACGCTATATATAACTGTGATAATTGCCGATCGAAGGATAATATCAATATAGAGATTACCAATACGATCCACTTGTAAAGAAATCAGCAGAATGGCGGCAGATATCAGGATAATCGGGATCACTTTGGGGGAGAGAGGTTGTATGGAAAACTGATACCATACATATATGCTTTTAACCAGGTTATAAATCAGCAGGGAGATGGCAGTTGCAATAGCCGCACCTGTAATTCCATAGAGTGGAATAAGAACATAATTTAATCCTATGGAAACAAAGATCAGCACCGAGGTGGCCATCATGTTGAATTTATAATAGCGGGAATGCATAATAATATTGCCGTTTACTCCGCCTGCCATATCAAAAAGTTTGGAGATTCCGATGATTATGACCACCCATCGCCCTCCGGCATATTCGGTCGGGAGAATATCTATGAGATTATCCAGGTTGGCCCAGATACCTGTAAAAATGAGAAACCCTGCCACCAGTTGGTTTAGCGAAGAACTTTTATAAATGTGTTCAACTTCCGGGATGTTATCGCTGTGCAGATAGCGTGAAAGTAAAGAGGGAGCAATTTTGCCTACCGATTTTTGAGGAACCACAATCACACTGCCAATATAAAAGGCGATGGTGTAGATGCCGGTGTTGGTTAATCCGGCCAGGGATCCCAGCATCAGAATATCAATATTGTTGACGATGATGTGGGTCATGCCTCCCAAAAGCACAAAAACACCGTAGTTTCCGATCCGCTTCATCAGCGTCTTATTCAGGAAATCAAAATTGGGTTTTATGTTGAAACTACCGGTACGAAAGAGGTATATGGTAAGCATGACGGGCTGGAACAGGTAGCTGCATACAAAGCCTGTCATAAATTGCTGGAAGCTCAGGTACTCATAGAAATGCAAGATCAACAATGCAATAACCAGTATGCGAAGAATCACTTCATTGACAACAGAGCCGGGAACGGAATCTTTGTTGGCACGGATATAACTATTTAACACATCAAAGTAGAGTATGCCGGCAATTAGGGGGATCAGAAACAGAAAATAATCCCCAAAAAGGGTAGAGTCCTGGGTGTATTTTTGGATAATGAAATCATCAAACGAAAAAAGTACGCCCAACGAAATTATATAGCCGATGAGCGGGATAAACAGTACCAGGAATAAAAAACCGTTGTGTTTGTTTTCTTTGTTTTCGAATTCCGGGAAGAATTTGATGGCGATGTTCTTCATCCCCAGATGGGTGAATTCAGTAAAAATAAAAGCCACTGCGAGGATGACGCGGGTGAGGCCATATTCGTCTGTGCTCAAAATATTGGGGAAGAGGTACAGGGTGGAAATAAACCCCAGGGCAATACCTATGTAGGTAATGATGCTGTTTTGAATACTTTGCGTTTTAATTATGCCCACGGGTGTACAGCTTGTAAAGGAAGATTTAGGTTTCAGTTGGAAATAAGCAGTATTATTAAGGCATCAGTATAAGAATGTTAATAAATGGTTGTTTAGCGCATGGCGTTTTCCACTGCGGATGAATTTAGTAATAACACAAAGAATACCGAAGTTTTTAAAATTTTTGGTAAAAATGTGCAGGTAGTATGCAGAGATACAGAACTTGCCGGGCTTTTATTCAGGGAGTTGTCGGCCTATCCTCAAGGAGAGAACAAAGAAAATGTTCTACGCATTGAAATTCTGGAAGAACAAGATTTTGATCAACAAGCAGGAGTTTTCCCTGAAGAGAACCGGATTCATGCAGATAACAGGCTGGCCCGTTTATGTTTTGTGTTTGATGAAAACCAACTTGCCCGGATTTTATATGCCGTAAGGAAACCGGTAAATCGTATACATGGCTGGCTACAGCGTTGGCGGAGCTTAGGCTATAATAACCGCCAGGAACGAATCGGGCAGATGTTTCATGAACAAGTTTTAGTTCCTGGTTTAGTTTTCCAAGTTGGTGTATATCCTATTCACAGCTCAGCAATTAAAATGGGGGATGAGGTAATTCTTTTTGGAGGATATGGAGGCGTCGGAAAGACATCACTTGAGTTAGAATTTTGTTATGAGGGGGGAGCTTCGTTCGTAGCAGATGATATTTGTGTGCTATCCGCAAAGGGGACAGTATTTCCCAATTTAAACTACCCCAAGCTCTATGCCTACAATGTGAATGGAAAACCAGAAATAGAGCAGCGATTACTTGGTAATGTATCAGCCGCAAACCGGATGCACTGGAAGTACCAGTCGATGAAGGGACTGGCTAAGGTTAGAAGACGAATATCGCCCGGTGAACTATATGAACATTTTGAAAGAAAAGAGCTGCCGGTTAGCTGGTATCTTATTTTGAAGAGAGATGAAGGGAGTTCTATAGTTACAGAAACATTAAGTGCCGAAGAAGCCGCTGCCGAGACTGTTAAAATTCTGGAATCGGAGTTTAAATTGTTTTTCGAGAGGTTGAAAAAAACTAACATCTCTTCTGACTCACCATTTCATCCGGCGCAGATTACAGGCAGATGGAGGGAAGGACTGGAAAAGGCATTTACCCGTCTGGATTGCAGAAGAATAAGTATTCCGGGGGATATGCCTCATGAGGAATTTAAGTCGAAAATGAAGGAAGTGTTTAAGCAGAGAATTAAGCGGGATGCTGAGGTATAATCCCGGACTTTCTGCAGGCTGTAGACCCTGCAGGGGTCACAGCTTACAGTTTGCAGAATCGATTCCTAAAAAATCCCGAGGCAATACATGCCATCAACGCACCATGCTTCATCGAGGGATGGCGACCAGGAACCGGTTAGGGGTGTCAGGGTGTTGATTGGGTTCAGGAGAGCAACCATCGGAATTGACATCGTGCCACTATTGGGTTTTGGCCGATGGTTTTTTGGGGGATGCTTAGGGGGGCTCCAAAACATATTTTCTGTTTTTCAATAACTTAAATTATTAGGGTATAGACCTCCAAGGTTTATCGCAAAGTGATCTCTACGGGAAAAAACCTTGGAGGTCTTGCCTGTAAAAAAGGATATACCTTAAAAAGTAAGCCGGTATTTTATATCGTTCATATCCTGATAAAACTGTACACAAAACTTCGCTGCCCAAGGCATGCCCACGGCACAATAACAGCAATCCTCAATGAATGAGGGATCCAATACACACATTAACATAGAGCCTTATTCTTCAGCCTGTCAGAAAAATCAGCCAAGCCCGAATTCACTGAGTAATTTAGTTAGTGTATTTTTTCTACGTTCCAGGGAGAAATGATCTATGACACGCCGGCGGGCTTTCTTTCTCAATTGATCGGCCTGTTGGTGAGCTGTTGTTACCAGTTCTGCTATGTGTTCAGGATCAGGACGTTCGGCAACATAGCCGGTATCGCCAATACCATGCGGAATGCCAAACACGGAACTTCCCACAGGTACACAGCTGCACATCATGGCCTCGCACAATACATTGGGGAGCCCTTCGGCCCGGGAAAGCTGAAGGTAAACTGAGGATTTAGTGTATACCTTGTTCAGGTCTTCCCGTTTTTGTCGCGGTAAAAATTTCAGATTAGTACCCGGAGTATAGTGTTTGATCAATTCTGCTTTAAGTTCATCCGATACTCCCACAATGTAAAACGTATAATCCGGCAATAAGACAGAAGTTTGGATAAAGAGATCCAACCCTTTTCTTTTGGCAATTTGTATAGTAGAGCAAGCTGCTACTGTTGATACTATTTTTTCCCGTTTTATTTTTCCCGCTTCCCAAACATCTGCATCATATCCTGTTGGAAGGTCTCTGTATGGGGTGTTAAAGCTGGGAATGTTAGCTACAAGGCCGTTTGGGTGAGCATCGGGCCAGTGTTTTGCTATTTTCTTTGTATGGATCAGTGAGTCGTTTACCGGAAGGAGAAGGGTGCTGTTATTAACCACATAGGTGCCAAGAGGAGTTCTCCAGCGGCTGCAAAAAATACCGTAATCAAGATGGGGCATTTTGATACAGTCGAAGCCACCCAGTATAGTAATCATGGGTTTGTTGAATGTCTTTGCGAACAAAGCGGGCAGAACCCCATGATAATCCGAGAACCAGCAATAGATGCCATATGTGTTTCCAAAATTTTTGGCAAGCCAGAAAAACTGTCGAATAAAATTCCAGATAAGGGAAGCTCCAGTAACAATAGATGATGAGAACTTCCGGGGATTAAAATAGAATTCCTTTACGTCTGCAATCTCATTCAGAATCCTGAGGTCTTCCTTTACAAAGGATGATCTTCCCAGATGTATAAACAGAACTTTAGGTTTTGCCATTGCAGTATTAAAACAATTCTTCTTTAATAATTTTTGTAATCTGGTTTGCCGCCTTCCCATCACCATAGAGCGGTTTCCAGTTGGTTTCAGGATCTTTAACTACAGCAGCCAGGATTTTGGATGTATCAGCACCGGTAAGGGTATTCCATCCGCCGCTAAGTGTTTCAACCCATTCTGTTTCATTTCGAACAGTGATACATCTTTTTTTCATCCAATAGGCCTCTTTCTGCAGTCCGCCCGAATCTGTGATAACAAGACTGCAATTACCAAGAAGAATCATCATCTTGAAATATGATACCGGATCTGTCAGTACCAGGTTATCCGGGATGTCCAGGTTTGTGATGGTAGCTTTATTGCGG
This sequence comes from Balneolaceae bacterium, assembly GCA_009711805.1. Classification (GTDB taxonomy): domain Bacteria; phylum Bacteroidota; class Rhodothermia; order Balneolales; family Balneolaceae; genus VEMX01. The sequence goes on along the minus strand of VEMX01000007.1, from coordinate 74,889 downwards.
GGGTGAACCGGCCATACAATGGTTTTTTCAATTTCCCCGAAAGCCTGAAGTATAGCTTTGAGGTTCTCGGCTTGATCGGTGTTGGAAGGTCGGTGTATGGTTGCCAGTACAAACTCACCATGGACGCCAGGTATAATATCCCGAAGGGTAAACATCTCTTCGGCTTTCTCTGAGAAGGTGAGGAGGGCATCATGCATTACATCGCCTACCACATGTACTCCCTCGGTTATTCCTTCGCGGTTTAATTCTTTTATAGATTCTTCGGAAGAACAAAAAAGCAGATTGCTGACATGATCGGTTACCACCCGGTTTATTTCTTCCGGCATCTCCCGGTTATGGCTTCTCAGGCCTGCTTCAACATGGATAACAGGGATGTTCAGTTTGGCGGCAACCAGTGAACCCGCCAGGGTTGAGTTGGTATCTCCATACACCATTAATGCTCTGGGGGGTGTCTTTGATGAAAGAATATACTCTTCCAGTTTTTGCATCATAAAGCCGGTTTGAGTTCCATGATTTCCTGAACCAACTTCCAGGTTTTTTTCCGGGGCCGGAATTCCCAGTTCATCCCAGAAAATAGAACTCATGTTATAATCATAATGCTGCCCGGTATGAATAATTGTCTCTGCGATACCTGCATTATTTAGAGCTTTTGAGACTACAGCTGCTTTAACAAATTGTGGTCGGGCACCTACTATGGTTACAATTTTACTCATGAAATTAAATGATCTAATTGGCTGGCTAATTGTTGCGTGAGGTTTTTCCGGGAAAATTCATCAATGCTTTCATTATTACTGCTAATGTTCCCTTCTTTCCATTGGTTAAATAACTGTCGCAAGTGAGTTTTTAATGCTTCTTTATCATAGGTATTGATTAAAATACCGGCTTTGGTTTTATCCAGAACGTAGCAGACATCTCCTTCTACCGGGCTTAGGCAGATAATAGGTTTACGAGCTGCAAGATATTCGAACAGTTTTCCCGGCAGTAAAAGATTGGCGTTGGGAGATTCATTAATAACCAAAAGCAGGGCATCCGATTCTTTTTGCATGCGGATAATCTTATCGTGTGGAACATAATCTATGATATCTACATTTTGTTCCAAGCTGTAGTGCAGTATCTTTTCACGGATTGTAATATCAATTTTACCAATGAGCTGAAGGCGGAACTTATTCCTGAATTCATCGGATTCAGCATTCAATTCCGTAAGTGCCTGCCATAATGTTTCAGGATTTCGTGTTGGCGTCATCATACCAATATGGGATAGCAGGAAATGATCCTCTGAAGGGGCAACGGCAATATCTCTGAAATCATCCTCATCATATCCATTTGTAATGATTGAGATTTTTTTATCAACAATTTCCTCAAATTCTTTTTTCATAGTTGGACCTATAACCGTCACAGAATCTGCCTGCTCCAGAACTTTCTTTTCCAATCTATGATGGATGTTACGGGCCCACTTTGACAACGACAAATCTTCAAAAAAATCGATATTCGTCCAGGGGTCTCTAAAATCTGCCAGCCAAGGGATCCCCGTATTTTCTTTTACTCCAAGACCAATCATATGCATGGAGTGAGGGGGACCAGTGGTAGCAATAGCATCAACCTGATGCTGTTCCAGGTAAGCTGTAAGGTATTTAACCGAAGGCCTGATCCAAAACTTGCGGGCGTCGGGGATAAACAGGTTTCCCCTCATCCAGATAGAAAGTTTCTGAAGCAATGACGAGCCTTTTTCCTGTTTCATCAGCCCGGCGCCAAGCTTGGCGTCTTTTTTCATTCCCAGTAATTTTTTATACAATGAATAGGGTTCCCAAATCGGTCTTTTTAATATCGTGATATCATCGGGAATATCTTTGACAAGGGTTTTGTCGATGGCCGGGGGTTCAGGATTTGAAGGGGTATATACGATTGGTTCCCAACCAAATTCTCTGAGGTACTTGCAAAACTTAACCCAGCGTTGTACTCCCGATCCCCCGGCGGGAGGCCAGTAATAAGTTATCAGGAGTACTTTTTTAGGACTCATTGGATTGCCTGTCCTTGAAATGCATAAACCCAACAGCTACTGCAAGGCCCAGCTGAATGGCAAAGGATAACCATGCAAGCGTCACTCCTGTAGTGTATGAGGAGGGATTAAACTCTAACTTGAGGGTATGCTCGCCTGCCGGTATCTCCATTCCCCGGAACATATAATTGGTTTTGTATATGGAGATTTCTTCTCCATCCAGGGTCGCTTTCCATCCGGCAGGGTAATAGGTTTCGCTGAGTACCAGGAAGCCGGGGTTAGATCGGCTTACTTTAAGGGTTATTTCGGGCCCGGTGTATTCAGTTACTTCTGCCGAAGCAGTAGAATCTGTGGTAGAACTGATGTTTGCTGAGGTTTCAACTACAGCCGTTTCAGCAAAATTGATGTTGCCTGGGTTCAGGTATTCAAAAGCTTCTACCGGTTTTTGAACTGTAATGACAGAATCCACAAAAAATGCTTTGGGCAGTACATTGGTATTCTCGTAAACCACTCCTTGCTGTCCCTGATGTGCTATCCGTAATCCGGGTAACTGAAGTCCTTGGCGATAGGTAATGTATTTTATATTCATCAGGTTCAGTAAATCCAGGTTTAATCCATACTCTCCTTTGTACAGGGCTCCATTCTGCTGATCGATTACATCTTGTACAATGCTTAGCTTGGCTCCTGTATATCCGCCAATGGTAGGGTAGAAGTAAGAGGGAACAGCGTTATTAAAAGGGTTGTCGAGGAGGGGGAATACACGATACGGATAGGCTGTGTTTTCTGAAATGTGATCCTGAATGTAAGTATCTATATCTCTGCGTTGGGAGAGAATAGTACGCTCGGCATCTACATTACCCTCAACAATGGCACGTTCTGGTACATACCGCTGATCTACGGATATCATATCATAACCGGTAATAACAACAACGGCTATGAGAGCCGCGCCAAGTGGAATTTTTTGGTTAATGATCAGATATATAAGTCCCCCACATATCGCGATGATGATACAAAAACGAAGCACATCTCTGTTGGCTTTTTCTTTCCGTTCAGGTTTCAGGTTTGTATTTACATATTGTTGAGCACGTTGCTGAACCTGTGGGTTTTGCGCGCTCACCTGGTTTTGTTGTGCTATCTGGCTGGCAATGTTTTGAACCTCCCCCGGCCGGCTAAAATCCATGGACTTCACATTCACAAAAACAAAAACGGCGATTAAAACGGTAACTCCTAAGGGCGCATACAGCGTTTTGAAGGAGCTGGATTTTTCTTTGGCATAGTCCGCCAGCCAGCTCAATCCGTAGGCGGCTACAACAGTATAGCAGAAGGCTGTGAGGGTGAGCCAGGTTTCGGGAGCTCTGAATTTGTTGAAGAAAGGGATATAGTCGAAGGCAAACTCGTTTAATACAGCAAAATTATGTCCCCATGCAAAAAAGATAGCCAGGGTTCCTGCCGCAAAGAAAGCATACATCATTCGGGAACGCTGGCGAATAAGGGCCATTAAAATAAAAGGGAGGCTGAGAGCACCTATATAATGTGGACCGGATGTTCCCGGTTTAGCACCCCAATAATCGGGAGATGCCCCGCCAAAGAGATCCGGTATGATAAGAGTTAGTGTTTCTTTAATACCCTGTGACCAGGTAAAAGCATATCCCGAACTAAGTCCTTCTGTGGCATTAATGGCAGAACCGCCCCGAGTGCTGTATGCGGAATACTCATGCAGGGTAAGCAGCCGATCTGCGTTTCCCAGAATGCCAACCAGTCCACCGGTTATTAAGAGGCTGGTAGTTACCCCCCATTGCTTCATTTCTTTGTTTTGGTACGCCTTCCAGCTGTCAACGAGCCATAAAATGCCTAACAGGTAAAAGAAGTAATAAGTGATTTGGGGATGTCCGGCACGGAATTCAAGTGCCAGGGCCACAGAGAAAAGGAGCAGGCCGGGCAGCTTTTTTTTGTGTTGGCTAAGCAGCCAGTACCCTGCGATAACCCAGGGAGCAAAAGCCAGGGCTTCAAATTTGGAGGTATGTCCGGCAATAATGATGACCGGAAAGTAGGTGGTCAGTCCATACATCAAACTCCCGAATACACTGGTCAGGGTTCGGAACCCCATTAGGGTGAGCAGGAAATACATACCTGCCCCAAGTACCCAATACTGAAATGCAGGATAAATATTGGTAAATAGTTTTTTAAGCCAATCCAGGTTGGGGACGGTGTGTTTTACAGAGACCACAAAAGCAGGCATCCCCATAAACATATTCTCTACCCAGAGGGGCTCTTCATTATACTGTTCCCGGTAGTCGATAACAGACTCGGCGCCGGCCCTCCATTGCATAATATCGTGGCGTTGGAACTCTTTGCCGCCTATGGTGGTGGCGGTAAAAAGCACAAAGGGAATCAAAAAGAGGATTAACAGCGCAATGATATGCTGTCGCGACTTGGGCAGGTTCAGAAAAAAATCCTGTTCTGCATACGTAGGGGAGTCTGAAGTAGCCATAGTTTATTCTATCACCTTTGGAACCCGGAAGTAATCACTGTCGGCATCGGGAGCATTTTTGAGGGCATCATCATGATCCAGTGGTTTTTCAGCTTTATCGGTGCGGAGGCGGCTGTCCAGCTCAATTACATGTTCGAGCGGTGCTACATTGGAAGTATCTACTTCATTCAGTAGTTCCATGTACTCTAATATCTTGTTCATATCGTTGGCAAGCGACTTAACTTCGTTTTCAGGAAGCTTGAGCCGGGCCAGGTTTGCTACGTAGCGTACGTCTTTTTCGGTTACGGACATAAAATTACTTGATCTGATTAGTTCGGCTGAATTTAAGAAACATTCCGAGAAAGATTAATGATGAATTGAAAATAGAGGAGACCTCCCCAAAACAAAAAGAATTATTTCTGTCAGCTTTGAATGATGACTTTATCAGGAAAGGCGAAACCATGCATAACCCCCCTCCGCGAAACTCTGCGCCTAACTCTGCGAAAATCCGCGTGAAACTACTCTACCCAAACCAACCACCCAGCCTTTTCCCACTTCTTTTTTCTCGCAGAGGCTCGCAGATGAACCGCTGAGTTGCGCCGATGGCTTTGGAATACTATGTTCAACTAAAAAGCGGGGAATTTATGCACGAAAATGATATATCGTATGCCATTCGGGGAGCGGCATTTAAAGTACATTCCACGTTGGGACCGGGATTACTGGAATCCGTGTATGAGCAGGCATTAGCTTATGAGCTTCGTAACGATGGATTCACCGTACTAACTCAATTGGGAGTGCCCGTTGTATATAAAGAAGTTGAAATGGAACAGGGCTTCCGAATGGATCTATTAGTCAACCACAAAGTAATTGTCGAGATAAAATCCGTTGAATCATTAGCTGAGGTTCACTACAAACAACTCTTAACCTATTTAAAACTTTCAGATAAGAAACTCGGATTACTCATTAATTTCAATGTTCCATCATTAAAAAACTCAATCATCAGGCTCGCAAATGACCTCTAATATCCCTACGCGCCTAACTCTGTGTGAAACTACCATGTCCGAATCAACCTCCCCAGCTTTTTCCAAACTTTCCTTTTCTCGCAGAGGCTCGCAGATGTACCGCTGAGTTACGCAGATGGTTCTGGAATACCGGACAGGCATGAGTGTAGAAATTTCAATGTGCCATCATCAGGCCTGCAAACAACCCCGGCCCTCCGCGAAACTCTGCGCCTAACTCTGCGAAAATCCGCGTGAAACTACTCTACCCAAACCAACCACCCAGCCTTTTCCCACTTCTTTTTTCTCGCAGAGGCTCGCAGATGAACCGCTGAGTTGCGCCGATGGCTTTGGAATACTATGTTCAACTAAAAAGCGGGGAATTTATGCACGAAAATGATATATCGTATGCCATTCGGGGAGCGGCATTTAAAGTACATTCCACGTTGGGACCGGGATTACTGGAATCCGTGTATGAGCAGGCATTAGCTTATGAGCTTCGTAACGATGGATTCACCGTACTAACTCAATTGGGAGTGCCCGTTGTATATAAAGAAGTTGAAATGGAACAGGGCTTCCGAATGGATCTATTAGTCAACCACAAAGTAATTGTCGAGATAAAATCCGTTGAATCATTAGCTGAGGTTCACTACAAACAACTCTTAACCTATTTAAAACTTTCAGATAAGAAACTCGGATTACTCATTAATTTCAATGTTTCATCATTAAAAAACTCAATCATCAGGCTCGCAAATGACCTCTAATATCCCCCCTACGCGCCTAACTCTGTGTGAAACTACCATGTCCGAATCAACCTCCCCAGCTTTTTCCAAACTTTCCTTTTCTCGCAGAGGCTCGCAGATGAAACGCTGAGTTACGCAGATGGTTTGGGAATACCGGATTCTGTATATGGGCAAGAATGGGCGTATGAACTTTAATATGCCATCATCAGAAAATTACTCATCACCTCTGCCCTCACTCCGCGAAACTCTGCGCCTAACTCTGCGAAAATCCGCGTGAAACTACACTACCCAAACCAACCTCCCAGCCTTTTCCCACTTCTCTTTTCTCGCAGAGGCCCGCAGATGAACCGCTGAGTTGCGCAGATGGTTTTAGAATATCAGAGCAGACATAAGCGTATCAACTTTAATGTGCCATCATCAAAAACTTACTCATCAGGCCCGCAAACAATCCCTGACACCCCATATGTAATCCGAAGGAATAGCTGTGGCTACGCACTTACATTGATACTTGAGCTTGTTAAGACAACAGGTATTTAAACACTTCAAAAACGTAAGGCAAAAACTTCGTAAATTCGCTGCCCTTAATGGATTGTTGGTTATTTTATTTTCATTTTATGAAGCTATATTTTCAATATGATTAAAAAGAAAGTCACAATATTAAATTCAGCAGGTTTGCATGCCCGGCCCTCGGCGGCATTGGTAAAACTTGCCAGCAAGTTTGAATCTGATTTCTATATACATATGTACGGATATCGGGTAAACGGTAAAAGTATTTTGGGAGTGATGACCCTTGCAGCTGAAGAAGGAGCCGAGCTTGAATTGGAAATGGATGGCCCGGATGAGAAAAAAGCCCTGAAAACAATTGTGGAACTTATAGAAAACAAGTTCGGAATGGATGATGAATGAGATGAGTGAATCAAAAGAAAGTTTGTTGATTACAGGTCAGGCTGGAAGCCGAGGAATTGCTGTAGGAGACATATATGTGATAGATACCACGATTGCCACGGTATCGCCACGTCAAATTGAAGAAGATGCGGTAATCCTACATAAACAACGGTTTCAGAATGCTAAAAAAGAATTGACAGATGAGCTTGTACAGATGGGCCGTGAGCTGAACGATCGGAATTCAGCTGATATTATTGAAGCCCAACAGCAGATTGTAGAAGATCCTGAAGTAGAAAAGAAAGTTTATCAGATTATAGAAAAAAAACGACTGAGCGTTGATTTTGCTGTCTATCAGACATTTTGTGAATTTATTGAACGCCTGAAGGAAAGTGGTTCCGAACTCTTCCGGCAGCGCATTATAGACCTGGAAGATATACGAGACCGACTGGTGCGGCTTGTCTGTGATAAAAGAGAGGAGCAAAAAGCAAAAGAAGGTTCCATTATTGTGACCAAAGAAATGAGTCCCACCGATTTAATTTCTTACTATGAAAATGGGATAGCAGGATTGGTAATGGAAAAAGGGGGAGTGACATCGCATGCCGCTATCATCGCACAATCGTTGGGTATACCCTGTGTGGTAAGTTCAAAAAACGCATTGAAAGCAGCATCAGAAGCAAAAAATGCAGCCATTGACGGTGAGTTGGGAGAAGTTGTTTTTGATCCTGATTCGGATACGATTTTAAGATATAGGGCCAGGCAAAAAGCCTTGGCCGCCGATGCCCTACAGTTAAAGCAACAGGCAGAATTTGAAACCAGGGATGGATTCCCTTTTCGTTTACTGGCCAATGTGGAGTTCGAAGAAGAAATTGATAAAGCCGTAGAAAGTTCGCCCCAGGGTGTAGGATTGTTGCGAACGGAATCCCTTTTATTTGGCCGCAGGTTTCAAAAAAGTTTTGAAGAACAGGTCGCTTTTTATACCAAGATGCTCAAAGGTATTGAAGGACCCGCTACAATACGACTGTTTGATGTGGGGGGAGATAAAGGGAGTATTCGGACAAATAAAGAGGCTAATCCCTTTTTAGGATGGCGGGGTATTCGAATGCTGTTGGATGAGCGTGAGATGCTCAGAAAACAATTACGTGCTATTTTGAAAGTGGCTGGTAGTTATCCGGGTAGAGTGAAAATATTAGTACCTATGGTCTCTGTCATCGAAGAAGTAGGCGAAATTCGGAAAGAGATGGAACAGGCACAATCCGATTTACTCGCTGGAGGGATCAATATTGATGAAAGTGTACCCCTGGGATTGATGGTTGAAGTACCCAGTGTAGCTCTGTCAGCTTTTGAGTTTGCCAGGGAAGTAGATTTTTTTAGTATTGGCACCAACGATTTAACACAGTATACCCTGGCCGTTGATCGGGGCAATGAAGATATTTGTACACTGTTTCAGCATTACAACCCGGCAGTTTTAAAGTTAATTGATATGACCCACAAGGCTGCCCGGGAAGCAGATATTGAAGTGAGCGTATGTGGTGAATTAGCCGGGCTCGAAATTGGAGCAGCTTGTATATTTGGTTTGGGGATACACGAGCTAAGTATGAATCTTCATTCTATTCCACGAATAAAAAAACTATTAAGCTCTTACAAAAAAACAGATTTTGAAGCTCTGGGGCAGGATGCATTAAGGCTTACATCAGCAAAAGAAGTACAGGAACTATTTAACGACTGGAAAAAAAGATAATGGCAATTACCAAAGACGAAATAAAGAATATAGATACCCAAGATATGTGGGGGCTGGTGAAAGCTTTTCCTGAACACTGGCAGGAAATTGTAGCTGCTACCGCAGATCTGGAACTCACGATAGATGAAAGTAAAATTGAAAATATATGTTTTGCGGGGATGGGAGGGTCTGCCATAGGCGCCGACCTGACCAGGGCTTATTCCCTGACGACATGCCCGGTACCCGTCTATGTAAACCGTCATTACGAAATTCCGGAATGGGTTGGAGAAAACACCCTGTTTGTTACCTGTAGCTTCTCTGGTAATACAGAGGAAACCTTGTCGGCGTTGGAAAATGCTTTAAAGAAGGGGGCTCAAGTGATTGCTGTAACCTCGGGGGGACAATTATTGGTTACTGCTGAAAAAGAAGACTTTGATTATATCAGGATTCCGGGAGGAATGCCGCCTCGCGCTGCTCTTGCATATAGCTTTGTTCCTCTTTTCAGAATTTTTCAAAAACTGGGTTTTCTGGGTGAAGGAGATGAAGCCCTGGAAGAAACCTATAAGCTGTTACGTGAAGGAGTGGATGACTTTTCAGACTTAAATGGAAACGAAGCACTTGCCATAGCTGAAGAATTAAGCGAAACACTTCCCATTATCTACTCAGATGCAGGGATGATGGAGCCGGTAAACCTGCGGTGGCGCGGACAATTTGAGGAGAATGCCAAGATGCTGGCCTATGGAAACGTACTCCCGGAGATGAATCATAATGAAATTGTGGGATGGGAACAGATTGCTCACCTTACCGGCCGTCTGAGCGTTATTTTATTGAAGGATACCAAAGACCATCCCAAAGTACAGCGCCGGATGGAAATTGTTGAAGAGTTGGTGATAGACCAGGCTCTTTCTGTGATAGAAATAGAAACCTATGGAGTAAGCAGACTTGCCCGCCTGTTTTCACTTATTCAACTTGGAGACTGGATCAGTATTTATCTTGCCCTTGTCAATAATGTAGATCCTACTCCTATCGCCAAAATCGACTTACTGAAAAGCAAACTTGCTGAGGTGTAGTGATAATTTTTGAACAATTAAGAATGGTTCAGTTATCAATTGTTTCCACTTCTGTCCCACGACTAAAGCCATGGGTTGTATTTTAGGTCCGGGATATTGAATCAGCTAAGTATCCACTTCTGCCTTCTTGCCTAATTACTAATTCCCTGCCTAAAGCATGCCTGCGGTATTAACAAATAACCAATCTCCAAATCGCTCCAACACTATATTCACGATATAGTAATAATTTGATTACCGGGTACTTATTGCTTGATCAGAGACGAATAAATAGATTCAGATATCATAACAGATTAACAAAACGCCGCATGTATGATTTCGAAAAAATTCACCCCCAAGAGAACCATCTGCAAAGTAACCTTATCAATACCGGCTGACCAGGCAGAGAAGGAAGTTGCCGTAGCCGGAGAGTTTAATAACTGGAGCACCAGTGCCGACAAGCTGGAGCTAAGAGGGAGCCGTTGGGAGACAACCTTAAGGCTGAAACCTGAAAATGAATATCGCTTCAAATATTACATAGATGGTGAGCGATGGGAAAATGATGAAAGTGCTGATGAGTATGTAGCCAACGAATTTGGTACGGAAGATTCCGTAATTCAGATTGGAGAATAGTAAAAGCTGATTGGCAGGTGTTGCAAGCAATCATTTCTTATCATCATTCATAGTATATTCAGAGGAATTTAAGCTGTAAAACTAATTTCCTTTGTTTAACTGTTCCGCTTTTAACAACCGGTTGTCCACAGCGTGGCTGGGCCATCACCTGCATTATTTCGAGGAACTTGAATCCACTAACACTTACGCCAAGCAACAAGAGGGCGGAGAGTTGGCGCATGGCTCGGTTATACTTACCGATACCCAAACAAAAGGGCGAGGGCAATATCAAAGGCAATGGCAAACTACTCCGGGGCAAAACCTTACGTTTAGCTTGATATTTACCCCTGCCAAAGCCGATCGCCTTCCGTTGCTTACGTTAGGGTGTGCACTGGCTATCACAGAGTTGATGGATTTAGCGGGTGATGACAGTTGGGCAAGCATCAAATGGCCAAACGATGTACTGGTTGACAACAAAAAGATGGCCGGTATTTTAACAGAAACCCAATTCAGTGGTGATAAACTAAACAAAGTGATTGTTGGGATCGGGCTGAATGTGAATCAACGGGATTTTTGGGATGCTCTCTCCAATAAGGCAACTTCATTGTTTCAGCTTACCCAAAAAGAACAAAGCAGGGAAGAGATACTGGCCGAATTATTGCAACGCATAGAGTACTACTACCGTCTGTGGGTAAAACAGGATGAAGGACTCCCAAAAGCTGTGAATTGCCGAATGCTTAATTACGGCGAATGGGTGAAGCTAACTGTTGGGGGCAAAGAATTAACAGGAAGATTTAAGTTTTTGGGAATAAATGCTGCCGGCGTCTTAGTTGCCCTGGATGAACATATGGATGTACAAAAGTTTGCCTACGAGCAGGTGAGGGTTAATTTGTGAAGGAAGGGAGTTATTGAGAGTGTAATGGAAGTTCGTTAATAAAAGAGAACGTTTATTTTCATTTGGAGATGAAATGTTTTTTTTTTACAATGGTTGTTCAGTTTTAATCCTAAGTATTAGATTATGAAAAGAATAACATTTATATGTTTATTTATAGTAACAAGTGTTTTTGTCTCCGCATCATTGAATAAAACAACCGCCGAAATTGAGGATTTGTACATGATTTCTTGCTTGGATGGTGTGACGGGTGAAAGTAAAATAGCTTGTGTAGATTGGCAGGCAACAATTGTTCCATGTAGTCCAGAAAGTTATCCCTGTGCTGATATTATTGTAGAGTAGGGTAAGTGTTTTTTGGAAATTGTTATCGATTCCGTTTTGGGATTTATAATTTTAAACTAAAAGAATTCCCCGGTGGTATTACCCCGGGGAAATTTATTACTTAATTATTTCTATGAATTTGTATAGAGTTATTGTCTGTTTTTTTTGTATTAATGTAGGTTTTAAGTGGGTTTCAAACGCACAGTCAACAGCCGGGTTCTCTGATTATTTTGAATTAAGTAGTGAACAGGTATTGAAGGGAGACCTGTTAAGTGGAGCAATGGAAATCGATTTTAACTCAAAGGGAGAACTCTATATACTCGACAGGCAACAGTTGGCCATTATTGTTTACGATCAGGAGTTGGTAGAAAGGAATAGATTTGGGCAAAAAGGAAGTGGGCCGGGAGAATTTAGACGACCCATTGATTTATATATTGGGGAAGATGACATAGTATATGTGCTGGATGTTGGATTGAGGCGGATTAGCATTTTTTCTGCATCAGGTGATTTCTTGAATTCATATATTGTAGAGAAACCTTATATGGATTTAGTGGAAATCGACGACTATCTATGCGCACATACAGGGGCCATTGTTCCACTTGCAGATGATAACACCGTACAGTGCTTCAATAAATTAAATGGAAAGGCTGAGGTGGACTTTTTACCTCCTACACTTGCTATTGCAGGAAAAATGCTAAGCTATTCTAACGCAAGTTTTAGTACAATACAAACTACCGGCCAATTGTTGGTGGCTCTTAGTCACCCTTTAGATGGCAAGGTTCGTATAGTTAATTCGGAAGGAAAAGTGCAGCAGATATTTAAAATAGATAATGCAATTTTTAAACAACCTGAGATTCCTGACTCATATAATATTCAAAGCCACAACATTAAAGATTATGCCACTTCAATGATACATGGGATATATGTAGCTAAGGGAATGTTGATAGCGGTTTATGTTGAGCTTGGAACAGGAATAAAATATGTAGATTTATTTGATTTAGAAGGAAATAGAAAGCTTGAGAAACCCATCCGCTTTGAAAAAAGATATCCGGTTTATGCAGATGAAAATGGTGCGTTGTATTCGTTTAGTTATACTGAAGACAAGGAAGGGCTAAAACTGAAAAAATATAGATACAAAGGAAGAATAGGTAAGTGAAATTTCTTGATAAAAGGGTGTTACGATTAGTTCTGATTTGCTCGTTATTGATGACAAGCCAAAATATTTACTCTCAATGGTATGGAAAGGAATTTGAGGATGTTTATAAGGTCGAAAGTGAAAAACAACTTAACGGACTTGTCTTGGAGGGAGAGGTAGAAATAGATTTTAATTCTGATGGTGACCTTTATGTATTAGATGCTAAACAAGGGTTGATAACTGTTTATGATCAAGATATGCAGCTGAAGTTTACTTTTGGAGGCAAAGGAAATGAACCTGGGAAATTTGAGAAAGCTTCAGATATCCATATAGATGATAATGACCAGGTTTATATTTCTGACCCATATTTAGAGAGAGTAAGTATATTTTCAAAAAACGGGGTTTTTAAACGATCTGTTGCTATTCTCAACCAGGCGGTAGATTTAATTATAGTAAATGAAATGCTTTGTACACATACAGGAGGAGCCATTGCCAAAGATGGGAATTCGGTTCAATGCTATGATGTGAATACAGGAAAACCAGCTCATACTTTGTTTAAAAAATCAAAAGTAATAGAAAATGTCCCCTTCGGGTTTTCAAATATTAGCTTCGCAGTTATTCAAAAATCAGAGAACAAAATTATAATCTTGAAACACCCTTTTGACCCTGCTATCCAGGTTTTTAATGATGAAGGGGTTCTGGTTAATGAGTTTAGAATCAACAATGAGATATATAGTGTCCCAAAGTTTCCCGAAAAGTTTGACGTTTTCCGGCATCTTCCGACTATGTATGCTAAGTACTTAGCACATGGTTTTTATGTATTTCAGGATCGTATAGTAATAATTTTTGTTGATACTAAAACGGGTAAAAAGTATATGGATGTGTATAATTTGGGCGGGGAACGCCAAATCGAAAAAGTAATCCACATCCAAAATCGATTTCCCATATATGGAGATAAGAATGGGAGCCTTTACGCAATACAATATGCTTCAAAAGACAAAAAAAAGGTAAACCTTAAAAAATATAGCTTACACAAGATGCCATGAATATTCATATGATCTTTCTTTTATTAGTATTAATGCCAGTAAGTTTTTTCGGAATAGAGAAAGCTCAAGAACCCACGTTATGTGAAAATCAAGACTGTTATGCTGACTATTGTCTAAATTTTAATGAAGGAGGAGTGATTGCCCATCTTGGAAGGTGGGCAACTCCAGAATTTGAGAAGAGTCAAGATGCTTGTGCTGAGGGATGTGATTTTGTAAATATAGAACCATACAGTTCTAATTGATTTTGTTGCATAATCTGTGCTCGGTAAGTAATCAAATAGTAGAATTAATAAACTCTGAAACCATACACACAGCTATTTCATTTATCCATTGAATACCGTCGTTAAAGCCCCTAACTTTTCACATGGAAAAAACGGCCGTAGATGATATAATTGACTCCTTTCGCCGAAGTGTGGGTGCATACTTTGAGGAAGAGGCTCTCTTTGTACTTGGGGTGAGTGGCGGTCCCGATTCTATGGCTTTACTTTACCTGTTTCATATACTTGATTTGAATGTACTTGTGGTGCATATAAATTATAACAAGCGGGGAGAAGCATCAGATAAAGACCAGGACCTGGTTGAGCAAATGGCCTTTCAGTGGGGGTTTGAGTGTTGTTCTATACAGTTAGATTCTTCTACAGCCGACATTGGGAACTTTCAAAACTGGGCGCGTGAAGAACGGTATCATTTTTTTAAAGGATTAAGGGATGCCCACAAAGCCGCAGCTATTGTAACAGCTCATCATCAGGATGATCAAATTGAGACTATCCTTCAGAAAGTGTTAAGGGGAAGTTCTCCCACTGCATGGCAAGGTATGAGCAGTTGGGATGGGAATATATTTCGCCCATTACTTAATTTCAGTAAAGAGGAAATCCTGCACTTTTGTGAGGTAAACGCTATTCCCTATCGTATTGATGAGAGTAACCTGCAATCCAGTTTTGCACGCAATTTCTTGAGAAAAGAGTTCTCTGAACAAATGGATCGGTTTTTCCCGGGTTGGCAACAGAATATATTGGAACTACAACAACAGGGAGGGTGGTTTCAGCAAAGTATCGAGTGGATTACAGCACAGATATCAGAAGATTTTGTTCTTGATGTGCACGCATTCTCTGAGCTCCCGCAGCAACTTAAGCCGGCCATACTTAAGCATTTGCTGGATGACTTCAACGGAGATACCTCTTGCTCTAAAGCTCAGTTGCAGGAATTAAGTAAGATTGAAGATCTACAAACGGGAAAGTCACTGGTTGTTGGAAATGCAGAGTTTATTCGAGACAGAGACCGGGTGATTCTTCAGAAAAAAAAAGAGGACAAAGCGTGGAAGCAGCCAATTACCAGGCAACACCTGGAGGATAAGTATACCGTAGGGGGCGTGAATATTCGTCTTACTAAAGGCATAAAATCCAGAACGGGATTATATATTGATGCGGAAGCTTTAGATTGGCCATTGCAGATAAGGCACTGGAAGCATGGCGACCGGTTTATTCCGTTTGGTATGAAGGGAAGTCAGAAAATTTCAGATCATTTAACAAATCGAAAAATAGCGTCAAATTTAAAAGAAAAAACTTTGGTTTTGTGTGGATCAGATAGTACTATTTACGCCATTATATATCCAGGTCCAGTTTCTGAATCAGCAAAGGGTGCAATTTCTGAACTGGCAAAATGCGATGAAAACACAACAACATATTTGACGATTAAACCTACTAAATAGATGAGTTCATCTTTTTATTTGCCCGAAGAAGTAACATGTAATGATGAGAGTTTTAAAGTTTTCATAACCAAAGAACAGTTGGAAGAACGCCTATCTCAACTTGGTAATCAGTTGAATAAAGAGTTTGAAGGCAAGAAACCGATTTTTATTGGTGTGCTGAATGGGGCTTTCATTTTTTTGGCTGATATTATGCGACATGTATCTATTTCCTGTGAAGTAGATTTTATGAAACTAAGTAGCTATGGAGATGAGAAAGTGTCGTCTGGTAAAGTTACGGAACTGAAGCATATAGATGCCAAAATTGAAGGCAGACATATTATACTGGTCGAAGATATTGTAGACACAGGGCTTTCTATGAATTACCTGGTTGAGAATGTAAAGAAATATAATCCTGAATCGGTATCCGTACTCACCTTACTCCACAAAAAGGAAGCTACTAAATATGATGTGCAGCTTGATTATGTAGGGTTTGAAATACCCGATGCTTTTGTCTTGGGATATGGATTGGATTACGCTCAGGAGGGAAGAAATCTTGCCCAAATCTATGTGCTGGATGATGCATAGTAAGAGCAATTAAAGCGGCCAAGGCAGGTCTGGTAGATAAAGTTAAGAGAGAAATGCATAAACTGTTTTTCTGGGAGAAGCCAGAAATAAGAGGATGAATTAAGAAGGCTCCTTTTTTATTGCTTTTGCACTGATGGGAAAAATCATATGTAGCTTTTTTATAAAAAGTTTTGATTTGGTTCCTTATTTAGATAAAATATAGTTTACTTTAGGTTTCAGTATTATAGATTTTTACGCGGTGGGCAATGATTGCACTACTATTGTTTTTAATAACATTTCAGGAGCAGTACGTCAAGGAGACTCAGCTGGTATATGAGAAAGATCCATATATCTCAAGGGCATGGAATGTAGAAGATGGACTTCCGGTCAATACGGTAAATTCTATTTTTCAAGATGAGCAAGGTTACCTCTGGGTGGCTACCTATGATGGAATGGCTCGTTTTGATGGATTGGAGTTTGAAATCTATAATCATGCAAATACTGCTGAAATGGCCCAAAACAGGGCTGATAAAGTATATAGGCAAGAAGGGGTTGGGGTTTGGGTAACACTGGAGAACGATGGAGTTATGCTGATAACTCCGGAGGGGAAGTTTAAACATTTTGATGAGAAAAAAGGTTTTATCAGCACCACCGTTACCTATATGATGGAAGATTCAATGAATCATATGTGGTTTGGTACTTATGATGGATTATTTAAGTATGAAAACGGCACATTTAATAGAATAATTACAAGAGAAACGGCCAGTCAAAACCGCATTTCCTATATCTATGAAGCTCCGGATCACTCTATATGGATGTCTACCTACGATGGTCTCCTACATCTTTACGACAACCAAGTAGATATATATAATATTTCAGATACCGCTTCTGAAAACCGGTTTAATGATGTTCTTTACTTAAACAATGGAGAGCTTGTTGTTGGATCTACAAATGGATTGGGGGTAATGAAAAACGGACAACTCTTTGAGCCGGCTAAATTTGAGATGCTTAAAGGCGAAGAAGTTTTGTACATATATACTGATGATGAAGTAAACCTGGTAAGTACAAGCAGGGGATTATACAAATACGAAAACAACATAATAACTCTTCTGGAAGAACAGCCTGGAAAAAGCATTTATTATAAACAAATTTTAAAAGACTCTAAAGGAATAAGATGGTTACTGGGTACGTATGGGGAGATTAGTCAATTTACAGAGGGAAAGCTAAGAAAACTCTCGAAGGAAGGAGTGATTCCAGACTTATACTATTCAGATATTTTTGAAGATAGAGAGCGAAATATCTGGTTGGCAACAACCCGAAATGGAATAATACGATTGAAAAGCCCCAAGATAGATGTTATAGGGAAAGAGGAAGGGCTTTCCGGAAACAATATTTTAGGGATTTTTGAAGACAGTAAGGGGCGGTTTTGGATTGGAACGAGGGATCATGGAGTTAATGTACTGGAAGGCCATTTTATAAGCAGGTACCGCGAGGGGGGGATTATGAGCAGAGGTATAGCTCATGCTTTTAATGAAGATCATGAAGGCAATATATGGGTTGGATATTATGAAGATGGAATAGAAAGATATAATGATGAAGGCGTAAAAAAATATAAACTGGGATTTGAAAAAGGCATAAATGATGTACGGTCAATTTTTATTGCCAGCGATTCTACCATGTGGATAGGAACCCATGGAGGGCTGGTTAAGTTTGATCCGGAGAACGAAGAACATATTAAATATACTAAAGAAGATGGGCTGGCTGGGAACCTGGTTCGCTATATAGAAGAAGATCCAAAAGGAGGTCTTTGGTTGGGAACGGCAGATGGAGGGCTTAGCTATTTTTACGATGGAGAATTTAACACCATAAATGAAGAGGAAGGCCTGGCATCGGATAACATACGTTCTATATATGTAGATAAAGATGATTCGGATATTATTTGGGTTGGAACAGAGAACAGGGGATTAAACAGGTTAAAGGAAGGCCGCATAGATCATATAGGCTTAAAGGATGACCTGCCCGATCATATTATACATCATATATCTGAAGATGAGAATGGTTGGTTATGGATGTCTTCCAATAAAGGCGTTTTTAAAGTAAAGAAGTCTGAGTTGAATGCGTATATAGAGGGAAATAATACCTTTTACAATATCATACAGTATGACCGGGAAGAGGGAATGAGAAATCCCGAGTGCAATGGAGGTTTTCAGCAAGGCGGATTAAAAACATCGGGTAATGACTATTGGTTTGCTACCCAAAATGGAATTGCAATTATAGAAATAGAACCCAATACAGATAATGCAGTACCTCCAATAGCTGTTATACGGAATGTTTTTGCGGAAGAAAATATGTACGACGGAAAAGAAATTACACTGGAATCTGGAGTGAAAAATTTCAGAATTAATTTTCATGGATTATCCTATTCAGCTCCCGAAAAAGTCAGGTTCAGATATATGCTGGAAGGCTATGAT
Source organism: Balneolaceae bacterium (assembly GCA_009711805.1). Taxonomy (GTDB): domain Bacteria; phylum Bacteroidota; class Rhodothermia; order Balneolales; family Balneolaceae; genus VEMX01. The sequence continues at coordinate 56,306 of VEMX01000007.1, read as the reverse complement.
AAAGGATGGAAAGAGGTAAGCAATGAGTATTGGGCCACATACACCGACGTTCCGGCAGGGACATATACATTTAAAGTTTTGGCAGCCAGTAATGATGGAGTTTGGGGCAGGCAAGTAACCACGGCAAGTATAGAGGTTCGTTCAATTTTTTACGAACAAACCTGGTTCTATTTTTTGATAATTACTGTGGTGGGGATTACCACTATCGGCTTTTCTAAAGTAAGATATCAGTATTTGATGCGAAAGCAGAAGAAACTGAAAAGTGTAATCAGGGAACAAACCCATCAAATCCGAAAAGAAAAAAGCGAAATAGAAAGCCAAAACCAGATTATCGAAAAACAGGCTAAAAGCCTCAAAGAAATCAATGACGCAAAAGATCAGTTTTTCTCCATTATTGCTCATGACCTTCGAAACCCTTTTCAAGCTATGATGGCTTATTCAGAGATGTTGATCGAAGATTTTGATGAAATAGATCGGCAGGAACTCAGAGAAAGCCTTAAAGAGATTAACGATTCGTCAAATAGGCTTCATCAGTTGGTAGAGAACCTGTTGCAGTGGGCTTCTCTTCAAACAGGAAATCTTAAACTGAATCTTCAACAATTTCAGCTCAATAAATTGATAAACAAAAATGTAAAGCTCGTAAGTCCTATTGCGCAGCATAAGAATGTTACCTTGTCGATTACTTCGGAAGAAGAAATAACTATTGAAGCTGACAAGGATATGATAGATACGGTCATGCGTAATTTGCTGTCAAATGCACTCAAGTTTACCAATAAAGGAGATAAGGTTGAGGTAGAGATATATGCGCGGGGCAATACATGTTATCTGCAGGTGTCAGATACCGGAATTGGGATGCCGGAGGAGATTCGCAATAAATTGATGAAAGTGGGGGCAGATACCTCCCGGACAGGAACCGCAGATGAGAAAGGGAGTGGCCTGGGGCTTATGCTTTGCAAAGATATGGTACACATGCATGAAGGTTGGATTCATGTAGAATCGGAAGAGGGGAAAGGAACGGTATTTATAGTAGAATTAGCCGATAGTGTTTGTTGATTGGTTCTGGTTGACAAGAAAATAAAAGAATCGGGAGTTGGGGTTGCTATTAGGCGTAAAAGCTCCATATATTTGTGGCTCTTGAAAAAGGAGAGGTGGCTGAGTGGCTTAAAGCGCTCCCCTGCTAAGGGAGTATACCGTCAACACGGTATCGAGGGTTCGAATCCCTCCCTCTCCGCATTTCTTTACCTAACAGCTGGCACTTTATCTTATTTCCATACGCCCCCTCGATACCGAGGGTTCTGCCGAAGGCATCCCAATGGGAGAATCCCTCCCTCTCCGCATTTCTTTACCTAACAGCTGGCACTTTATCTTATTTCCATACGCCTCCCCTCGATACCGAGGGTTCTGCCGAAGGCATTCCAATAGGAGAATCCCTCCACGCAACTCCGCGTGAAACTGCCCTATCCAAAGCAACCTCCCCAGCTTTTTTTCAATCTCTTTTCTCTCGCAGAGACCCGCTGATGAACCGCTGATGAACCGCTGAGTTGCGCAGATGGTTTTGGAACAACGGATTCTGTGGATGAGCGATATAAACTTAGGGACTTCAATATTTATCATCAGGCCTGCAAGTGATCCCGGCTCCCTCCGCGCTACTCTGCGTCTAACTCCGTGCAACTCCGCGTGAAACCACACTATCCAAACCAACCTCCCGAGCCTTTTCTTAATCTCTTTTTTTCTCGCAGAGGCTCGCTGATGAACCGCTGAGTTGCGCAGATGGTTTTGGCTCTAATGTTGTCATCGGAGTGCGTGACATTTACAGTCCCTTGGGGATGTGTTAAGTAGTGCTTTTATCTGATCTGAAGTAACATTCCTGGACAATACCTGAAAAAGACGGCAAGATAATTGAAGCTCATGTGTCTGAATTAAAATCACCGTTTTTAAGGCGTTGAATGAGCCGCTCCCCATTTACTCTTTTATAATTGGAAAGTTTGCCGGGCAGAGGAGAGGCAATACTCATTTCTCTTTTTCCTAAAGCACCCGGAGCTCTCGCAACGTGCCATCCGGCCGTAGCCATAGCTGCTCTTGCCCCCGAGGCAGCACAATAAGTTGTTAGGATGGCGGATGGTTTGGCTAATCTAAAAAGCTTTTCAAAAGTTTCTACTGTCCACAGTTCAGCATTTACATCAGGTGAAAAGGCATCTTGGAAAATAAAGTCGGCGTTAAGGGATTCTTCATCAAAGTCCTTTAAGGCACCATAGAACAGGTGTAGATCTATATTCAAATCCTCAACGGCTTTTATTGAATTGAGTCCCGGAGATAATTGCTCAAATATAGGGGGCAGAGCAGAACTGAGGCTCGGATGGTTCAAATGGTCGCTAAACTGAAGTCGGCGGGCCTGGGTACTGTCAATTGGAAAGGCTTCGATGGAATAGTACTGTACAGGGATTGTACAGGCAGCTGTTTTATATGCATCCATCAGCAGGAGAAGGTTAAGTCCGGTGCCAAAGCCTACTTCAACTATGGTAATTGATTCAGTTGTTGTTAAAGCCCGGTTAAGCCCGGAAGTTTCGAAAAACACATGCAGGCTTTCCGATACTGCTCCGTTGGGATTATGATAAAATTGATTGAATTGATTAGAATATAGAGTAGAAGAACCGTCTTTGCTTTGATGAATATCAGGGGTTTCAGCCATCTTTTTTCAAAAACACTTTGCCATACTTTGTATTTGCTTTGATCGAAGCTCCGCCTTTCCCAATTTCTCCGCTTGCAGTTTTGGTGGTGCGTTTGCCGGTAAAGTTGAAAGCTGAGTCAATATCTAAAGAGGTTCCTGCAAATTCAATATCAGCATTAGAATTTGCAGGAAGCGTTATAATCACAGATCCAGCACCTGTAGAGGCATCCAGGTCATCGGTAAGCTGAGATAAACGAAATTCAATATTACCCTGATGGGTGTTGGCTACAATATTACCTGATATGTTATCTCCGGATAAATTACCCCCCGAAGAGGTCATTGTTATTTCCCCTGAGGAATTAACGAGATGAACATGTCCGCCTTTTGATTCCAAATCCAGGCTTCCTGAGGCTTCTTTTACCTCAATGTGACCACCTGATGTAAAGGCATAAATATCGCCGGATGTATTACGTAAATTGATATGCCCGCCTCCGGTATTATAATCTTGCTCTCCGGTGAAATTTTTTGCAGTAATATGGCCTTCTTTAGTGCTAAGCTCGATGGCTGTGTTTACAGGAATATAGAGCGTTGCCTGTAGGTTGATATTCGTATTGCGGCCCGATGATTCTGTAACCTGAAATACAACTTCATCATCTTGAATGTCACTTTTAATATCTAAATCAGAAAGCAGATCATTTCGCGTTGAGATCTGTCCTGAAGCTTCTAAGTATATCTTGCCTCTTGATGTATTATTCCCCATTACCGTAATGGAACCGCTGGGCAGGTTAATAGTAGCTTCTTCAAGATTAGACACATTAAACTCTTTTGTATAGGCAAAAATGCCGGGAGAAACGGCATTCCATATATTGTCGGAGGATGAGGATGTTGCGTAACTACTGGAAATAGCTCCTTCTTTAGTATTTGTTTCCGCATTGTCGTTTGTTGATTCTCTTCTTTTGATCTCGGCTTCGATTTCTTTAACAAAATCTTCTTTAAACTCTTTAGGTAAGAAATTTGCCACACTTTTGAGGCTCTCCAGGTTTTCAAGTTTGTCCAGTTTTTCGAGCTGTTTAAGCTGTTCCAGTCCTTTTAAAGTTTCAAGTTTTGATTTCAGCTCTTCTGCTTTTGTCTCTCCTTCTTCTATTTCATGCTCGGGTATTACAGATACACGATAGGCTGTTTCTGGTTCTTGATCTGAATCATTGGATACAACAGCAATTGCAATGACCAAACAGAATAAGCCTGCCAATACAATTTCCCAGGATGTCTTTTTCATAATATTAAGGTGTGTTTTTGCTAACGGATTTCCGTACGCACACTTTTCTTAATTGTTACGGAAAGGAAATATTATCCTTATTTTCGACTAAAGCACTCGAACTAAGATAATCAATAAATGCATTCTAAAATAAAAGAGCTTGCAGAAGCTCATTTTACTGAAGTCGTTGAACTTCGAAGACATCTGCACCGGCATCCCGAAATCAGCTACAAAGAATTTGAGACCACAAATTTTATAAAATCTGAGCTTGATAAACTTGGTATACCTCACAAAAGCCCCCTTGAGACAGGATGCGTTGGAATTATTGAAGGAGGTAAAAAATCTAAACGGGTAATTGCCTTGCGGGCTGATATTGATGCCCTCCCCATACAAGAAGAAGGTGAAGCCAAAAAGGCGTTTTTATCACAGAATACGGGGGTTGCGCACTGCTGTGGGCATGATGCTCACACGGCTAACCTGTTGGGCGTAGCTCATATTTTAAAAGAACTGCAAGCCGAAATTGAAGGGAAAGTGCTGCTTGTGTTTCAGCCCGGAGAAGAAAAATTACCGGGAGGCGGGCGACTGTTGAGTGAAACTGGTTTCCTGGAAGATCAGGGTGTCGAAGCCATCTATGGTCTGCATACATCGCCTTCGTACAAGCCAGGAGTCATGGCCACGCGTAAGGGGGCATTAATGGCAGCTCCCGATGAATTTGAAGTTGAGATTAAGGGAGTGGGCGGACATGCAGCCAGCGCGCACAAAGCCGTAGATCCGATTGTACTCGCAGCAAGATTTATTAATGCTATACAAACCATTGCCAGCCGAAGTGTAGACCCAACCGAACCCGTGGTTGTAACGGTGGGTAAAATCGAAGGGGGTACGACCTATAACGTTATCCCCGAAAAAGTAAATTTGCTGGGAACCGTACGAACCCTTTCGGAGGAAACAGCGGAACTGGTTAAAGATAGGTTGAATGCGATAGCTAAAGGAATTACGGAATCGGCCGGTGGAGGCTATACACTGAAGTTTAACAAAGGTTACCCTCCCGTTATAAACACTGAAAAAGAAGCGCAAACTGTTTTAGCTAGTATGAGCCGTTTGTTTGGGGAAGACAAAGCCGTGAAGCGCAAACGGCCGGTTATGGCGGGTGAAGATTTTGCATTCTACCAACAGCATTTTCCCGGAGCATTCTTTTTTGTAGGAAGCGGAAGCCCTGATTCTGATTCTCAGTATCCATGGCACCACCCTCGCTACAATGTGGATGACGGCTTTTTTAAAGTGGCTACTCCTCTTTTGGCAGCCTTAGCCTTCGATCACAAATGAAAAAGCCCGGAAGATCATATTGGGAAAGGGAGTTATATAACCAGGTCTATGATTTGGTAGTGGTAGGTGCCGGACTTACCGGGCAGTCATTGGCGTTATTTTTCAAAAGGAAACATCCTGAGGCGAATGTATTGGTTGTTGATCGTGGATTTTATCCACTTGGGGCAAGCACACGTAATGCTGGTTTTGCCTGCTTTGGGTCTGTTACGGAGCATGTTTCAGATATGCAGATTGAGGATGAAGCAAAGATCATCGATCGAATACGCCGCAGGCATGAAGGATTGAACCTGTTGCGTGAAACCCTTGGAGATGCCAATATACAATATGAGGAGCCGGGCGGGTATGAGATTTTTACGGATGAAGCATCATATCAACAGGCAGTGGCTAATATAGATTTGTGCAATAGCTGGCTGGAAAAAGCTACTGGAGTCAGGAATGTATATCATGCAACGAAATATGAGGGTTATCCGGCTATAAAAATTGAAATGGAAGGGGCTCTTCATCCTGGAAAAATGGTGAATACCTTGTATATCAAAAATTTAAAAGAAGGAGTAAAATTCCGTTGGCAAAATAAAGTAAAAAGTATTGATACCGAAGAAGCTATTGTTCGGTTAGAGGGAGGAATAACGCTGGAATCAAAACATATAGCAGTTGCTACAAATTCATTTACTCCAGAACTGATGCAAGATGTGAATATTGAAGCCGGCCGTGGATATGTATTTGTGACCAAGCCTGTTACCAACCTTAGGTGGAAGGGGACTTTTCACTACGACAGAGGGTATTACTACTTCCGGAATATTGGCGAAGACCGCCTTTTACTTGGAGGTGCCCGAAGTATTGATATAGAAAAAGAGACTACCCGTGACTTTGGAGTGAACCAAAAGGTCAAAGAACATTTAATGGAGTTTGCTAATGATATCCTGAGTTTGCCTGAAAGTTGGGAGATTGAACAGGAGTGGTCAGGTATTATGGGGTTCACTGAAACGAAAAGCCCGGTATTAAAAAAAATAGGTTCTTCGAGTCTGATTGTAGCCGGACTGAGCGGTATGGGAGTAGCCCTGGGAATGCAATTGGGTAAAGAAGGGGCTGGGATAATTAGCAACTGGTTATGATTTTTCTCTGGCGGCTATAAACTCCCTGTACAGCTCAATTAGTTCATTTAAGATCATTGCCGTAGCTCCCCACAGAGGAACCCGGTGAATACTCCAGTAGGGTACGTTATAGGGCACTCCCCTGAGATCCCATTCTTCAAGATTCCGGTTATTATCACCCGCAAGCTCCAAAAGTGATACAGAAAAAACTTCGTCAACCTCATTGGGATTCGGAGTAAATTTCTGGGGTTTATTCAAAAAACCTACTACCGGTGTCACCATATTATCTGAATGTCCTACATAAAGAGACGTCAGTGTTCCGGCAACCTCAACCGACTCCGGATATAATCCAATTTCTTCCTGAGCTTCACGCAGAGCCGTTTCTTCAATTGTTTCATCTCCTTCTCTACCCCCTCCGGGAAAACTGATTTGTCCTCCGTGATTAATAGAAGCAGTGCGTAAGGTGAGAACTATTTCCAACTCGCCATTCCAGTCTCTCAGGGGAACCAAAACGCTGCTGTTTCTGAAGTCATCATGTTGGGGTTCGTAGTTTCTGGGCGCGTTTTTTCTGTTTTTGGGATTCGGTGCCATTCTTCGTTGAGCAGGCCGACCGGGAAGTGATTGTTGCAGACGTTTTTTTAGATACGATTTAAAAGTGTTCATTTATAATAAGTTCAGTATGGCTTTTCACAAATAGCACCATGCCTAACATAGTCCTATTCAATTAAGTTTACCAGAGAATTTAGATGAGGAAACAAGCAAGTACTGAGGATTTTGTCCTAAAAGAAATTGAATTAGGTAAATTTGTAACATTTTACAATTTATTACTCTTTACTATGTAGGAGGCAATCGGATATTGATCGTAAGAGGATAATAGTTAGCTATTCACCGGTTGCAGATGTAATAATCAAGCATCAATAGTTATAAAGAGGAAATTCATGCGAATAAAAAGAAGAGCCCTGTCAATTGAGATGACAGGGAAATTGAATATTACACTATTTCTATTTACAGGAATTCTAATACGTAAAGCCTACCTGCAATTAAGAAAAATAAACCAAACAGCAACTGAAATTCCGGATGGAATAGCAGATCCAGTTATAGTCAATGAATGGATTAAATAGAATGGCATGAGTATAAAAGCTCTTTCTTTAGCGGAGGGAGCTTTTAATGTTGTGGGAAACATATGAGAATAAGTTAACGGGATATCAATGAGCGTCTAAAGTAATGGGCATCTAAAGAATAGACTTTATTCATCAAGGGGAAACCAAAAATAACAATCAAATAAGGAATAATTATGGAAAAGAAGTATGTTTTAAAAAACTCAATTAGGGCACTGGTTATGGTGCTGATAATGGCATCTTGCCAAAGTGTAACGGACGTTAATCAGCAAGAGGAACAACAAGTACTGAATGAGGTTATCGATGGGCAGTATATTGTAGTGATGAAAGAATCACAAAACGCTCGGTTTAAGACAGGCGATGTTGAGCAAGTAAAATTAGTTCGTAACAACATTATGTCTGAAGCTCAAATAGCAGATGAAAATATTCTGCACCAATATGATCATTCCATAGCAGGTTTCACTGCACAACTGGATGATAAGCAGCTTGATTTGCTTAGAGAAAATGAAAACGTAGCATATATCGAAAAAGACAGAGTGTTCCAGTTTGCACCGCCTTGTGGTACACCGAATGGTGGCCCCTGTGATGGCGACGGAGGTGGGCAACAGGAAACACCCTATGGTATCACCCGAGTAAATGGTGGAGGCACTTACACAGGCAGCAATGTTGCATGGGTTATAGATACTGGTATCGATCTGGATCATCCCGATTTAAATGTGGATGCCTCAAGAGGGTTTAATGCATTTACAAAAGGCAGAGATGGTAAAAGTCTTGACGATGGAAACGGTCATGGATCTCATGTAGCCGGAACGATTGCTGCTATCGATAATGATGAAGGTGTGATAGGAGTAGCCGCAGGTGCCACCGTAATACCTGTAAAAGTACTCGATAGCAGAGGCAGTGGGTCGTACTCTGGCGTAATTGCCGGTGTAGATCATGTAGGTGCCAATGGCTTTTCTGGTGATGTAGCCAACATGAGTCTGGGCGGCCCTGTGTCGCAGGCGCTGGATGATGCAGTGCTGGCCGCTTCGCAAAATGGCGTCAAGTTTTCCCTGGCAGCAGGGAACGAAAGTGACGATGCCAATAACCATTCACCTGCCCGCGTAAATGGAAGTAATATCTCTACTATTTCAGCTATGGATAGTAGCGACATTTGGGCGTCATTCTCGAATTATGCCAATCCTCCTATTGATTATTGCGCTCCCGGTGTCGGCGTTTTATCTACTTATAAAAATGGAGGCTATGCTACATTAAGTGGAACCTCAATGGCCGCACCACATGCAGCAGGGGTATTGCTTCTGGGTAATGCTTCTACCGATGGAACGGTATCAGGAGATCCCGATGGCAATGCGGATCCTATTATTGTGAATTAATCACAACATTCAATCCTAGTGATTACAAAAGCTCTCTCCGGAAGGAGTGGGGCTTTTTTTATAGGCTGGTAGTACTTTAAAAGTCAATATCACAATCCATTTTCAAAGCTCTTCCAGTGTCCGTACTTTTGCCTTGATAAAAAAGGAAGTGATCAATACAAAAGAGAAGCATATTTAATGAGTAAAAAATATAATGTGTATGGTATAGGAAATGCTTTGGTAGATCTTGAGTTTGAGGTAACCAAAGATTTTCTGGACGAGCATAAGGTGAAAAAAGGACTCATGACACTGGTTGATGAAGAAACCCAGTACCGTCTGATAGGAGACATCAACCATGACGAAACAGTTGCCAAGTCGGGAGGGTCTGCGGCCAATACGGTGATGGCTGTAAGTCAGTTTGGGGGGAAAGGTTTTTATTCATGTAAAGTGGCAAACGACGACTTTGGTGATATTTACCTTACCGAAATGACTGAAGCGGGAATTAATACCAATTTTGACCAGATGAAAAGAGAGGAAGGCATTACCGGTAAGTGCCTGGTGATGATAACCGATGATGCCGACCGAACCATGAATACCTACCTGGGGATTACCACCAACCTCTCAACAAATGAAGTGGATGAGCATGCAATCAAAGATTCTGAATTTGTATACATTGAAGGGTACCTCGTAGCTTCGGAAACAGCATTGGAAGCTATGAAATTAACTAAGAAAATTGCGGAGGATAATGGGGTTAAAACAGCTATTACACTTTCTGATCCTTCTATAGTTGAAGCTTTTAAATCCCAGTTCAAAGATGTAATAGGGGCTTCAGTTGACTTGCTTTTCTGCAACGAGGAAGAAGCTAAAACCTTTACCGGTAAAGATAACCTGATGGAAGCCCGGGAAGCTCTGAAACAGGATGCACGAAGGTTTGTGATAACCCAGGGAAGAAACGGAGCCATGATTTTTGACGGGGATACTTTTGTCGATATTGAACCCTACGAAGTAAAAGCAGTGGATACCAATGGAGCCGGGGATATGTTTGCAGGGGCTTTTCTATATGGTATCACCCATGGGATGGAGTATGCCGGAGCAGGGAAACTTGCCAGCCTTGCAGGTTCAAAAATAGTTTCACAATATGGGCCAAGGCTTAAATGGCACCAGGCTCAGGAATTGCTGCATCACAAATAAAAGTTGCTAACAACGAATTTAGAAATACAAAAATTTATGAGTGGAATTGAACTATTGGGATGGGTTGGATTTGGCCTGCTGGTGAGTGCATGGATTCCCCAAACGTGGGAAACCGTTAAACAGGGAAGCACACCTGTCAATCTCATTTTCGTGATGTTATATGTGACATCAAGCTTACTGCTGACGATTTACTCTTTTCTGATCGGAGACACCGTTTTTATAGCTTTAAATGGTTTGCTTACTATTGGAAGCGGCATTAACCTCTATTACAAATTCTTCCCAAGAAAGACACTCAATGATTAAGAAACTGGTACTTGCTTCACAAAACGAGCATAAGATTATAGAAATGGAGGAGATCCTCCGTCCTTTGGGTATCCAGGTACTTTCTACACAGGATTTTCCCAAACTGAAAGATGTAGTCGAAGATCAACCCAACCTTGAAGGGAATGCTCTTAAAAAAGCCCGATATGTAGCTTTGGAAACAAACCTCCCGGCCCTCTCGGACGACACTGGTCTGGAGGTGGAGGCCCTGAATGGAGCTCCCGGGGTATACTCAGCCCGCTATGCCGGGGAGAATGTCACCTACCAGGAGAACGTACGGAAGCTGTTGTCAGAAATGGCAGACATTCAAAATCGAAAAGCACAATTCAGAACGGTGGTTGCCCTTATAACAAATGAGGGAGAATATACATTTGAAGGAGTGTGCAAGGGGGAAATTATCACCGTGCAAAAAGGGGACAAAGGCTTTGGATATGACCCCGTTTTTAAGCCGGAAGGCTATGACCAAACCTTTGCAGAGCTGGATCAGTCTGTGAAAAACAACATATCGCACCGGGGACATGCAGTGCAGAAATTTATCAATTTTATGAAGCAACAAAACCAATAATGAAGTCTGAAACTCACTTTAAGTATTTATCACTGTTAGCGTTTTTTGTTTGTCTGGGGATGATGTCTTGCAGCCCCATGGAAACTCCCAATAATTATGTAGATGTATTTACCGGCACCGGAGGGCACGGACACACCTATCCAGGGGCTACGGTTCCTTTTGGAATGATTCAACCCAGCCCGGTAAACGGAACAGCCGGGTGGGACTGGGTCTCAGGTTATCATTATTCTGATGATGTAATTACCGGTTTTGCACAAACACACTTAAGCGGCACCGGTATCGGGGATTTGAATGATATCCTCATTATGCCGGTAAATGAGAAAGTCAGCATTGTAGGTGAATCCAAATATGGGGGCAAGCGAAGTTATGCATCTAAATTCAGCCACAATTTTGAGAAAGCCTGGCCGGGTTATTACAGCGTTTTATTACAGGATACAGGGATAAATGCCGAAATGACGGCAACCGACCGGGTAGCACTGTACCGCTTTACCTACCCCGACAATGAGTATAAATCTATGGTGATGGACCTGGGCTTTAGCTTAAATTGGGACAGCACCGACAGCTCCAGGGTGCAGATAGAGAATGATACCACCATCACAGGTTACCGCATGTCAACAGGATGGGCGGCCAACCAGCGGGTATACTACGCCATGAAATTCTCGAAACCGGCCAGTTTATCCAGGGTTGTGGTGGATTCCGTTTCTGCAGATAGTTCCACAAAAGAATTTAAGGGAAAAGAAATTATCACCCGCTTTGATTTTGATGAGGAAGGCAAGGATGTGCTGGTAAAAGTGGCTATCTCGGCTGTGAGTGAGGCGGGAGCGAAGAAAAACCTGGAATCTCTTTCAGGTTGGGATTTTGATGAAAGCCGGCTGTTTGCTGAAATGGACTGGGATAAAGAGCTCAACAAGATTAAGGTGAAGGGTAACCGGGAAGACAAGGAAGTATTCTACACAGCTCTGTATCATTCCAAATTGGCACCGGTGCTATTTTCTGATGTTGATGGAGCCTACCGGGGAGCCGATGACAGCGTGTACACTGCTCAGAACCGTGATCGGTATACCGTTTTTTCTTTGTGGGATACTTTCCGTGCACAGCATCCATTGCTTACCATCACCAACCCCGACCGGGTAAACGATATGATTAACACCATGCTGGATTTCTACAAAGAAACCGGCCTGCTTCCGGTATGGGAACTCCACGGCAACGAAACCAATACCATGACCGGCTATCACGCCATCCCGGTAATTCTGGATGCCTACGCCAAAGGTTTCCGTGGTTTTGATGCTGAATTGGCATTCGAAGCCATGAAAGCCAGTGCCATGCAAAACCGGCGCAATACCGACCTGTACAGGGAATATCAGTACATTCCAACCGATATGGCCGAAGAGTCGGTTACCAAAACCCTGGAGTATGCCTTTGATGACTGGTGTATTGCACAAATGGCTTACCTGCTCGATAAGGAAGATGAGTACGAGCATTTTATTGTGCGTGCCGGATACTGGCAAAATCTCTATGATGAGACCACAAAATTTATGCGTGGTAAAACGGCAGATGGAGTATGGGCAGAACCATTCGACCCACTCCGGTCATCACACCGCAGAAATACAGATTACACCGAAGGAAATGCCTGGCAGCACAGTTGGTTTGTGCCCCACGATGTGGAACGCCTGATAAACAAAATGGGAGGGGATGACGCTTTCTCTGCCCGGCTGGACTCTATGTTCGAGATGAGCTCAATTATCACCGGGGATGATGTATCCCCGGATATTTCGGGGATGATTGGACAGTATGCCCACGGCAATGAGCCCAGCCATCATATAGCGTATCTGCATAACTATACCGGCAAGCCCTGGAAAACACAGAAACGGGTATCGCAGATTATGGACAGCCTTTATTTCTCCGGACCGGAAGGGCTGAGTGGTAATGAAGATTGCGGGCAGATGTCGGCCTGGTACGTATTTAGTGCTATGGGATTTTATCCGGTTAACCCGGCAAGCGGGGTGTATGCAATAGGAAGTCCGATTTTCGAGGAAATTGAAATTCAACTGTCCGGGGACAAGACATTTAAAGTTATTGCAAAGGGTGCCAGTGATGATAAGCCTTACATCCAGTCTGCTACCCTGAACGGCAAAATTTTTGAAAGAAGCTATATTACCCATCAGGAAATAACAGCAGGGGGAAAGCTGGTATTTGAGATGGGATCCGATCCAAATAAATCATGGGCTATGGAAGTAGGACAACGCCCGGAACAAAACATTCAGAGATGACAAAAATAACTTCACTATTACTCACACTACTCATTGTTGCTTCGTGTACATCACAACAAAAAGAACAAAAACCTCCGATAGAACAGGAAAAACAGGCATTGGCCGATGAGGTAAAAGCAGCTTTTGTACATACCTGGGACGGTTATAAAGAATACGCCTGGGGACACGACGATCTTAAACCAATATCCAATTCCTATAGCGACTGGTACGGTGAATCTCTGTTGATGACCCCGGTAGATGCTTTTGACACCATGGTACTTATGGGGCTTGACGAACAGGCCGAAGAAGCAAAAGAGCTGATTTTTGAAGAGCTCAGCTTCGATAAAGACCTGTCGGTGCAGAATTTTGAAATCACCATACGGCTGTTTGGGGGATTGCTCGCAGCTTACCAGTTTGATGGTGACGAGCGTTTTCTGGAACTGGCCGAAGACCTTGGTAACCGTCTGCTGCCTGCATTCGATTCTCCAACGGGAATGCCTTATGTAATGGTAAACCTTAAAACCGGGGAGACCAGCGGCTCAATCAACAACCCGGCAGAAATAGGCACCCTGATGCTGGAGTTCGGAACGCTGAGTAAGCTTACAGGGAACCCCGACTATTACGACAAGGCCAAAAAAGCGATGGTTGAACTCTACAACCGTCGCTCTGATATAGGCCTTGTGGGAACTTTGATTGATGTAGAAAGCGGTGAATGGACCGATACATCCAGCCACATTAGCGGCCGCATCGACTCTTATTATGAGTACCTGCTTAAAGCCTACGTTCTTTTCGAAGATGAGGACTTTAAAGAGATGTATGACGAAAGTATCAAAGCAGTAAACAAATACCTGGTAGACCGAACTGATACCGGAACCTGGTATGGCTATGCCGACATGAACACCGGCGAGCGCAGCCGAACCGTCTATGGCGCCCTGGATGCTTTTATGCCCGGTATGCTGGTTATGGGCGGACAGGTAGATTTGGCCCGTGAAGTACAGGAGTCAAATTTCAAAATGTGGCAAATGCATGATATTGAACCCGAAGCTATCGACTACACCACTATGGAAGTGGAACATCCCGCATATTTACTGAGACCTGAAAATATTGAATCAGCTTTTTACCTGTACCGCGAAACCGGGGAAGCAAAATACCTTGAAATGGGCAAAACCATGTTCCAAAGCCTGGTTGAGTATTGTAAAACCGAAAGCGGCTTTGCAGAACTTGCTGATGTGAGAACCAAAGAGAAGAACGATGCCATGCACAGCTTCTTCCTTGCTGAAACACTAAAATATTCGTATCTGTTATTTGCACCCGAAAGCACACTGGACCTGGACGAATATGTGTTTAATACCGAAGCTCACCCTCTCACAAAAACCTGGTAGATTGACATCATGATTAACAGAAAACAATTTTTAAGAACCGGTGCTCTTGGTTTACTCCCCCTGGGCTGGAAATCATTTGCATCCCCAAAAACAGTAACCGGCCCCAAGCCGGTTGTGATTGCAACCTGGCACACCGTTAAGAAAGCCACCGAAGCAGCCTGGCAGGTACTCAAAGATGGAGGCTATGCCCTCGATGCTGTAGAAGTCGGGGTAAAAGTTGAGGAAGCCGATCCCAATAATATGACGGTAGGCTATGGCGGCCGCCCCGACCGCAATGGGAACGTGACCCTGGATGCCTGCATCATGGACGAAAGAGGGGAGTGCGGTTCGGTAGCATTTCTACAAAACATTAAGCACCCCATATCGGTAGCCCGAAAGGTGATGGAAGAATCTCCACATGCAATGATTGTGGGAGAAGGTGCAAAGAAATTTGCCGTAAGCCAGGGTTTTGAAACCGAAAACCTGTTAACTCCTGAAGCGGAAAAGGCATGGAAGGAGTGGCTCAAAACTTCTGAGTACAAGCCCGTCATCAACATAGAAACACATGATACCATTGGTATGCTGGCGTTGGATGCCGATGGAAGAATAAGCGGGGCATGCACCACCAGCGGGGCTGCCTGGAAGATGGAAGGCCGCGTGGGGGATTCTCCTATAATTGGTTCAGGATTATTTATTGATCCCAAAGTAGGGGCGGCATGTGCCACCGGTTTGGGAGAAGAAGTGATTAAAACCGCAGGAAGTCACCTGGTTGTGGAAATGATGCGCCAGGGACACAGCCCGGAAGAAGCCTGTAAAATTGCTACCGAGCGAATTATTGAGCGGACCCCTTCCAATAAAGAAGGTATTCAGGTAGGCTACATCGCTTTGAACAATGAAGGAGGTTATGGAGGCTACAGCATTCAAGGAGGATTTAGCTATGTGGTAAATAACGGCCAGGGAAACAATGTTGCTCCTGCCAAGCACCTGATGGAATAGTCTTTTGGGATTTGGCACCTTAGACTATATCGTTGTTGTTGGCTACCTGGTTGGAGTGGCAGCTATCGGGCTGAAAACGTCAGGTAAGCAAACTTCAACCCGAGACTATTTTTTGGGAGGAGATGGGATCCCCTGGTGGGCCGTACTCTTCTCCATTGTCGCAACCGAAACCAGTACCCTCACGTTCATAAGTATACCCGCCGTTGCCTATGGCGGAAACCTGACTTTTCTGCAAATCACCATTGGCTACCTGATTGGCCGGTTTGCAGTGGCCATATACTTTTTGCCCCGGTATTACGAAGGAGAGCTAAAAACAGCTTATACATTCTTGGAACATCGGTTTGGCGGTTCCATGCGGAATGCTGCCAGTTCAACATTCATGATTACCCGCCTGCTGGCTGATGGTGTTCGTCTGTTTGCTACGGCCATACCCCTGGCTATCCTGCTAAGGCTGGGGGGCGCTTTTGCCGGTTGGGCAGATCTTGAATTGTATGTGTTATCCATAGCGGTGATTACAGCTGTAACCATGCTGTATACCTTTTTTGGAGGTATCAAAGCCGTGGTGTGGATGGATGTAGTACAGATGTCGGTATATATTGGTGGAGCTTTCATCGCCCTGTATGTGCTGATGGGGAATTTGCCGGAAGACTTTATGTTGCCGGCCGCAAAAACCCAGATTTTTGAGTTTGGCTTTGACCTCAGTTTTAAGGAATTCATTTCTCAACCCTATACCCTTATAACCGCTGTGGTGGGTGGGGCGGTATTCTCGCTGGCTTCCCATGGGACCGATCAATTGCTGGTGCAGCGGGTGCTGGCTACGGGCAATCTCAAAGATGCCCGAAAAGCCATGATCTCAAGTGGTTTTATAGTGATGTTCCAGTTTGCCCTTTTCCTGGTGATTGGCCTGTTGCTCTATAAATTTTACCTAGGCGTATCTCCGGAGCAGTTAGGATTGGCTACTATGGATGAGATTTTCTCCAAATTCATTGTAGAAGAACTGCCGGCAGGTATATCGGGACTTATTGTTGCTGCTTTATTTGCTGCAGCTATGAGTAGCCTCAGTTCATCCCTGAATTCCCTGGCATCAGCCACAACCTTTGATTTGTACAAACCCTATTTCGGAAAAGAGAATACAGCAGAAGAGGATCTTAAAGTATCGAGAATCATAACGATGGTTTGGGGTGTTATACTCACGACTTCGGCTATTTTATTTGCCATACTGCAGCTTCGGGAAGGGGAACGCCCGGCAGTGGTAGAACTGGGGCTGGGTATCGCATCCTACACCTATGGCGGTTTATTAGGTGCTTTTTTGCTGGGGATGTTGTCTTCCAAGCCAGAGAAGAAAGACGCCCTGCTGGGATTTTTTGCAGGCTTGGTAGCCTTGCTATTCATGGTGAAGGGACCAGCGCAAAATATTTTACCGGGAGAGGGCTTGGCGTTGGCCTGGCCGCTATATACCCTGGTAGGTTCAATAATTGTTGTAGGAACAGGATTTCTGAGTTATTATGGAAGAAGGTTGTTAAAATAGAAAACCAGAAACCATTTGATCAATAAGAGTACATACCACAATTATGGAAGAGAATGTAGAGGTTAAAAAAACCACGATAAAACGGATCGGAGGATATCTGCACAGAGTAGTTCCCATTGCAGATAAATCAGGAGAAGTAATTAGTTATGTTCTCAAACCTTTAATGGTAGAGTTTAAGCCTCGTGATATAATACAGGTTATGGTTGGCTCTGCCTTGCTGGCAATTCCCGTGTCATTGACGGAAGAGGCCTGGACACTCGGAGAAACACTCCCGCACATTAATGTGCTGTATTTAGCCCTCATTTCCATATTGTTGATTTCAGTCTTTGTCTATTTCAATTTCTATCGACACAATTTAAAAGGGCACACATTTAATTGTGTTAAGCGAATTGTGGGAACGTATCTGATTTCGCTGGCAGTGGTAGCTTTAATTCTGACAATCTTCCAGAAATGTCCCTGGGGAGTTGATAATGTGTTAGCTATAAAACGGACGGTTATAGTTGCATTTCCTGCTGCAATGAGTGGCACATTAAGTGATATGATAAAATGATATCATAAGAGAGCAGCTTATAAAAATCCCTCTTATACAAGTTATTTATCTAAGCTGGGGAGTACTGGACTATTTTTCACCTTTTCAGATTTCATTTCCTAATAATAATACCGAGCTTTAACTTCATACGTACCAACAAACGAGCCCGGTTAAACCCAGGCGAACAAAAGATCAGCCGGCACACCAGCGATGAGACAAAAGTTATTAAGTGAAGGAGCAAATGAACTCACCTACGAAATCAGGGAGATTGTAAAAAAAGCCCGTCTTCTTGAGGATGAAGGGGTTTCCATTATTTGGGAGAATATTGGAGACCCGGTTAATAAACATAACCAGATTCCCGGATGGATGAAAGAAATTGTGCAGGAGCTTGTGGGGGAGAACGATTCTTATGGTTACTGTGATTCAAAAGGTGTTCCTGAAACACGAGAGTTCCTCGCTCAAATAAATAATGAAATTGGCGGGGCGCAGATCACTCCGGAGGATATCCTCTTTTTTAATGGCTTGGGGGATGCCATTTCTACCGTGTATCACCTGCTCGAACCAACCGCCCGGGTGATCGGTCCTTCACCGGCTTATTCCACGCATTCATCGGCGGAAGCGGCTCATGCCAATCACCATCCCATTACCTACACCCTGGATCCCGAAAACAACTGGTATCCCGATGTAGACGACCTCTACAATAAGGTGAAATACAATCCAAATATTGTGGGCATCCTTATCATCAACCCGGATAACCCTACCGGGATGGTTTATCCACGGGAGATACTGGATCGTATTATGGAAATAGCCAAAGAGTTTAACTTATTCCTGATTTCGGATGAGATTTATCATCGGATTACGTACAACGGGGCAGAGGCCTGTGCACTGGCGGAAGTGATTGACGATGTACCCGGTATTGCCATGAGAGGGATCTCCAAAGAATTGCCCTGGCCGGGTTCACGTTGTGGCTGGATGGAGTATTATAACCGGGATAGCGACGAGGAATTCAGCCGTTTATGCAAAGCCCTGGACGACGCCAAGATGATTGAAGTGTGTTCCACCACCCTTCCGCAAAAAGCCATCCCAAAAATCCTGGGAGACCCGCGCTATGCTGAGTACCGGGACCAATTGAATCAGGAAATAGGAAAACGAAGCGAGTTTATTGCTGATACCCTGCATGCCGTTCCCGAACTTACGTTCAACAAAACCTATGGCGCCTTCTACAATACCATTGTGTTTAAGGAAGGAACCCTCACTCCTGATCAACACCTGGAAATTGATAATCCAAAGGTGCAGGCTTTGGTGGATGAGTGGACACAGGATGTGTCGCTGGACAGCCGGTTTGTGTACTACCTGCTTGCCGCTACTGGTATTTGTGTGGTACCCATTTCATCTTTCTGTTCCGATCTGTATGGCTTCAGAATCACCCTCCTGGAAGAAGACGAAGAACTATTCCAACACACCTTCACCACCATGCGGGATGCCATTCGCACCTACCTCGACTCTTAGATTGTGGAGTTGGTTGGGGGGGGAGTGAAAGGTGAAGCGGCAGAAGGAAAAATCCAGACTGCGAAAACAATGCTGTAGTTTCCTCCACCCCGCTAAAATAAATCAATGTTCTAAAAGCCCGGTCACCCCTGGTCCAGGCCGGGGATCTCCCGAAAGCGGTTTGGGATGTTGATTCAGGCAGATGCTTTAGCAACTTGGTGGCCATGAAAAGGAGATCCCGCATCTTCGGGTACTTCCCAGAAAAGGGTGTCTTCCGGTAGCATAAAAAAGTCTTCTTGTGTAGGTTTGGCGGCGCTGGCAGGGGTCTGTGAGAAATGGCGAGGAAAATACCGGCGATTTGCCCCCTTAAACCCGGATTATTCACCAAGAAATTTAATCGTACGCAAGGCGAAGTGGAAATGGGAACGGAAGGGTACTTTGGTACCCTGAGTACCCCAATTTTCACTTGAACGCAGCGTACGGGGAAATTTCGCCGCCTAATCCGTACCTCAAAATTGGGCTATTACATAAAGCAATTCAACGGTAATATATTCAAGTATATAGATCGCCATTTTGCATCCATTCGTGAATAATTCGGGTTAAACAATGAACCAAGATATCGGGCGGGGTTCACCTGTCTAAACTACGGGGGTATTAAAGAATGAGTCATCGCGGGCGAAGTGTATACGAAGACCCGCGATCTCCCTGGTACGGGCAAGGTGGTTAACAAGGAGGCCGTGGCAGGTGTAACCCATGTGGCGGGAGATCCCGGATCGGTGGGAGGATTGGATGTATTTCTTAACGCTTCATTACCTCAGCTTTTCAAGTATTTTAAAGACTGAATTTCCCTGAACATCATATCTGAATGAGATGAGATATGACAGGTACCAATAATTAGTCTAACAAAAATAAAATAGCATTCACAGAACTCATTAATTCCATTTTATCCGGCTTTATTTTTGAGACTACTTTAAGCCCACTGTATAACATAAACATAAGGGAGGCTATGGTTCTTAAGCTTTCTTTTGCTTTAAATTGGCCTTCTTGTTCACCCTTCTTTAAATACTCATAAAAAAGATTTTCAAGACTTCTTTTATTCTCCTCTAAGACCTTCAGAATATTTTCATCTCCCGGGATTAATTCTGTTGTGGTGTTAACTACAAAACAACCTTTTCTGTCAGTGCAGATAGATTCATCAATGCCCATTTCAAAAAATCTTTTAATTCCTTCTTTTACATCAGGTTGATTCTGAAAAAACTGGCATAACTGTTCTAAATTATTTTTTCTATAAGCTTTAAAAGCCTTATTGAAAAGCTGTTCCTTATTGCCAAATGTATCATATAAGCTGGCTCTGCTAATTCCCAAATGACTTACAAGATCTTGTACCGAGGTTGCAGCATATCCCTGTTTCCAAAACAGATTCATTGCCTGATTTAATACTTCTTGATCATCAAATTGTTTAACTCTTGGCATAATAAAAATTTGCAGGAACGATGATTGTTCCTGCAAATTTAGTGAACTGGAACTATCGTTCCAAATTAGGATAAAAAAATTAGCTCAACAGTGGGTTTATATTAATGCCACCATCAATGTTATATTCGCTTCCTGTTATGAATGAAGCCTCATCCGAAGCTAAGAATGCAACAAGACTTGCGATATCCTCAGGCTGACCATATCGCTTAAGCGGTATTCTGTTTTGCATTTCTTCCGCTAACCCATTCAGATCCTCTTCCTTCATGCCGGTTTTGCCAAATATCGGAGTTTCCACAGGTCCCGGGTTCACTGAATTTATTCTAATACCTCTGGGTGCCAATTCCGTTGAAGCTGTTCTTGTATAGGAATTAAGGGCGGCTTTAGATGCCGCATAAACTGCCGTGTTGGGCATCCCGGTATAAGCATTTACAGAAGACAGGTTAATGATTGATGCCCCATCATTAAGGATAGGCAGCAGCTTTTCAATAGTAAATACGGCTCCTTTAAAGTTAATTTCCATTTGATAGTCAAATACTTCTTCACTTATTTGCCCAATAGGTACCGGTTGAAAAACCCCTGCATTTACAAACAGGATATCTATTTTTCCAAACTCATTTTTAATTTGATCTGCCATGTGATCAATCGCAGATAAGTCGCGTACATCGGCTACCATACCTCTGACTCCTATTTCTTCAGCAGCACTCTGAACTTTCTCAGCCGACCTGCCGGTAATAATTACTTCTGCACCCCGGTGCTTTAACTTTTGTGCAGTTGTATATCCAATACCGCTATTACCTCCGGTAACTACGGCTACTTTTCCATTTAATGAACTCATGTTGAATTGTGTCTTTAATCTATGATTTGTTTTTATAACAGAACGGTCGTTCCAAAAAAAGATACAAATTGGAACGATCATTCCAAAGCATGTTACAGATTTTCAGAAACTGGTTTTATAGAGCACGGTGCAACTTATAATTGCATTTCTGGTAGAAAGGCAGCATTTCGGCATGATCCATATTTCTTTTTAGAGATAATGAAATGTTCACCAATATGATATCATGCTTTTTTCTAACCATAAGTACTGGTATTCCTCCATCATTAAGTTAACATTTATAAGATATGCAACAGATTAAAAAAGGTGATTTCTTTGGCTCCCATAACCGGCTTATTCATTTGGATCATATTGTCATCACCGAAACTGTTTATACCCACCGTCGGGTAGATTGGCATTATCATGAAAACACCTACTTTACCTACCTGCTCGAGGGATATTTGGGGGAGACAAACAAAAAGGAATCATACATTCTCGAGCCCGGATCACTTCTATTTCACAATTGGCAGGAAGCGCATTGCAACGAAATGAAGTCTGATCACTCGCGGGGTTTTCATGTTGAAATCGAAAAAGAATGGTTTGATCAATACGATCTTGATTATACAATAGGCGAAGGCAGTAACATGCTGATCCATCCTTTGATTAAAGGAACCTTCGACCGCCTGTACCTCGAATCCAGGATAAGCGATACCGCTACTGAGCTATCCATCACCAGCCTGATGCTCAGTCTTTTTGAAAAGATAAATGAAAACAATACTGTCAATACTCTTCCTAAACCAACATGGATAAATCGTCTGAACAACATTCTGCATGATGAATGTGAAAAGAGACATTCGCTGAACTCGCTTGCCTGTCAACTGGATGTTCATCCCGCTCATATTTCCCGGGCTTTTCCACATTATTTTGGGGTTACTTTTGGTGAATTCATCCGAAAGCTAAGAGTAGACAAAGCAGCAGCCTTGCTTAAATGCTCTCCCAAAACTATGACAGAAATTGCCTTTGAATGTGGTTTTTCGGATCAAAGTCATTTTAACCGTTGTTTTAAAAAGATATATAGTACTACTCCTCTCCGATACAAAAAAATTATCGCTCCGGGGATAAATTCTCGATGTTAAATTCGTTCTATTTTGAGTAGTGATATCCTCCTATATTGGTTCGTTCAACCTATTGATCCTACTATTATGACAAAATATCTAAGCCTTATCACCATATTCTTCTTTCAATCGTTTATTTGTTTAGGACAATCCGATCTTACAGAGTTCATTGGCGGCTGGAAGGGCGAACTGAAAGATCCGGAATCCTTCCACCTGACAGTCAATATCGATCAAATTGATCCTAACCGTTACTCTTTACGTATTTCCAACCAAATGAAGGAGGTATTTAGCAGTGATTTCGGCACTGACAACAATCAATTCCGGGTAGCCATTGACAAGCAAGTTTCTATTTATGGCACATTGGATGAATCAATGAGCGTATATACACTTTTCATAAAATCAGGCCTGCTTATATACCACATCCCCATTCAAAAAACAGGTAAAGGAGTATATGAAGGTGCATGGAATATCTGGATGGTTAAAGCTTTATCTCCACCTGTTGTCTACCTTAGTGTAGAGGAAGGCGGCCCTGGTCAGCTTGTTGCTTTCCCTATTTTTGATGATCAACGCTTTACGGGAACCTGGGCTTATAATTTTAAACATAATGGCAATCACCTTCTCTTCGAGGATTTTAAAACAGGTCTTTCTTTTGATGCTTCATTGTCAACCGAACAAATTGATCTGACTATCAAATTCGCAGGTACTACACTTACACATCTCCGATTAGAACCCTATGAGGGTTCATTCCCCCAAAGCCCCTTGTACCAGGAAACTTCCTCTCATTACAAAATTCCACAAAAAATGAATGATGGTTGGCTGGTTAACAGTCTTGATAACGCAGGTATTAAACCAGCTCCACTCCGGCAAATGACCGACAGTATAAAAGCAGAAGCACTCATTAACACCCATAGTGTGTTGATTGCCAAAGATGGCGAGTTAGTATATGAGAAATATTTTGCGGGCTTTGATGTCTCCACCCCCCATGACCAACGGTCGGCTTCAAAAAGTATTTCTTCAGCAGTAATTGGTATAGCGGTTGATGAGGGGCTATTCAAAAGCACCGCCCAAAATCTCCATGAGTTTCTGCCAAATAAATATGCACAGGTCATCCAGTCAGATGAAAGAAAATCGAAGATTGACCTGCACAGCCTCTTAACGATGAGCTCTGGCCTGGATGCCATCGATTTTGGAATCACCCGGAATTCTGTTGCTTCCGAGGGGAACTACCAACAATCTCCCAACTGGCTTAAAACTGTAATTGACGCCCCCATGATTCATGAGCCTTCCACTCATACTTATTATGGTTCAGCCAATCCTTTTTTGTTGGGGGTAGCCCTTAGATCTGTTACTAATGAGCCTGTAGAATACTTTATGGACAAGCATTTGCTACGGCCCCTTGCCATTTCCAATTACATTTTGCAGGGTGACGATACCAAGTCTCCTTATTTTGGAGGGGGAATGTACCTGCAACCCCGGGATATGTTAAAGTTCGGACAGCTATATCTCAACAATGGTATCTGGAAGAGAAAACGCATTATTTCAAAAGAATGGATTCAACAATCGTTTAAAAAGCATACCACACTTGAAAATACAGACGATCAATCGGAATACGGGTATTTGTGGTGGCATCACACTTATAAAGTCAATGGCAGGGAAATTACAGCCATTGAAGCCCGTGGCGCCGGGGGACAGTACATTTCCATCCTCCCCGATCTGAATACCGTTGTAGTGATAACCTCAGGGAATTTCAACAACGGTCGGTTTTGGCAACCTGAATTGATTATCGAAGATTATATCTTGCGGGCTATTGTGGAGTGAGATTTTACCCACCCATAATCACACTCCAAAAAATAATTTTATAATCCTGTAAGAAATGATTTCGGTTTTGGTACTAAGAAGTAAACAACCCTAAAAGAGACCATCAGCTATGAAGTTGACTAATTTTTTCCCAACTATCATGGGACTCGAGAGCATTTCCCCCGAAGCACTACATCAAAAAATTCAAGAACATCCGGTTACAGTATTTGATGTCAATAGCGAACAAAGCTGGATGGAGCATCACGTACCCGGAGCACAGAGCCTTAATCCAAACAGCTTTAATGAAGGTCAGCTTCCACCAAATAAATCTTCACTATTGGTATTCTACTGCTCAAACCCCATGTGCCGAAAGGCACCCAATGCAGCTAAAAAGGCAAAAAAGATGGGATTTGAAAATATCAAAGTGATGTCTGCTGGTATTAATGGGTGGCTTTCTGCCAATCTCCCTGTTGAAAACGAGAGGTCATAACTATTTTAGCTTTATTGCATAAAACGATTCTTGTTCAGCATCAATAGATATAAATAAGCTTTAGCATGACTGAAGCCCAACAAGGTGAAATTTTCAGGAGATGGCTCCATCAGCATAAAGGGCTGCTGTTTAAAATTATTTGCGCCTATGCTTTTAGTGAAACTGACCGGGATGACCTGTTCCAGGAAATCAGTATCCAGCTATGGAGGTCGGTCCCCAATTTCAGGGAAGAATCGGCTGTAAGCACCTGGGTTTATCGTGTGGCCCTCAATACGGCCATTAAATGGAACCGGGATGAACAAAAACACCAAAAAGGACGGCTGCCATTCGACCACACAGGGCATCTGCTCCAGAAGAATAACCAACAAAAGGATGAACGGCTCGACTGGCTTTATGAAGAACTCGGAAAGCTGGATAAGATTGACCGGTCGCTTTGCCTGCTGATGCTGGACGGATTTAGCTATCGGGAGATGTCGAAGATATTAGGCATCTCCGAATCGAATGTGGGAGTGAAGATTCACCGTATCAAAAAACACTTAACCGAAAAGTCGGAGGAGTATGATCGCCATGAAATTTGAAGAAATGAAAAAAATATGGGATAAACAGAATCAACAGCCGCTGTATGCAATTAATGAAGAAGCGTTGCACAATCGCATCCGCACAAAAAAACAACGTGCCAAACACATCTCGGGTTTAAGTGAGGTTTTTATCATTATTGTCAATATTGTTTCTGCAGCTTCCATCCTGGTTGCCACCTTTCTTAAAAGTAATGGTAATGGTGACATCTACAGTTACCTGCTGGCCGGGCTTATGGCAGCCACTGCCGCATTCGTATTTACTGGACGTTTAAAGCGTAAAAAGAGGGAACACCTTTTTGATAGATCCATGCTTGGTGATCTCGATCACGCCATTTCCAATGCCACTTTCCAGGTCAGGCTTTCGCAGATTATGCGTTGGTATATCCTGCCTGTGGGGCTGCTTATCCTTCTGGACATATGGCAAACCCTAACCCAAATATGGATCTCAGTCCTGATCTTTTTGTTCATTGGCTTCATCTGGTTTGCGGGGCGATGGGAGCATCAGATATATGTAAAAAGAAAACACGAACTGGAGGTTCTGCGGGCAAAACTGACGGATGGAAATAATGGAAGTTGATTGGAATTAGACACAACACCTCCTTTTTATAAATGGAGGACATGAGAACAACAGATGCTATTCGCACCTACCTGGATTCTTAGATTGTGGAGTTGGTTGTGGGATTAGTCGTCAAAAAAGGCCGTCATCCCGGGCTAGCCGAAGCGGTAGCGTAGGTGCAGAACCGGGATCTCCCGCCACATGGGCTGCGTTCGCCACTGCTCCGTTGGGAACCATCTTGCTCGTATCGAGGAGATCGCGGTTCTGGGCCCGGCGATGACAGCCATTTATGAGAAGGTGGCCTGCATCAAGGAGATCCCGCATCTTCTCCCGATCACATCGGAATGCGTGCGGGAAAACCCCGTCATCCAGACAGGTGCTTTAAGTTATAGTAGAATAATAGCCTTTATCCTGCACCTCACCTGAAGGAGAGGACGTATTTGGCCAATCCATAGATCGGTTACTTACTTCCGAGACTTTTGGAGCTTCATTGAAAAAGCTCCAGATTCCCGTACAGTCATCACCCCAAAAAGGTGATTTTAACCCAATGATTTCCTTTATTCATATATGCCTGAAAATGAAGACTTGATCCATCGATTTTATACCGCCTTCAATAAGCGGGATTATCAGACGATGATTAACTGTTATCACAACGATGCCGTTTTCCGTGATCCTGTTTTTGACTTGAAGAACAAACAGGAAATAGCTGCCATGTGGACCATGCTCTGCAAACAGGGGAAAGACCTGAAAGTTAGCTTCAGTAAGGCAGAGGCCGGTGAGGAGGTAGGGTCAGTTCGGTGGGAGGCCCGTTACACTTTCTCACAAACAAACCGAAAAGTAGACAATGTCATACAGGCTGAGTTCCGCTTTAAGGATGGCTTAATCATCACCCATAAAGACACCTTTAATTTCTGGAGATGGAGTCGGCAGGCACTGGGAGTACCGGGATATGTGCTGGGATGGAGTCCCCTGCTTCAGCAAAAAGTACAAAGCCAGGCAAGAAAGAGTTTAAATGCTTTTCTCAGGGACGAATTTTAGAACAATCTGCCACACAGAGGAACTGGCAAGCTGGGAGGCGATTCTGTAATTACTTTGTCGTCATATGGATACTGGCAGTTGTTTTATCTATTTTGTGCGATCATTGAGATTGGTTGTTGTTTTTTTCTGTGGATGCTATCACAAAATGTTGATACACCACCAGACTCAATAATGCAAAAGTTTATTTTGCCAGTCATTTTAACGATAGACCAATAACAATGCCCCATTTCAATTAAAGACCACTCTGATTAGGATAGAAAAAATGCATCGTGATATTCGTCTGCTCTTCCCCTTATTGATCCTTTTAATATGCAGCTGTGAACAATCAAATGATCCTGCTCCCAAATATACAGAAACAACCATTTATGGAAAAAACCAGCTATTTGAACCACCAGGGCTTGGCGGCGAATTTGACGTTGGTACGCAAAAATTCCATTGGGTTGACCAAAGCCGTGGTGAACCACACACCACCTATGAGCATGATAAACGAGAATTACTGGTACGAATATTCTATCCTGCGTCAATGACAGCTGGCCTGACGCAGATGCCAGTCTATGATTTCCGTCGCTGGCCTTTTTGGGAGACCGCTGCCGGTAGATTTTCCCACCGCAAGTTGCGCCGGTCGAATTACCTGACAAGTATGTGGCCTGTATATAACGAGGCACCAATTAACCCTGCTCAGGAGGCCTATCCGCTGGTTATATTTTCACATGGCTATGGGTTTTCTCCCGAAGAACATATCGTCATAGCCTCAGATCTGGCGAGCAGAGGTTTTATTGTTGCTTCAATCAATCATCCTTATGGAGCCAGCCGGACAATATATGACGACGGACGAATTATATATAGCCAGGATTTACCCCAGGATAATTTGGGAGCTGACCTTGAGCTTTGGGCTAATGATCAAATTTTTAGTATAGACCAGGTAGAAGCATTGAATGACGATTCAAGTAGTGTGTTCTTTTCACGGGTCGACATGTCAAAAATAACTACCACAGGACATTCCTATGGGGGAGCTGCTGCGTTTCATTCAGCAGCCAAAGATACCAGGATTGGTCTTGCTGTCGATATCGATGGGACTATTTTTAACTCCGAGGGAAAGCATCTTTCAATCCCTTTTATGATGATCCAGAGCCATGACGATGATAGTCGTGAGATTTTCGAACAAGTATCAAAAGATGGGTATGAGGTATCATTCAATCACGCTATCGAGCATCACTCCTTTGCCGATTACGTACTGTTTTGGCGTTGGGACTTTCCGGATTTCGAAACCTTTGGTACACTTGATGATGAAGTTGCTTTTAGCGCTACCAGTGAGATAATGACACAATTCATGCGCAAATACCATCATGGAGACCAAGCCCCCGTGTTGGATGACCCGGCACAAACCTACACCTTTACGTCTGTGCGCAAATTTTAGTTACTCTATAGATACTTGCTTCTTTTTTGGGAGGAATGGGAGCAGGACAAACAGCTATTATCTAACGCGTTTACCGGTTGGAGATTAGCTTAAAACAGTATTGAAAGGGAGTAACCTCGCAGCGTCCGCAGGTCCTGCGAGCGTTACGGGATTCTCGCTGGAAAGCCGAACGCTACGAGGATCTGCGGACGCTCGCAGGTTCTCTAAATGGTACTTCTAACCGGTAAACGGGTTATTATCTAATCAACCAGTAGGGGTTTTATTGCATGCGCCCCGTTCTGTACAGGATGCCTGTAGAAGAATAGGGGAAAGGACTCATTGATAGAGAACTCCGGTTATGAAACAATATCCACAAAGCTCTCTCTTTGAGAAGGAGAGGGTTGGGATCGGTCGGAAGATAAAGGGTTGTTGATATATGTGCCCTGTATCTTCTCATAATTTACTCCTGTAGGAAATAATGAAAAGTGCAACCCCGCAGGGACTGGGATGCAATTTCGAATTCCGGTACATTAATACCTTAGTACATTAGCGCCTTCTAAAATTTTATAGATTGAAATGAAGTAATTCTGCCTGCGGTTCATTATTTTTCATAGTTAATCGAACTCAAAAACAGGCATTCCATTGCAGCACAACATTGTTATTCGCGGCGCCCGCGAACACAATCTAAAAAATTTCGACATAGATATTCCCCGCAACCAGTTAGTGGTTATTACCGGCCTCTCCGGTTCCGGTAAATCATCGCTTGCCTTCGACACCATATATGCGGAAGGTCAGCGACGGTTTTTAGAATCGCTTTCGGCTTATGCCCGTCAGTTTTTAGGGATGATGGAGCGTCCGGCCGTAGATTTTATTGACGGGCTTTCCCCGGTTATTTCTATAGATCAAAAAACAACGAACCGGAATCCGCGCTCTACGGTGGGCACGGTTACCGAAATTTATGATTTCCTGAGGCTTTTATATGCCCGTGTTGGAGTCCCCTACTCTTATAAGACAGGAAATATAATGGAGAAGCAAACAGCCGACCAGGTTGTTGCTACTGTGATGGATATGCCAAAGGGCACCAAAGCCTATTGTCTGGCTCCGGTGGTGCGAGGCCGGAAAGGACATTACCGGGAGCTCTTTGAGCAGACCATCAAACAGGGATTTATCAGTGCCCGCATTGATGGAGAGTTTCGTGAACTGGAAGATGACATGAAGCTGGATCGCTACAAAACCCACAATATTGAAATTGTGGTAGATCGTTTCGTGATATCTGATAAAAGCGAGAAGCGTATTGCAGAAAGTATCCGGTTGGCACTTGAGATGGCTGATGGAAATGTAATTCTGGCCGTTAAAGATGGAGATGAAGTAGAGGATAAGCTGTTTTCACAAAACCTTTTTGATCCCGAAAGCGGTTTGGCGTACGAAGATCCTGCTCCCAATCTTTTTTCATTTAATTCGCCTTATGGAGCCTGCCCGAAGTGTGACGGACTCGGCTACACCTATGATGTAAGTCCCGAGCTTATTTTTCCCAATAGAAGTCAAACCATCGAAGAAGGTGCTATCCGCTACCTGGGGAAACCCCGTGATATTTTTGCTTTTAAGCAGCTGAGAGCGGTACTCGATACCGTTGGGCTCGATTTTGAGACACCCCTTAAAGACTTTCCTGG
This sequence comes from Balneolaceae bacterium, assembly GCA_009711805.1. GTDB lineage: Bacteria > Bacteroidota > Rhodothermia > Balneolales > Balneolaceae > VEMX01. Next base: position 26,347 of record VEMX01000007.1, on the reverse strand, counting down.
TGAAGTAATAGATGCGTTACTGAACGGAGGAGGAGATACCAAGTATTCGGTAAGCTACGACTTTAAGGATAATTCCGTTTCCTACAAGCATAAATTTGAAGGGCTGCGAAAAACAATTACGGATCAATACAAAGAGAGTAAGTCTTCGAAACAGCGGGACAAAGCAAAGGCCTATATGGATAAGGTCACCTGTCCTGAATGTGAAGGTGGGCGGCTCAACAAAGAAGCTCTTTCCTATAAAATTGACGGATACACGATTCACGACCTTGTTCAAAGAGATATTAAAGATTTAAGGGATACACTATATGGTCTTCATCTTACAGAGCGGCAACAAATTATTGGAAGCCAGGTGCTTAAAGAAATAAGGGATCGGCTCGATTTCTTGTTGAATGTAGGGTTGAATTACCTGAATCTTAATCGTGAAGCTCAAACATTAAGTGGAGGAGAAGCCCAGCGTATTCGCCTGGCTACACAGATTGGCACCCAGCTTGTAGGAGTACTGTATATTCTGGATGAACCCAGTATCGGCCTCCACCAAAGAGATAACATCAAGCTTATACAGTCTCTGGAAACGCTCCGGGATCTTGGAAACAGCGTAATTGTGGTAGAACACGACCGGGAAACCATAGAACATGCCGACTTTGTGGTGGATATGGGACCGGGTGCCGGGAGCAACGGCGGACATATTGTTTCCGCGGCTAAGCCTCAGGATTTGGACCCGGAAACCATGACGGCCAAATTCCTGAATGATGAGGAAGTGATTGAAGTACCCGCCCAAAGGCGTAAAGGAAATGGTAAATCCATTACCCTTACAAACACAAGGGGGCATAATCTGAAGAACCAAGATCTGGAAGTGCCGTTGGGCCAGTTTATTTGTGTGACAGGAGTGAGTGGAAGCGGCAAAAGTTCACTTATAAACCAAACGTTGGTTCCCATACTTTCTAACCATTTTTATAAATCTAAATCGGTGCCCCTGCCTTATGATGTGGCAGAAGGCATAGATCATGTAGACAAAATTATTTCTATCGATCAGAGTCCGATTGGCCGAACCCCCCGTTCCAATCCCGGAACCTATACCAAGGTGTTCGACCACATTCGCCGACTGTTTGCAGAACTTCCCGAATCCAAAATCAGAGGATATAATCAGGGACGTTTTTCTTTTAATGTGAAAGGAGGGCGTTGCGAATCCTGCAATGGCGATGGAGTACGGAAGATTGAAATGAATTTCTTGCCCGATGTATATGTAACCTGCGAAACCTGCAATGGAAAGCGTTACAACCGGGAAACGCTGGAAATCTATTATAAAGGCAAAAATATAGCCGATGTGCTGCATATGCCTATTAGTGAAGCTGCCGAGTTTTTTGATGCCCAGCCGGCAATTAGCCGCATTTTAGGCACACTGGTGGATGTAGGATTGGGCTACCTTACCCTCGGGCAATCGTCAACCACGCTTTCGGGGGGAGAAGCACAGCGGATTAAATTATCCCGTGAACTATCGAAAGTAGGCACCGGGAATACCTTGTTTGTCATGGATGAACCCACAACGGGTCTTCACTTTCAGGATGTGCGTATGTTGGTGGATGTGATTCAGCGATTGGTTGAAAAAGGAAACACTGTAATTGTTATTGAGCACAATCTGGATCTTATTAAAGCCGCCGACTGGATTATTGATCTTGGTCCCGAAGGGGGAGCTGAAGGCGGACGAATTATAGCAACAGGTACCCCTGAAGAGGTGGCCGGGGATGAAGAATCCGAAACCGGGAAGTTTTTGAAACAAGAATTTGACCGGCTTCAAAAAGAAGTCGTCAAATAATCGAAGCATAGCATAGAGTATCCATAATAGAAGGATTGCCTTGTGTGGCTCTAATCCCGATCCATATTTTTGCAGTTAATTCAGCATATTCTAATTCAGCTTTAGATTATACAGGGGGCTTACGATGAACCGCAGATATTGGAAAGCTACGTTTTTGTGTTTGTTTGCGATGACAGCTGTGCTTGCAGGCTGCCATGCTTATGCTCAATCTGATGGAGCTAAACACAAAAGCTTTATTGATTCTGTAAATGCACTCTCTTTTCAGCATATCACCAGCAATCCGGTTAAAACAGAACCGTTGCTATGGAAAAGTAAATCCCTGGCCGACTCCATTGGTTATCATTATGGACTGGCAGAAAGCTTGTCGGGAATCTCTTTGGTACTGTATTACCAAGGGCGTTATGATGAAAGTATAGAATACAATCTTGAGGCGATCAAAGTATATGAGCGCTTGGAAATGTTTGAGAAAGCCGGATATGCATATGCCGAACTTGGTTTTAGAACAAGACGGAGAGATCTGGAGCAAGCTGAAAGTTTTATGCGAATGGGCCTGGCAATTTTGGAGGACTACCATAACTCTATTACCCAAGCTAATGCGTTCAATAATTATGGCTTGGTTAAGATGGAAATGAACCAATATGACAGTGCCTTATATTATGTTAACCGATCCCTTTCTATAAAAAAGAACCAGCATGATACTCTGGGCATTGGCTATTCATATGGTTACCTCGGGGATATTCATCTCCATTTAAAGAATTATGATACAGCTATCAATTACCTGAAAAATGCTTATAAGCTAAAATCCCTGTACCAGGATAGTACCGGCATGTCAATTGATTATCAGAATCTGGGTGAAGCTTATTTCCAGAAACAAGACTATGAAGCAGCCATTCCCTACCTAAGAGCATCCGCCAAAATGGCCTTTGCAGTAAAATATCCGTTACGGGCTGAATTCAGTTATAAAACTCTTTCCGATGCTTTCGAAGAAATGGGGAGGTATGATTCAGCGCTGCACCATCAGGAAAAGTTTACCGAATTGAAAAGCAAAAGAATAAATGAACGCACCAATGAGAAAGTAGCTGAACTCCAAATTCAGTTCGAAACCCAACAAAAGGAAAAGGAGCTTGCGTTAAAGAGAGCAGAACTTAGCCAGGAACAACTAAAAGTGAGGCAGAGAAATTGGTTTTTGGGGGTGATGGGGGGATTACTTCTCACTGCATTTTTAATATCCGGGCTGATATTCCGCCAGCAAAAAATTAAACGTGAAAATCTGAAAAGAGAGAATAAACTCAAGATACAGCTGGCCAATGCTGAAATGGAGAATAAAATTCACAAGGAGAGAGAACGTATATCCCGCGATTTACATGATAATGTAGGAGCGTACATTACGAATCTTATCACTGGTCTGGAAATCAGTAACCTTCACCTAAAGAACGATCAAAACAAAAATGCCCTGCACCTTCTTACTAACCTGGATGAAGATGCCCGGGGTGCCATGAATGAACTCAGGGAAACAATATGGCTGCTGAATAAGGAGGAGGTGAAACAAGCTGAGTTCATCAATCACCTCAGAGATTATATCAGGCGGCAGAAGAACTACACGCAGGACTTGAACATAGATTTGCAGAATGAGGTAGATGCAGAACTGTTGTTGAATCCAGCTCAATCACATCAATTATTGCGTATAGTACAGGAAGCACTCACCAATACCATAAAATATGCGGAGGCTCAAAACTTCAGGATTAACTTCAAAAGGGAAAACAATCACATTGAAGTGGAGCTGAAAGACGATGGCCGGGGTATTAAACAAGAGGTTGATTTTATGGCGGGCAATGGGTTTAAAAATATGAAGCAACGAGCCGAAGAACTGAATGGAAACCTGCATATTGACAGTGTTGCACAAGAAGGGGTTTCAATACGCCTCAAATTTCCTTTAGGCTAACACAGGTATTTATTACAGTAGCTTCATGGGAGTGATGTTGGTGGGATATAAGAGACACATTGAGGTGGGTTCGGGGATTTGTAAATATCGAATCACTGATTTTTAAATTGAGTTCATTATTATCACATTCTTCATTATCTTGGTCAGGCTAATGATATTTTTCAGATCACATATCACTCAATTGACCGGAGCGGCTGCCCTATTAACGGGAATCCTGTTTCACTTTATGCTTCCCGTGAATGAGGAAGTTCGTCACGAAGCATTTGCTTCCTGGTTGCAGTCATATGTCAAAAGCCAGGAAAATGCCCAGGTTATTGATCAGATTAATAAGCTGGCTTCGGAAGATGAAGAATTAAATTCAGTGATTCGTAAAGCATCTGAACTGGTGAAATCCCATTCGGATGATTTTGAGCTTCCGGTAAAGCCCCAGGCCGAAGAGGATGTCTTCCATTTGTTGTTAAGCGAATGGAATAGCTTCCAAACTTCTTCGGGCGGTATGGGCCAGGCCATTATCATTGAGCAAAGCAAGACGCAAACAGTTTTACCTAAAAATGTACTTGCCTCCGCGGGTAATTCTTTTAGCCGGCAGGGGCATACAGTACACTTGATATCCTTGGCAATTGATTTTGAGGGGTCAGGGTACGGCAATTATCACACCTCTCCTCTTTCGGGCGGTACTTCTATTAATGCCCCTTAGACTTTCTTCTACAGGCTTTTCTTTTTAAACAATCTTTTTTGACGGTTGATGTGTAATGTAATGCAATTGCAGATTGTATTCGCCATTCAGCTGTTATCTATCATTTTTAATCAACTATAAAACTACATACACATGCAAGGAAACGGATTTAAAATCGGTTGTATCGTGGCTTTTTTAGCCCTTACTATCTTTTACCTTTTTCCGACGATCCAATGGTCGCTGGAACAAAATTATATGGAAGATCTGAGTGAATCAGAATTAGCTCAGTATCAGGAAGAAAACGCGGAGAAGCTTCAGTCACTTCGCGAAAACACCCTGTCCTTAGGGCTTGACCTCCAGGGAGGAATGCACGTAACACTGGAAGTTGGAACCCCTAAGCTTATTAGCGAATTGGCAGGCGAAGAAGCGGATACCCTTCTTAAAAATGTAATTGCAGATGCTCGTGAAACAGCTCGCGAAAACAACATTGACTTTATAGACGAAATGGTTCGCCTGTTTGAGGAGCGAGATCCCAATGCTCGTCTCAGTCGGTATTATCGAAACGATGCAATGAATATTACCCGTCGTTCTACGAATGAGGAAATTGCAGCTTTCCTTAAAACACAGCGTACCTCTGCTCTGGATCGAGCAATCGAAATTATTCGAAACAGGGTGGATCGCTTTGGGGTTACCGAACCTTCTATTGTAAAGCAGGGCAGTAACCGTATTGTGGTTGAGCTTCCCGGCGTAGAAGATAAAGAACGTGTTCGGGGGCTGTTACAAGGAACGGCTCGTCTTGAGTTCCGCCTTGCGGCCGATGCACAGCAGTTCCAGACATTTTCTCAGCAAGTTTTTGAGTTCTATGACCAGAGCCCGGATACTTCTTCTGATTCGTTAAGTGTTCCGGCTTCATCCAACACTTTGTTGGAAGTACTGTCTCCCGCACAAAGGCCATATGTGCTGGGGTATGCATCAGCTAATGATACCGCCAGGGTTATGGATTTGATTGACAGTGCCGATGTACAACAGATGATGCCAAGAAATACCACTGCTATGTGGAGTGCAAGTCCTCTTCCGGGCCAGGAAGGAAATGAACTATACCAGCTGATTGGAGTACGAACACAAATTGAGCTTACAGGAGATGTAATTGAAGATGCAACCGTGCAGTTTGATCCTACTTCAAATATACCGGAGGTATCCATGTCCATGAATAGTGAAGGAGCCCGAACCTGGGGGCGAATTACCGGGGCCAATATTGGCAAACCTGTTGCTATTGTATTGGATGGATATGTGTATTCGTATCCAAATGTAGAAAGCAAGATTTCCGGAGGACAATCATCCATTACAGGACTTGACAACCTGGAAGAAGCTAAGGATTTGGTTAATATTCTATTGTCAGGTGCCCTTCCTGCTCCCCTCGATATCCTTGAGGAACGCACGGTAGGTGCTACCCTGGGGCAGGCATCTATTAATGCAGGGCTCAACTCAGTGCTGGTCGGTTTAGCTATCGTAGCTATCTTTATGATGGTCTACTACCGTGTAGGTGGCAGCATTGCTGACTTGGCATTGATCCTGAACATTATATTTATACTGGGGATCTTGGCTGCATTCAAAGCCACTTTAACTCTGCCCGGTATTGCCGGTATTGTACTTACCATTGGTATGGCGGTTGATGCGAACGTACTTATTTTTGACCGGATCAGGGAAGAGCAACGAACAGGTAAAACATTTAAAGCATCTATTGAAGCCGGCTATGCAAATGCCATGAGTGCTATTGTGGATGCCAACGTAACCACTTTCTTTGTAGGGCTCATCTTATTCAGTTTTGGTGTAGGCCCCATAAAAGGATTTGCGGTTACATTGATGGCAGGTATCGCTTCATCTTTGTTTAGTGCAATTGTCATTACACGTGTAATTGTTGATTACTTAAGCCGCAACAAACCAGATTCGGTTACATTCGGTTAATCATCTGCCAAAAAAGAATTTCAAAACAATTTAGAGGAACAACAATATGAGATGGTTTGAAACACCAAATTTCAATTTTACAGGAGCCAGGAGAACAGCCTATATTATTTCCGCTGTATTATTCCTGCTTTCATTAGGTGCAATACTCACTAAAGGTTTGCAATACGGTATTGACTTTAAAGGCGGGAAAGAATTCGTTCTGGATTTTGAACAACCGATAGAAGTAACAACACTCAGAAGCGAACTTACAGAGCCTCTGGGGGTAACACCGGAGCTTAAACTTTTTGGTTCCGACTCAGATGTACTGATCCGTACCGACCACGAAGGAGAAATTAACGTTGTCCAAAACCTTATTACAGATAAGGTACAGGAATTATATCCCGACAATCCTGCAACCGTTATTAAAACTGATGTGGTAGGCCCCCGTTTTGCCGAAGATTTAAAATCGGGAGCTCTGCAGGCAGTAATATATGCGATGGTCATAATCTTTATATATATTCTGATCCGGTTCAGGAACTGGACATTCTCGGCAGGAGCTGTGGCAGCCCTGATTCATGATGTGGTGATTGTATTGGGGGGTTTCACGCTGTTGAGTGGAATTGTACCTTTCAGTCTTCAGGTGGATCAGGCAATTATCGCGGCCTTCCTGACCATTGTGGGGTACTCGCTCAACGATACCGTGGTTGTATTTGACCGTATTCGTGAAAATTCCAACGTCCACAAGGGCATGGAGTATACCGAAATGGTGAATAAGAGCCTCAATGATACTTTAAGCCGTACCGTAATTACCTCAGTAACCACCTTGTTTGTGGTAACTGTGCTCTTTATTTTCGGTGGCGAGGTGTTGAAAGGGTTCTCTTTCGCCCTTATTATTGGTATTATCCTGGGTACATACAGTTCGCTGTTTGTAGCCAGTTCGCTGGTTCTTGAAATGGATGAGCGTACCAGAAAATCATAACAGTTTTAACATAGAGGAAATTTATGAGCTTTAATACATCAGAACGCTACAACAGCGTGGTTATCGAATTCAAAGGTAACGTGATGGGTGGCCCTGATGCGGTTAGCCTGAACGAAAAACTTCATGAGCTTATCGACGACGGGAAAACCAATATTGTGGTAGATCTCGGTAAGGTCAAGTTCATGAACTCTTCGGGCCTGGGAATGCTGATCGGTGCGCTTACTACCATGCGCAAAGCCGGCGGCGACCTCCGCATTGCCAACGCAACCGATAAGATTGAAAGCTTGCTTATTGTAACCAAGTTGATTACAGTCTTCAAACACTTTAAGTCGGTTGAAGAAGCTGCGGAATCATTCCAGGAAAACTAAGCTTTGTATTTTAACTGAATTCAAAGGGGTGTTTTTCACCCCTTTTTTATTGAAGAAATAAATTTATGTCTATTAGAGTAGTTATTGGAGCCCAGTGGGGCGATGAGGGGAAAGGAAAAATTGTAGATCTGCTTAGTGATAAAGCAGACTATGTTGTACGCTATCAGGGAGGGGCCAATGCCGGGCACACTCTCAAGTTTGGAGACCATAAAGTGGTACTTCATCTTATACCATCCGGCATATTTAACGGAGATGCAGATTGTGTAATCGCCAATGGCGTGGTTATCGATCCTGTTGCCCTGGTTGATGAAATCAAAGGTGTGCACGAAATGAATTTCAGCCTTGAAGGACGTTTCTTTATCTCTGAGACCGCCCATGTTATACTGCCCTATCATAAACTGCTCGACCAGGTGAAAGAGAAACGCAGGGGCGATAATGCCATTGGCACCACAGGCAGGGGAATAGGGCCGGCCTATGTGAGCAAAGTATCTCGTGTAGGCATCCGCATGGTCGACCTGCTGGACGAAGAAGTACTCCGCGGTAAAATTGATCAGAATTTAAAAGATATTAATTTTGCCCTTGAGAACTTGTACAAAGAGCCTGCCTTAAAAACAGACGATCTTATTGCAGAATTGAAAGAGTCGATCGGGATCTTAAAGCCTTACATCTGCAACACAACCAATTTGCTGCACGAAGGGATCAACAACGAGCAGAATATTTTGCTTGAAGGTGCCCAGGGTAGTCTCCTTGATGTAGATCACGGAACCTATCCCTACGTAACCTCTTCCTCACCAACAGCAGGGGGGGCTTGCACCGGTTCGGGAATACCACCCATGGCGTTAACCAATGTGATGGGAATTACCAAAGCTTACTGTACAAGAGTAGGTAACGGCCCCTTTCCTACCGAGCTGCTAGACGAAACAGGAGAAGAACTCCGCAAAAAAGGACAGGAATTTGGCGCTACTACCGGACGGCCCCGCCGCTGCGGCTGGCTTGATCTTGTAGCTCTTAAGTATGTAGTTCAGTTGAATGGCATTAATGAACTTACCCTCACTAAAATGGATGTGATGGACGGTTTTGAGGAGATTAAGGTTTGTACATCGTACAAGATTAATGGTGAAGAAACCACGACCTTTCCACTTTGTCTGAATGAAATTGAGAACGTTGAACCGGTGTATACCTCCCTGCCCGGATGGAAGAACTCTATTGAGGGAATCACCGATTGGGATAAATTGCCGTCTACGGCCAAGTCTTATATCCGTTATGTGGAAGAGTACCTGGGGGTAACGTTTAAAATTATCTCTACCGGACCTAAACGAAACGAGACGATCGTCCTCTAAGCCCTTCAGCAGCTAAAGAGTTTAGCTTATCAAGCTCTATAGGCCCTATATTTTCCTGGCTGTTTGATGGACTTACCATGCCTTTTCCATTTCGCAGTTGCTGCGTGCGGGATGGCTGCCTTTTTTGTTGCAAACAACAAGTCATTACGGGCCCAGACCCGCGATCTCCCTGATACGGGCAACGTGTTAACAGCGGGGTGATAGCGGAAGATCTCTAGGCTGTAGGTCTTATATTGCTTGAGATGACAAATAATGGAGAGTTCATGCAACCAAGCCCAGAACCCACCCCGGTCTTATCATTTCTTTCATGGGGTTAGCCGGACATTAGCCAACCAGCTTATCATACATTTCTTTACACTCTAGATAGAGATCTTCGAGGTGTTCAGGTACCGATTCGTTTGTTGATTTATACTGTTTAAAACCCGTGGACCGGTGCACGCGGTGGTACCAGTATTTTGCCCATACTCCATCCTCTTTACGGGGTCCTGCCGGCCAACTTAACATTCCATTATCGAATGGTATACCTACGGTAGAACAAAGCTCTCTGAGCCGTGATTGTGGATACATCAGTATATCTTTTGCATCAACTACCGGAGGTTTCTTTCCAATGCCCTTCAGGTGTTCAACTATTTCCAATTGTTTGGCATAGCCTAAGTCATCCATGCTGGGATTCTCAATTCTCCTGGCTATTGAAGGCAGCACCTCTTCCGGGGCGCGGGTTAATATCACATTGATGGTTTCTTTCATAAAATCCCAGTCAAGGTCTACCAGATGATGGGCCATACTTTTGAAAAAGACAACAGGTGTATCATAATCACCTAAGAAAATTTCGTCAATAATCTTTTGTCCGTCAGTTTGGTGTTCCGCCAGTACTTCATCAGCGCCCGGATGGTATTTGCTGGCATCTGTTTTATCCAGGTAATGTGCGTAAAGAGGTTCATCAAAAATGGTAATATCTTCGCGTTGAGCAAAAGAGTACATTAAAGCTGTTGAAATATTACGTGGACCACTCCACAAGCAAATTCGCTTTGTTTTTAACATCTGCATTATTTTTTATTCAAACTATTTCGTCATTTCAATACTCAAATCCAGGTTTTATAAAGGCACATCCTTTTATAAAAAGCAATAAACTATACCTTCACTTTCTGAATTTCATCCCGAATGGCATTCGCATACAACTTCTGCAACTGCTGAGTTACAGTTCCGGGTACTTTTTTTGTAATCATTCTTCCATCCACCTCGGTTACAGGGGTAAGTCCTCCAAAACTTCCGGTCACAAATGCCTCATCGGCATCATATACATCATACAGTGAAAAATTCTTCTCGAAACAGGGGATACCTGTTTTTTTAGCCACTTCAATCACCTTTCCACGGGTAATACCATTCATGCAATAAGCTCCGGTAGACGTCCACACCTCATTTTTTTTAACCATAAAAAAGTTTGTAGCGTTACATGTAGAAACAAAACCGTTAATATCCAACATCAGTGCTTCATCAGCACCGGCCTCCAGCGCCTGTACCAGGGCTTGTACTTCATGCAGTTTACTGTGGCAGTTAAGGCGGGGATCTAAATAATCGGGAGATCCCCTGCGGATGGTACTTGTAAACAAGGTGACCCCTGTATTTCGGCTTTTAGGATCTGCCTTTTTGTGCTCAGCAATAATTACCAGGTTAGGACCAGATATAGTTAACCGGGGATCCTGCGAAGGGGTTTTCTTAATACCGCGGGTAAACATGACCCTCACATGCACATGATCTTGCATATCGTTCGCATCCAGGGTTTTCCAAATTGCTTGTTTAATCTCCTTAGGCGACATTCCCAAATCCATACCAATAGCCTTGGCGCCGCGGTATAAGCGATCCAGGTGATCTTCCACAAAAACAAGTACCCCTTTGTGAAGACGTAATGCTTCCCATACACCATCTCCAACCAGGTAGCCGCTGTCAAAAACAGATATTTTGGCTTCCTCCCGTGGATAAAGCTCGCCGTTGATGTATATGTGTACATCATTATTGCGCGTGTCTTCTATCGCATTATGTGTTCCATGCACCATTAAAACCGTATTTGGTGAATTTCAGATTCACATCAAAGAAAAGCATTTAACATCTTTGTTGCTTGAGATTGTAGTTAAGGGGAGCATAGCCTTTTATATTGATGGATTTAGATACACATTAGGCCTCTAATGGCGCTATATAAGGAATTGAGTATGAAATATTGTTTGAAAGAACATGCTGGTTACACGCTATAGTTGGTTTTAAGCAACTTACCATAAGTGAATTTGTTCTTGAGGAGAAGGTTGTAACGGGGGAGGCTTTCACACGATTGAATATGTCGGTTCAGGAAATGGAGGCAGGCAAATAGGGTGTTTTGGATATAGATGAATGTACCTCCGGTAATATGAAAAGCTGTAAACGAGCGGATAAAACAATTTTTTTCCTAATTGATAAAGCATTAAGGCAAAAAAACGGTTAGTTTTAAGGCTCAATTAAATTAAAACCTATGAATGAAGTAGCAGAAAAAAGTTGGTCACCGACCTCCTGGCAAGATAAACCCATTAAACAATTACCGAAGTATCCCGATCAGGAAGCCTTAGAATGCTGTTATAAAGATCTGAAGGCATTACCGCCCCTGGTTACTTCCTGGGAGATTGAGGTAATGAAAAATAAGCTGGCACGCATATCCCGTGGCGAAGCTTTTATGCTTCAGGGTGGAGATTGTGCAGAGAGTTTTGGGGCAACAACTTCGCCTAAAATTGTAAATATGCTTAAAGTGCTGCTGCAAACCAGTTTTATTCTGATTCATGAAATGGGGGTTCCCGTATTGAGGGTAGGCCGCATTGCAGGGCAGTATGCTAAGCCACGCTCCAGCGATTTTGAAGTAGTTGACGGCGAAGAAATTCATAATTACCGAGGGGATTTGATTAATGGTTTTGAGTCAGAATCAGGTTCACGGACACCAGATCCCGAACGTCTCATCGAGGGCTATCATAAAGCGGGACTTACGCTGAATTTTTTGAGAGCTCTCGCCGATGAAGGTTTTGCTGATTTGCACCATCCCGAACACTGGGAGCTGGATTTTATGCTCAATAACGAGTACTACAAAGACTATGAAAAAATGGTGGAATCCATCACAAAAGCAGTTCGCTTTGTAGATGCCATTGCTCCGGATAAGTCGGCCCGGCTGCAGAAAGTGGATTTTTATACTTCCCATGAAGCCCTGAATTTGTATTACGATTCTGCCCAAACAAGGCAGGTACCTCGCAAGTCCGGCTTTTTTAACCTGAGTGCCCATATGGTATGGCTGGGTAATCGCACCCGCGATATTGACGGAGCACATGTTGAATACTTCCGTGGTTTAGAAAACCCGGTTGGAATTAAAGTGGGGCCTCCTTTTGAAATTGATGAGACCATGAGGCTTATTGAGAAGCTGAACCCTACACACGAAGCAGGTAAGGTTGTATTGATTACCCGTTTCGGAAAAGACAAAATTGAGGAGCAATTGCCAGGGCTTATCAAGGCCGTTCGGCGGGAAGGTTTCCCGGTTGTTTGGACATCGGATCCCATGCATGGAAATACATTTAGTACCGGCAGTGGCGTTAAAACCCGTAATTTCGATGATATCGTCTCTGAAGTGAAATCGGCATTTGATATTCACCGCTCAGAAGGAAGTTATCTTGGGGGGGTTCACCTTGAACTAACCGGAGATAATGTAACGGAATGCGTAGGGGGTGCCAATGGCCTGAACGAACAAGGTCTGGATCAGAATTATGAGACTTTTTGTGACCCACGCCTTAATTACCAGCAAAGCCTTGAGATGGCCTTCCTGGTAGCTAAAGAATGGAAGAAAAGCTATAGTTAACCCGTTTACCGGTTAGAAGTACCATTTAGAGAACCTACGAGCGTCCGCAGGTCCTCGTAGCGTTCGGCTTTCCAGCGAGAATCCCGTAACGCTCACAGGACCTACGGACGCTGCGAGGTTACTCCCTTTCAATACTGTTTTAAGCTAATCTCCAACCGGTAAACGCGTTATAGTTAAATAGTAAACATCCTGTCAAATCAAAATAGTTTAAAAGGGCTCCTGTATGTGGAGCCCTTTTTTTAAAGAATGTGTCTATTCTTCGAACGAAAGTTCAACAACCAAGTCGCCCTGTTCCACAAATGTTTTTTCATCAAGATGAATATTCTTAACAACCCCGGCTTGTGGAGAAGAGATGGTGCTTTCCATTTTCATGGCTTCAATGATGAATAAGGGCTGTCCCTCTTCAACGGCTTCATCCACATCTACCAGAATTTGAGAAAGGTTGCCCAACAGAGGGGCCCCGATTTCATTATCAGATTCAGCTTTTCTGTTTTTCTTTACTTCTCTATTCAGCGATTTGTCAAGAACTTCTACAGCACGGGTTTGGCCATTCAATTTAAAGTACACGAAGCGTTTACCGTCTTCGGTAGGTTCCGTCATGTTGAGATATTTCACCAGTATGGTTTTACCTTCAGCAATTTTAACCGCGATTTCCTGGTTGGGTTTTAACCCGAAAAAGAAAGGAAGAGTAGGAATCTTTGAGACATCTCCAAACTTTTGCTGAGAGGCATGAAAATCCTCAAATACCCGATCATACAGTTTGTAGGATAAGAAATCCAGTTCGGTTACATCTTCTCCGAATTCCTTTTTGAAGTGAGCAAATTCAGTATCAAAATCTACAGGCTCCATGTGCTCGTTGGGCCGGTCGGTGTAGGGTGTTTCATTCTGCAGAATGATTTGCTGTATTTCTTTGGGGAATCCACCTTCAATCTGGCCGAGATCTCCCCGCATAAGCTGTTTGGCACTTTCCGGGAAAGCCAGAGAAGCACCGGCTTCCAGGATGTCCTCGATGGTAAGGTCATTAGAGGTCATAAACATGGCCATATCGCCTACCACCTTTGAGGATGGGGTCACTTTTATAATGTCTCCAAACAGGTCATTAACCGCACGGTAATTCTTTTTAATGAGGTGAAATTTGTCTTCCAGTCCCAGCGAACGTGCCTGAGGGCGAAGGTTCGAATATTGCCCGCCTGGTATTTCGTGGTGATAAACTTCTGCGGTTCCTGCCCGAAGTTCCGTTTCAAACGGATAATAATAGGTGCGAACGGTTTCCCAGTAGTAGGAAAATTCATTCAGAGATTTCAAGTCAATCTTGTTTTGGCGGAGGTGCCCTTCCATAGTAGCAGCAAGGGCGTTATAGCTTGGCTGCGAAGTTAGCCCGGACATGGAGCTGATGGCCACATCAACGATATCCACACCAGCCTCTATGGCTTTTATATAAGTTGTGGATTGAATAGAGGAAGTATCGTGGGTATGCAGGTGAATAGGGATATCTATAGACTGTTTCAACTCGGTAATGAGTTTTTCTGCAGCCAGGGGTTTGAGTAAGCCAGCCATATCTTTGATAGCCAGAATGTGGGCGCCTGAATCCTCAATACGACGAGCCATATCAAGATAATACTGCAGGTTGAACTTTTCCCTGCTTTCATCCATGATATCACCAGTGTAGCACATACACACTTCGGCGAGGGCATCGGTTTCATTGATAACCGTATCTATGCTGACTTTCATAGCTTCCATCCAGTTCAGAGAATCAAAAATCCGAAATACATCAATACCGTTCTCCCAGGCTTTAACCACAAACTTCCGGATGAGATTATCCGGATAGGCTGAATACCCCACTGCATTGGATCCCCTAAGCAGCATTTGCAACAATACATTAGGCATGGCCTCGCGCAGCTGCTGAAGTCGCTGCCATGGGTCTTCCTTGAGGAAACGAAGGGCAACATCAAAGGTGGCGCCTCCCCACACTTCCATAGAAAAAACATCTTTTCCATGGCGGCGGGCAAAGGTATCAGCAACCTTAAGCATGTCAATGGTTCGCATTCGGGTAGCCAATAACGACTGGTGTGCATCCCTGAAGGTAGTATCTGTAAATAGTATGGGTTGTTTGTCTTTAATATGTTGAATCAAGGCATCTCGTCCTTTCTCTTTTAGCAGAGACCGGGTGCCATACGGCATATCATCTCCGTTACTGTCCGGAACAATAGGGTCGACAAACGTTCGGTTTTTGTGATGCCCGCTTACATCTTCATTGCCGTTTACAATTACATCAGCAAGGTAATGCAGTACTTTGGTGCCCCGGTTTTTCCATTTGGGAGGTTCCAGCAGCTGAGGGTTATCCTTGATGAAGTTTACTTTTGCTTCTCCATTCCTGAATGTCTTATTTCGCAGCAGATTCAACAAAAATCCAATATTTGTTTTAACTCCCCGAACGCGGAACTCCCGCAGGGCCCGGTGCAGACGGTCGGCGGCATCAGCAAGTGTAATTCCTTTGGAGGTTACTTTTACCAACAGGCTGTCGAAGAAAGGAGGAATTTCGGAGCCTTCGTAGGCATTTCCAGCATCCAGCCGAATGCCAAACCCGCCCGGACTTCGGTATGCAATGATGCTTCCATAATCGGGCTGAAAGTCATTGGAGGGATCTTCGGTGGTAACCCGGCATTGAATGGCAAATCCCTGTCGCCTGATATGCTCCTGGGTCGGGATGTCAATCATTTTATCATGAATCGAATATCCCATAGCTACCAATATTTGAGAGCGGACAATATCAATTCCGGTAATTTCTTCAGTAATTGTATGTTCTACCTGTATGCGGGGATTTACCTCTATGAAGTAGATATTTTCCTCTTTGTCTACCAGAAACTCTACCGTACCTGCATTAGAATAATCTACGGCCTGCCCAATCTGTAAGGCATAATCATAGAGCTTTTGAAGGGTCTCATCTTTTAGTGTTTGAGATGGCGCTATTTCTACTACTTTTTGGAAACGCCGTTGCACAGAGCAGTCTCTTTCGTACAGGTGAACCAGGTTACCGTGTTGATCTCCCAGTAGTTGAATTTCGATGTGTTTGGGATTGTCGATGAACTTTTCCAGGAAGATGGTGTCATTCCCAAAAGCCTTGGCTGCTTCGCTGCGGGCTTCTTCCAGTTCATTTTTCAATTCCGATTCGGAATGGACCACACGCATGCCCCGGCCCCCGCCGCCTGCAGCAGCTTTAATCATGACCGGGTAGCCGATGTGTTCAGCTTCTTTTACTACCTGTGAATAATTGGATGAGTTTACCTGGCTGTCCGGTATTAAAGGAACATTAACCGATTTGGCCAGCTCTTTAGCTTTTATCTTATCGCCTACTTTTTCCATCATAGAAGGGGTAGGACCTACAAAAGTAATTCCTTCCTCCCTGCATCGGCGCACAAAATCCGGGTTTTCAGAAAGAAACCCATATCCCGGATGTATGGCATCGGCACCACACTCTTTGGCCAGTTCAATAATCCCTTCTATATCCAGGTATGGTTTAAGGGGATCGTCATCCTCGCCAAGCTGAAAAGACTGATCGGCTTTGTACCGATGAAGGGAATACCGGTCGGCATGGGTGTAGATCGATACGGTTGATATATTCAGTTCAGAGCCAGCTCTTAAAACGCGAATGGCTATTTCGCCGCGATTAGCTACAAGTAGCTTATTTATTTCCGTTGTCACAACTTTTGGTTTAAAGATTCCATAATTAGCACTTAAGGATACCGCAATAGATTCAAAAGCAAAAGACAATTAAGCTATTAATTTGGTTTTAGCTTGATGGAAGCGTTTTTTTATTCTTCTCTTGGAAAAATTGGCTGTGATTGAAGAAAAATGATGAGATTAAAAGCGGAAAATTTAGAGTGTTCAAGGTTAAACTGTCAGTTTTTCCATCAGTCTGCCTGATCGTCAATTCGGGAAATGACAGGCTTTCTGCCGGTTCTGTTTGAGGCTGAAATTTTTTCAGCTATGGTTTGAACGTATGTCAGATATAACCACCCGGAAGTGGTTGGCATATGACTTGCAAAACTGATACTGAATTCATGAAACCGAAACCAAAACAGTGAGGCTTATTATGGCACTTGTAAAATATAATCGACCAAACAACGATCTGTTTTCAAGAAAATTCAATGACATTGTTGATGAGTTCTTTAACAATTCAACCAATTTTCGCAACGACAGTTTCATGCCTATTGTAGATATTTCCGAAACGGAAACAGAGTTTGAGGTATCTGCAGAGCTTCCCGGCATGAAGAAAGAAGACATTGAAGTTAACCTTGAGAATGGGCGTTTAACCTTAAGCGGTGAACGCAACATGGAAACTGAGCAAGAAGAAAAGAACTACCACAGAGTTGAATCACGCTATGGGAAATTCAGCCGGTCGTTCTATTTGCCAGATACTATAGATGAAGATAACATTAAAGCTCAATATCAAGATGGTGTACTGAATATCACTATCGGAAAAAACAGTGAAAAAGTTAAGAAGCAGATCGAGATCGCCTAAGCACGATCTTGTAGGTTAAGGAAGCCGGGGTTGCTTGATCGCAGCCTCGGTTTCATTATATAAAAAGAAGAAAAATATATGTTATGTGTGTTCCGCTTATACAATTTTTGTACGAGCTGACGTTGTATTTCTGACTATCACAAAAACTTTTTACTAATCAAACTGAAGAAAGCGATGAATAGATCAATCAAGAATATATTTGGAGTAGCCGCGGCTGTTATTGTCTTATTGGGATTCAATTTTATGACCGGCAATAACACCCTTGTTCTTCCGGACCATGATACAAAAACAGAACATGCGGAAAACAAAGAAGTGACCAGCCTGGCCGACCTGAATAATGCTATTGTTGATATAGCAGAGAAGGCAAACCCCTCGGTGGTAACCGTAACAACAGAAGTTATAGAAGAGCAGAGAGTGTTAAACCCCTTCTCTCAATTTTTTGATTTACCTGACAACCGGGGCCGAACTCAGGAAAGAGTTCGCAGAGGACTTGGCTCCGGGGTTATTGTCTCGGAAGAAGGATATATCATTACCAATAATCATGTGATTGACAATGCCACTGAGATAAAGGTAAGGCTGTATGAAGGGGATGAGATGGACGCAGAACTTATAGGAGCCGATCCACAAACCGATATAGCGGTCCTTAAAATTGATGTGGAAAATGCACCGGCTATGGGCCTGGGTAACAGTGATGAATTAAAGGTAGGATCGTTTGTGCTGGCTATAGGAAGCCCATTGCAGGAACAGCTTGCCCATACTGTCTCCTTTGGTATTGTGTCGGCCAAAGGACGAAATATCGGTTTAATACAGGATCGGGAATGGGGACTTGGCTACGAGGATTTCATTCAAACGGATGCCGCCATTAATCCTGGTAACTCAGGTGGCGCGCTGGTAGATATGAATGGGAACCTGATAGGTATTAACTCAGCTATAGCTTCACGTTCAGGAGGAAATGATGGAATTGGTTTTTCTATCCCTTCCAATATGGTGAAAAGGATTATGACAGACCTGATTGACGACGGTATGGTATCCCGGGGTTATTTGGGGATCAGAATGGCTGGCGAAGTAGACCAAACCATGGCACGAGCCCTGGGCCTTGATAACACTCGTGGTATTATTATAGGGAGTGTAGAAGATGATGGCCCTGCAAAGGCAGCCGGTTTAAAAGAAGAAGACATCATTGTATCAGTGAATGGGGAAAAGGTAAAAAGCTGGAATAGTTTCCGCGCTATGATAGCCGCTTTTCAACCAGGAAGTGAGGTAGAATTTGGTGTTATCCGTGATGGAGAAGAGGAAAAATTTGATGTTACAATCGGGGAACGCCCAAAAGGGGAAATTGTTTCTAATAGAACAGACAACAGCAGTAAGGATATAGAAGAGCAAATTGGTTTTTCTGTAACTACATTAACTTCAGATATTGCTAAACAATTACAAGTAGAGAACGACATCGAAGGAGTTGTTGTTGACAAAATAAGGAAAACAAGCAATGCCTATGAACGTGGACTGAGGAAAGGATCAATCATCACTAAGGTTAAGCAGGAAAAGGTCGATGATACGGCTGATTTTTATGAAAAGACCAAAGAAGCAATTGATAACGGAGATGAGGTTATTCTCCTGACGGTGAAAGTAGCAGATGATCTGGAACAATACATTGCTTTTGAACTATAACTTAAGACCTATACCCAAACACAGTTCTTAGATAACTTTTTGTACCCCGAAAAACCCAAACCCGGGTCCCTGATACGGATCTGGGTTTTTTGTTTATTGGCAGGTTTCTATTTTTGGGGCTATAAAGAATGTGTTGTTCTACGCATTACTGGTGTGCTTTTTTTACATCAAGATCATTTCCAGCTTATCGCATCTTGATGTCATTATTCAAAGTTGCTGATTTAATTAGCTTTCACATGCATCTTAAATGGTTATCTAACATTTGAGAACAGCTAAAGAATCCTCAACCATTATATATAATCCAAATCTATATGACTAAAGTTACAATAGGCACATTTCTTATTTTCTTGTTATCAGTGTCATCCTATGCGCAGGACAGTACGGGCTATTCTAATCCCGATGATTTTGACCTTTTGCTCAACTATCGCCTTCCCGATTGGGGCTACTCAAATTTTGTGCTATCAACGGGGTCCTTTGATATTCAGGGACATAATTATGATAAGGATAATGGCATGAATTTTTCGAACTTCAATTCAAATGCTTTCAATACCGAAGTGAATATAGTTCCTTAATATTTATACTATCGGGAATCAGAGAAAAAGAAAATAATCATTAACGTAAAGAGCGGCTTTTCTTATGGTTATGAAAAAAAAGATCGATATGAAGCACTTAATGGAACAGGAATATCTTCGGAATATGATAAAAACAATTCTATAGGATCAGGAACACGGATAAGATTAACGTTGAATAAATACTTGGATACAAAGTTTTTTGTTCATTCTAAGCTGGAAGGAACTTTCAACTACATTAAATCGGTAAAGGAGCATAAAGAAACTGATACTACAACAACAGACAGAACGAAAATTATCCGGAGGATATATTTAGCTCCTGAGGTTGGTATTGGGTTTGGGAAAGTCAGAAATGTAACCCCTGTAATAAGGGCTATTCGCCTTAACGAACGATATAATTATGTTTCCAATGGATCTTTCTCAAACAGAGAAGTGCTGAATGCAGCTGAACAATTCACCAGGATCCAGGGATATAATCAAAAATATGATCGAAACAGTAAGCACTTTTGGTCAGATATGAACGGCAATCTATCCAATAAACTTGATGCCCTGAATGCTTACGACCTATTTTACCTTCAGGATGTATTAGATGAAAATCTTGGTAGCCGATACGAAGGGTATGAGGTGTTATTATCGGGTAGATATAGGTATTCCAATAAACTCGATCGTTTCGAACCCAATGGCGCTGTGGATCAAAGAGTTTTAGATCTCGATCGGAGTGTAACTGTTGATGCTTCTTTTGATTGGTATAAAAACCTTTCTCTTAACCATCAGCTAAATGTCAGTGCCGCCAATAGGCTGACTTTTCCTTTGGAGGGTGACAATACATTAGATCGATTGTTATCTTCAAAGCTATCCTTTAGATGGCTTTGGAATGCCGGCGATCGTTACATTATTTCTACCGGTTTAAGTAATAGTCTTGAGAAGTTTTATTATAGTAATATAGTCGGAAATATGGATCATAGATCATATTTTAACACAACACTTTCATCAAGCCTAACTTACTTTATTGAAAACAGCGTGGCTATTTCAGGGGGATTAAATCTAAGATATGGATATAGGAATACGGAGCCTGAGGATACAACTTTTCGTTCCTGGAATTGGGGAATACAAGCAGGTATAAAATATTACTTTGACCGCGATTTATTCTAAAACAGAGAGCTGTAAAAGTAGCGAAGCCCGGATATCCTGTATCCGGGTTTTTTTGTGTTCGGTATCCATCCAGTCTGCCTATTTTGTAATGGTTCACCTTTAAGGTCAGCACAGATAAATCTCTTCTGCAAAAATGACACGATCATAAGAAAGGCACGGTTTTGGACACTTTGATACCAAAGTAACGAAGAGACTGACTTATGAATTTGAACAAGTTTACACTTAAAGCCCAGGAAGCTGTCCAAAAGGCTATAGAGATAGCTCAGAGTTCCAATAACCAGGCTGTGGAGCCTGCACATATTCTGAAAGCTTTTTTAAGTGACAGCGATAGCATCGTAAACACACTCCTTAGTAAACTGGGGGCAAATAGTGCAGCCGTGGAACAGGTAGTTGATAAAGTGTTAGAGAGATCTCCTAAAGTACAGGGGGCTTCTGTTTCGGGGCAATACCTGTCGAACACTTCAAAAGAAATGTTTGATAAGGCACAGAAAGAAGCTTCAAAACTGGGAGATGAGTATATCAGCTCCGAGCATGTACTCATAGGCATGGTAAGTATAAAGGATGAAATTACCTCCATGCTGAAAGATCAGGGGGTAACCAAAGATAATATCCTGAAAGTATTGAAGGATGTCAGGGGTAACCAAAAGGTAGATGATCCCAATGCAGAAAGCCGGTATGGAGCATTAAAAAAATACGCCCGCAATCTAAACGAGCTTGCCGAAAAAAATAAACTGGATCCGGTGATTGGCAGAGACCAGGAAATCCGAAGGGTTATGCAGATTTTAACCCGGCGCACCAAAAACAACCCCGTATTGATTGGGGAACCCGGAGTAGGTAAAACAGCTATTGCAGAAGGTATGGCCCTGCGGATTGTTCGGGGGGATGTCCCGGAAGGACTAAAATCCAAACGTATTGTGGCCCTCGATATGGGAGCGTTGGTAGCGGGTACTAAATTTCGCGGAGAGTTTGAAGAACGCCTGAAGGCTGTAGTTAAAGACGTGACAGAATCTGATGGAGAAATCATTCTTTTCATTGATGAGATACATACGCTGGTAGGAGCAGGAGCTACTGAAGGTTCTATGGATGCGGCCAATATTCTGAAGCCGGCACTGGCCCGTGGGGAACTGCATGCTATCGGAGCCACCACCCTGGATGAATATCGCAAGTATATCGAAAAAGACAAGGCCCTGGAGCGTCGTTTACAAACAGTATTGGTAGGTGAGCCATCGGTCGAAGATACGGTATCAATACTCCGGGGTCTTCAGGAACGCTATGAAGTACATCACGGGGTGCGTATTACCGATTCCGCTATTATGGCAGCAGCAGAACTTTCGCACCGGTATATTTCGGACCGTTTTCTGCCCGATAAAGCTATTGACCTGATTGATGAGGCCGCCTCAAGGCTGCGCTTGCAGATTGATTCGCTTCCCGAAGAGCTGGATGCTATAGAACGGCAAATCCGCCAGCTTGAAATTGAACGAGAGGCGTTAAAGCGCGAAAAGGATGAAGCCAAGATTAAAGGAATTGAGAAAGAACTGGCGGATCTCGAAGAAAGCCGGAATACCATGAGGGTGCATTGGGAACAAGAGCGGGATTTGATTCAAAAAGCCAGGGAATTGAAGAAAGCTATTGAAACCTCACGGAACGAAGCTGACAAAGCTGAACGGCAAGGAAACTATGAGAAAGTAGCCGAATTGCGGTACGGAACCATAGCCCAGCTTGAAACAGACCTCGAAGAAACCAAGAACAAGCTGGATGAAATGCAGGAGAAACAGGCGTTGCTTAAAGAGGAGGTGGATGCCGAGGAAATCGCAGACATTGTAGCACGCTGGACCGGAATTCCCGTTAGGAAAATGATGCAGAGTGAACGTAAGAAACTGCTGCTGCTGGAAGAAGAGCTTCATAAACGAGTGATTGGGCAAGAGAAAGCTATTGAGGCTGTCTCTAATGCGGTACGTCGCTCCCGTGCAGGCTTGCAAGATGAAGCGCGTCCCATTGGATCGTTTTTCTTCCTTGGTTCAACAGGGGTGGGTAAAACGGAGCTGGCCCGGTCGCTGGCTGAATTCCTGTTTAATGATGAGCAGGCTATGATCCGTATTGATATGAGTGAATATATGGAGAAGCACAGTGTGAGCCGGCTGGTAGGTGCTCCTCCCGGCTATGTAGGTTATGATGAGGGAGGTCAGTTAACGGAAGCTGCACGTCGTCATCCCTATTCTGTAATCTTGTTGGATGAAATTGAAAAAGCACATGCCGATGTATTCAACATCCTGTTACAAGTACTGGATGAAGGTCGCCTCACCGACAATAAAGGAGTGACGGTAGATTTCAAAAATACCATTATAATTATGACCAGTAATATTGGTTCGCACCTCATTCAAAATAAAATTGAGAAAACAGGAGGGGAGCTTAGCGATGAACAGTATGGCGAGCTGCAAAACGAATTGATGGAACAGCTTAAACAAACGGTGCGCCCCGAGTTTCTAAACCGGGTAGACGATACCGTAGTATTTCATCCGCTCAGCCAAAATCACATTCGCCAAATTGTGGATATTCAATTACGAAGGATGCACAAAATGTTGGCCCGCAACAACGTTAGCCTGGAGATACCCGAGAATGTGAAAGACTGGCTTGCGGTACGGGGATACGATCCGGTGTACGGCGCACGCCCGCTGAAAAGAGTAATTCAACAGAATATTACCAACAAGCTGGCCTCATTGTTGATCAGCAGGGAGGAGGATAGTCCGGTAGAGTATGAAGCTACTCTGAACAGAAAGGGCAATGAAATACAGTTTGCCGAAGTGGTAGAAGACGCTGAAAGCTGGGCCGGAGGTTAATTATGCCCGGAACTTCCGGTTATTGTGCCGCAGGCAGTGTAACGGTTAATGGTTGATTTTGGATTGAATGATGAAGTACAAACGTAGGGGCGCATTGCATGCGCCCAGGGTGAATTCGAATCCTGTAAGGCCGCCACCGTATGTACCCGGGTGAGGGGCCAAATCTCATTACCCCGAATTATTCACGAATGGATGCAAAATGGCGATCTATATACTTGAATATATTACCGTTGAATTGCTTTATGTAATAGCCCAATTTTGAGGTGCGGATTAGGCGGCGAAATTTCCCCGTACGCTGCGTTCAAGTGAAAATTGGGGTACTCAGGGTACCACAGTACCCTTCCGTTCCCATTTCCACTTCGCCTTGCCTACGATTAAATTTCTTGGTGAATAATCCGGGTTACCCTGCGTTTTTGTCCTTGATCAACGTTGAGGATGCCTCTCCTGAAGAATCTCTTTGGGAGATGGATCTTCTCATGATCTTCTCCTACTTGGTTGGTCGATATCGTCTCTCAAAATACGCATAGCTTAACCTTCTGTCGAAGACACTCCTGTGGAGGAAAACAACCACGGGTTTTACTCCATCCGGTTGAAGGTTTATGTGTTCCGGTTCCGGGCTTTTCTTGCAGATTTATTCCACTAATTTTACTGGTAGCAGCCCAAAGCAGTACTTTTTTATGTCAGGCTATCTCCACACTAAACTGTTTCGGGCAAGGAAGCGCCCATTAAAAGTTATAGGAATACCTTTTCCATCCCGGACGGCATGTATATGAAGATGTGGTTCCGAGGTATTGCCCGAATTTCCAATCTCTCCCAGGAGAGCTCCCTTGTGAACAACATTTCCGCTGTCTGCGGAAACACTGCCTTTTTTTAAATGGGCCAGGTACAGTTGAACTCCTTTACATTTAATTTGAACATGATTGCCTTTCGGATTCCCGGAATCCCGTTCTGGGGGAGGGTTATCCGGAAGGTGAGATACAGCTTTTTGTATCGTACCCGTGCAAGGACTGTATACTTTCTCTCCAAATATTTTATAACGGTCAAGCTGGTTCGGGTAGAGTCCGGCAGCTCTGACACCAAATACATTTAGCTCCGATATATCCATCGCATAGGTTTGTTCGTGATGAACATTATGGTAGTTGATCAGTGGGTTACTGCCTCCATGTGCTACATAATAGACGCCATCCTGCATTGGAAAACGAAGAGAAACCGAATCTCCTGAAAAAGAATAACCGGTAAGGCCATAGATACTTAGTGGCAGGAAGATCAACCCAATAAACATTTGTGTGCCGGTAAGTATTTTTTTACTCCAGTTTTCCCCAAAATAGAAAGGAATCCAGTTTTTGGGAAGAAATCGGAAAGACTTAATTGTGGCTACCATGAAAAACACCAGTAAAAATCCTCCGGTATAAATACTAGTCCAGGATTGAGCACCAATAATAAGTGCAGAAGCAACTAAAGCACCCGCAGACAGAAGTTGTATAAGCCAGTTAATGCGACTTTTATGTGAACTATTCCACAGCCAAAAGACAAAAAGAAAGGGAACGATGATTTGGTTAGTTATAAGGTTTATGAACTCCATATTTGTCTATATCGATGCTTATTTAGAAGTTAATTATTCTGCCCCGAGGCCTACGGTGTATAATCTGTTTTGTTTGATTTTAGCTTATTGCTCGGATGGAGACCCTCATCTACCATTAACCAATATACTGGTCAACCTTCGGGAACAACCACGGGTTTTATCATCTCCCGGGCGAAGGTTTGTTCTTGGGGGTTTCCGTACCCCGGCTTGCATCCGGGGATATTCATGGTTTAACTTCTTTGAAGAATTTTCAGAGCACACCAACAAGTCCTGCCCATAGCTACATTCCAATCTTATAATTTCCGTTCTAAGGGCTGTAGGAAGTTTCGATTTACCCATTGTCTTTTTTGATAGTAAGAGCTATTTCATGGTCATTCTCCCAAAAGGATACCTTCGGTGCTTACATTTTTAAATGTCATACAAATTTTGTCTTAATGAAATCTGTATGACATTGAAAAAATAGGAACTTACTTGGTTTTTAAAAGGATTTAAAATATTATGTAATGTATTATCGCGGATCAGGAAATCCGCTCAATACTATGTTATAAGGCCACTATATAGTACACATTAAAATGAGAATTACTCTAAATGGTTAAAAAAATCATCTCTAAAATAACATTAGGTATACTTTCTTCTGTCGGAATCATGTCAGCAGGTTTTTATTTTTTCCTTTTTGCCAATCCCATTCATCTCCATCAGGCAAATCTCTTGAAGTGGATTCCAATACTTATTTGTTTTCTGGCATTATTTACAAGTGGAAAAATTAATAAGGAAACACCTGTTAGATATCTGCCTTTTTTATTTATACCATTTGTCGTTTTTGATCTGTTCAACTTTCTTTATTTCCCATTCATCATTGTTTTGGCAATCACTGGTATAGTAGCTTTACTCATTTCAAGAAATGAAATAAACAAAAGTCTCAAAGTAGTTTCCTCAACATCAGTAGTTGGGATTTTTATCTATTACCTACTAGGAGCCTGTCGGACTTAACAGGCCGAATGAACTGAGAATTGACTCAAAAGATTAATCAAATTTTTGAGGTACTTATTTTGTTGGATGGCTTCAATTAAAAAAAATTACACGTAGATCATTTTAA